>NZ_BQXM01000003.1:3842-250970 GCF_022836495.1 Desulforhabdus sp. TSK
CGACCGACATTCCCAACACGAACAGCTGATATGCTAATTTTTTCATCTTGTTGACCCTTTCAGATATCTTAAGTACATACTGTACAATTATGATATTAGTTTGATTGACTTAGTTGCCACCACCGCCGCAGGCCATGACAGGAAGTACATAGGATACGACCGACATTCCCAACACGAACAGCTGATATGCTAATTTTTTCATCTTGTTGACCCTTTCAGATATCTTAAGTACATACTGTACAATTATGATATTAGTTTGATTGACTTAGTTGCCACCACCGCCACAGGCCATGACAGGAAGAACATAAGATACAACCGACATCCCCAAAACGAACAGTTGATATGCTAATTTTTTCATCTTATTAATCCTATTTCATAAATGTTAGTCTACAATATAATTTTTTATATATCCATATTAATTACCACCACCACCGCATGCCATTACTGGCATAATATGGGTTGCCATAAATATTCCGAATATGAATAGTTGAATTGCCAGTTTTTTCATTTGAACTTTTCCTTTCCTTATAAAAGTCATAGCATTATTTAAATTAACACAAACTAGTTTCCGTGCTTGATTAATCACTACTAAGAGCAAAGGCTGTACCAATGATGAAAATGAAGCCTTTTTAATGATTATATATTTAATATTATTGATAAATATAAGCTATTACCATCCAATATATGGAAAACACAAGGCAAACTCCATTCAAAAACTTGCACAGCATGGGGTGCTGAAAGCGGTCTTGAATAATTCTAGACGCTTATATAATAAGAGCGTCAATAGATTGCCTATATAAGAGGGCAGTGCACAGGATTGTGTGCATAACTGACAATGAGTGGGAAATTTTTTCTCGAAGCGGGACAGGACTGAAGGGAGCGATGGGGAAATCGAACGGTTAGGTTTCTCCCTGGGCACGTAGGTTCATAAGCTTCATCTTTTGCATGAGGGTATTTCGATGGATTTTCAGGAGTCGGGCGGTGTCGGTTTGATTCCATCGACATTTCTGGAGGGCACGCAAGATAAATTCTCGCTCAAAGCTCTGTCGAGCCTCCAGAAGGCCAGCCTCCTCGCAGGTGATGATCTCCTGAGCCGGCCCGGCCACGTTGACTTCTGGTGTCAAGAGGTCAAGCGTGATGTCTTCTTCCGCAAGTAAATCGCCTTCGGTCCCCATGACAACCAGGCGCTCCACAAGATTTTCCAGTTCCCGCACATTGCCGGGCCATGGGTACGATTCAAGAATTTGCAGGGCATCCCGATGGATTCCTTTGATTTTTTTATGGAAGTTTTGGATGTATTTTTTTAGAAAGTGCTTGACCAGGAGGGAGACATCTCCCTTGCGCTCCCGCAGGGGAGGAAGATTGACTGGGATGACATTCAGGCGAAAGTAAAGGTCACTTCTGAATTTCTCCGCTCTCACCATTTCCTCGAGCCGCGTGTTGGTTGCAGCGATGATCCGTACATCGACGCCAATCGTCTGATGACTGCCCACCCTGCAGAACTCCCGCTCCTGCAGAACACGCAGCAACTTGGCCTGCAGGTCCATTCGGAGGCTCGAAATCTCGTCCAAAAACAGGCTGCCTCCATGAGCGAATTCAAACTTCCCGATATTTCGGGTATATGCACCTGTGAACGCCCCCTTCTCGTGACCAAACAGCTCGCTTTCCATCAGATCCGCAGGGATCGCGGCACAGTTGATGGGGACGAAAGGCTTGGATGCCCTGGGACTCCTGGCATGAATGGCGCGCGCGATCAATTCTTTGCCCGTACCGCTCTCGCCGGTGATCAAGACGCTGCTTCCCGTGCGAGCGACCTTCTCTATCGTCTGAAAGACGGTGTGCATCTTCGGCGACTGACTGAGGATCTGCACACTCCCAAAGCTGAAAACTGTCTGGTCGCTCCGAGGACAAATGGACCTTTCCTTCGATCGCTTGGTGAGAACATCTTCAATGGCCCTGAGGATCTGCTCCGGTTCATAGGGCTTCGTCACGTAATCAGAAGCTCCGCTTTTGAGCGATTCCGTAGCCTCAGACGCATGGTCCAACCCGGAAACCATTATGACATCGATGGATTCATCCAGGCTCTTGATGCGCCGCAGCGTTGCAATGCCATCGAGCTTCGGCATGGTGATGTCCAGGAGCACCACGTCAAAAGGCTTCTCCCTGAGTTTGGAAAGAGCGCTGTGGCCGTCCTCGGCACACTCGATCTCATAGAGATCTTCCAGCAGAACTTCGAGAGAATCCCTGGCTCCCTGTTCATCATCCACTACCAAAATACGCGTGCGATCATCCACTCTTTCCAATTTTTCCAAATCGGGTCTCCAAGATCGTTTCAGCAGCCATTTTCGCATCATCCCCAGTCATCTGCCCGGTCGCAACAAAGGATGAAAATGCAAGTAAGGATTCATTCCCGGCAGAACGGCTTCGGGCGCGGACGGCACAAACTGCATTTTCATATAAACATACGGAAAATTTCCAGGTCAAGCAAACCCTGGTAAATTGGGTACTCTCGGGCAAAAGCGGCAGCCGCTTCCTGAGGGTTCGGCAGTCAGCCCGCCTCCCACCGACTCGAGTTTCTTGCGCAGTCTCGCGTGATACAGTATAATTTTTAAAAATGTTGGATGGAATGTAAAGGGAGTACTCTACTCATGCTGGAGTGCTCTTATTTTTCTCGTTACCCAATATAAGGCAATAATGCGCAGCAGGTCACTCCCAATTTTAGATTTCGTGAGAATTGCAGGAAAAGAAAATGTTCTCACCAGCCCCGAGGAACGCTGCTGCTACAGCTATGACGCCAGCAAGCTCAAAGCCCTTCCAGACTGTGTCGTCCTGCCCGGAACCGCTGAAGAAGTCGCTGCACTGGTCAAGCTGGCCAACCGGGACCACTTCTCCGTTTTTCCTCGGGGGGCCGGCAGCGGAATGGTCGGGGCCTCCATACCCGTTGGCGGTGGACTTGTCATTTCCTTGAACCGTTTGAACCGCATTCTGGAAGTGGACTCCGACAACATGACAGCCGTTGTGGAACCGGGAGTGGTCACGGGAGATTTCCAGAAAAGAGTTTTACAGCATGGTCTTTTCTATCCTCCGGACCCCGCAAGTCTCCCTTTCTCAACCCTGGGGGGGAACGTGGCCATGTGCGCCGGCGGACCGCGGGCGGTCAAGTATGGAGTCACACGGGACTACGTTCTGGGGCTGGAGGTTGTTCTGCCCACGGGGAATCTCATACGCACGGGAACGCGAACCATGAAAGGCGTCGTGGGGTATGATCTCACCCGTCTCCTGGTGGGCTCAGAAGGCACTCTGGGGATTTTTACAAAGATCATCCTGCGTCTGCTCCCAGCCCCTGAAGGGGTGCGCACACTCGTGGCTATTTTCCCCCGCATCGATGACGCAGCCCGCGCCGTCTGCACCATCATACGAAATCGCATCATTCCTTCCACCCTTGAGCTCCTCGACCAGGCCACCCTCCAAGCGGTGGAAAATTACCTCCACATGGGGTTGCCCATCAAGTGTGAAGCCCTCCTCCTCATCGAGGTGGATGGGCGTGATAAGCTTTTGGACGATGATGTCGGACGCATTGAAACCATTTGCCGGGAGGCGGAAGCATCCGAAACGGAGATCGCCGCCACGCCTTCGGACCGGGAGCGCCTCTGGCAGGCGCGGCGGGCTATTTCTCCCGCCCTGGGCCAGATTCGGCCCGGAAAGATCAACGAAGACGTAACGGTTCCCCGGACTCAAATCCCCGCTCTCATACGGGCCATTCGTTCTCTGGCGGAAAAATACCGGCTGGTGATCGTCTGTTTCGGCCATGCCGGAGACGGAAACATTCACACAAACATCATGCTGGATCGCAAAGACAGGGACGAGCTGTCCCGAGCCGAGCAGGCCGTCCATGAGCTCTTTCGAACCGTTTTGGATCTGGGGGGAACACTTTCCGGGGAGCACGGCATAGGAATCACCAAATCGCCTTTTTTGCAGTGGGAAGTGGGTGCTGAAGGGTTTGAGGCCATGTGGAAGATCAAACACGCGCTGGATCCTCTCAATATCCTGAATCCCGGCAAAATGTTCGTATCCAATCGCGCTTTCTTCAGGGGTTGAACGCCCCGGTTTTTTTTACAAGGAGTCCCATGGAAACACATTCCAAATTTCGCAGGACCAAGATTGTCTGTACAATCGGTCCCAACACTCAGACTCCCGAGCGCATGCGAAAGCTCATCGAAAGCGGGATGGATGTGGCGCGACTGAATTTTTCCCATGGCGACAGAGAGAGCCACAAGGAAACGATTCGATCGCTCCGACGGGTGTCCAGGGAACTGGGAAAAGAGATCGCCATCCTCCAGGACCTGGGGGGACCTAAAATCCGTCTGGGGAATCTACCGGAAGAAGAGCGGATCCTGGAGACGGGAGAACAGGTGATCATGTCTCCGGGAGAGTCTTCCCGAACGGAGATTATCCCCGTGGGATATCCTTATTTGCTGGAAGACATCGAGGTCGGGGACCAGATTCTCCTTGCCGACGGGACGGTCCAGCTCATTGTCAGGGGAAAAAAGCAGGACCAGGCAATCTGTGAGGTCCTCGTGGGAGGGCCCATACGCTCTCACAAAGGGGTCAACCTGCCCTCCAGCAACCTTCGCATCAGTGCCTTCACTGAGAAAGATCGGGGAGACCTCGCTGTCGGACTGGAGATGGGGGTGGACTTCGTGGCGCTGTCGTTTGTCCGGAGCGAAAAAGACCTGGATGACGTGCTCGAAATTCTGGGCTCACTGGAGAAACGCCCGATGCTCATCGCCAAAATCGAAAAGCCTCAGGCGGTCCAGGACCTTGCAAACATTCTCGCTCGCGTGGACGGCGTCATGGTCGCGCGAGGGGACCTCGGGGTGGAAATGCCCCTCGAAGAAGTGCCCATCATCCAAAAGCAGATCATCCGCACCGCACGCCTAGCCGGCAAGCCCGTCATCACCGCCACCCAGATGCTCACCTCCATGATGAACAATCCTCGCCCCACGCGGGCGGAAGCGACGGACGTGGCCAATGCCATCCTCGACGGGACGGACGCCTTGATGCTGTCGGATGAAACGGCTGTCGGAGCCTTTCCCATGGAAGCCGTATCCACCCTGGACCGCATCGCTCGAACGACAGAGCCCCACTTCGATGAGCGCCCCCTGCTCAACGAGACCATGTCTGAACTTCTTCCCAACACCTCGGCCGCCATCAGCCGGGCTGCCTGCTGGCTCGCTATCGATCTCAAGGCCGCCGCCATCGTTGCATCCTCCTCCTCAGGAAGCACCGCGCGGCTCGTCGCGCGTTATCGCCCCCCGTGCCTCATCATCACCCTGACGGATCGCGTCGAAACCCAGAGGCAACTCTGTCTCTCCTGGGGAGTGATTCCCACACTGGCGGAATCCTTTAACGATACGGACCAGATGTTCGCTGCGGCACGGAACTGGGCTTTGAAGGGGAGAATCGCCGAACCGGGCGATCGGTTGATCATCACAGCCGGTGTGCCGGTAGGCGTTTCAGGAACCACCAATTTGCTGAAGGTGATGGAACTGTCGAGGGAAGAGTCATAGGGGAAAAGTACAGGAAGGTTCAGCGGGTTGAAGCGTTCAAAGGGCGTCAACCCGCCTTTAAGTTTCGTGCAGCCTCGAGAGGAAGAGGCTTATTTGGTCTCGGCAACCTTGCTGAGCACATCAAGGTTCTTTTGAATGGATTTTTGAAGCGCCTTGAGGTTGACCTTGTTGGAACGATGTTTTTTGGCACGAATGCTTTCAGTCTTCTGAGTCTTTGAAGCCATGCTGTTCTCTCCTCCTTATGCTGCAGTCCATAGTTCCTCTTGAGCACATGGCCTATATCAGTTTCATCCCGTCATGTCACGCAAAACTTTTTGAATGCAGGGATTTGCCGACACGGTTCCATCGGTGCCGTTGGATGGTGCCCACCCATTTTCGAAGCTTTGGAAAACGGTCTCCCTCACCCCCTCGCAGGCAATACTCCAGCTGTTCCCAGGCTCGCGGAATGTAGCGCAGGAACTGCCCTTTGCCCTTCACACATCCCAGAAAGGCATAGGCACCCAGGACCTGCAGGTTTCTGCACAGGCGCACGGCCCTGAAGGAATCCATGAAGTGCCCCGCGGACAGGGGAAGAAAGGTCCGGGCGGCTGTCCAATAAACCTCCACCAACTGTTCCTGCAACCGGTAAGGCAGCTCTACATAAGGGTCCAGGAGAAGGGACGCCAGGTCATAGGCCGGGGGGCCAAAACGCACGCCCTGGAAATCCAGAAGCCCCAATTTCCCACTGTTCATCATGATGTTGCGGCTCTGGAAGTCTCGATGCATGACAGAGTCCTGTGTGGAGACTCCCGCCGCTGCGGCAAGGGCCTCGAAATCGTCGCGCAGGGCCTCCGTATCGACATCCAGTCCGAGATACGTGTTCAGAAAGGCTTTCCGAAAATATTCCAGTTCCCTCTCGTAGACGAATGCAGGCGAATAAATGCTCCCGTCAAAACAGAAATCCGTCTGGAAGCCATGGGGGGCCCGTTGATGAAAGGTCACCAGGAGCTTCAACACGTGGCGATAAAGCTTCCAACGGTTCGTTCGTCTTCGGACGGCATGCCACTGCAGATGAAAATCCCCAAAATCTTCCAGCAGAAAAAAACCCTCCCGCCGATCGGCCCAATGAATCCGCGGAACGGGGATGCCCCGGTGCAGGAGGTGGCTACCAATGAGGTAGTACGAATCATTTTCGTCAAGTCCATGGAGTTTTTTCCGGGGGGAGACAAGCCCGATGTAGTGGGACCCTTCCTGGCGGATACGGAAGAAGCTGCGATCCGACCCGTCTCCCTGAAGCATGGTCACGTCCGCCCCCGCATCCAGGAGCTTTGTTTCCGCGGCAACACGCTGCATGAAGGTGGAAAGCGTTGATTCCAAGGGTTGAGAATTGTTCATGCGGAACCTCCGACGAGGGTTTCATGGGCATGGGACCCCCTCACTTTCACCCCATCCGCCACGATACAATGGTGAAGCGCGCTGTCGGCCTCCACTTCAACCCCATCCCACAGGATGACGTCCTCCATTTCCACGTCGGCACCGATTGTACAGCCGCGCCCCACAGCAACGCACCCCTCGAGACGAACATTCGGCGGGAGGTGACTGTCGGGATGGACCCACACGCTCTCTCCCGTGACGAAAGGGTGGAGGAAAGCGTGCGGCAACCGGGACAGTTCGCGATTCAAGTCAGTGTAACTTTGCAGCGTGCCCATTTCCCGCCAGAACAGGTCTGGGTGATAGTCTGCCAGAGGAGGCGTCCCCTCTGCGATGAGCTTCCGGTAAACCGTGAGGATCTCTTCGGGCACACCTTTGTGCAGGTGCTCCAGAATATCCGGCTGGATAAAGTGAATTCCTGTAAAGGCCCGGAGGGCTACCTCCGACCTCCCCCCTGCCAGGGCCAGGGCCTCTCTGCCGAAAGCCAGGACTTCGCCCTCCGCGCCCACCGCCACGTTGTTGAAGGCTGGATGGTCGTGCATGAGCAGCGTCGCGGGAGCTCCAGAGCGCACATGTCGATGAAAGAGCTCTCTCAGTGGGACTTTACAAACCGTATCCCCATTGATAACCGCAAAGGGCTCCCCTCGAAAAAAGTCGAGCACATTCCTGAGCCCGCCTCCCGTCCCCAGCAGGACAGGCTCCGAACGGATTTCCACAGGGATGGGCCAAGCTCTTTCCTCGGCGGTGGCCACAAGTTTTTCCTTCAAATGAAAGGCATTCACCACCGCCGATTCAAAGCCGGCTTCGTACAACTGCCATACCCAGTAATCGAGCATGGTCGTTCCCATTACAGGAACAAGAACCTTCGGGCGCACATACGTCAGGGGCCGCAAACGCGTTCCCAGGCCTGCCGAAAGAATGATCGCTCGCATGGAAACCTTCTCATTGGTATTCAGCATCCATTGAAGGATTGGAGAGATCAATGGACACGATTACAAGTCGATGAAAGCCTTCACTCTGTCGGGAATGGAGATTCCCCCTCGAGGAAGGACTTCAAAACCTGCCGGGCCAAGTGCGATCCTGTCGCGATGAACTTGAAACGCAGCAAACTCCGGGACAGAGGCCACGAGAGCACCCTTCTCAGGAAAGGTGTCTTCCCGCGAGACAGCTACCCCATTTGATTCTGTTTGTAAAGACCCGGTCCGCGTTCAGACAATGCGCAAAGCATAAGGGGTGGGGCCGTGCAGGGAATTGCCTGGGGACCGGCCACCTGTCTGAAATGAAAATACTCATCCCTTTGCCATGTGAAAGGCAAGAATTATTCACTTCCAGGAGGAAATCAATTTGGCGTTTTTGTAGCGCTCATGATAGATAATTAAAAATACCGAAAGGGAGCCTGGGGCCCTGCCAAACTGTTTCCTGAAAGAAATCAAACGGCTGTCATGCCCATGCGGCTCATGCAATGAGAAATCCTGGGAGGGAGATGCAGTGTCCGGCACAGTCATCGGCAAAAGGGGCATAGAGGAAAACCATTCCGTTTTACAGGGTGATCTCGCCAATCTCCGTGTAATCGTGGTGGATGACAACCCCACCAATCGCAACATTTTAAAACTGCAGCTCGAACAGTGGGGCGTCCGGAGTGATTGTGCGGAAAACGGAACGGATGCACTGCAGCTTTTACGCTCGGCATGCACGCGTGGAGAGCCATACGACCTGGCCATTTTGGATCGCATGATGCCCGGCATGGATGGGCTGCAGTTGGCATCGGCTATCAAGGCGGACCCGAGCATTGCCCGGACCCGCCTGGTGATGTTTTCGGGGTATTATGAACAGGACGAAAAGATCAAGTCTTCCGGAATAGCCGCATACCTCGTCAAACCTGTCCTGCAGGCGACCTTGAGACAGTGCATTGCACAAGTCATGGGTGTTGCGCCCTCGGGGAATCTGCCGCAATCCTGAATGCACTGCCAGAGGAGGAATTGAGCCCGCCATTTATCGCGCCATACCCTCCCGGGAAATGGCGCGATAAATGGCGGAAACATGGCGCGATTAAATGCATTATGGCGTGATTATGACTGAATAAAAGAGACAACTTCTGGGAATGCATAAAATAAAATCAACCATTACAGCATATTAGAAATAAAACACCAAATGGCATCGCTATTGCAATTATCAAATCATGAAATTTGACTAAAAACTCTTTCCTCCTCTTAAAGCCGATCGGTATGCCCCACCGATTGGCTTTTTTCTTGGCACAATAGCATCCCCGGAAACTTCCCTTTTCCCACACAATTGTTCATGCGGGGTGCCGTTGCGCACGCATGATCGACCGTGTGTCATCCCGCTTCGTTTTCCATCATTGTCGTTCTGTCCGTTCGACCGCACTCCGGGCAGGGCAGTAAGAAATGGACCGCAGTGTTCTCAAGGGTGCGCTACAGTTTTTTCAGGGCAGCTTCAAAAGGATTGTTGAAACCGCTTTGAGCCTTCCTGGGCGGTTTTTTTGCGGTCTTATCCGTCTTGCGGCCCTGCTCGGCAGGAGCCTTGCTCTTTTCCCCTCCCGACTCGGAACCCTGAGCTCCTGGCCGGCCCTTCATGGAAAGGGCGATACGCTTCCGTTCCAGGTCCACTTCCAGAACTGTCACCATCACCTGCTGATGGACCCGCACGACCCGACCCGGCTCCTTGACAAACTGGTCCGAAAGCTCGCTCACATGGACCATTCCATCCCGATGGACTCCAATGTCCACGAAGGCCCCGAAAGCCGTGACGTTGGTCACGATGCCCGGCAGTCGCATACCGGGAAGCAGGTCTTCGATCTTTTCTATGCCGGCGGCAAAAGAGAAGGGCTCGAAGGTCTGCCGGGGATCGCGCCCCGGCTTTCCCAGTTCCTGCAAAATGTCAGTCAGCGTAGGAAGGCCCACCGTTTCGGAAACATACCGTGAAAGCTCGATCCGGCTCCTGCGGCTCTCTTCCCGCATGAGGTCCGACACGGAGCACTGGAGGTCTCTCGCCATGGCTTCGACGATGGGATAGGATTCCGGGTGCACGGCACTGGCATCCAGGAGATTTTTCCCGTCACGAATCCGGAGGAACCCTGCGGCCTGCTGGAAGGCTTTGGGGCCGAGGCGTGAAACCTTCTTCAGCTCCTCGCGCGTGGAGAATGGACCGTTGTCGTTCCGGTACGCAAGAATATTCCTGGCGAGCTGAGGACCCAGCCCGGAAACGTAGGTCAAAAGCTGAGCGCTGGCGGTATTGACTTCGACCCCCACGGCGTTCACGCAGCTCATGACCACGTCATCCAGGCTTTTTTTGAGCTCCCCCTGGTCCACGTCGTGCTGATACTGGCCGACTCCGATGGATTTGGGATCCAGTTTGACCAGCTCGGCAAGGGGATCCATGAGCCGGCGACCGATGGAAATAGATCCGCGCACCGTCACATCCTGATCCGGAAATTCCTCACGCGCCAGAGTTGAAGCGGAATAGATGGATGCGCCGCTTTCGTCCACCATCACTACCTGAATGTCGGAGGACAGGCCCAGGCTGCGCACGAAGGCCTCCGTTTCTCTTCCTGCGGTACCGTTGCCGATGGCGATGGCTTCGGTTTTGAACTGCCGGGTCAGCGTCTGCAAACGATCCCCCGCCTTGGCCGATGCGGCATCTCCCGTATGTGGGTAGACTGTTTCGTGGTGCAGCAGCTTGCCCTGGGGGTCCAGGCAGACGACCTTGCAACCTGTCCGAAAGCCTGGATCAATGGCCATGACGTTCTTGGAGCCCAAGGGGGCCGACATGAGCAGGTGCCTGAGATTCTCGGCAAAAATGGCAATGGCTTCTTCATCGGCACGATGCTTGGATTCCTGTTTCATCTCGGTCTCCAGCGAAGGAGCCAGGAGCCTCCGGTACCCGTCCTGGAGCGCCAGGCGCACCTGCTGCGAAGCTTTGGAATCCCCTTTGATGCAATGGGACTCGAGGATCGCGAGGGCTTCCTCTTCCGGCGGGAGGATGTGAACCGTCAGAAAGCCCTCGCGCTCCCCGCGGCGCACTGCAAGGATCCGGTGTGAGGGAGCCTGAAGCAAGGGCTCTTCCCATTCATAGTAATCTCTGTACTGAATGCCCTCTGCCTCCTTTCCCGCCACGATCTTCGCCCGCAGCTGCCCCTTGCGGGCAAAGAGACTCCGGAGCATGGACCGCGTCTCTGCATTCTCGTTCACCCATTCAGCAATGATATCCCGTGCCCCCGCAAGAACCTCTTCCTCGCCGGGCAGTCCCTTGTCTGGATCGATATACGCCGCGGCTTCCATGGCGGGGTCCAATTCCGGCGCCTGCTCAAAAAGAGCGACAGCCAGAGGCTCCAGCCCTTTTTCCCTGGCTATGGCGGCGCGTGTCCGCCGCTTGGGGCGGTAGGGGAGGTAGAGATCCTCCAGAACAGCCAGGGAATCGGCGCCAAGTATCTTTTCTTTCAGTTCTTCCGTGATGTTGCCCGTTTCCGTGAGGGATTTGACGATGGCATCGCGGCGTTTGTCGAGGGCTTCGAGCAGAATAAGGCGATCGCGAATCGCGACAATCTGAGTTTCATCGAGGGATCCGGTGGCTTCCTTGCGATAACGCGCAATGAAAGGAACGGTGGCACCGTCCTCGAAAAGCCGAAGCGTCGCCTCCACCTGGGGGGACGCCAGTTGAAGCTCCCCGGCAATCAAAGCAATATGCTGCTCGCTCATGTCTTCCTTTCCCGTTGAGGCCAATGGATTTTCACCAGAGAATGATACGCTGCCCGTAGAGCACGCAAGCAGAACCAAAGCCTGCTCGCTGGCGCGGGCCAGGCCGAAAGAATCATGGTTCATTCAAACAGCACGGATCTACCATTCCCCTGCAATTTTGTAAATGTCCGTCGACATCCCTTGACTTCTGAAGCGAGAGACGAAAAAGTCTCGACCCGTCCTCGGGTTTGTCGTACATAGATTTTTTTGATCCGCAGATTGCGCAGATTTTCGCCGATGGAGACCCTCCCGCCGACAGGTACAGAGCGATGTTTTGTCGATCTCCGGAGCTCTCATCCATCTGCAGACAATGAGATCGCTGAAGAACTTTGGGGCCGTGGGGGCATAGCCGGAAGGCCCCACTTTGAATCTTTTCCCTGCAAAGAGGAGCTTTCATGAGCCATGAGACTGTGTCTGCACCTGGGCAGATGCACTATGAACTGAGGCTGACAACCACGGCCTCCGGGGTGGGATATTTTGCCTGCTGTCCCGTGGAAGAACGATTTTTCAACGATTTCCTTCAATACCTGAGGGCCCATCCCCTGGATGAGTTCATGCACAAGCACTTGATGGAGTCCCTGGCCGTACTGAAGGAGGAAAAACTCCGTGACTTCATTGAAAAGGCGCTGTCAGAGGATCCGGTTTTCCTTACGCTCCTCTATGAAGTCTGCGGCAGCTACGAAAAATTTGCAGCATTGCGGAGCCTTTTTGAGTCGGTGGATTTAAAAGACCTGTCTTCCTTCACGCCCCTCATTCACATCCGGTCCAATCGGCAGATGGATCAGCCGCTGCACTTCGAATGGATTGGCTTGCTCGAAAAAAACGTGAGCGAGCACCGGGCGCTGCCCCATCCCTCCCGTGCCGGCCTCCCCTTTCCCTTTGGCGACGATGATCTGGCTGCAGCACGCAAACCCTCCGTACCTGTTCAGGCCGTCATGGAACGTCCGGCAAGAAGCACGCAGCCCCAAAACGAAAGGGTTTTCTCCCTGGAGGAGACAAGTCTGCGTGCCCTGGAAAGACTTGAAGAGAATGGAGTGACCGCAGGGAGCGAAATGCGCCATGTGGCGTCACTCAGCCCTTACGCCCTTTTTCGGCGGTGGAACCTCAATGTGGTGGTCCGCAACGGGCGGCACGACTACACACTCACCGGGATCCAGACGAGTTACGGCCGTGGACTCTCACTGGCAGCCGCCCGGGCTTCCTACTCCATGGAAATCGTGGAACGGTGCTCGTCCTTCGCCGCTTTCGGTCCCGAAAGGGTTCTGGGATATGCCAGGGAGTATCCGCTGCTCCACGCCTCCCACCGGGAGCTTGCCGGAAAATCCACAGCCGTTCTGGATCCCAATGCTCTGCGGCTGGAGGTTCCCTATGAAAATGAAATGCTCTATTGGCTGGAAGGTGAAAGAGTAACGGGGGACGGGATGCATCCCATCCTGATCCCTGCACAGTGCGTTTTTCTCTTTTGCAACCTCGATGAAATCAACCTCTTCAGCGGACTGGGCTCCACGGGGCTGGCTGCCGGCAATACCATGGAACAGGCCAGGGTCAGCGCGCTCCTGGAGGTGCTGGAGCGCGACGCGGAAGGGGTGACGGTCTACGATCCCTCCCGATGTTTTCGGCTGGAGGCTCACGACCCGGTGTTGAGTCCACTCCTGTCGGATTACCGCGCCAAAGGCATCCACATTCTATTCCAGGAGATGTCTTCTCCTCTGGGGATTCCCTGTTACAAGTGCTTTGTCGTGACTCCAGAAGGAGATATCATCAAAGGGACGGGAGCGCACCTGGACGGGAGACGCGCTGTCATTTCCGCGCTGACTGAAACCCCTTACCCCTACCCTTACAGTCCTCCTTCGGCTCCCGCCCCTGAAGGCCTTCCCGTCGTCCGCATGGAAGAGCTTCCCAACCACTCACGCGGCAACTATCGAGAAGATCTGGATCTCCTGGAAAGGGTGCTGACGACCAATGGCTATCACCCCATTTATGTGGATCTGACGCGCAGGGATTTGGAATTCCCCGTCGTGAGGGCCATCGTGCCCGGCATGGAATTCATGACGGATTTTGATCGTTTTTCCCGTGTCAGCCCGCGTCTGTTCTGTAATTATTTGAATCTGTTCCAACATGGGGATTGATGATGAAATGTGCCCCCTCCGGAGAGACTTTTTAGAGAAACAGCATGTCCTTTCCCGTCCGCCTTCCGGAATGCAAAGGGAGGCTCCCACGGCGTATTCCCTGGCAATATGGGGATATGCTCCCGGGAGAGGCGAAACCGCGAGAGGAGTTTTTGAAGACATCATGTTTTTTCTTCTTGCCTTTTTTGATTTAGAGTTTATTGTACCTTCGTAAAGTGAAGGGGGTCGATATTTAGGGTTATACGAGGAATCGGTCTTTCGCCTTATAGAACGGTTTCAGGGTAGCTCGAAGTAACGCACCAAAAGTAGTGGAATTAAAGAACACAGTTGAGAAAGGATTTAAAATGGCGGAAGGTCGAGTAAAGTGGTTCAATGATCAAAAAGGTTATGGTTTTATTGAAGCTGATTCCGGAAAGGACGTTTTTGTACATCACACTTCCATTCAGGGTCAGGGTTTCAAGTCTTTGAGCGAAGGCCAGAGAGTGGCTTTTGATGAAGAGCAGGGAGCTAAAGGACCTCAAGCAGTCAACGTGAGAAAACTTTAGTCGACATATCCTTTTAGAAGATTCATGTAGTAGAAAAGCCGGGGATTTCCCCGGCTTTTTTTATTTCCAAGCCCACTTTCCGGTCATCTTTTTATCCATTTACACCTCTCCATCAGTGGTCCTCGTGATCCTCTGAGGAGCCCGTCTTCCCCTCCTCTCTTGACTTTCACCTTTTATTCACCTAACATGCAGGCACAATCCACATCAACCCCAACACCCGGTCAAGGGAGGAAGTACGGCATGGCACTCACACCGGCACAGGAGCGGGTTTACCGGTTTGTTCAGGAGTACCTGAAGGATCGCGGATACTCTCCTTCCTATGAGGAAATCAGGGAGCATCTGGGGTTTCGATCCCTGAACGCTGTTTACAAACACCTCAAGCAGCTTCAGCAGCGTGGATACCTCCAGAGCCCCCCCAAAAACCGCAAACGGGCTCTGGAACTGCTGCCCCTTCACACCACAGGGGTTTCCATCCCTTTCCTGGGGGTAGTGGCGGCGGGAACCCCTATCGAAGCCGTTGAAATTCCGGAATCCATCGAGGTCCCGGAAAGCTTCCTGGGCAACGGCAACAACTTCGCCTTGAAAGTGCGGGGAGACTCCATGATCGATGAAGGCATCCGCGAAGGGGATATTCTCATCATCACCAGGCAGTCCCATGCCGAAAGCGGGCAAACGGTCGTGGCCCTCGTGCACGGAGAAGCCACCGTCAAGAAGTTTTACCCTCACAACGGAGAGGTGGAGCTTCGTCCTGCAAACAGCCACATGGCTCCCCTTCGCCTTCCGGCGGACGACGTGGAAATCGTGGGAACCGTCGTGGGCCTGCTGCGCCACTACCGGCAGCGCCCCTTCCGGTAAATGCGGGGTCGAAAATGGAAACAGGGGATGCAGTACGGCAAATCGTGCATTTCGGCATTCCGGATTATTACGCCGCACTGGAAGAATTGCGGCATCCGGAACTGAAAAAAAAACCGCTCATTCTGGCGGAACCGGGAGCTCGTTCCATCGTGCAGGGGGTCAACTTCACAGCACGCCGGGAGGGCCTGTGCGAGGGAATGTCCGTCAGCCAGGCGCGGCGCTTTTGCCGGCGGGTGCAGACCCTGCCCCTCGACCTTCCCTTCTACCGGGAGCAGCACGGGCACATCGTTCAGGACTTCGGCCGTTTTTCTCCTCTCGTGGAGGGAACGGCTTCGGGACACTATTTTGTGGATCTGACGGGTACCCGCAGGCTCTGGGGGCCCGTTCCCGATGCGGCCTGCCGCATGGAAGAGCGCCTGGCCGCACAAAAAGGACTGCACGCGAGCGTAGGGCTGGCGTCGAACAAGCTGATCAGCCAGGTGGCAGCCCGCTGCATTCCTCCGGGAGACCTGGGCTGTATCTTCCCCGGAGGAGAGGCCTCTTTTCTGGCTTCCCTGCCGCTCCTTTTTCTTCCTGGGGTAGGGCCGAAAACAATCGAGAAGTTGAACGATTTCAATATTTCCAGGATCGGCCAGCTGGCCTCGTTTTCAGGAGAAGTCCTGGTCCCCGTTTTGGGCGGGGCAGCCCATCACCTCCTGAAGATGGCCCAAGGGATCGATGCAAGTCCCGTCCTTCCGTCTCGGGAGCTTCCCCGGCTGCGCATTGCCCGTCATCTGGAGCGGGATGAAATCGATCGAGACAGGCTGGAAGCCGTTTTATTCCAACAGGTGGAAGAAGCGGGCTGGGAGCTCCGGTCCCGCAACCGTTATGCGCAGCGGTTCACCCTGGAAATTTCCTATGCCGATGGAGGCACCGCCGTGAGCCGCCATGGCCTCGACCCCATCACGGGGCAGGTGGATCAGCGCCTGTTCCGGACAATCCTGCCGGTTTTCAGAAAAGTGTTCCAGCGCCGTGTGGCCGTGCGCCGCATGGTCCTGGAGCTCTCGGGCTTTTCCATGCCCTTCCGCCAGCTGTCTCTTTTTCCCTGGGAGGAAAGCTCTTTCCAGGAAGATCAAAACCTGCAAAGAGCCCTGGACGGCATCCGGCGTCGTTTCGGCGGCACATCCATCCACTGGGGAAAGGTTCTCCTCAACCCTCCCGAGAAAATGATCGCGTGAAAGGATGAGAGAGAGCTCCGGGGATATCGGAAGGGAAGCCCATGGAAGAATCCTTTGTACATCTGCACGTCCATTCACACTATTCCATGATGTGGGGCGTGAGCTCCGTGAAGGTCCTCTGTGAAACTGCGGCCGAGGCGGGGTTCCGTACTTTGGCCCTCACGGACACCAACGGGTTTTACGGGTTGATCCATTTCCTGGAAGCAGCCCGCCAAGCCGGGATCCATCCCATCGTGGGAGCGGCACTCGAGACGCAAAATCCAACGGAAGCAGCCGTCATACTGGCCAGAACCCTTCGCGGTTATGAATGCCTCAGCCGAATGATCACCGACCGCAATCGGGGGGATTTTTCCCTGCTGCGCGACTTCCCAGAGGTCCCCGAAGATCTGACCGTGCTGAGCTCCCACGCTGAAACCCTCCAGGCTCTCCGTTCCCGTGTGCCGTGCCGGGTGGAAATCATCCCCAGCCCTGCCGACCGGAAGGCCTTGCACATGGCTCACGAGCTGGGGCTTCCGCCCGTCGCCACCAATGCCGTTTATTTTGCGCATCCCGAAGACCATGCCCTCCACCGCCTGGTGCGGGCCATCGATTGCAATGAAACCTTGAGCACCCTCCCTCCGCAAGAAGTCGTCCCGTCCGATCGCTGGCTAAAGCCCGCTCCTCTCATGGCTGGGCAATTTCCCCACGGTTCCGAAGCCGTGAACAACACCGTGAAGCTTGCCCGGCAGTGTCACGCGACATGGGACCATTTCCGCACGGTCTTCCCTCACTATGAAGATCGCCGGGAAGATCATTTCACCCTTTTACAGCAAAAGTGCCGCGAGGGGATTGCCTGGCGATATGACCAGACCAGCGCAGCCGTGGAAAAGCGACTGGAGGAAGAGCTGGAGCTGATTCGCGTCAAAGGGTTTGTGGACTACTTCCTGGTGGTGAACGATCTGGTGCACCGTCGCCCCATCCACTGCGGACGGGGAAGCGCCGCCGCCAGCCTCGTAAGCTATCTTCTGGGAATCACGCACGTGGATCCCATTCGACACAACCTCCTTTTCGGCCGGTTCCTGAATCCCCACCGCCAGGACCCTCCGGACATCGATGTGGATTTCCCCTGGGATGAGCGGGACGGGCTCCTGGAGGAGGTGCGCAACAGCTACGGCCATGACCGCCAGGCCATGGTGTCCAATCATGTGGGGTTCGGAGGGCGGGCGGCCATACGGGAAGTGGCCAAGGTTTACGGGATACCGGCGGCCGATATCAAGGAAGTGACCCGGCGGATGAGCTTCGGAGCACATCCCGGACGCATCCGGCACCGCGTGGAAACTCATCCCAGGTTCCAGGGATTTCCCCTGGATCCCCCCTGGCCCGATATCATGCGATGGGCTGAGCGCCTGGAAGCCCTTCCCCGACATCTCTCGGTACATTGCGGGGGGATCATCCTGACACCGGACCATGTCTCCCGCTACGTCCCCGTGCAGCGGAGCGCCAAGGGGGCCTGGATCATCCAGTGGGAAAAGGAACAGGCCGAACAGGCAGGCCTGGTCAAAATCGACCTGCTGGGCAACCGCTCCCTGGCCGTCATCCGGGACACCCTGGCGGCTGTCGGTCAAAATACGGGAATGCGCATCGACTATGCGTCGTTGAATCCCCTGGACGATCCGGCCACGGTGGATCTTCTCCGGAGAGGCGACAGCATGGGGGTCTTTTATGTGGAATCCCCGGCCATGCGTCAGCTGCAGAAGAAAACACAGCGGGGGGATTTCGAGCACCTGGTGATCCACTCCTCCATCATCCGGCCGGCAGCCAATCGTTACATCCAGGAATATGTTCGGCGACTCCACGGCGCTCCTTACGAGCCCCTTCATCCCAGCCTCGGGAAGCTCCTGGCGGAAACCTACGGCATCCTGGTGTACCAGGAGGATGTCGTCCGAGTCTCGATGGTTCTGGCGGGCTTCGATTGGGCCGAAGCGGATGGACTGCGAAAAGTCATCAGCAAAAAAAGCAGCGAGAAGCTATCTCAATACCGCCGGAGCTTCTATGACGGATGCGCCGGGCGCGGTGTTTCCCGTGAGGTAACGGACCGGGTGTGGGAAATGTTCCTCTCATTTGCCGGCTACTCCTTCTGCAAGCCTCACTCTGCCTCTTACGCCCTGGTGAGCTTCAAATCGGCCTACCTGAAGGCGCACCACCCCGCGGAATTCATGGCCGCCGTCCTCAGCAATGGAGGCGGGTACTACACGGCCCGCGCCTACATTTCCGAAGCACAGCGCATGGGGCTGCGGGTCCTCGGCCCCGACGTCAATGAGAGCGACTGGAATTATACGGGAAAAGATCAAACGGTTCGCCTGGGGCTGCAGCAGATCCAGAATATTCGCAAAGAGACCCTGGAGAACCTTTTGAAAGAGCGGAAAACGCGGGGGGCTTTCACTTCCCTGGAAGACTTCCTGGAGCGCGTGGACCTGTCTCCCGGGGACGGCGCAGTCCTCGTGAAGAGCGGCGCCCTGGATTCCCTGGCGGACGGACTGAACCGGCCGCAGATCCTCTGGAGCGTTGCAGCGGCCCTCAACCATCCCTCCACAAAAAGGGAGAAAAGAATTCCAACGCAAAAAAGCCTTTTTCATCGCTCTCGACGGGGAATTTCTCCTCCTCTCCTGCCGCCGTTGACACCGCGCCAGCACTGGCGCCAGGAAGCCGAAGCCCTGGGATTTTCCCTCTCCGCACATCCCCTCAAGCTCTGGGAGCCGTTCCTGCCTCCTCTCCCCTCTTCCATCATTGCGGCTTCCCGCCTCTCCCAGTGCGTGGGCCGAAAGGTCTGGGTGCTGGGGTGGCCCGTCACCCGCAAGGAAGTCCTGACCAGGGAAGGGGAATCCATGGAATTCATCTCGTTTGAAGATACGACCGCCATCTACGAGACCGTTTTCTTTCCCAGGGCGTTCCAACGCTTCTGCCAGGACGTGGATATGAACCGTGCTTATCTTCTTTACGGCCGGGTGGAAAGCGAATTCGGAGCCGAAAGCCTCAATGTGCTGCAGATGAAGAAGATTTCAAACCAAAACGGCCAAAGCGGGGTTGATGAGGGCATTCAAAACCTTGCACCGCCCACGCCTGCCGGTTTTGTCAAAATCAGAGGACGCTGAAAAACGCTGCCGTACCCGGAATGACGCTCATAACGAGAATGAAAGAAGCAAAAGAGGATCCTCGCATTGAGAATTCCCACGGAAAAAACGAGCCTAGCGCAGACTGAATACAAATTTGCCTGTTGGGCATGGGCATGCGCCTTCGTCCTGATCCTGCTCATGGGTTCAGGAGCGGAAGCAAAGGCCCAAGCGAATAGCAGGCAGCTGCAGCATCTTCTCGAGGTGGAGCTCCAGCCTCAAAATCAAAGGATCCGCGTTCAAGACACGGTGACCTTCCGTACCCATGCAGGAGAAGAAAGCATCGCGTTCTTCCTGGCGCCCCGTGCTGAAAGTGTGTCGGTTCAATCCAACGGAGCACCCATCCGGCATGTATTCCAGGAGGGGGAATTGCGCATATCTCTTGACCCTCTTCCCGAAGAACAGATCCATTCCCTCAAAATTTCCTTTGAAGCTGCCTTCGCCGACCCGATTCCCAATGCTCCCGCCAATTTCGACAACCCGGGGTTTGGCGTCACGGGGACGGTCACGACCCAAGGAACCTTCCTGCTGGCCGGCTGTGGATGGTACCCACAAATCCCGGGGGAAAATGCCCGTTTCCATGTCAAGGTCACCGCACCCAAAGGTATTCGTGCCGTGACGGCCGGAAATCTCGTGGGCCACGACGATGTGGGAGGCAATACCCTGTCCCGGTGGGAGGTCCTCCAGCCCATCGAGGGACTGGCCCTGTCAGCGGGGCCTTACGTCATCCGTTCACGAACGGTTGGGAAAACAACGATTTCAACCTATTTTTTCCCGGAATCGGACGATCTTTCGGATACCTATTTGAACGCGGCCTCGCGGCATATAGAGTTTTACGAGAAATTGCACGGCCCCTACCCTTTTCCCAAGTTTGCCGTCGTGGAAAATTTCTTCCCCACAGGATACGGTTTTCCCTCGTACACTCTGCTGGGAAGCACGGTTCTGCGCCTCCCCTTCATCCCGGAAACGAGCCTCAAGCATGAAGTCGCTCATTCCTGGTGGGGAAACGGCGTTTTCGTCGATTATGATTCCGGAAACTGGTGCGAAGGACTGACAACCTATGTTTCGGATTACCTCTCCAAAGAAATGTCTTCCCCTGCCGAAGGGAAAGAATATCGGAAGCAAATCCTCCAGGACTATGCCACACTGGTGAGCTCGGGAGAGGACCTGCCCCTCAACCGGTTCATGAGCCGGGAAAGCCCGGCGTCGCGGGCTGTGGGATATGGCAAGGCAGCCTTTGTGTTCCACATGGTACGACAGAAGATCGGCGATGAACCCTTTTGGAACAGCCTGCGCCGTATTTTTAAGGAACGCCTTTTTCTGAAGACATCCTGGCGGGATTTCCGGGATGTTTTCACCCAGGAGGGAAACTGGGACGCCAGGGAAGCCCGGCAGTTTTTCGATCAGTGGCTGGCCAGAAAGGGAGCGCCCCTTCTCCAGTTGGAGAATGTCCAGGTGGAAAAGGGCAATCCCCACTGGAACGTCCGAGGGTTCCTGGCACAGAAGCCACCCCTCTACCGTCTGTACGTCCCTGTGCAGCTGCACACCGAAGGGACGAACCAGGAGAAGCTATTGCCGGTGGAAGCTCCCGCTTCACCGTTCCTGTTCCAGACCGCGCAGGAGCCACGGAGCGTGACGGTCGACCCCGATCTCCAGGTGTTTCGGCTCCTCTATCCCGAAGAAATCCCCGCCACCGTCAACAGCCTCAAAGGATCGAGGCGTCTCACAGCCGTCATGAGCGATGACACACCGGACGGTTTGAAAGGGACATTTCAAGATCTGCTGGCTGGCCTGAACCAGGCCGAAGCACCGCTGCTCCATGAAAAAGACGTGGATTTACCGAAAGCCCATGCGCAGGATCTGTTGTTCCTGGGATATCCCAGGTCCGAAACGCTGCGGGCATTGCTGGCTCGCCATCCTGCCGGTTTGGTGCTTGAACCGTCCTCTTTTTCCCTCCAGGAATCTTTCTCCAGCAGGGAGGCGGATTCACTTTTTCTGGTCTACAAGGATGCCGAAAGGGAAGGAAGACTCACGGCCCTCTTTTACTCCCCTTCAAGAACTGAAACAGAATCCTTGAAGAAGGCTGCTTTAAAGATCACGCATTATGGAAAATACAGCTACCTCAGCTTCTCCAATGGGATGAACCAACAGAAGGGAACATGGTCGGCATCCCGTTCACCCCTCAGGTTTGAGCTCAAGGAGTCGCAATGAGTCCCACGCGCTGTGGAAAAATGTTGCTTCTGATGACCCTTTTGGCGGTCTTGTCGGGAACAGGCTGCGGTGCTGAGCCTCTCAGGCTTTGGGAAGTTCAAGGACGGAGGGAAGTGTCTCTCGCGTCGGCAGCCAAAAGCTTTGGCGAGGCCTCCATGGTGTTTGTGGGGGAGCTCCACGACCGTCCGTCCCACCATGACGGACAGCTCCAGATCATCCAGGCGCTCCATGATGCCGGAAAGCCCCTCGCCGTGGGGCTGGAAATGTTTACCGCCCGGGATCAGGCCATTTTAGACCGCTGGATCCAGGGAGCCATGGAAGAAGCCGAATTCGTAAATCATTTTCAAGCCAACTGGGGTGAGAGCTGGCGCCTCTACAGGGACATCTTCCTGTACTGCCGTGACCGGAAAATTCCCCTGGTGGGTTTGAATGTACCCAGGGAAATCACTGCCCAGGTGGCGAGAAAAGGGTTCGCTTCTCTCACCCGCGAGCAGATCGGGATGCTCCCCCCCATCACCTGCAACGTGAATTCAGCTTACATGGAGCTCATGCGGCAGGCCCACGGCCATGCCATGAGCGAATCGGACTTCACTCAATTCTGTGAAGCCCAGCTGGTGTGGGATACCTCCATGGCGCTCCATGCGATGCGGTACCTGGAGGTGCACAAGGATCAGACGCTCGTCGTCCTGACGGGAGCCGTCCATGCCTGGAAGCAGGGCGTCCCCCGGCAGGTGAGGGAGCTCAGCCCCCATCGGCAATTCATAGTCATTCTGCCTGAAGTTCCTGGGACCTATGACAAAGAAACCGTCTCACTGGAGGATTGTGACTTTCTGCTCCTGGGAGTATAGAGCACCTCATGGGTAGTGCACGGCGAGCCAGATGGTTTCCCGGTCGGGGTCCGTCCATTCGACCCTGTGCTTTACATGGGCGGGGATCGTGATCCAATCTCCTGCTTGCATGGAGAGCAGAACGTCATCTTCTTCAAAACGCAGCCGGGCGCTTCCCTGCACCACCATGACCCATTCGCTGGTATCCTGATCGTACCAGGTTCCTTCGGGCGTCGTATGCCCCTTGGAGATAATGCGCTCGATCCTTGTTCCCCCGGTGCAAACCAGCTCTTCCAGCAGTTCCCGGGGCAGGGATGCCGGGATCTTTGAGGCTATGTTGTCTCGATGCATGGACGAATCCGTTGACCGGCACGACGGCACAATCCAGGTGCAGGTCCAGGTGTGAGCGGACTCCTTTGAGACCTCTGTTCGGGTAAAGGGGCAAGAACATACCCCTAACCCGAACGTGTGGAAAGAAGCCTCGTCAAGTTCTATTCCAGAACGAGGTCAACCGAAGCGATCGACTTACTTTTGCTTCAGGGTGAATTTCCAGGAGCAATACCATTCGTCGGGATGCGCGTCGGGAGGACATGCGACGCATTCCGTCTCGATGCGGGGATCGATGAAGGTGGCGAAGAAGGGATATTCCACCATCCCCCCCGATTTGCAGGGGTAATCCTGGAGGCCCTTTCTTTTGCGCGCCACCTGGACCCGGCATTCCTCCATGCGGAAGATGAAGCTCGTCTCATCCACATCTTCGATGCATTGTTTGTTGATGCGGGCGTACATGCGGAAAGCGAGGGCGGTTTTCAGTCCTTCGAGTCCTCCCAGCTCCGGGATGTGGAGGAGCTCTTTGATCCTGAGGGCTTCATAGGGTGAAAATCTGGACCAGCAGGTGTCGTTGCAGCGTTTGGCGGTGTCCATCCCGAAGCGCTTTTCCACGGCCTGAAACCATACGCCGTCATTGGCCAGCCAATTGACGCAGATGCCGTCCAGGAGTTTAAGAAGGTCCTCTTTTCCCATTTGGTTGAGTGCCTTTGGGACTCCATTTTCCAATTCGATACCGAGCAGCTTGCCCAGTCGGGTAATCATAATGTTCCAGGATTGATCCCCTGCGGATGTTTCGATGTCCACCGCCCGCTTCATTCCCAGTTGATATTCCACTTCCCTGAACCAGCAGCCATAATGCACCATGGTGCGGCGGAATCCCTCCATGACCCACTGAACCAACTCAGCTTGAGACAGATCATCAAACGTTTTCGGCAGGAACTGATCGGACATGTCTTCTCCTCGTGTTTGAATCGGGATGTTTAAGTTGAGAACGAACGCGCGAATCTCTCAATACCCGCGGATGAATGTGGAGACCTTGAAGCGAATAAGCAAGTCTCACCCCTGAAACGGCCCAACCATAATAGAGTGTCCTGGGAAAAATCAAGGAAAATGGCGGTTCGTCGGAGGAAGGCCGGCACGTGATATACCTCCGGCATCGAGCTCATGTGGATGGCTTCGGCACATGCCAAAAGGATGAGAGAGTGAGAAGAGTCCGGCAGATGGAAAGACCCCGCCGGTATGGACGTTAATCCTTCCATACCGGAGAGGCTCTTCGGGACATGCAATGGATAGAGTGTTACGTCAGACTGCCCTGCGGATTAGATGTCATAGTAGAGTTTGAATTCGTGGGGATGGGGACGCATGCGCATCGGGTCCACTTCATTTTCACGCTTGTATTCTATCCATTTCTTGATGACATCCTCGGTGAACACATCGCCCTTGAGCAGGTACTCGTGATCCTTTTCGAGCGCTTCCAAAGCGGCGTCCAGTGAACCGGGCGTCGACGGCACATTGGCGAGCTCTTCCGGGGTCATGGAATAGATGTCCCGATCCAAAGGCTGGCCGGGATCGATCCTGTTCTGGATCCCGTCCAGGGCGGCCATCAACAGGGCGCTGAAAGCCAGGTACCCGTTGCAGGAAGGATCGGGGAACCGGACCTCGATGCGCTTCAGCTTGGGAGAGGCCGAATACATGGGGATGCGCAGAGAAGCGCTGCGGTTCCGGCTGGAGTAGGCCAGGTTCACGGGAGCCTCATAGCCGGGAACAAGACGCTTGTAACTGTTGGTGGTCGGGTTGGTGATGGCGCAGATGGAAGCCGCATGTTTGAGGATACCCCCTGCAGCATAGAGAGCCATATCGCTCAGGCCCGCATATTTGTCCCCGGCGAACAGCGGCGTGCCTCCCTTCCAAATGCTGATGTGGATGTGCATTCCGGAGCCGTTATCGCCAAAGAGGGGCTTCGGCATGAAAGTCACCGTCTTGTTGTTGCGACGCGCGACATTCTTCACCACATATTTGTACCATTGCAGATTGTCAGCCATTTTCACCAGCGTGGCTGCCTTCATGTCGATTTCGGCCTGCCCCGCCGTGGCAACTTCGTGATGCTGACATTCCACGGTCAGTCCGACTTTTTGCATCATCATGACCATTTCGGTACGGAGGTCCTGCTGGGTATCCACGGGAGGCACCGGGAAGTAGCCTTCCTTGTGGCGCGGTTTGTAGCCCAGGTTGGGATTTTCCATGCGACCGGTGTTCCAGGTGCCCTCCACGGAGTCGATGTAGTAATAGCTGTACTGGCACGCCCCATCGTAGCGGATATCGTCGAAGATGAAGAATTCCGCTTCGGGACCAAACCAGGCCATGTCGCCGATGCCCGTGAACTTCAGGTATTCTTCCGCCTTTTGAGCGATATGCCTCGGGTCGCGGGTGTACCGCTCCTTCGTGACGGGATCCGAAACGTCACAAATCAGGGAGAGCGTCGGAACGGCCATGAAGGGATCCATCATGGCTGTCGTGGGATCGGGGATCACCAGCATATCGCTGGCATTGATGGGCTGCCACCCACGGATGCTGGATCCGTCGAAGCCGTACCCGTTCTCGAAATCGGATTCGCCGAGCTCCTCAATGGGGTTGGTGAAATGCTGCCAGGTTCCAAGAAAATCCATGAACTTGAAATCGACCATCTTGGCGCCTTGTTCCTTCGCAAAAGCCAGTACTTCTTTCGGGGTCATAATATTGCCTCCTGGTGGGTTCGTTTGGTTGAATGGCTCTCAAAAAGTCGAAATCAACCTAAGCAATTCCCTTGCCAAAGTTTATTCATCCCCATTTAGAGCGGATGCAGAGGGATTTTTCATGCTGCAGCCGAGTGTTCGGCGCTGAATCTCTGGCAAAAGCGCCCCGCAGCAGCTCCCCGGAAGGACAAAAATGTACCTTAACAGCGACCAGAAGACGCACAAATGGTTTTCATGCACAAAACGAAAGATAAAAAATATTGAATTGACAATGAGTTATATGGAGTGAGGGAACGAAAAGCCATGTATACGTATTTGTAACATTTCAATACCGCCCCGGCGGTCCAATGGTGAAAACCGTCCCATGGGGAGCTTTGGACGAAGGTTCCGATGCCATGCAAGAAACAGCCGTAAAGAGGCTGGGAAGGGTCATGGCCTTGGGCCTCAGCAGGCAACGGCCAAGCACGCCAGGAGGCGCTCTCGTATCTTTTCATGCAGATCGTAATCGTTCAGTTTGTTCCCGCTGAGATCCGTCACATAGAAGACGTCCGTCACCTGGGCTCCGGGAGTGGATATCTTCGCCAGCTGGATGGAAACTTCGAGTTGGTAGAGCGTATGGGTGATGGCGTGCAGGACGCCGGGGCGATCCCACGTATACACCTCGATGATGGTGTAGAAGTCCGAGGCCTCCTCGTCGATGAGCACCCGGTCGCTCTTGCGAGGGAGGCACTTGTTCTGCAGGAGGGAGGGCTTGCGTTTGCCGGCCAGCAGTTCATCCAGGTAAGAGGGATTTTGCAGAACCTTCCCGAGATCCCCCTTCACACGATCCCACAGGACATCGGCATGGAGTGGATCCGGCAAACGTTCCACAATCAGGATATCCAGAGCGATGCCCGACTCCCGAGTGAAAATGTCGGCCGACAGGATATTCAGGCCGCGAGCCCATAGGACCCCGGTGATCATGGAAAACAGGCCGGGACGGTCCCGAGTCGCTACAGTGAATTCCCACATGGTGCCTTCCGCCTGCCGCGCGGCGGTGGCCAGGGGCCCACGATCCAGTTCCCGCTCCATGTGGTAGTGCTTCAAAATGGCATCGGCGGGCTGTGAAAGGATATAACGGAAAGAAAGCTTCTCCAGCCATCCGGCGACTCGTTCCCTGCCGGGGTTCGAGCCCAAAAGTTCAAGGACCTTTCTCTGGACGGCAACGGATTTTTCTTGAAGATCCTCACCTCGCCAGTCGCCTCGAAGCAGCAGACGATCCACTTTGGCCCACAGCTCCCGCAGGAGGGAAGCCTTCCAGGTATTCCAGGCACCGGGCCCCGTGGAGCGCGAATCCGCAATGGTGAGGAGATAAAGCAGATGCAACCGCTCCCTGTCCTTGACTTCGATGGCGCAGCTCAGGATGGGCTTTTCATCCATGAGGTCACGCTTCAGGGCGGTCTCTGCCAGAATCAAGTGGTTTTTGATGAGAAAAACCAGCAGATCGCTTTCCTCTCCCGACAGATGCATGCGGACGGCGATATCCCGAGCCATGACGGCTCCGCGCTCCGCATGATTTTTGCCCATCCCTTTGCCGATATCATGAAGCAGAGCTGCGAGGTAGAGGATGCGACGATGGCGGATCTGCCCGTAAACCTCCTTGAGCCTCAGCCCAGCCAACGACTCGTCCTCATCATGCTCCATTCGGTGCAGTTGGCGGACCGTGCGCAGGAGATGCTCGTCCACCGTGTAAAGGTGATAGACGTCATGCTGCACACGATAACGCACTGGCGCAAATTCGGGCAGGAAGACATCCAGGAACCCCGTTTCGAGCATGACTTTCAAGACCGGGAAGGCATGCCGAGGGTCCAGGAGAATATCAAAAAACTGCTTGACCGTTTCCGGGGCACATCTGGCAGCGTCGTTGAATACTCCAAGATTCTCTCGTATCACCTGGCCGGCCTGGTGGTGAAAATGGGCATCCGACTGCACCACCTGCCAGAAAAACTGCATGAGAAGCCGGGGATTTTCCTTAATCCATTCGGGTTCCATGAAATGAAGCTGACGCCCTTCCAGCAAAAAAGGCCCCGGCAATACGCGCTTGCGCAGCTTGAGACTTGAGAATCGGCGATGAGCCTCCTCCAGGCGCTCCAAGAAAAACGAGGTGGTCCGCCGAATGCGGGCGGTGTGTCTGTAATAGAGCCGCATGAAGGCTTCCACCGCAGACCATTGATTCCCATCCATGAATCCCATCCGGACGGCAATCTGTTCCTGCTCGGGGAAAAGAAGCTGGTCCTGCCTCCTTCCTGTCAATTGGTGGAGCTGCAGCCTCACACGCCAAAGGAAATCGCAGGCCTGCTCCATCCAGAGTTTTTCCTGCGCTGTGAGCCATTCCCGCTGAATCATTGCGTCGAAAGAGGGGTCCTGCAGGTATACCACGCCTGCCCAGCGCAGGAGGTGAATATCCCGCAACCCACCCACTCCCTCCTTCACATGGGGTTCCAAAAGGTAGGAGCTTTCGCCATAGTGGGCCAGCCGTCCTTCACGAAAGCGCAGCAACTCCTGGAAAAATCGTCGGCGGCTTTGGGTGCCGAAACTCTTGAGATAGGATTCGCGCCAGCTTGCGAACAACTGAGGGTCGCCGGCAATGAGGCGCGCCTCCAGATGATTGGTGAGAATGGTAAAATCCTCATTCACCAGGCGCTTGACGGCCGATACGGAGGCGGTCACATGCCCCACCTCGAAACCGCTGTCCCAAAGTCCATAGACCAGCTCGCGAACGACATCCTGGAGGACTTGGGGAAGCCGCTTCCGGTAGAGGAAAAGCAAGTCGAGATCCGACGCGAAGCTGAGCTCTCCCCTGCCGAATCCTCCCACGGCCACCAAAGCCCATCTTTCGTCGGAAAGAGACTCACCCTCGAAGGCCCGGGTCAGGAGGTCGGTAAAATGCTGGGCATAGGTTCGGGCTGCCAGGAGACCGGGCACATCGTTCCGACACGTCTGGACGAAAGCGCCACGGAGCTCTTTCAAGCGCTGGGGCAAGAGTTGAAACCGTTGCTGGACCATGGAATCCTTTCGGAAAGCCGATAAAAATCGTTACAGGGCCTCTTCACCCACTTCGCCCGTGCGGATGCGAATGCACTCATCCAGAGGAATGATGAAAATCTTCCCGTCCCCTATCTTTCCCGTGTTGGCGGCGGAACGCACCGCTTCGACGACTTCGGCCACCTGATTGTCCGCCACGGCGATCTCAATTTTGATCTTCGGCAGGAAATCGACGACGTATTCAGCGCCGCGATAGATTTCAGTGTGGCCCTTCTGGCGTCCAAATCCCCGCACTTCCAGAACAGTCATCCCTTTAACTCCCAGGGCGGTGAGCTTTTCTTTCACATCGTCCAACTTGAAAGGCTTGATGATGGCTTCAATTTTTTTCATGGAATTTTCCTTTGCGATTGCTAAGATCCTGAAGGAAACTCAGTCTGCGGCGGGTATCTTCCCTTCGCGGTAACCGTGGGCAATGGGATTGCGCCGCCCGCTCCCAAAAGCTTTGGTGGTGACTCGAATGATGGGCGGAGCCTGCCAGCGTTTGTATTCGTTGCTGTCCACGCGGCTGATCACCCAGCGCACCAGATCCTCGTCCCAACCTCTGGCGACGATTTCTCCGGCAGGCAGGCGCTCTTCGATATAAGCGGCCAGGATGTTGTCCAGCACGTCGTAAGGCGGCAGACTGTCCTGGTCCTTCTGATTGGGGCGAAGCTCCGCCGATGGCGCCCGCCACAGGGTCCTTTCCGGAATCCAGTCATGAAGTGCATTCAATTTATAAGCCAGTTGATACACCAGGGTCTTGGGAATATCCCCCAAGAGTGCCAGCCCGCCGTTCATGTCTCCATAGAGGGTACAATATCCCACAGCCATTTCAGACTTGTTGCCTGTGCTGAGGAGCAAGCGGTTGAACTTGTTTGAAATAGCCATCAAGACCATCCCCCGTATGCGTGCCTGAAGATTCTCTTCCGTCACATCCGGAGCATATCCTTCAAAAACCGGCGCGAGGGACTTGAGCGCCGTCTCGAAAAGGCTTGCGATGGATACTTCGTGGAAGACGATGCCCAGGCGGTCCGCAAGCTCTCGAGCATCCTCGAGACTTTCGGGAGCGTTGTAGGGTCCGGGCATGCCCACGCCCATGACATTCTCCGCCCCCAAAGCCAGGACAGCCAGGCACGCAGTCAACGCCGAATCCACCCCTCCACTCAAACCCACTACCGCCTTCTTGAAACCGCACTTGGCTGCGTAATCGCGAAGCCCCAGTTCCAGGGCACCGAGCACCTCGCTCTCCCTGTCCAGGCTGGATTCATGCAAGTCGCCCCGGTGCGCTGCCGTATCGTAGACCAGGAGATCCTCTTTGAAATCATAACCGCACGTCACCAGCTTCCCTTCAGCATCCCACACCATGCTGTGGCCGTGGAAGACGAGCTGGTCGTTGCCCCCCACCTGGTTGACGTACACCACCTGCATGCCGGACCGGGTGGCGCGCGTCTTGAGCAGTTCGGCAACCCACGCCACCTTTCCCAGGTGATAAGGCGACGCCGAAATATTGATGAGGATTCCCACCGAGGCATCCTGCAGCTCACAAAGAGGGTCGCAATGGTACAATGGCCGTGGAAGATAATCTTTTAGATTCCACACGTCCTCGCAAATGGTTATCCCGAGACGCTCGCCCTTGTAGTCCACCCAGACCGACCGCTTTCCGGGCTCAAAATAGCGCTCCTCGTCGAAAACGTCATAGGAAGGCAGCAGCTGTTTATGGACGCGGGCCAGCAGCGCTCCGTCCGAAAAGAAAAAAGCGGAATTGTGATAGGGCTTTCCCGTGCCGTCTTCGTTGTCGGAAACTACCCCGCAAATGACTCCGATTCCCTGACTGGCTGCCTGAATTTTCGACCAATAGGGCTTGCTGGCCGCCACAAAGCTCGACTTGTCGAGCAGGTCCCGAGGAGGATATCCAGTGAGGGCGAGCTCAGGGAACACCACCAAATCACATTCCCGACTGCGTGCCTGTTCAATAAACTGGCAGATCTTCCTGGTATTTCCTGAGAAATCTCCAATGAATGGATTCATCTGAGCTAATGCGATGCGCATTGTTGGGCTTCCTCATCGTTCCGTTGTGGGAAGGCGGCATATTCACCGTAGGAGAGATGGGCCGGCAATGCAAAGACCGGCCGCATGCAGAAGCGAAAAGTCCTCCGGCCTCCTCATGAGGACTGGCTGGCTTGCAATCGCGCCTGGGAGACAGGAATCTTGGTTCGAAACCTTTTGGGATCGACGCCGTACTTTTCCACCTTGTACTGAATGATCCGCTTGGTGGTGCCCAAAAGGCGCGCGGCTTGAGACTGGTTGCCGTGAACGTCCTTGAGGGCGTCCGTGATGAGGTCCCGTTCAAAAGCACTGACCAGGGCTTCCAGCTTGCCGCGGCTGACATTCTGGGCTCCGGTGGGCTTCATCTGGAGCGTGGGCGGCAAATGCCAGGAATCGATGGCCTCCCCCGCCGTCAGGAGCACGGCCCGTTCAATGCAATTTTCCAATTCACGGACGTTTCCCGGCCAGTGATAGGACATGAGCATGTCGATGGCCCCCGTGGAGATGCGTTTCACGTCCTTTTCGAATTCCTGTGCATACTTCTGGACGAAATAATCCGCCAGGAGCAGAATATCGGGTCCCCTGTCCCGCAAAGGCGGCAGAAAAATAGGAAAGACATTGAGCCGGTAGAAAAGATCGGATCGAAAGTTCCCCAGGGCCACTTCCTGTTCCAGGTCCTTGTTGGTAGCCGTAACGACGCGCACATCCACGTGTACCGTGCGTGAAGACCCCAAGGGCTGAAATTCCCGCTCCTGCAGCACGCGCAGCAGCTTCGCCTGAGCGATGGGGGACAGCTCGCCGACTTCATCCAGGAAGATGGTGCCGGCCTGAGCCTCTTCAAAACGTCCCCGCCTCCGAGTCACCGCACCCGTGAAGGCACCCTTCTCATGGCCGAAGAGCTCGCTCTCCAGCAGGGAATCGGGCATGGCGGCACAGTTGACCTGGATCATAGGGCCCTTGCGGCGCCGACTGTTTTCATGGATCGCCTTGGCCACCAGTTCTTTACCGGTGCCTGTCTCCCCATTGATCAGCACCGTCGTATTCGTATCCGCCACCTGATCGATGAGACGCAGCACCTCCTGAATGACCTTGGACCTGCCGATGATATGAGTGGTCGGCCGTTTGGCCTCTGCCAGCATGCGTCGCAGGCGATGGTTTTCCTCTTCCACGACCCGAAAATGCACCACCTTGCCGAGAAGCTCCGCGACGGCACTGAGTATCTGCACTTCCTTTTCCAGGCTTTCCACCTGCTGGGCCAGCTTGTCGGCAGAAAGGACCCCCACCACCTTACCCTGGTAAAAAATGGGAACACACAGAAAGGAAAGCTCCGCCCGGTTCAAGGATTTGCGCGCCCCCGTTCGATCGAGAAAAAGCGTCTCCTTGCCGAGATTGGCTATGGCCATAGGACGCCCTGTCTGAGCCACCTTGCCGGTGATCCCTTCACCGGGTTGATAAGAAATCTCCCCCGTCCCCACATCCACGCCCCGGGCAACGTCCAGCCAGGCTTCTCCTGTCTGCAGATCCAGGATGGAAACCATCCCACGTTCCATGCCGAGCCAGGTGCTGAGAATTCCCAAAGTCTGCTGGAGCTGCTCCTTGAGGTCTCCAGAGGCGGCAAGCACCCTGGCGATTTCATGCAAAGCCCGCAATTCCAGATAGCTGTAATTTTCCGTCATGACTGAATATATGCCCCGTCCTCTCCGTGGTTTTAGTGATCCCCTACATACAGCATAATAACAAAAATGTCACTAATTACTTCCCGGTTTCACAAACGCACCCCTCATGCCGAGCTCATCTCCAGTGGATGTACCGGAATCGACATATGTAACACGGGCCCCAAGGGGTGGTGGCGCAACCCCGAGAAGATGCACATGGAAGTCCCGTGAGGCATGAGAAGGGGGCTCGGCCGGGAAAAAGCGGGCGGGAGGCTGCAGACCTGCACGAGCTCCAAATGGTGGGAAAGGGGAAGGGAAATTCTTGGGAGAAGAATGCCGGCCCCAGCCGGTCAGTCCCTCCCCCTCTTCCTCGCAGGGAGAAAAATGGAATGTTTCAACCGGTCGGGGGACTCATAAATGCGGAGGGGCAGACCTCAGCGGTGCTCCTCCCGAAGCAGATCGAAAATGGTTTTCACAGGGCTGAAGGTCGATCGCGGCACCTCAACGATGACGCTGATCCAATCGGCCATGGAGCCGTTCCAGAGTCCCGGCAGCTCCAGGGCCTTCAACTCTCTGCCATCTTTGGATTTACTGGAAATGAAAACGGCTTCGGGGTCCACATAGCGCCTCAGGTCGAAGGGACGGCCTTCATAGTCCCGCACGCCACACACCAGATCCACGGGATTGAAATGGGTGGAAGACACCCAGATGGCTTTCTGATCCGGTCGTTTCAGGTCGACCTGGGCTTTTTCCACAATCTGCAATGATGTGGTGCCATTGCGGTGCCTCACCCAGAAGGGTGCGCCGCCTGGCTCTCCCACATTGCGGACAACACCGCAGACACGTATGGGACGATTGAGACGCTCCACGAGAAACACATGCCGTTCTTCCAGAGGCATCTCATCGTACGAAGCGGGAAATCGCATGGAGAGCTCTTCCGTCGCAAAGGCGTCGGCAGCCGAAACGACACTCTCTGAAACTTCATTCTTGAGCCGGCGGAGGAGGGAATGAACCCTTTCCTGAAGCTCGACGAGGCGGCCTCCAAGGATCCGCTTCCACAGAAATGTGTCTTCTTTCAGGGGATCCGGAGCCACGTTGTCGATATTCTTGATGTACACGAGGTCTGCCTGGAGGTCATTGAGATTCTCGAGAAGCGCCCCATGGCCCGCGGGCCTGAAGACCAGGCGTCCATGCCGGTCTCGGAACGGCCGGTTTTGCACATCGACGGCGAGAGTGTCCGTGGATGGCTTTTGAAAAGAAAAGTCCACCTCGTACTGCATCTCGAAGCGGTCTTCATAACACCCCCGGACGATCTTGAGCACATCCACAAACCGCCCCTCGTGCTCGGGAGATACCGTGAAATGAAGGCGGCATATTCCAGTGCCGTTGCCCAGGTAGTTCGCCGCTTCCACCAGGTGCTCTTCGAAGGCCGTACGCGAGCCATGTTCGTACCGGTGAAACTTCAGCAACCCCTTGGGCAGGCCCCCGTAGTTCAGCCCATACTCGGTGAGGAGATAATCCAGGATCGTATGAAAACGGTGCTCCTCAACCAGTCGGTCCAGGTCGAACCCATCACGCGCAAGGGCATCCTCCAGATCGTCCAAAAAAGGGAAATGCGGCAACCCTTCCATGAACCGGACAAAATCATAAGCCACGGCAACCCCCTGGTCAGCCCGGCGGAGGAGCTCATCGTATTCCAGAAAATGTGGCAAATGATAAATTTGCAGGAGAGACTGGAACATGCGTGTGGCAGCGCCCGATGCAGGAACAAACTTGAGAAAACGTCCTTCTCGCGCAGCGCGGTAATGGATCTCGAGATACTTCTCCCTTTCCGAGAGAGGGATAATCTGAATGCCGTCTCCAGGAATGCAGGGTTTTTCCAGATTCACGAAGTACGAAGATCTCTGAAAAGTTTCAATTTGATGTCGGACCTGCTCTTCAGTAATCCCCAAAGACTCCATCTGCAGGTAATCCGCTTCAATAAAAGAAAAACCTTCCATAAAATGGCTCCGTTGGATTCCTCTATCCTGTACATGCACTACTCATGATGCAACGAGGCGGTAGGTGGGAAAAACGGGAAGGAAGGGTAGATACCCCTTCCCTCCGTGTTTTACGAAATTCGTAGAATTTGACGCGACCTTGCGCGCGGTGGAGATCGATCCCCCATGGGACATGGGATCGGGCTATTTCAAAAATATTTCAACTTTCGCCTGGGACTTGAGCTGATCCACATACGCGGTCAGTTCCTTGTTCACCTTGTCCTGCTTCAAATGCTGTTCAATTTTTGCCTTGATGTCATCGTAGGGCGTGACTCCGGCTTCTTTTTTGTCCGTCACCTTGATGAGATGAAAGCCGAACTGTGTTTCCACCACATCGCTGTATTCGCCCGGCTTCAATTTGAATGCGGCATCTTCAAAGGGTCCTACCATCTGTCCCCGCTGGAAAAAATCCAGGTCACCGCCATTGGCACTGCTGGGGCATTCCGAAACTTCCTTGGCGACAGCGGCAAAATCTTCACCTTTCTTGATCCGTTCCTGGATGGCCACGATTTTTTCTTTGGCCTTGGCCTTGTCTTCGGGGCTGGCCTTGGGGTCTACCTTGATGAGGATGTGACTGGCTCGAACCATTTCGGGAGCTTTGAACAAATCGGGGTTGCCGTCATAGAACGCCTTGGTTTCTTCAGGTGTTATCGTCACCTTGTTGGCAACCTGCTCATCAATCATTTTCTTGATGGCCATGTCCTGAGAAAACTGTTGCTTCAGCTTGTCTTCCGTAAGATTCATCTTCTTCAGTGTGCTGGTAAATTCAGCCTCACTGGGAAATCTCTTTTTCAGGGCGTCAACCTGCGCCGCCACTTCCTCATCGGATACTTTGATTCCGAGCTTTTGACTCTGCTGTTTGAGCAGTTCACGGCTGATGAGACTGTCCAAAACTTTTTTTCTCATTTCGGCAAGCTTTGCCGCATCGGGAGCCTGTCCCGTCATGCTCATCTGCTTCTCATAGCGGTTCATTTCCGTGTCGAGGTCGGCCATATAGATGGGAGTCCCGTTGACGGAGGCAACAACCTCTTTCTTGCCTTCCTTTGCCTCTGCAGTAGCTTCCTTCTTACTCTCTTTATCTCCTGCCGACTTTTCCTTGGAAACCGATTCCTTCTGGGAGCTCTTCTCTTTTGCCAGGACAAGCGGTGTTGAAACCGCCCAGACGAAAGAGAGCGTTGCTAAAAAAATCCATGTCGCGGTTCTCTGCCTCATACGTATAAAGCTCCTTCATCATAAATCTTCAAAAAAATAACCCATAAGAGTCGCTGGAAGCCTCCATGGGTTTTCCCTGTGTCCCTTTCCGGTCAATCAGAGCGACATGGCCCAATTGGGACAACAACCGCCGGTAAAACCTCTAAAACCGCATAACGTGGGAGTATAAACATTTAGACTTGGAAGAGTCAAATAAACTCTTCCAGGTTCCTGAGCCTGGTACAGGGTATGCTCATCGTTTGCAAAAACCTGTCCCGGGTGAGACCGAACCCTCAAGTCAAAATAGATGTTGACAGACTTGCCCTCCCTCATCCATGCAAGCGATGTCAGTCGGGCTGGAAGCACAAGCTATGATGCAAGGGCTCCGTTCATTGCCCTGCTCAAGGCACCGATGGCTTTCTAAAAGCGGAGAGAACGATCCGATAACCTTACTTTTAGGTTGCATTGAGAAGGGAAAATAGCTAAAAGAACTGGTTAAAGAATTTTAGCTCGTTGGGCCTTTCTTTTTGGAGTTTGTACATGAAATCGGTCTTGCGTTTTGTTCAAACGGTTTCAAAGTCCCTCTTAAATGGTTGTCCCGACAAGCAGCAGGTCAATGAGTAGACAGAAGGAGAAAGAACATGACGGAAGGCCGAGTGAAGTGGTTCAACGAGAAGAAAGGCTATGGTTTTATCGAAACGGACGGTCAGGGCGATGTGTTTGTTCACTACAGCGCTATCGACGGCTCCGGATTCCGGACCCTGACAGAGGGTGAGCCTGTTCGTTTTGAAGTGGAGCAAGGCTCCAAGGGGCCTCAGGCAGTCAATGTGAAAAGGGTCGAATAGATTCTTTGCATTATTAGCGCCACACTGAATACTTTCAGGCCGGGAGGACACCTTCCGGCCTTTTGTTTGCCGATTCCCCCGGCAGAGTCGTGAAGAATCCCTTCCAGCTCCACGCAGTGCGCCTCCTAAACGCGTTCAAACGGCAGGGCGTAGTGTGCTCTCAGCTTTTTCATGATAGCCTCGGCGATATCGTGCTCCTTCTTCCCGTGAAATTTGATGTAATGGTAGATGGGAACGACCTCATAGCCCCGGATGAGCTTGTGCTCCCCCCCAAACCCGGGATCCATGACGGCCAGTCCCTTCTCGATAGCGTACGCTATGGGATGGTAATAGCACGTTGCGAAATGGAGGAAGGGAATTTCCTGGAAGCAGCCCCAGTAGCGTCCGTACAAATGCCCTCCCTTTTCGTAGAAAAGCGCCATGGCGAGCTTCTCTCCCTGGCGGGTGGCCACTGAGAAGCTGCACCGATGCCGGAAATTCTTCTCCAGAAGCTGAAAAAAAGATGCATTGAGAAAAGGACGGATCTCGGGTCCCATGTGCTTGATCCAGGTCCTCACATACAATTGATGCATTTCCTCAAAAAAGCCCGCGGGCGCCTCCTCCCCTGAGACCATTCCAACCGTGATCCCCTGCTGCCGGATCGTTCGTAATTCACGTTTGATCTTGGTTCTGCGGCTGGATTTGAAAGTCGCCAGGTAATCGTCGAAGCTTCTGAAGCCTCGATTGAACCAGAGATAATATTTGCTCCCGATGGCCATGTAACCCATGTCGAGGAGAAGGGATCGCAGGGTGGGCGAGGTTTCGGAGAGAAAATAAAGCCGACTGGTGGCAAGCCCTCGGGATTGGCAGACAAAATCGATGTACTGCAACATCATGCGATACGCTTCGTAAAGCTCCACCTCGTTGCAGTACAGGAACTGATAACCCGGGACGGGAGTGAGGGGAAGTGCCCCCAAAAGTCCCTCCCGATAGGCTATGCCTGTCATTTCCGACAAAAATTCCAACAATCCCCCATCGCCGAATTCCACCCATGCCCGGTCCCGCCTGTACAGGGGAGCGATGACGAGCGGCTCGCCCTCCGAATAGGCTACCAGGTGAAACGGGCGATATCCACTGGCGGCCGAAACCGCACCGGACTGTTCCAAGGCGGCAAGATACTCCCAATCCATGAGGGGACTTGCGCCGGCTGCCAGTCGATTCCAAACGTTCCTGTCGACATCCTCCACCCGCGAAAAAGCTTCGAAATGAATTGCCATAATTACCCTTTCTCAAGAGCGAAGGGCAGCACGCAGCTTCTGACCCATGAGGAGGAATTCCCTTTCTTCCTTGGCCCTGGGCCGTGGGAGATCGACCCTTATTTCCTTGACAATCCGTCCCGGGTTGATTCCCATGATGAGAATCCTGTCCGCCAGCAGGAGCGCCTCATTGGCATCGTGGGTAACAAAGAGAATCGTATGGTGCAGCTCCTCCCAAAGCTCCAGGAGCAAGCTCTGCATGTCCTCACGGGTTTGCGCATCCAAAGCGCCAAAGGGTTCGTCCATCAGCAAAATCTTGGGATTCAGGATGAGCACTCGTGCCAGGGCTACACGCTGCTTCATACCCCCCGAGATCTCCCGGGGAAGGTAGTCCTTGAACCGGCTCAGCCCCATCAGAGCGAGGTACCGTTCCACTGCTTCTTTGGCAGAGGCTTTCTCCACCCGTCGAATTTTCAAACCAAAGGCGATATTTTCTTCCACCGTCAGCCACGGAAAGAGGGCATACTCCTGAAAGACCACGCAGCGATCCGGTCCAGGTCCACTGACGGGTGAGCCCTCCAAGAGGACCCTTCCGGAAGAAGGGCTGGTAAGGCCCGCCAGTATCTTCAAAAGAGTCGTCTTTCCGCATCCACTGCGGCCCGTTACGCAGGTCAATTCCCCTTGTCTTACCGTGAAACGGATCCCTTCCAGGACCTGATGGACAGAGCCATTCAGTTGGTAAGACCTGCAAATGTCCACGGCCTCCAGAAGCGGCTTGCCCCCCAATTCCACACCTTGCACCACCTGAGAAGTGCTCGATGGGGCGGTCAGAGCATCCTCCTTGCACTTTTAAAACAGAATTTCATAAAACTTTTCAACACGGTATCGCTCAATCGTCCCATGATGGCAATGAGGATGATGCCCACCAGGATGATTTCGATCCGGCCCGTCATGCGTGCATCCATGATGAGCGCCCCGAGACCGTTGGGCACCCCCGAAAGCTCCCCGAGTACGAGATAGGCCCATGAAATACCCAGCCCCAACCGCAGCCCCGTCAAGAGGTGGGGCATGGCTGAAGGGAGAAGAATCGTGAAGAGGCTGCGAAATCTGCCACACCCCATCATCGCTCCGGCCTGAAGCAGCAAAGGGTCCACCTGCTGCACTCCAGCAGCGGCATTGAGAAAAATGGGGAAGAAGGCCGCAAGGCCCACCAGGAAAACAGTCGTTTTCAGTCCTATGCCGAACCACACCACCGCCAGAGGCATCCAGCTGATCCCCGGTACGGCACGCAGGGCGTTGATGGAGAGACCCAAAAACCTCTGCACGACAGGCAAACGGCCGGAGGCAATTCCCAGAGGAAGCCCTGCAACCACCGCCACGGCAAACCCCAAGCCGACTCTCACGAGACTGGCTGCAGCATCGTCCCAGAAACGCCCCGAGTAGGGAGCGTCTCCTGGAATGCCGAAAATATAGAGGTAACAAGCGTTTCCGACTTCCACCGGAGAGGGGAGGAGATAGCCGGGCACCATTCCGCTGTGGCACACCAGGAACCAGGCGCACAGGCACGCGGCGGGCAGTATCCAGCTCAACACACGGTCACCTCACGATCCGGCTCCCCGCCGATCAACGGCTTCCGGATTCCTGGAGGCGCAGTTCCCCCTGCACCCTCCGCACAAAGGAGAGATCAAGAAGTCGATCGTAATCGGGCAAACGCTCGATGAGTCCGAGGGCCAGCATCCTCTCCCCCAGAGCGCGCGCTTTCGCGACGAAGGCTTCGTCCATCTCCCAGGCGAGCTCCATATTGGGGAGGGCCCTTTCCAAAACACCGACCGACACACCAAAGTCCGACGCTTTTTTGAGCCATTCCCCCGGCTGCTCCCTCAGATATCGAGTCGCTCGCGCATGGGACAGCACCAGCTGAAAAACCTTTTCGGGCTCCTTTTGGATGGTTTGCCTCCGGACCAGCACTCCGCCGTTGATGGTCCCGATACTTTCGTCGAAATAGGGATAGGCGAGAATCCTCCCGTACCCCTTTTCAACGGCGATCGAAGGAAACGGTTCCCCCGAAAGGAACGCATCAATATTACCTGCGGCCAGGGCCGTCCCCATGTCGAAGAAATCCACTCTCACGAGAACGACGTCCTCCCGGGGCGAGAGCCCATGGCGGGCCAGCACCTCCCGCAGCAAAATTTCATGCATTGTCCCGGGCACGTAGCCGATCTTTTTTCCTCTCAGATCTGCCACAGACTCGACCCCACCATCCCGGCGAACCACGAGGGCAGAACATTTATTGCAGAGTGACGCCACCAGGACCACCGGTTCTCCTTGCACCGCCGATTGGATGGCATGGGCGACAGTGGTCTCGCACATATCGAGATCACCCGCCAGAAGTGCAGATTTCTGGTCGGCGGGGTTCGTGAATGCAAAAACGGAGATCTTGGTGCCGGAGGGATAGAAGCGCTCATAAAAGAAGGGTTGAATGGTTTGTGGGGTTTTCCATGTGCCGACCTTGATCTCCTGTGCTTGAAGGAACGGAGCATTCAGGGCCACTACCAAAAGGAAGACCGGAAGGAATATGTTCATGACACGCAGCAATGACCGCACATTCATTCCTCCCCATTCAAAAACAGTTGGACGGGCGATCCGGATCCCATCCCATCTGCCTCAACATGACGCTGCATTCGTCGGCTCCCCTGCCGATCCCATGGCTGCTGTCCGCTCTTTCATCCCGCGGACTCGATCCAACCTCAGGGAATAGAAGATTCGCGCCTGCAAGGAGTGCCGTCGTCTGGGGCTCGTGCGTGCAATGGGCCCTGGGGATGTCACCCATGACAAGGCGGCTCACGGCCACGACCTTGGCCAGTTCCAGATCGTTCACCATGCCGTATTTTTCCATGGGAGAACCGGGGAAATTGATCCTGCGCATGGCGCCGCTGTAGGTCGCTCCGTACCTTCGGGCCAGGAACATCAGATCGACAATCTCCTCCACATCATGCTCGGGCCCAATGGGCTCGACGCAATTCATCCACAGCAATCCCACATCTTTCAGGACCTTTATGGTTTCAATCCTCTGCTCCGGTTTGAAAGGGGTGTCCCGCCCCTCGCCCAACCGCACGGCATGATAAAATCCGACAAACCCAGCCTCGAGGAGCTGCTCTCCTTCCTGGTGGCTGATGTCACGGGCATTCGCCACGAGTGGGGTCCTGATGGATCTGCGCAGCATCCGGCCGAGCTCCAGCAGTCTTTGGAAGGAGTAAGTTCCCGTCGTCATGAGGTTGAGGGCATCGGCAGACTGCCCTTCGGCCATTTTGGCCCACTCCAGAATCTGCTCCTCGCTGAATTCCCGCTTCTCCTTGAATATGCCGGCCTGTCGGGTCAAGGAGCAAAAGCTGCAATCCATGGGACAGGCGTCCACATTGACCCCGATGTGAAAATGGACTTCGCCTTTGTCTCCAAACCGTTCTCTGGACAAACGATTCGCGGTTTCCAGAAGAGCATAAAATTCCCTGGACAATCGGTCGACGCGCATGAGCTTCAATGCTTCGTCCCTCTCGATTCCACCGCCGTCGGCAGCCTTTGCCAGGATATTTGCAATGGGTTTTGCAACTTGCCAGCTCACAATGCCAAAAATCCTCCCATGGCGAAGATAATTTCAGGATCAGTCACCGAATTCCCAACGCATCGGGGCTGTACGAACCGATGGGCCTTCGCCCTCCGGTCCTCCATGACCATGGCATAGGAGCATCAATCGCGCGCAAAAGCAAGTACCTTCTTCCCAACCCTTTTCTCGTGAAGACTCGAAAGCCCGAAGCCTCCGGATTTCTGTTGCGCGATATTTAAAACGCTGTATGTTGATCATTATGATTGTTTACAGGCAGGTGATGCAAATTTCCCGTGCAAACTGTCTCAGGTGTGAAAGCAGAGGAGAGTGTTCATGATCCCCCAGGGAATTCTCAACAAAATGGATGGAAGCCGCCAACGGTACGTGGATGAATTGTTGAGTTTTCTGCGCATACCCAGCGTGAGCACCTATTCCCAAAACGGCTCAGATGTCCGGCGGGCAGCGGAATGGGTTTTGAATCAATTGAAACGGCTTGGATTCCAGGCAAAGCTCTATCCCACTGAAGGGCATCCCATCGTCTTTGGAGAGCGCTGCGACATGCCCGACCGGCCCACTCTTCTCATATACGGCCACTATGATGTACAGCCGCCGGAGCCACTCGAGGAATGGCGCACTCCTCCCTTTCAGCCCATCATTCAGGACGGGTATGTTTATGGTCGGGGCGCAACGGACGACAAGGGACAATTCTTCACTTATCTCAAGGCCATTGAGGCCATTCTGGCCGTAGAATCGAAACTCCCCATCAACGTGAAAATTCTGGTGGAAGGGGAGGAGGAAATATCGAGTCCCCACCTGGCGCCCTTCCTGTCCTCGCACCAGACGGATTTGAAGGCGGATGCCGTGGCCATTTCCGACGGTTCGCAATTCATGCAGGGCATTCCCGCCATCACCTACAGCCTGAGGGGGCTCTCGTACCTGCAGATGGAAGTCAACGGCCCGCAGTTTGACCTGCATTCCGGTGTTTTCGGGGGTGTCGTGACCAATCCCGTCCAGGCCTTGGCAACCATCCTCGGGAAGCTCCTGCATCCAGACGGAAGAATTGCGATACCAGGGTTTTACGATGACATCGTTCCACTGGAAGCGTGGGAAAGAGACGAGATGGCCGGTTTGCGCTTTGACGAGGAAGGCCTCAAAAGCTATCTGGGAGTCCAGGACCTGGCAGGTGAAACGGGGTACACGCCCCTTGAACGCAAAACAGCGCGACCGACTCTGGATGTCAATGGAATCTGGGGAGGGTTCTCAGGGGAAGGCGCTAAAACCATTATCCCTGCCAAGGCGGGAGCAAAAGTGAGCATGCGGCTGGTCCCGAATCAAAATTTCCGTAAGATCAACGGACTTTTCAGGGAGTATGTGGAATCCATCACGCCTGCAGGCGTCACCTTGAAGATCAAGGAATTGCATGGTGCGGACCCGGTTCTCGTCTCACGAGATGAAGTCCACGTCCAGGCCGCCGCCAAAGCCATCGAAAAAGGCTTCGGCCGGGCCCCGGTTTTCATCCGCGAAGGGGGGTCCATTCCCATCGTCAACCTCCTGAAGGAAGTATTGGGAATAGAAAGCATTCTCCTGCTGGGATGGGGCAGCCCCGACGACGGGGCTCATTCCCCCAATGAACGCTTTCTCCTGGATGATTTCCACCGCGGCATCCGTTCGGTGGCCGCCCTGCTCTATGAGCTGTCTCCGTCCTGAAAAACCGACTGAACAATGGTCCTCCACGTGAAACGCAGGGGCCATTGTTCAGCAACCGACGCGCTCTGTTTATTTCTGGACTTTTTTCTTCAGGAAGTATCCATCCTTATCGATGACATCCCGCAGAAGCCTCAGATCTTCTTCCGTGGGCTCGGCCATCTCCTTCAAGACAGGCGGGATGATCAATTCGAAGCTCACCTTATCCTGGATGTCCTTGGCTGTGAGACCGGGCTTCACTTCCAAAAGCATCATGCGGCGGGTCTTTTCGTCAAAACCGAACAGCGCCTGGTTCGTGATGACCCGATAGGGGCCGGATCCCATGACGCCTGCCTTTTCCCTGTAGTCGGGAGAGCCATCGCCATAGCCGATGCTCGTGAGGAAATCCACCTGATTGACGAAGCGTCTTTTCTCCAGAGCCATGATGGCAATGGTCCTTTCACAGTTGGCGGCCATTGCCCCCGCACCGCCGCTGCCCGGAAAGCGGATGGAAGGCTTGTTGTAATCCGGGCCCTCCATGGTGGAGCAGATGTTTCCGTGCATATCGATCTGGGCACCACCGATGAAGGCGTAATCCGAATATCCCCGTTGGGTCATTTCAAAAGCGGCGCACAAACCCTTCAGGAAAAGGGCCTTGCGCGCCGCGCGCGTGTCCCCCACCGACAGGGGCATCCCCATGTCCAGGAGGGGAGCCAGTGAACCGGCTTCATAAATCATGAAAAGATTGGGAGCGTGTGTGAGCTGGGCGTGCATTGCGGCCAAAATCGGCAAGCCTGTACCTACGAAAACGATCTTTTCGTCTTCAAGAATGCGTGAGCCAGTGTAGGCGATCATTTCCATATCACTATATTCTGGCATTCTATTACCCCCTTAAGCTGAGTCATTGAATCGAACAACGTCAGGATGGATCGCGTCAGATGATGATGGGCTGGCCTTCATCCATCTTCCGCAGATGCTTCAGTGTTTTGTACCCTATCTTGTCGAGGTAGTCGTCGAAGGTTTCACACCCAAAAACGTATTCCTGGTAGTACTTCTCAAGGGGCTCCTTGTTTCCCGTCTTCCTGAATTCATCGCCCAGGCTGCGGAAATACTTGATGTGCTCCATGTCGAACCAGTAGTGCCCATAGCATGCCCCCGGGTAACTGGCAAAGGGCTGCTCCACCACTGCGTCCACGGCCGGATAGGGAATTTCCGTCAGGTTGGGGTATTTCCTGATGGAATCGGTGGGAATGATTTGTTCTGTCGTCAAGAGGGTATGATTCGAAGCCATGGCGATTTCAGGACAGGTACAAAGGGCCCCGAACAACCGGGCATTCCCGTACATGTCGCTGGCTGTGGCATTCACAATGCCCAGATCCGGATGGCAGGCGGGCACGACGTAAATGTTTTTCTTGGTGAAGGGGCACTCGATCATTTTCCCCCGGTTCACCAGTTCCATGTCCGACCCACCGTGGTCGCGGATGGGAATGAAGGGAATTCCCATGGCTGCGGCCTTGAATCGTACGGACATCCCATAATTGGTGTAGTCGTCGACCTCGATGATGCCATTGGTGGTGAGGTAACGGAAAAGGGGTGCGATTCCGATGATTTCATACCCCCACCAGGCCATTTCAACGCGTTTTATGGAAACCCGGTCGGGGTCGACGATCATGGCACCGGCCAGCAGCTCCGTACAGATGGAGTTGGACTGCATGGAAATGGTGAGGTCGGTGACTCCCTTGCGAATGATCTCGTGTACGGCGGCCACGGGAACCCGGGTGTTCACGAAGCCCCCGATCCCCAGGTTCATTCCATTTTTGACGTACTTGGCCACGGCCTCTTTCAGTGTCGTTCTCTTGTCACGAAGCCCATGGGACTTGTTGACAACGATCTTCCTGGATTCATCGGGGGTGGGTCCCCAATATTCGAAGGGTTTCTCTTTATATTTGAGCTTGGAAACTTCCTTGATCTTAGAGCTGACTGTGTTTAGCAATTTTGTCCTCCTTTTGAAACAACCTCTCAAACAGAAGCGTTTTCATAAATGGAGCATTTGCACCTGTCCCTCTCGAGAATGGGAAGTTGCGACCATGGATTGCCTCGGAAATTCGTCGATAAACCTATCCCCTCCTTTCCAACAGCTCTAGAGAGATAGAAATCCGGCTGGATCACTGACACATTGCGAAATTTGAAATTGTCTTCTGAAACAGTAAAAGGGATGTGAGGTTGTATACGAAAAAGCTGATGTCTCTGTGGCCGCCGTCAGGCCATATCGGGAGCACTTTCGCCAACTGTAAGAGCAGTGAAATGGAGCGGGGAGCAACTTGTTCCTGTATTGTCGATGAATACAGCCACCCTGAAGCTGCAAACCCTTGGAAAAATCAAGATCATTAACGGCAAATTTTTACTACCATGACGCAGATTCCAATGTCAACGGCATTTTTGAAAATGAAAACTAAGTCTTCTCTTGTCAAATTCATTCAGGAATAGTATCAAACGTTTTCAACTCGATCTCCAAGCCCGGGACCAGCAACCGGTATTTCTCTGGGCTGGCGCCTCCTGGCTTCACCAGGGGGTGACGTGGAAAATCAGCGATGGAAGCGATGTGGTTACAGTGACATGTGAGATTCGGGAAATGGGTACGGAATGCATGTTCAACTCAAATGTTCTTCAACGAGGGGATTGAATGATGAGCGACAGATCAAAACGAATCACACTGAAGGAAGCAGCCGAAATTGTTAAGGACGGCACCATTTTGACCTTCTCCGGTTTTACTATCTGGCGGAGGCCCATGGCCCTGGTTTATGAATTGATCCGTCAGAAGCGCAAGGACCTGCACCTCATCGAAGTCAACAGTGGGCCCCACTCGGAATTCCTCATCGGAGCCGGTTGTGTCAAAATCTGGGAGTCCTGCTGGATCGGCCACGAGCTTTACGGGAAATACGGTGCCAATCTCGCGCGTAAGGTCAAAGAAAAAGAAATCATCTACGAAGATTACAGTCATGCGGAAATGGGGTTTCGCTTCCTGGCTGCAGCGTCCGGCATGCCTTTCATTGCCTGCCAGACCTCTCTTGGGACGGACATCCACAATCCCGAATACGATATGATGGGGCGGGCGGGCCTTCGGAATGGCTCGAATCCCAAAATTCCCAAAAAGAAGTACGAATGGACTGAAGATATGTTTTTTGGTGAAGGCCGTCAAACACTCGTTCCTGCCGCAAAAGCCGATGTAGCGGTCCTCGCGGTGCAGCAGGTGGGTGAAGAGGGTACCGTGAGAATTGGTGGGCAGTATTTTACCGATCCGGAAGTGTGCCGGGCGGCGGACATCACCATCGTCGTGGCGGAAGAAATCGTTCCTGAAGAGAAGCTCCGCCATCAGGCGCAGCTGAACAATATCCCCGGCTTCCAGGTCGATTACATCGTCGAGTGTCCTTATGGGGCGCACCCCACCGGCATGTTCGGTTACTATGATGTAGACGGGGACTATCTGCGCAATTTCTATGCAACCACCCGGACCCAGGAAGGTTTTGACGCCTTTGCCAAGGAATGGATCCATGGCCTGGATCACGATGCGTACCTCACCAAGTTGGGAATTCCACGATTGCTCACTCTGCAGGCAAGCAGAGCACTGAACTTCAGCACCAGGATCAAAAGGGGGGCCAAATAATGTCTGAAAAAGATTTCGCCAAAGCCGGAGATTTTACCTTAGCTGATTTGATGACCGTAGCCGCCGCCCGTGAAGTAAATGACCACGAAGTGGTCTTTGCAGGCACGGGTATGCCCATGGTGGCCATCATGCTGGCTCAAAAGACACATGCCCCCAATCTGAAACTGATTTTCGAGGCGGGAACCTTCGACGGCCGTCCCGATGTATTGCCCACCTCCGTTGGAGATCCCCGATGCGAAGACGGCGCATCGAGAGCTTCCGGCCTGGTGGAAGCGTTTTCCATCGCCCAGAGAGGCTATGTCGACCTGGGATTCCTCGGGGGAGCTGAAGTCGACGAATACGGCAACGTCAATACGACGGTCATCGGTGACTACCTCAACCCGGATCTCCGCCTAACGGGAAGCGGCGGCAACCCGGACATCAACTCCTTTGCCAAGCGCACCGTCTTCATCATGGTGCACGAGCCCCGCCGTTTCACCAAAAACGTCAGCTATATCACCAGCCCGGGCTGGCGCGTCAAGAAATGGCCCTCGGGCGAGTTCATCAGCCGAAAGGAGCTGTATGGCGGCGCTTATCGCGGCGGCCCTTCGGCGGTCATCAGCACCGCCGGCGTATTCAGGTTCAACGAAGACACGGGGCGCATGTATCTCGACACCTACCATCCCGGCAAGACTCCCGAGGAAATCAAGGGAATGTGCCAGTTCGACCTGGACATTTCGCGGGTCAGCGGGGAGACTCCTCTTCCCACGTATGACCAGCTCAGGATCATCCACGAGGTGCTGGACCCTGAAGAAATCTTTCTGCCGAAGGTGAAGAAAGCCTAGGTCGAATCGACGAAAGTTTTCACTCTACACTCTGCAGGGGGGTGGACGGAGAGGGTTTGATCCGTCCACCCTCATGCACCGGTCAGGACCTTTTGTTGCGTCCCGCTCCGGGCCTGCCCTCATCTTCCAACTTCGCAAATGCCCCTTGAGTCGGCCTCTGATTGACAAGCATTCTTCTCCGCCCTGCCTCAACGACTGTCAGCTCCATTTCACGAAATGAGCCGGCACCTGTTCAAAAATGTGCGTACGCGCTTGGTCTGCAGGCTGGTAATAGGAAACGGTGCACGTTAAAAGGAGAGAGAGGGCGGATGACCGAGCCGCTTGGGAGGGGTGCTGCAGTCTCCGGATCCTCTCTCTGTAGAAGAAGTTAAGGTATGGGTTAGCTGTCGCTGCCTAACCCTCTGGAATGCATTTAAGCACAGCCGGTTGGTCCATGTCTATCAGGAGATTCCTGATTTTAAATCTTTTCTGACATAATGGTCCTGAAGTCATCCAACCCTTGAAGGGAGCGACATTTCCCGCGAGATCCTCTGGACACAGGCAGTTTTTCCTTGATCTTTTTTGATTAAAATGCTACTCAGTCTTTCGCTGGTGAGCACGGAGATCTGAAATTTATGTGGTGGGTGTAGCTCAATTGGTTAGAGCACTGGGTTGTGGCCCCAGAGGCTGTCGGTTCAAGTCCGATCACTCACCCCACCCGTATGAGACAACTTGAGCACTTTTTAAGGACCGCTTCGGCGGTCTTTTTCTTTTTCCGGGGCCGGGGTCTCTTCTCCTCACAACTCCACCCATTTATCATGTATTTTCAGGATCAAAGCACCTGAGCAGATATTTCCCAAGATTCACAACCCGTCACTCCGGCATGCTGTAAGCCGGAATGACGGGTTGGATAACAGCCAGGAATATTAATTTATTTTGCTCATGTGCTTGATGCGCTTTTGACTGGCTCGATCCTTTTCAACCGGTCTGGAGGTTATCGAACAGGTCCATGAAATCCTTTTGTTTGAAAAGCGACTGGGAGGCTACGGGAGATCAGCCCCAGGCCATTGAAAAGCTCGTGGCTGGCATCCGGGGTGGATCTCGGGAGCAGACCCTGCTGGGGGTGACCGGTTCCGGAAAGACCTACACCATGGCGCATGTCATCGCCCAGGTGCAGAAGCCGACACTGGTCATGGCCCCCAACAAAACTCTGGCCGCGCAGCTCTACGGAGAGTTCAAAGCTTTTTTTCCGGACAACGCGGTGGAATACTTTGTTTCATATTACGACTACTACCAGCCCGAAGCCTATCTGCCTCAAACGGATACCTACATTGCCAAGGATGCCTCCATCAACGAAACCATCGACAAAATGCGCCACTCCGCCACACGATCCCTCCTGGAACGACGGGATGTCGTCATCGTCGCCAGTGTGTCGTGCATCTATGGCCTGGGATCTCCCGAGACCTACCGGGAAATGCTGCTGCAGCTCCAGACGGGAATGGAAATTCCCCGGGAGCACGTCCTGCGAAAGCTCGTTGAAATTCAGTACGAGCGCAATGATGTGGATTTCCATCGGGGCACGTTTCGAGTCCGGGGGGATGTTCTGGAAATCTTTCCGGCCCACGAAGAAGAGCGAGCCCTGAGGATAGAATTTTTCGGTGACGAGATCGACTGCATCAAGGAAGTAGACCCTCTGACGGGGAGAAGACTTCAAATATTGGACAGGGTGACGGTCTACCCGGGGACCCATTATGTCACCGATCGGAAAAACCTGGAACAGTCCATTGAGGCCATCCGGAGAGAGCTCTCCCAGTCCCTCGAGGAGTTCTACCGGCAGGGGAAGCTCCTGGAGGCACAGCGCCTTGAAGAGCGCACCCGCATGGACATGGAGATGCTCCTGGAACTGGGATATTGCACCGGAATTGAAAACTATTCCAGGTTCCTGGACGGGAGGCAACCCGGTGAGCCACCCCCTACCCTTTTTTCCTATTTCCCTGATGATTGGCTGCTCTTCATCGACGAAAGCCACATCACGGTCCCGCAGGTCCGCGGCATGTACCGCGGCGACCGGGCGCGCAAGGAAACTCTGGTGAAGTTCGGATTCAGGCTGCCTTCCGCTTTGGACAATCGTCCCCTGGCCTTCGAGGAATTCGAAAAGAAAATCCATCAGGTGATTTATGTTTCCGCCACGCCGGGGCCCTATGAGCTTTCGCGCACTGTCGGACACGTGGTGGAGCAGATCATCCGTCCCACCGGCCTCATGGACCCCAAAATCGAAGTACGCCCCGCCGACTTCCAGGTGGACAACCTCATCGGGGAAATCCGCAGGCACGTGGAATCCGGACACCGCGTTCTCGTGACGACCCTCACTAAGCGGATGGCGGAGGATCTCACCGAATACCTGGTGGACCTGAACCTGCGAGTCCGTTACATGCATTCGGACATCAACACCATCGAACGCATCGAAACCGTGCGTGATCTCCGATTGGGGGAATACGACGTCCTGGTGGGAATCAATTTACTGAGAGAGGGGCTGGACATTCCGGAGGTTTCCCTCGTGGCGGTCCTGGATGCCGACAACGAAGGATTCCTCCGTTCCGAACACTCCCTCATCCAGACAGCGGGGCGGGCCGCAAGAAACGTAGATGGAATGGTGATCCTGTATGGGAACCGCATCACGGAGTCCATGCGCCGCGCCATCGAAGAGACGGAGCGCCGACGCCAGATCCAGCTGGCCTATAACCAGGAGCATCACATCGAGCCTCAAACCATCCGGAAAGACATCCAGGACATCATGGCCGAATTCCGGGCACCCGACCCGGTTCCTTCCGACGAGTGGATTCTGGAAGAGTCTCAAGAACTTCTGAAGGCAGCAGGCTCGGAAGATTCCATAGACAAGCGGATCGAGGGACTGGAAAAATCCATGAAAGAGGCTGCAGCACTGTTGGAATTCGAAAAGGCTGCAGCCATCAGGGATGAAATCAAACGACTACGCCAAGTGCAATTGCTGACTCAGGGGTAGCTGCGTTGCCGCACTGCCCTGCCCTGTTCAACTGATCAAGGCTCCGAATTGCACTTCGTATCTCCGGCAGAAGCTGGCCCACCTGAGAAAATGCTCCTGGGTGCCATACTGTTCGACGGCATAGGCGGCGGAGACGGCTCCCATCTGGCAGGAGATTTCCCAGGGGAGCTCGAGGCAGAGGCCTTTCATGAGTCCCGCTCTGAAGGCGTCTCCTGCACCGGTGGGATCCAGGACTTCATGGACGGGGATCGCGGGAATGAAGGTTTTCTCCCCCTGCTGATCCAGGATGCAGCCTTCAGGGCCACGGGTGGTGATGACAATCTGAACATGTTTGTAGAGAGTTTTGAGGTTCCAGCCCGTCATCTGCAGAAAAAGCGAAAGCTCGTAATCATTGGAGATGAAGCAGAGCGCTCCATTCACGGCATCTCTCAGCTCACTGCCCTGCCATATATTGAGGCTCTGTCCCGGATCGAAGAAAAACGGCTTGCCGGTGCTTCGAGCAAGTTCTGCAAAAGACATCATGTCCGTTTTGTTACCCGGACCGATGAAGACGATGGCCTCTTTTTCTATTTCCGCCAAGGGAGGCAGATCGGCTTCAAAGCCCATGGCTCCCGGGTTGAAAGCGGTGATCTGATTGTCATCCAGGTCTGTGGTGATGTAGGCCCCCGCAGTGAAGACACCCGGTACTTTTTTGATCCAGTCCAACGGCAACTGATTTTTCCGCAGCCACTGTTCATAGCGGTCAAAATCTTCCCCTGCCGTGGCAACAATGTAGGGTTTTTCTTCCAGCAGCGAAAGGGTATAGGCAATATTGCCGGCCGTGCCTCCAAATTTTTCCACCAGTCCGCTGATATTGAAACACACGTTGAGAACGTGAATTTTGTCGGGGAGAATATGGTCTGCAAAATGTCCGGGGAAATCCATAATTCGGTCGTAAGCTAAGGAACCTGAGATGTAAATCCGCATATTTTCTTCTCCCTGAATGATTGAGGATCTCTGTACTATTGAGTTGAAATCTTCTATACTCGAAAGCATCAACGAGGGTAAAGTTAAAAAAGGATTTGACAGATGAAGCTGAGAAGTGTCCGAGGGAAGCTTTACGGCATGGCGATGGTTGTCCTTTTTTCACTGCTGCTGACAGTCGCCGCAGTGTGGGCAGGGTCCATGCGGATCAACATGAAGGATGGCACATTCGTTGATGTTCCCTACTACTGGGAAGAAAATGACGAGCTTCGATTTGAAATCGCAGGGGGGGGAAGCCGGAGTGCCAAAGTCTCAGGTGACTTCGGTGCAGGAAATCGTTGCCTCCAAGGAGTTCGACCCCGAGGCGCTTTTGGAAACCCCCAAAACAGAATCCCAGATCAACCAGGACAAGGCCCTCCAGGAAATCATCAACGCCAAAAACCCAACCGAAAGCAAAGGAGAAAAGCTTCCTCCCGAGGAGAGCCTTCGACTTCTGAAAATGGCCGGGGGGGACGCCAGGGAGAACGCTCGTTCCAAGGAGCGCATCCATGGTCCGGTCTACACGATAGAAGGTGACTTTGCCGAGCTGGTAAAAAAAGATGGGAACAATCTCACTCTCGTCATCCGGTACATCGTCAGCAGCCGAACAAGCCTCCAGGGGCATGCCATCAACCTGATTCTCTATGACTCCGAAGGCAGCGTTCTTCAGACGAGACCCTGTGAAATCAAGGAGCTGGACATAGATTCAAAAACCAAAAAGGCCTTGGGACTCCAGGGAAGCCTTTATTCCGTCATGGCCAGCATCAAGCCTGAAACGAAAATCAAGCGGTACGAGATTTCTTCCCTTCAGAGGTAGGATGCGCTTTGCGCCTCTGACGCCATGGAATATTCGACGGCGATTAAGGGCCGAGGCTCCCACCAGGACTCGGCCCTTAATCATGTGGAAGGAGAAGTGTCAGGCTCGCCGTCGCCGGAATGGCAATGGCGCAGGAAAACCACCGTGGCACCCCACCCTCCGCGCCAAGCCTCAGCCTGGCGGAATCCCAGGACCAAAGGATGCTTCCCTAAAATGGATTGTACCCTCTGACGGAGCACCCCGCTCCCCTTTCCGTGGATGATGAGCACCTCCTCAAAGCCCTTGTTGCAGGCGCCTTCCAGGTAGTCGTCCAACAGGTCCCTGACCTCCGCCGGTCGAAATGTATGCAAGTCCAGGGTGCTCTCTATGGGGATCACGATGGGTTCCCGGGGTCCTTCTGGCCCCTCGTCATGCATGCGCCCCTCCCAGAGCCTTCCAGATGACCTCGGCGCACACCGCCGCTCCAGCATCATCGACCCTGACATGGCGGACAGGCAGGGCTTCCAGATTTTTCAGGGCGGTTTCCCACGCCCCTGAATAGAGATCTGCCGAAGGCAAATAGACGGTGGAAAGGTGTCGGTTCATTTCCTGAACCAGGATTTCATATTCGGGGAAAAAGCCCCGATCCGTGTAGATCATGGGTGCTCCGGCGACAAGACAGTCGGAAACGATACCGTAGCCGGGTTTGGTGATGACCCCATCCATGGCCGCAACGACATCCGTATAAGGAAGTGAAAACGCGTCAAGGCACCGACCATTGGAAAACTCGAAGCTGAGAGGCTTCTTGTAAAAAAACAGGGTATCGGACATGGCTTCGAGGCGCCTCTGCGCCGCGTCATTGAGTCTCAAATCGGCAAAGGCAATGAGGTACGCCTTCTGGTCGGCCTCACACCCCAGGGTGCGCCGGGTCTCCTGGCGGGAGCGTCGGACTTTGCGGGCCACCAGGGGCACATCCTGCCGCCGGGGGCAGGCGGAGCAGTCTCCATGCATGGGCAATTGCAGAAAATGACCGCATTTTTCGTAGCTCTCACGAATCCATTCCACCAGGGCATCCCACCGCGCATCCCACCGGGCGTAAGCCTGGTAGATCCAGTCCCACGTAAAATTGCTCATCCCGAGGGCAGGGATCCCATACAACGCTGCAGCCTCAAAGGGCAAAAAGGGAATGTCACAGACAATTGCATGAACCCCCTTTTCGCGGAAAAAGCGGATTTCTTCCTCCACGACACTGTGGCGACGCCCATAAAGATCTGCGAGGGAAGTACGAGTGGCTTCCAGATCAAACTGGAGGCTGTCCTTTTGAACCAGGCCGACATCCACACGTTTTCTCCGCTGGGAAAGCGGCCTGCCAACATTCTCATCCAGCAAAAATTGGGGAAGGTCGGACACCACCAGGATATCCAGATTCTCATGGGAAGCCATGAGTTGGCGGATCACTTCCAGGGAGCGCACTGCATGCCCGAAGCCATGGGGGGTTATGTAATAGGCCAGTGTATAACGCATCGGTAGTCCCATCATTCTCAAAAGGAGAAAGCATCGTTTGTCGGCACAAGCGTCCGCAGGGACGCTCCCGCTTCACGCCGTTGTCGTTTTCCCATAACTCTTGAAGTGATGCATGGTCAAGAAGAGAGAAATATTGTACATTTTTTCAAACGATCGTCCGATTTAAAGAAACTTTTGTGGTTTTGCCCTGCTGAACGCACCGCGCATTTTTCGAACTGCAAAGGAAAGCTTAATGCCCCAGAACCGCGTGATCTTTTTTGACCTGGGACACACTCTCGTAACAGGCAGCGACCAGTCTGCGAGACGCATCCTGGGAGCGCGGCTCCGTTTGACGGAGAAGGAAACCAAGCAGGTTGGAAAGCTCATCATGACGCATGGAGCCGAGGATCCGGTCCACCTCCTTCCCCCCCTTCAGGCACTGCTCCCGCATCACCACGTTGCCCAATTGTCCGCCGTTCTCGAGTCCGTCTGGCACGAGCAGCAGGAGAGCGTCCGGGAAATTCCGGAAGCCGTCAATGTATTGAAACGACTGCGTGCCGCAGGTTATCGCCTGGGAGCTCTTTCCAACACCTGGCATCCCTTCTACAAGGGAATCTGCGAAAAATGCCCCGAACTGAACGGACTTTTTCATTATCATATCTTGAGCTATCGAAAGGGAATGAAGAAGCCGTCTCCCCGCATCTTCCAGGAAGCCTTGATGATGGCGGGCGAAGAACCGCCTTCCTGCTGGATGGTGGGAGATACCTACGAACTGGACATGGAGCCCGCCTTCAAGGTGGGGATGCAAACCCTTTGGGTACTCCATCGTCCCGAACGAGAGCGTCCCCTGCTGGCGGAGATACTCCAGGGCCGGAAGCCCGGTCCCCATTGGGCTGTGGAAGCCCTCGACGGAGTTTTGGATTTTTTTCTGGAGAAAGGACAGTAGATTCATGTCGAAGCTCCTGCTCATAATCCTTCTGGGAACAGCCATCCTGGTGCTTCAACTCACCTGCGTGACTTACATCCTCTTTTGGTATGAAGCGGCCAACTCGTCTTACCGAAAAGAACTGGACCAGCTTTCACAGGGAAAAACGAAAACCTGGATTCTAAGGGGTATTCTCACGAGCTTTTTCAGCCTGCTCCTTGTCGTTCTCTCTTATCCCCTTGGATTCTGGATGAGGCAACGCCATCCCGAGCCGCATGTCACCTGCCGGTTTCCGCCCGTCATTCTGATCCACGGGCTTTACCACAACGCCGGAGCCTGGGTGCTTTGCCGTTACTGGCTCAAGCGCGCGGGCTTCAGAAACATCTACACCTTCGAATACAACAGCTGGAAATCCTCTTTTGGAGACTGCCTGGAGGGATTGGTGCGCCGGGCCCAGGAAGTGAAGGCTCTCTTCCCCCAGCAGAAAGTCGTCCTGATCGGCCACAGCCTGGGTGGGGTTCTGAGCCGCGCATGCGGCGATTCAGAGGCATGCGGCAAGGATATCCAGGCGGTCGTCACTCTGGGATCGCCCCACAAGGGAAGCAAGCTGGCCGTGCTGGGACTGGGCCGCCTGGCAGAAAGTCTTGTGTATGGAGGGGCTTTTATGGAGGAGATGGAACGAACAGCGGCCCCTCGCCGGAACATTCCGCGCCTCGCCCTCTATTCACCTGTCGACAACATGGTGCTGCCCAACCACGCTCTCGAGACCTCATGCGAGGGATGGGTGCATCGGCGTATCGCCCCCATCAGTCATGTGGCCATTCTTTATCATCGACCTACAGCGAAGCTCATACTGGACCACCTCGAAAAGATCGTACAGGAGACCGTTGAGACATGAGATACCAACACTTCAAGGATGTATCCTCCCAATTGACTTCAGAAGGGTCCTATGCTAAGAGACGGCGGGATCTTAAGTTGGGGAGAAACCGAAGTGACGCACCCGAGCTCATGTGAGATGACTGTGTTGGACCAGGAATTTGTCGTTGCGAACAAGTTGGGTATCCATGCCCGGGTGGCTGCACAGATTGTTAAGGTAGCCAGTCAATTTAAATCCGAGATTCAGATTTCCAAAAGTGGACATACCGTGAGCGGTAAAAGCATCCTGGACATCATGACGTTGGTCTGCCCCCAGGGGAGCACGGTGCGCATTTCCGCATGCGGTCCCGACGCTTCCGATGCCCTCTATGCCATAGCCGGCCTTTTCCAGACGAAGTTTGGCGAATCCTGACTGCAGGATGTTACCAGCCGGACCGTTCTTTTTGTACAAAACTCCATCCCGAGCATGTGTTTTTATTAAGGATGTGACTCCCTAAGACACCCTCGACTCTCAAAATATGAAGGCCTTTCTTTGGAGCTTTCTTTATTAATCTTCCTTCGGTTACGGGTTCAACACTAAATGGATCAAAGGTCCACCATCGTTCAAGGCATTGGTGTCTCTCCAGGCATTGCCATCGGTAAAGCCCATTTATTCGAACGCGGGCTCATTCCCATCCCCTATCATAAGCTGCTGGGAGAAGAGGCCGTAGACGAAGATTGCAGGCGTTTCAATGCTGCCGTGGACAAGACCGACGCGGATCTTGAAGCCATCAAGCAAAATATTCATCCCGACCTTAAAGAACACGCCCATGTTCTCGAAGTCCATCAGATGATTCTGCGTGACCGCTCCCTGTACGATGAGACCTTGCGCCTGATCCGGGAAGAAAAATACAATGCTTTGTGGGCCCTCATGCGCGCCCTTGTAAAAGCCCACGAACTTTTCAGATCCCTGGATGACGAATACATCCGAAGCCGGGTGGCTGATGTGGATGCCGTGGCGGAGCGTGTCCTCAGGAACCTGGCCGGCCAGGAAGAGGAGAACTTCAACAGCATCAGAGAGCGCGTCGTCGTCGTGGCCCACGATCTCTCCCCCGCCGACACGGCACAATTGCAACTGGAGCGCACCCTGGGCCTCGTCACGGACATGGGGGGAAGAACGTCTCACACTTCCATCCTTGCCCGCTCATTGGGCATTCCCGCTGTGGTGGGAACGGAATCCATCACCAACTGTCTGCAGACGGGAGACCTGCTGATTGTCGATGGCACCTCGGGCAAGGTCATCGTCAATCCCTCCGAGAAGCAGATCGGCTTCTACTATGAACGCCAGGAAGAACTGGAAGAGTACATCAAGGGAATCAGTCGAAAGGCCCATCTCCCGGCCCAGACTGTGGACGAATACCGGGTGGGGGTGGAAGCGAATATCGAATTGATCGAAGAGGTTGTCGGTGTAAAGGACAATGGCGCTGAAGGGATTGGACTGTACCGCACAGAATTCTTCTTCATGAACCGAGTCGATGTTCCTGATGAAGAAACACTGTTTTCCGAATACCGGGAGCTCTCGGAGCTGATGGCGCCACAATGCGTGACCATGAGAACACTGGATCTGGGCTCGGAAAAACTGGCCACATGGTATCCCAAACTGCACGAAAACAATCCCGCCCTGGGCCTCCGCTCCATCCGGCTGTGCCTGCACTACCGCGAGCTTTTTAAGACTCAGCTGCGGGCCATACTGCGCGCCACCGCCTTCGCTCGAAACATCCGCCTCATGTTCCCCCTGGTTTCCGGTGTCGGTGAGCTCCGTGAAGCCAAGCAGGTATTGCGGGAAGTTCAGGAGGAGCTGACCGCTCAGAGAATTCCTTTCGATGAGCAAATGCCCCTCGGTGTCATGATCGAGGTTCCTTCCGCCGTGGCCGTAGCCGACCTGCTGGCGAAGGAAGTGGACTTCTTCAGCATCGGGACCAATGACTTGATCCAGTACAGCCTGGCCATCGACCGCGTGAACGAGCACATCGCCTACCTTTATGAACCGTTGCATCCCGCAGTCCTGCGGTTTATCCGGCAAACGGTGGACGCAGCCCATAAGGCGAAAATCCGGGTCTCCATCTGCGGGGAGATGGCGGGTGAATCCCTCTACGTTCCCATCCTGCTGGGACTGCAGCTCGACAGTTTGAGCATGAATCCCCAGTCCATTCCCCGAGTCAAGAACCTCATCTGCCGCTCCAAAATGCGGGAATGCCGACGCTTTGTGGCCAAGGTGCTGCAAATGAGCACGGCCGAGGAGATCAGCGCCGTATTGCAGGAAATGGTGGTCAAGACCTTTCCCGAAGAGTTCAAGGTCTTTGACCCCAGCACTCTGACCATCGATGAAAGCAATTCTTACAAACGGAAGAAGCGCATGAAAAACAAAGTGCGAAAATCTGAGGAAACATCCTGAGCCGGTACGGACCCCTATGACCAAGAAGACCCCCACTGTCAACACTGCAAACCGTCTCGTCTGCCAGAACAAAAAGGCTTACCATGATTATGAAATCATGGAAAAATTGGAAGCCGGAATCGTTCTCCTGGGAACGGAAGTCAAATCCCTGCGAGAGGGACGCGCCAACCTGAAGGACAGCTATGCCAAAATAACCCGGGGGGAAGTCTTTCTCCACGGCCTCCACATCAGTCCCTATTCCCATGCATCCTATGACAACCACGACCCGGAAAGGGTGCGCAAACTGCTCCTCCACAATACCGAAATCAAGCGACTTGTGGGAAAGACTCAGGAACGGGGATTTTCACTCATACCCCTGAAAATCTACTTCAGCCAGGGCCGAGCCAAGGTCGAGCTGGGCCTGGCGCGAGGCAAGAAGCTCTACGACAAGCGGGAAAGCATGAAGCGGAAGGAAGAGACACGCGAGATGGACCGCCTTCGCAAGCAGCGCCGGGAATCCTGAAGGAGAAGGCCATTGTGGGTATCCGGGAAAAGATCAAACGCCTTCAAGAGCTTTACAGTCAGTTTAAAACTGAGGCCCAGCCGTACCTGGCCGCTGCTGTCTGTGCCCCTGGCTGTGCGGATTGTTGTACGAATGTCGGCAGTGTGGATGCCACCACTCTCGAGGCGTGGGTCATTCTGAGGCACCTGCAGTCCTGCCCTCCAGCCCGGCAGAAGGATTTTGCCAAGCGGCTGAAGCAAAACCGCAAGGCAAAAATGGAATCCAAGTATGCGCGCTGTGCCTTTATGGAGAAGGACAACAGGTGCGGCATCTATGCGGTCCGTCCTTTCAGCTGCCGCCGTCTCTATTCCATCAGGAAGTGCGGTGAAACGGGCCCCACCGTGCACCGCCAGGCCTGGGAACTGGCCGAAAACACCGTAACCGCCATTCAATCCCTCGACGACACCGGCTATTCGGGCCACATCTCCTACGTGCTTCAGCTTCTGAATGACACCGCATTTCGGAAGGTTTATCTCGACGATGTGTTTTCCCCCGAAGCCATCCGGGACTATGCCCGGAGTCATGGCCTCGTCATCAACCGATTTGCCAACCTTTCTTCATCACCTGCCCCGCGGTGATTCAATAACGAACCGGAACTCCCCATGCGATCCCTGCAGTTGAAGGCTATTCAACAACTTCGTCTTTTCGAAAGCCCCATTCCCGACCCCGGCCCCGGGGAAGTGCTGATCAAAGTGTCCCATTGCGCGTTGTGCCGCACGGATGCAAAAATGTTGCAGCAGGGCCAGAGGGACCTGGTGCTCCCGAGGATCCTCGGACATGAAATTTGCGGCACCAGCGTGGAAACGGGCGAACGCTTTGTCGTCTGGCCCGGCCAGTCCTGCGGCGTATGTCCACCCTGTACCAGGGGATGGGAAAACCTCTGCTCCCGGATGAAGATCGTCGGTTTTCACACGGATGGCGGCTTTGCCGAGTATGTGAAGGTTTCAAAATCGAGCCTGTTGAAGGTCCCCGAAAGCCTGCCGGATCCCCTGGCCTGCCTGGCAGAGCCCCTTGCCTGTACCCTCAATGCTCTCGAACAGGGCAGGGTGAGCAAGGATCAAACCATCCTGATCTACGGCGGGGGGCCCGTGGGGCTGATGATGGCCATGGCCGCAAAATCTTTGGAGGCAACCCCCTTCGTCGTGGAACAGAACCCGGTGAAATTTCAAAGGAGCGAAAAGTTTCGTGGAGCATTGGGGATCGAGGGCGCCCTGGATGGTTATTCTTTCCGCTCTTCCACCTTCGACGTCGTCGTCAACGCTGCTCCCTCTCCAGGAATCCTCCCCGAGGGAATCCACAGGCTGAAGGATGGAGGATGCCTCTGCCTCTTCAGCGGGTTGACGGGCGATACTGCATATCCCGCATCGCTGCTCAATGAAATCCATTATCGACAGCTGCACCTTGCCGGTGCGTACGGATGCACCCGACGACAGATGGAATGGGCACTGACGGTGCTGAATGCTCTACCGGAGGCGGCTGCCTGCCTCATCGATGGAATCATCGATCTGGAAGAGGTCCCGGCAGCCCTCGAGGCCATTCTTGCAGGAAATGCGATGAAATTCATCGCCAAATTGTAGAAAGGATCACACCCATGGCTTCAGAGGCTCAATTGCGTGAATTCGGGCGCCTCATCTGCTCGGTGGCCGCCGGCAGGCTCATGTCCCGACAAGAATCGGCGGACGCATACCGCCAGGTCATTTTGAACGAACAGCCGGAGTTGCAGCAGGGAGCCTTCCTCATGGCCCACATCACGCGAGGGCCATCCACCGAGGAACTGTCGGGAGCATGGGATGCCCTGGACCTCCATGACACGGCCAAGATCCACGCGCAGGTGGCGGGCCCCGTCTGCGATATCGTGGGCACGGGATCGGACCCTCTCAAGACCATCAACTGCTCGACACCGGCGGCCCTCATTGCCGCGGCCTGTGGGCTGCCCATCGCTAAAAAAGGGGCTCGACTGGTCACCGGTGTCTCCGGAGCCTCTGATATACTCGAAATCTTTGGCATCGATCTCAATGCTCCCCTTTCTCTGGCCGAGAAAGCCCTCAACACGCATGGACTTTGTTACCTCCCCGGAGAGAGCTTTCTCAAATCCGGCTGGGCGAGACTGATTCAGTCCATGCGGTTCACTTCGGCCTTCAATATCATCGGCCCCCTCACCCGGCCCTGCGGCAAGACCAATTCCATCGTGATCGGCGCTTACGCTCCGCATGTCTGCGATCAACTGATCGATGTGCTCAAGGAGATCGCCATGCCGGCGGCCCTGGCCCCTTTCGGCATGGTGGAGGGGATGGATCCGGGCCTCGGCATGGACGAGTTTTCGCTCTCCGGTCCCACACGCGTCGTGGAACTGCGCGGGGATCAAACACAGGTTTACGAGGTCACTCCGCACGACTTCGACTTGAAGCGTGTTCCGTTTTCGCACATTGCAAGCCTTGGAACCGCAGGCGAAAATGCGCGGGCCATCCTGGAAGTCCTTTCGGGCCGATACGATATCCCCCGGGCTGATTTCTTCTGCATGAACGCGGCGGCGGCCCTGTACATTGCAGGGTGCGTCCCATCCTATTCCAAGGGCACGGCACTGGCAAAAGAAGCTTTGGCCACGGGAAAGGCCCTCCAAAAACTGAACGAATTGCGTAAAGTTCAGGGAAAGCATTGAGGGAAGATCGGCAGAGGAAGCGTCAGGCTGGAAGAAATCTTTGCATGGATTGCACTGGAGGGGATCCGGCCGAAGGTTCACGCCCGCTGCCGGCCCGGAAAACTTGAACCCTCACCGGAGCGGACGCATCCTCATGCCTGAAAGGAATTTAAAAGGATGCCGCGATGCGTATCCCACCGAAAACGTGATCAGCGTCTCCATCCCAGGAGGTGGCTTCGATCCGATCGGAAGCCTCGTCCGACAGAGGGAATGCATAGCCGATTCTCGGCGACAGAGTGAGATACTTGCCGACGGGAATATTCAGCGCGGTGGACAGTGTCCCCGCGGTGAACGCGGAATAATCCCCCTCCTTGCCGGATGAATTCAGGAGAGTGTCATCGTCATCGAGGGTCTGATAGCCGAAGCTGGTTCCCAGATCGACGCTCATCCCGCACCAGGGCAGCGGGAAATTTCGGGAAAGATCCAACTGCACCCACCAGCCCGGGAAATGTCCGACTTCACGATAGGCCGTCAGTGCGATGTTCACCCACGGAAAGGCGTAGGAAAGCCCCCCGAAGACTTCAAAGGAATCGTCCCCCACCAGTGAATAATAGACGGTCCCTACGATTCCGTTGATACCCATGAACAACTCATGCGTGTAGGATGCCGTCACATCGGTTTCGTTCCAGTTGGCACCGCCAGTACCCTCTCCAAACCCCTCCGCCTCGTCCGTGTCCAGGTTTCCCCAGAAATTGACCGCAAACCCCTTGTAACTTGCCGTAAAGGACGGCTGGATGACGACGCTGTCTTTGCTGAACGCTACGCCTCTGAAGATGTATTGGCTCAGGGGCCGGCGGCCCCGAATTCAAAGTGAAAAGCCGGGGCTTCCCATCACATTCGCAGGGTGGCCGTCAACCGGAGGGGATGCAGGAGCAGATCCAGCGCATCCGTGATTCGGGAGGCTACCACGTCTGCAGCGAGAAGGGCTTCCACTGCAGCTCCCTCTTCCTGCATGACGATTATACCGAGAGCCGCACGTTTCAGCATGAGCTGGTCGTTGCGACCGTTGCCGATGCAGACACAATGGTCGTAACCCAGGGCTTCCACGAAATCCGCTTTGGCCTCGGCTTGATCTTCCTGAGCAATGACCAGGAGCTCACAGGGAAGATCCGAAAACTGAGAGCGAACGTCGCCAAAAGTATCGGCCGTGAGAACACATATTCTCAGATGTGACGCGAGCTCCCTGATCCTTTCAGGAACCCCCTCCATGAGCGCGCCATCGCACGCGAGTGTTCCATTATAATCCAGAATCAAACAGGACAGCTCCAAAGGCCCATAACCCGGTATGTCGATTCGCAGCATTTCACAACCTCCACCTCTCCACAACAATGCATTCCGTAAAGAAACGCCAGGCAAGAATATCGTGCCCGTCGGTTTGTCCTTCCTCCAGGAAAGGGAGCAATCTTACCATGCATGACGGGCACCGCCCTGTCTTAAAATTTACCACCTCACAACACTTTCCTGAAAATGCCGGCCTAAAGGCTCTTCAAACAATTCCCTTCCCCTGTTATCATGTTTTGGATGCAATATGCTCCAAGTAACTCGAAAATATTTCCTCTCACGGGCCGAAGCCGCTCTGTGCCGCTCCAGCTGTCATCAGATTTCTCTTGACACCCGCGTGAGGGTATTTATAGTGGCGCTCTATTATGTTATTTTTAACATAATAGAGCGCCAGAACCATTAACGCGTGCACTCGAGGCACGCTCCCCCCGGCAATCCACGGGGGTGCCCGCGCCGGCCCAAAAAATCTGGAGAATTCACGACAATGCCTATCGGTACCTACTCTTATGACGAATATTTGCATCTTGTGGAATCATTTCATGGCTATACAGCGCCAGGAGTGATTATCGGCGGATTCATGGTGGATCTGGCCAGGAAACATCTGCCGGAAGGGACTCTCTTTTACGCTATTTCCGAAACAAACAAATGCCTTCCAGACGCCATTCAACTCCTCACCCCATGTACCACGGGGAACGGCTGGCTCAAAGTGATCCATTTGGGACGCTATGCCCTGTGTCTCTATGACATGAACGAGGGCAGCGGCGTACGCGTCTTCATGGATGTCCGAAAAATGGATCAATGGCCGGAAATCAAAAGCTGGCACTTGAAGCTCAAACCCAAAGCGGAGCAGGACAAGGACCGGCTTCTGGATGACATCAGGCGGGCGGGCGAGGAGATTTTGAGTGTTCAGCGTGTGACGGTTCAGCCTCAATACCTCAAAAAACCGAAGGGAAGACGCATCGATGTCTGCCCCTTGTGCGGCGAGCCTTACCCGATTGGAGACGGAGCCATCTGCCGTGGATGCCAGGGAGAGGCCCCCTACCTGAGCACCGATGAACAAACGGCGCAGCCCGCTGCACCTCCCAATTTGAAGCCAGTCCCCGTGGAACAGGCTGTCGGAAAGGAACTGCTCCACGACATGACCCAGATCATTCCGGGAGAGAGCAAAACAGCGGCTTTCCTCCATGGACAGAGGGTTTCCGTTGGAGACCTTTGCCGGCTCCAGCAAATGGGACGGCAGCATGTCTACACTCAGGACGATATTCCCCCGCAAAGTGACTGGGTCCACGAAAACGAAGCCGCCATCGCCTTTGCCGAAGCCATGGCAGGGGAAGGTGTTGCATGCGCGGGCGCACCCCACGAAGGAAAAGTCGCGCTGGTTGCCTCCCGAAAAGGCCTCTTTGTCGCCGAAGTGGAGCGACTGGAGCAATTCAACACGCTGTCGGGCGTCATGTGTGCCAGTCTGAAAAGCTACAAGATGGTGGATGAAAAGCGGGCTCTCGCCGCAACCAGGGCCATTCCCCTCTATCTGCCCAAAACCGATTACCTCCGAGCCATGGCCATCCTTCAGAAGGGGCCGCTCTTTCGGGTTCTGCCGGTACGGAAAGCCAGGGTCGGCATTCTGGTGACCGGGAGTGAGGTCTTCCAGGGATTGGTGGAGGACAAGTTTATTCCCATTATCGGATCGAAAGTCGAAGCATTCGACTGCACAGTGGTTCGTTCAGAGATCGTTCCGGACAGCCGGGAAGCCATCAGTCGGGCGACTCGCGATCTCATCCAGGCCGGCGCAGACCTCGTCATTACGACAGCCGGGCTTTCCGTCGATCCCGACGATGTCACCAGGCAGGGGCTGGTGGATGCAGGAGCCACGGACATGCTTTACGGCACTCCCATCCTCCCCGGTTCCATGACCCTTCTGGCAAGGATCGGAAACGTCCAGGTCATGGGGGTGCCCGCCTGCGCCCTCTATTTCAAAATCACCAGCTTTGACATACTCCTCCCCCGCCTGCTCGCCCGAATTCCCATCCAGCGGGGCGACTTGGCAAAACTCGGGCACGGTGGCCTCTGCATGGAATGCAAGTCCTGCACTTATCCCAAGTGCGCCTTCGGGTACTGAGTACAGGCCTGCGAAAGGCTTCAATCCATAACTTCCCTGGTTCCTGCCTTCAGAGTGGGAGCCAGGGCATCACCAAGGCCTTTCAAGGTGAACTACCTGTCATTGCCGACAGCCACCATCTAAAGACCAACAGCTGAACACTCACGGATGCAGGTGCCCCATTTTGACTCATTTTAATAACATCCTCTATTAACTATAAAAAAAGCTTTAAATATTCCTCTGGAACAGAAATCGTTGTTGCTAAATGACCCATTCGCTCCGGCCACAGACACCGCTTTGGTTCTCAGACTTAGATAATACCTCGATTTTAATACTGAAACATTCAGTGGCGTGAATATGGCAAGCTGCGGGGGTGAGGCGCTTTTCTGTTTAGGAAAACGGCTCTCTGGAGGCTTTTTATTGTGGCAATTTGTGCCAATATTGGCATAATTCAAGCTCATAACAGGCTTTAGAACTGTTGCGGAGCCACGGTGACCCGGTCTGCGCTAACCCACAAAACAGTCAGGAGATGAGGATGGAGAAAAAGGCCCTCACAATCAATGGAATCCCCAGTATGATCATCGCCGATCCGGAGGCCTCGCTCGCGGATGTTCTCCGCAGGCAATTGGGGCTCACGGGGACGAAAGTCGGTTGTGGAACTGCGCAATGCGGCGCTTGTTCAGTTATCATGGATGGAAAGGTGGTCCGTTCCTGCGTCACTAAAATGAAAAAAGTCGAGGAAGGGGCACGGATTACGACGATTGAAGGGATCGGCTCCCCAGAAAACCTGCACCCGATTCAGGTGGCATGGATGGTCCATGGGGGTGCTCAATGTGGATTCTGCAGCCCCGGATTCATCGTTTCCGCCAAGGGGCTTCTGGATCAGAATGTCCATCCGACACGGGAAGACGTGCGCGACTGGTTTCAAAAGCACCGGAACGCCTGTCGATGCACGGGGTATAAGCCGCTGGTGGACGCGGTCATGGATGCGGCCCGAGTGCTGCGTGGAGAAATCAGCAAAGAGGATCTGGTCTACAAGCTTCCGGCGGATGGAAGAGTATGGGGAGGATCTCACCCAAGGCCATCGGCTGTCGCCAAAGTGACCGGGACCTGCGATTACGGCGCGGACCTGGGACTCAAGCTCCCGCCCAATGCCCTTCAGCTGGCGCTGGTCCAGGCTAAAGTCTCCCATGCAAACATTCTTTCCATCGATGCCTCCGAGACGGAAAAAATGCCCGGCGTCTACAAAGTGGTCACCCACAAAGACGTCAAAGGGAAGAACCGCATCACCGGCCTCATCACGTTCCCCACCAACAAGGGTGATGGCTGGGACCGTCCTATACTGTGTGACACGAAAATCTTCCAATTCGGGGACGCTATCGCCATTGTCTGTGCCGACACCATTGAAAACGCCAGAGCCGCAGCGGACAAAGTGAAGGTCGAACTGGAGGAGCTGCCGGCTTACATGAGCGCCCCTGCAGCCATGGCCGACGATGCCATCGAGATTCATCCCGGCACACCCAACATCTACTTCGAACAGAAGATCGCCAAGGGTGAAGAGACCGGCCCCCTCATGGCCCAGGCGGCTCATGTGGTAGAAGATGATTTCTTTGTGGGACGGCAGCCTCACCTTCCCATGGAGCCCGATGTAGGATTCGCGTATTTCGACGACCAGGGACGGTTGACCATCCATTCCAAGAGCATCGGAATTCATCTCCACCACGCCATGATCTGCCCCGGCCTGGGGATCGAGCCCGAAAAGCTGCGCCTTGTTCAGAATGCAGCGGGCGGCACCTTCGGTTACAAGTTCAGCCCCACCATTGAGGCACTCCTCGGAGTGGCCTGCATGGCCACCGATCGGCCCGTCTTCCTGAACTTCGATTACTATCAGCAGATCACCTATACGGGAAAACGCTCGCCCTTTTTCTTGAAGCTCAAATACGGGGCGAATGCGGACGGCAAGATCATCGCCATGGAAAGTGACTGGTCCGTTGACCATGGCCCCTACTCTGAATTTGGAGACCTTTTGACGGTACGGGGCGCACAATTCATTGGCGCCGGCTACGGCATTCCCAACATTCGGGGCATCGGGCGGACCGTCTGTACGAACCACGCCTGGGGGTCGGCTTTCAGATCGTATGGTTCGCCTCAGAGCGAGTTCGCCTCGGAAGTCCTCATGGATGAGCTGGCAGAAAAAATGGGGATCGATCCCCTCGAACTCCGTTACAAGAATGTCTACCGCCCCGGCGACACCACGCCCAGCGGTTGTGCGCCGGATGTCTACAGCCTGCCCGAACTGATCGACAAGATCCGCCCCCTCTACGAGGAAGCATTGGAAAAAGCGAAGAAGGAATCCACTGCGGAGAAAAAACGGGGGGTAGGAGTGTCCATCGGTGTTTACGGATGTGGCCTCGATGGTCCCGACTCATCGGAAAGCGCCGTAGAACTGACGCCGGATGGAATCACGGTTTATAGCTCCTGGGAGGACCACGGCCAGGGAGCCGACATGGGCTGTCTCGCAACCGCCCACGAAGCGCTGCGCCCCATGGGGATTCAGCCCGACAAGATCAAACTGGTCATGAACGATACGGCCATCACACCCAACAGCGGTCCTGCCGGCGGAAGCCGCTCTCAGGTTGTGACCGGCCAGGCGATCCGGGTCGGTTGTGAGATGCTGGTGAACGCCATGAAAAAGGCGGGGGGCGGCTACAGGACTTATGATGAAATGGTGGCCGAAAAGATCCCCCTTAAATACGAGGGCAAGTGGACGGCGTCCGCCTGTACCGCCTGCGATGAAAACGCTCAGGGAAATCCATTTCCCGCATACATGTATGGGGTTTTCCTGGCCGAAGTTGAAGTGGATGTCAAAACGGGGAAGACTCAGGTCCTGAAGATGACCTGTGCCTGCGATGTGGGCAAGATCGCCAACAAGCTGGTGGTGGATGGACAGATCTACGGTGGTCTCGTTCAAGGGATCGGACTCGCCCTCTCGGAAGACTTCGACGATCTGAAGAAGCATGTCAGCCTCGTGGGATGCGGCCTCCCTTACATCAAGGACGCCCCCGATGCCTTGAGCGCCATCTACGTGGAAACGCCACGGGAAAATGGCCCCTTCGGAGCATCCGGAGTGGGAGAGCTGCCGCTGACTTCGCCGCACGCATCCATCATCAACGCCATTTATAACGCCTGCGGCGTGCGCATCACCCGGCTGCCGGCTCTGCCGGAAAAGGTGCTTGCAGGGCTCAAGTCCGCCTGAATCGACTTTTGCCCATATCCTCTGAACAACGACATCTGATCAGGTTTCAGATATTCCAAAATGGAAACCTGATCAGGTGTTTCCGTTTTGGGGAACTGCAGTGACAAACGGATGAGACAATGCCAGTGAATGGGAAAGAAGCATGGACCAAAACGAGCTTCGGGAGCTTGAAAATCGTTGCATCCAGGAGCAGCCGCCGGCTTGCGCCGCCGCCTGTCCCGTTCATCTCGACGCACGGGCCGTCATGGCGGAGGTCGCCCGTGGAGATTTTACCGCCGCTGCCAAAATCCTGAAAAAGAGCATTCCCTTCCCCGGAATCATCAGCCGCATCTGTGACCATCCCTGCCAAGCGGCTTGCAGGCGAGGCGATGCAGGGGATCCTGTGTCCATCAGGGCCATTGAAAGGGCATGCCTGGACCATGCAGGCGAATTCTCTGAAAAATCTCTTCCCCTGCCCGGGAGGGACGGCCGGGCGGCCATCATTGGTGGCGGGCTGAGTGGCTTGACCGCCGCGTTCGACCTCGCTCGCAAAGGCTATTCCGTCGTCGTATTCGAACAAGCCCCTCAGCTGGGGGGGAGCCTGGGAATGTTTCCGGAAGAAATCCTTCCCTCTCACGTCATCGCCAGGGACCTGGAGGTCCTGGCGCAGGTCGGCATTGACATTCGACTTGGTGTGGAAGTAGGGACGGACATCTCACCCGAAACGATCTTTTCCGAATTCGATGCCGTGTACCTGGCTATGGGCGCTGACTTCAACAATAGTTTCGAGCTCCCCCTCAACAGCGCCGGGCTGCTGCCCGTTCATCCCGTCACCTTTGCCACAGGCCGGGAGAAAATCTTTGCGGGTGGGGGAATGACTCGAAACGAATCGGAACGATCTCCCATCCAGTCCATCGCCGATGGACGCCGAGCGGCCATCTCCATGGACCGTTACCTGCAGAAGGTCTCCCTTACGGCGTCCCGCATGGACGCAGGATCCCACTCGACGCGCCTTTATACTCGCACGGAGGGGCTTGTTCCCTCCGCCGCCGTTGTTCCCGAGAACACCTCCCAGGGCTACTCTGATGAAGAGGCCGTGCGGGAGGCCAGGCGCTGCATCCAGTGTCAATGCCTGGAGTGCGTGAAAGTCTGCGAATATCTGAACAGCTTTGGAGGTTACCCTAAGCAGTACGTCCGCCAGATCTACAACAACCTTTCCATCGTCATGGGACACCGGCACGCCAACAAACTCATCAATTCCTGCAGCCTCTGCGGTCTTTGCCGTGAAGTCTGTCCCGAAGACCTGCACATGGGCATGGTCTGCAGGAAGGCCCGGGAGCTCATGGTGGAACAGGGCAGGATGCCTCCCTCCGCCCATGATTTTCCCCTGCGGGATATGGCCTTCAGCAACAGTGAAAAATGCACGCTCATTCGCCATCAGCCCCGCACGCAGCGAAGCCGATTCCTTTTCTTTCCCGGATGTCAATTGAGTGGCTCCTCTCCAGACCACGTGCGGAAAGCATACGAAACACTGACGGAGAAGCTGACGGGGGGCGTCGGCTTGATGCTGCGCTGCTGTGGGGCACCCGCAGACTGGTCAGGAAGAACGGAGGCTTTCCAGGATATTCTGGAGGCATTCTCCGCGGAATGGCGGAGGATGGAAGAACCGGAAGTAATCCTCGCCTGTTCGACCTGCTATGAGATCTTCAAAACGCATCTTCCGGATGTTTCCATTCTATCGCTTTGGGAGCTGCTGGATCGATTCGACCTTCTCCCTGCGTCCGGACTGGAGCAGGGCCGGTCTGTTGCAGTCCACGACGCCTGTGCCACGCGCCATGAGCATCACATCCATGAAAGTGTCCGCAGTATTTTGAAGAAATGCGGACTCCAGGTGGAAGAGCTCCCCCTCAGCCGGGACAAGACCGAGTGCTGCGGCTTCGGAGGCCTCATGTTTTTCGCCAATCCGGAGCTTGCAAAAAGGAGCATCGAACGCCGGGCTGCGGAAAGCAGTGCGGACTATGTCGCCTACTGTGCCATGTGCCGGGATTATCTGGCTTCGAGGGGCAAGCGAACCTTGCACCTGCTGGATCTCTTTTTCGGAGCATCCATGGATGCCGCCGCTGAAAAAAGAGGACCGGGGTATTCCCAGAGACAGGAAAACAGGGTGCGGCTCAAGAGTGCACTCTTAAAAGAGGTCTGGAGGGAATCGCCGGCCCCAAAGGAAGACTACGAGAAAATTCAATTGAATGTGTCGGATCATGTGCGGGAGCTCATGGAAGCGCGTATGATTCTGGAAGACGATATCCGCCGGGTGATCGCTCATGCGGAAAACACAGGCAACAGGCTTTCAGACTCAAAAACGGGTCGTTTTTTAGCCCATCACAAGCCCGACAGCGTCACTTACTGGGTGGAGTATTCCCGAATCGAGGACACCTTCGTCATCCACAACACCTACAGCCATCGCATGGAAATCGTCGAGGACGCAAAGCCATGAAGGAAAACGAGCAGCACCCCCAAGAGAGGAGCTGGACCTGCGCCAGGTGCTCGATTCCCCTCGAGCAGGGAACAGTCAACATCTCCTATCTTGGCAGCATGTTCCCGGTGGAGCTTCTGAGATGCCCCCAGTGCGGTCAGGTCCTCATTCCGGAAGATCTGGCCCTGGGAAAAATGGCGGAAGTGGAAAAGCTCCTCGAAGACAAGTAGCAGGCAATCCAAAGAATGGGCAGGTGCGACAACCCTGGGGAACCATTTGCCACCTTGAGATTGTTCCACAAAAAAGTTACATTCATCGCCAGTTTCGAGGCGGTAAGAAAACTCGAAAAGATTAACATTGGCAGCAGTCTGCTCGAACACACACCCTGGGACAACGAAATCGCCTATGCATACCATGAATCTTTTCCAATCCATTGTGGAGCTCTTGAAAGGCCGGGAGAATTTCGCTCTTGCCACGATCCTGACGCGCTCCGGTTCGGCTCCTCGGGCCGTCGGGACGCGCATGGTCGTCCGTTCGGACCGGTCGATTCTGGGCACCGTGGGGGGAGGCATTCTGGAAGCCCAGGTGCAGAAGCTTGCGGCACAGGTCCTCCTCGACCGAACCACGATCCTCAGGGAATTCGACCTCACGGCGGAAGACGCCTCCAATATGGGCATGATCTGTGGCGGTGATCTCCAGGTCATGATCCAGTTCGTCGATGCAGACGATCCTTCCAACCTTCAGCTCTATGAAGCCGCTGTCAATGCGCTCAAAACCCGCAGGCGATCCTGGCTGATCACCGGCATTCCGACAAACGGCAGTGAAGCCTCTCCCAGGCAATCCCTGGCGACCAAAGATGGCTCCGTGGTCGGGTGGACTGGGGCACCGGACATCGCCTCCCTGACGCCCGCCCCCCTTCAGCCGCAACGCATCCGCCACAACGGGAGCGAATACCTTTTGGAGCCCCTGTGCAGCGGAGGGATCGTGTACATTTTCGGGGCAGGTCATATCTCTCAAAAGCTGGCTCCCCTGACACAGCTTGTCGGTTTCCATACCGTGGTGTTGGACGACCGCCCGGAATTTGCCAACCGCCGGCACTTTCAAGCCGCTGATGAGATCATCGTGCTCCATTCTTTCGAGAGTGCACTGGAGGGATTGGAACTGGATGACGCGAGCTACCTGGTGCTGGTGACCCGCGGCCATGCCCACGACAAGACGGTTTTGAAACAGGCACTCGCGTCCGGGGCCGGATATATCGGTATGATCGGAAGCCGGCGGAAACGGGATGGAATATACAGGGATCTCGCTTCCGAGGGGTTTGATGCCTCTCATTTCAGCCGCGTCCATTCACCCATCGGCCTGGACATTGGTGGGGAAACGCCGGAGGAGATCGCTGTCAGTATTGTGGCGGAACTGATCCAGGTGCGTGCGGGGAAGGGCCGGTGACCCACCCCTCCAAGCTCTGCGCCCTGGTGCTGGCGGCTGGATACTCCTCGCGCATGGGGGCCTTCAAGCCCCTTCTTCCCCTGGGGTCGACCACCCTTCTGGAAAGAGTTGTCAAGCTCTTCCAGTGTGCGGGCGTTGAAGATGTCCGGGTCGTGGTGGGACACAAGGCCGAATCAATCGAGTCTTTCGCGAGAGATCTCGGGGCCAGGGCCATTTTCAATCCTGACTACCCTCAGGGGATGTTTTCTTCCATCGTTGCCGGGGTGAAAGCTCTGGAGGCCGATGTCCGCGCGTTCTTTCTGCTCCCGACGGATATTCCGCTTGTCAGGCAGGCCACCATCCGGGCTCTCACGGAAGCCCACCGCCACCATCCCGGACGTATCATTTATCCCCGATTTCTGGACCTCCGAGGGCATCCGCCACTCATCCCCGTCGATGTCCTTCGTGACGAGCTTTCCGCCAATCCCCGGGGCGGTCTGCGCGACATTTTGAGCCGCCACGAAGGAGAGGCTGTGGATTTGGACGTGATCGATGAAGGAATCCTCACGGATTGCGACACCAGGGCGGACTTTGAGCGGCTTCAGGCGCGGTTGCTGGAGGAGCATTTCCCGTCGAGACGGGAATGTGAAGCTCTGTGGGCCAAATACGATGCTCCTGAAAAAGTCGTGAACCATTGCTGCATGGTGGCCGAATGGAGCCGGATTCTGGCGATTCGCCTCAACCAGGTCGGCCTCCCACTGGATGCCGGCCTCACCGCTGCGGCCGCCCGTGTGCACGACCTGCTGAAAGGTCACAAGGATCATGCTCGCGCTGGAGGCAACATCCTCCGAGAGCTGGGCTTTCCAAGGGTTGCCGACATTGTGGCCTCCCACATGGAGCTCCCATCGAAAGACGGAAGCTCCCGGGCCGAATTTTTGGACGAAAGCCATCTGGTCTACCTGGCGGACAAGCTCATCCGCGGAGACGAATTCGTTTCCCTCGAAGAACGCTTCAGAGGTTCCATCTCCAGGTTCTGCAGCAATCCTGAAATCCTGAGGGCTGTCCTGCGGCGCTACGAAGACGCCCGGAGAATCAAGATCCGCATCGAAGAGCTTCTGCAGACTCCGCTGGAAGATTTGGCCGTCGTGCATGAACGAAACCTGCGTGCCTGCCTTCACGGAAGGCACCGCACGCTTTACCTGGCGCGTCACGGAGCCATCGAGACAAACGGAAGGGGGCGTTCCTACATCGGCCAGCTGGAGCTGCCTCTCAGCGCCGAAGGCACTCGCCAGGCGGAAGGACTGCGGGAAAAACTCCGTGATACGCCCCTCGCGGCCATCTATTGCAGCGACTTGCAACGTTCGATGGATACGGCGGAAATCGTGGCAGAACCCCATGGGATAAAACCCCAGCCCCTGCCCGAGCTGCGGGAAATCCACCTGGGAAAATGGGAGGGGATGGATTTCGAAACAGTTCGCCGAGATTTCCCCGGGGAGTTTGAGGCCCGTGGGCTGGATATCGTCGGGTACCGGCCCCCGGGGGGAGAAAGTTTCCAAGACTGCGCCCTGCGCGTCATACCGGCACTTTACCATATCTTTCACAGCACCCGCGGCGATATCCTCATCGTCGGCCACGCCGGCGTCAACCGCATCATCCTCTCCCAGGCCATGGGAGCCGACCTGAAGGACCTCTTCAAGATCCGCCAGGAATACTGCTGCCTGGACCGGATCCTTTACAACGATCACCAATTTTCCATGGCGTGATTGTTCAGGGAACCGCTGTGGGGAGTCATTCCTGCACGGGCAGCACCGCCGAGGAAGACGCCCGCGCTCACCGGTGAAACCCCGACTTCAATATCTCCAACCAACCTGTTTCAGCACTTGCCCCATCTTTCATTCCTGACCGACCCTCGAAAAATTAATGTCAAAACCTAGTAAATTCCCGAGCTGTATTGGCTCCAGGTCTCTGGTTTAATGCAAATCACGATAAGGGATTGCATTGATCGCCGGAAGGAATGCGAAGGACTCTTACCGTTCGACCGGAAAAGACGCGGACAGAAAAGAGTCCTTCTTACAGCAGGCTGCTCTGAAACATACAGACCCACCCAATGATTACGGAATAGAAACAGAAACAGTGTTGAAAACCTGGAACATCAACGAGGAGAATGGAAAATGAGTGACAACGGCGCCACCAAAGCCCCCATCAAGAATGTCGTGTTCATCATGCTGGACACCCTTCAGTTCAACTACCTGGGCTGCTACGGGAATAACGCGGTCAAGACGCCCAACATCGACCGTTTCGCCCGCAACGGCATTTTGTTCGAAAACGCCTACAGCGAGGGGCTTCCCACCGTACCCGTCCGCCGCGCCCTCATGACCGGCCGATTCACCCTGCCGGTTGCAGGCTGGCAACCCCTGTCCCACGACGACACCACCATCACCGACATCTTGTGGGGCCGCAAAGTACAAACCGCTCTTGTATACGACACGCCTCCCATGCGCCTTCCCAAGTACGGTTATTCCCGCGGCTTCGACTATGTGAAGTTCTGCCCGGGCCATGAGCTCGATCACACCACATACAAGGATGATCCCCTCGATCCCGGCATGCGGGCTATCGATTACACCTCCCCCACCATGGTCTACAACGAAAAGGGCGAGCTCATCGATGACGCCAGCAAGGCTCTGCTGGACGAGATCGACTGTTTCCTGCGCTTCCGGCAGAACTGGCGTTCCGAAGACGACAACTACATCAGTGTCGTGGCCAGAGAAGCCGATCACTGGCTGCGGGAAAAACGCATCAAGAACCGCCCCTTCATGCTCTGGATCGATTCCTTTGACCCGCACGAACCCTGGGATCCACCGTCTGTTTGGACCGGTGAGCCTTGTCCCTACAATCCCGATTATGAAGGGAATCCCATCCTCCTGGCTCCCTGGACACCCGTTGAAGGCCGCATCACCGACGCCGAGGCCGCTCACGTCCGCGCCTTGTACGCCGAAAATATCACTCTCGTGGACAAACAGATCGGCAAGCTCCTGGACTCCATCAGAGACCAGGGCATCTGGGATGAAACCATGATCATCATCACCTCCGACCACGGTCAGCCCATGGGCAAGGGAGAGCACGGGCATGGCATCATGCGCAAATGCCGTCCCTGGCCCTACGAAGAACTGGTGCACGTTCCCCTCATGATGCACATCCCTGGGCTGGATGGAGGAAAGCGCATCAAGGGCTTCGTCCAGAACGTCGACATCGCTCCCACCATCCTGGACGGCCTGGGACTCCTCGAAGCGGAAAGTCTCGACAGCGGGCACGGATTCCCGGTTTACGACGCCATCGACATGCAGGGAGAGAGTCTCTTCCCCCTCATCAAGGGCGAGGTGGACAAGATCCGTGACTACGCCATTGCCGGGTACTTCGGCATGTCGTGGTCCCTCATCACCGAGGAGTACAGCTTCATCCACTGGATCCTCAAGGATGCGAGTCAAAGGGATTACACCAGCATCACCAATCCCGGCAAAGATACCATGAAAGACGAAGCCATGTGGTCCTGCACGGCTGGAGCGAAGCAGGAAGTTCCCGACAGCGACGAAATGTACGACCGCCGCAGCGATCCCTTCCAGCTGAAAAACATCATCAAGGAACAGCCCGAAAAGGCGGAGGAGCTCCTCCGACAGCTGAAGCTGGTCATCGGGGAACTGAAGACATCCTGAAATCCGCCGCCCTTCATGAAAGGGTGGACGACAACACACCATGAAGCTGCAGGCAGGGAAGCACTCCCCGAATCAGGTGCTCGGGCTCCCATGCCCTGCCTGCGGGTTCAACACAGACAACAAAAAGGAGAATCCATGTATCCAGCCGTCACAGACAGCGAATTTTCCTCCACAGTCCAGGCTCTCGACAGCGGAGTTGTCATTTTCGTCAAGAAGCTCTGCCCCCATTGCAAGAACATGCTGAAAATGTTCGAAAAATTTCAGAAAATCGTTCCAGGTGTTTCCATTTACACGGCGGACATCGAGGACTGCCCCCAATCCATGGCCAGCTTGGCGGTGGATCGGGCGCCGACGGTCTGCGTGGTGAAGGGGGGCAAGGTCACGGCCCAAAAAACCGGCCTGATGAACCCCAGGGAAATGGCGGACTTTTACCAGACCGCCTGAGGCATGCGTTTGCAATGAAGAAAGGGCTGAACCATGAAAGAAACCCGTTCCTTTGATGTCGTAATCATCGGGGGTGGCATCGCCGGCATGACGGCGGCCATCTACCTGGCCAGGGCCAATGTCAAAGCCGTCATCCTGGAGAAAGCCATCTGCGGTGGGCTCTGCAATTACACGTACGTAGTTGAAAACTTCCCTTCCTATCCCTCCATCCATGGAATGGACCTCATGCAAAAGGTGCGTGAGCACGTGGACCACCTGGGAGTGCCCGTCGAAGAGGTGTGCGAGATCGAGCGCATGGATATCGCCGGACGTGAAAAAATCATCGAGACGGACGAAGCGATTTACAAAAGCACAGCCGTCATCGTGGCCACCGGGCGAAAGCCCATCATCCTCGATGTTCCGGGAGGCGAAGCGATCCATTACTGCTCCGTCTGCGACGGATTCGCCTATGCAGGCAAACGCGTCCTCGTGGTGGGGGGCGGGAACAGCGGGTTTGACGAAAGCCTGTACCTCCTGCGGATCGGCATCAAGCACCTCACCCTGGTGGAAGTGATGGATCGCTTCTTTGCGGCCCAGTCTGCCCAGGACGAGCTGCTGAAATGCGGCAATGCCGTGGCCCGCAAGAGGACCAAGGTCCTCGAGGTTCTCCTGGAGAATGGCAAAGTGAAAGGCGCCGTGCTGGAGAATGTGGCGACGGGTGAAAAGGAAACCATCGAGGTCGACGGTGTGTTCGTGTTCATGGGCCAGAACCCCACGACGGAATTCCTGAAAGGCATCGTGGATCTCGACGACTACGGGTATGTTCTGGCCAGGGAGGACATGAGCACCAACGTTCCCGGGGTGTTTTCCGCGGGAGACCTCAACCGCAAGCAGTTTCGACAGCTCACGACGGCTATGAATGACGGCACCATTGCTGCCCTGGTTTGCGAGCGCTATGTCCGTGCCAATCAAACATGCAGTGCCTAGTACCACCAGAAGGAATAGTATATGTCGGAAAACGCAACGGCCATCCCTGCTGACGGCAGGATCAAAATGGGCGAGCTCGAAACAACGGCAAGGATGGTCAACAACTATTTTGACGGTATTCCGGTGACCGGTATACACAAGCTCCTTTTCTTCATTATCATGGGGGCCTACTTTTTCGAACAGCTCGACAACTGGAACTTTGGGTTCATTGCTCCGGCCATCGCCCAGTCGTGGAATCTCCAGATGACCGATATCGCCACGATTGTATTTTGGTATTTCGTCGCCATGACCACCGGCGGCTTCCTCGGCGGTGTCATTTCCGATTTCATCGGCAGGCGAAAGACATTTCTCGGCGCCATACTTGTCTTTTCCATTGCCTCCGTTGTAACTGGATTCACCAACAATTTCGTCGTTTTCACCATCTTCAGGGCTCTGACCGGCTTCGGCGTTTTTTGCCTCATGGTCACTTCACAGGCCTACATTGCGGAAATGGCGCCGGCCGAAAGTCGTGGGAAGTGGCAGGGACGCGTAGCGGCAGTAGGCTTTTGCGCGGTTCCCGTGGTCGCCTTTCTATGTCGGATCATCGTCCCCATGTCACCCGAAGCATGGCGCATCATTCTCTATGTCGGCGGCATCGGACTCATCGGTTTCTTTGTGGGATTGAAGTATCTCAAGGAATCGCCGCGATGGCTCGTTTCCCATGGGCGCATTGCGGAGGCCGAGGAGATCATGAGGTTCTTGACTCATAAGAACATCAACCTGTCGGAAGCCTCGAAGAAAGTTGAAACAAAAATAAAGGTCTCCGAGGTACTCGTCGGCATGTTCACGAAGCGCTATATTGTCAGAACACTCTTGCTCATCTTGCTCTTCATCACGATCACACCAGCCGGCTTTCTTTTTACGACCTGGACGACACAGCTCATCAAGATGAAGGGATTTTCAGTCGCTGACAGCCTCACAGCCACGACCATCATCAGCATTGGAGTACCGGTGGGCTGCTACCTCGCATCCCTTGTGTCCGACCTCGGGGGCAGAAAGATCCCTCTCATGGTGATTGGAATCCTCTGCGGTCTTGGGGGATTGACCTTCGCCTACATGGACGGCCTGACGGGTCTGACCGCTGCCGGCTTTACCCTGAGCGTCTTCAACCTCGCCGTTAATTTCATTCTCTTTTCCTACACGGCTGAATCGTATCCCACGAGAATGCGCAACACGGCTACCGGTTTCCACAATGGCCTGGCACGGCTTTCGGTTTCAGCGTCCCAGCCGCTGATTCCCATCATTCATCAATCCTACGGGTTCGCCGGTGTCTTCAATTCGGTGGGCATTCTGTACCTGATTCCCGTCATCCCGCTGCTCATCTGGGGCATGAGGACGGGGGGAAAGAGCCTCGAAGAAATCGAATGAGGACCGCCTGAGGGAATCGTCTTTCTTACTGGAGCGATCCGAGGTTTCCGAAAAAACAGGCTGAAGGGAGAGGCACGCAGGATGCATCTCCCTTCAGTCCATCGCGGCAGCATGGCTTCAACAGATCAATGAACGGTTTCGGTTATGGAAAGGCTGACAGGAATCATGTTTCTCTTTTATCGAATCCTCCTCATCGGCCTGTTCTCGCTGCTTTGCATTTCGCCACTGTCGGCCGCGGAACAACCCTTTGATTCCAAACTGACCAAGCGCGTCGTAGTGCTGTATTCGGGACCTCCCGATTTCCCGGCAACGGAAATGACCGAAAAGGGCATACGCGAAGTTTTCTTTGGAAATCCCACATTCCATATCCAGCTCTTTTCCGAATACCTGGATCTGTCTCGGTTCCGTGACCTCCATCACAGAACGGCTCTTTCGGATCTCCTGCGTCACCGCTATGGGGATGGCGGGATCGATCTCCTCATCAGCGTGGATGTGCCCGCAGCTTTTTTTCTGCTGGAAAACGCGGAAAAAGTTTTTCCCGGGACCCCCATCGTCATGTGCTCCATCCCCAAGTCTCTCGAGGAACGCCTGGACGTCTCCCCCATGAGGGCCAGAACGACGGGAGTCTTTGAACCCATGAACGCCAGAGACCTTGTGGATTTGGCCCTCAACATCAAACCGGCCACCAAGTTTGCGGCTCTCGTTTGTGGTGCCTTCGAAAACGATCGTGTCCGGGCTGTGGGGTTCCGCAAGGCCATCGAGTCCCTGGGCGACAGGCTTGAGCTCATCGATTTAAGCGGGCTCACCCTGGAGGAGTTGATTGAGAGCACCAAAAAATTGCCCCGAGACTCGGCCATTTTTTACTCCACCTTCTTCGTGGACAGTATGGGGCGCAGCTTTATCCCACGGGATGTGCTCAAAATCATCTCCGATGCAGCGGATGTCCCCGTTTTCGGCCTCTATGAAATGTATCTCGGATACGGGATAATCGGAGGGCGGCTGGCCAGCATGAAACTGCAGGGAAAAAAAGCTGCGGAGTTGGGCGCCAGGGTCCTTGAAGGTATTTCACCTGCGTCCATCCCTTTCCATGAGGGTGAGGACACCACTGTCCTTGCCTATGACTGGCGTCAATTGAAGCGCTTCAAAATCAGTGAAAGCGATTTGCCCCCGGGCGGCACGATCCTGTACCGGCAGCCCACGCTGTGGGAGCTCTACAAATCTTATATCATCGGCGCCGTCTCTCTCATTGTCCTTGAGTCCATCCTCATCATTGCGCTGGTGATCAATCTCCAGAAACGGAAAAGGGCTGAAATCGCTCTTCTCGGCAGCCGCGAAGAATTGAAGATTCTTGCCGGCCGATTGATCTCCTCCCAGGAAGAGGAGTTGAGCCGACTCTCCCGGGAATTTCACGATGACCTTGCCCAAAGGCTTGCCGCCGTCGCCATCGAGTCGGGAACGCTGGAACTGCAGTCACCGCACATCGAAGCCACCGTTCTGCAAAAGATCGGGCACATCAAGGAACAGTTGATCAGCCTGTCGGAAGATGTCCATGCCATTTCCAGGGAGCTCCACCCTTCCATCCTCAAGGACCTGGGGTTGGTGAGGGCCATCAGCTCACAGTGCATGAGCTTTTCCGACCGTGAAAACATTCCCGTCGATTTTGACTCCCAGGATATCCCCGAAACGATCCCCAGGGATATCGCCCTGACCATCTACCGCATCATCCAGGAAAGCTTGAGGAACATCGCCAAGCATTCGCGTGCCCAACAGGTCGAGATTTCGCTGAAGGGATTGGGCGATAAAATCCTGCTGAACATCAAAGACGACGGCATGGGATTTGTTCCGCGCTGTGTGCGGCATACACCCGGCATTGGACTGGCGAGCATGCGGGAGAGAGTACAGTTTGTAAACGGGGACTTCGACATACGCTCCGAGCCGGGAAAAGGCACAGACATCAAAGTATCCGTACCTCTCGGAAAGAAAAAGGAATGAAACGAGCAAAAATTCTTTTAGCGGATGATCACCGCATTGTCGCCGAAGGGCTCCGGGGATTGCTGGAACCCGAGTTCGAGCTGGTAGGGATTGTGGAAGACGGGCGGGCAATGCTTGAGGCGGTGGACAAGCTGAAGCCCGATGTCGTCGTGGCCGATGTCTCCATGCCCCTCCTGAACGGGATTGACGCCGTGCGCCTCCTGAAGAAAAAAAACAAGGAGATCGCCGTCGTCTTCCTGACCATGCACCTGGACGTGACCTATGCCGCGAGCGCTTTCGAAGTCGGGGCTTCCGGCTACGTCCTGAAGCATTCCGCTCCTTCCGAGCTCGTCACCGCCATCAACAGCGCCCTCAGAGGAAGGACCTACATCACTCCCCTGCTGGCCGGGGAGCTCCTCCAGTACCACCAGAAAAAGCCGCAAAGCGCGGAGGGTGAAATCGCCAGGCTCACTTCCCGCCAGCGCGAAGTGCTGCAGCTCCTGGCCGAGGGCCACTCGGTGAAGGAAGTCGCCACTATTTTACACATCTCTACACGGACCGTGGAATTTCACAAATACGGCATGATGGAAGTACTGGGGCTGAAGAGCTCTGCGGAGCTGGTGCGCTTTGCAGTCAAGCACGGGCTCATCACCGAGTGAGCGTTGAATCGGCAGGACGTGAAGCACTCTTACACGGAAAGGCAGCTCGTTTCCAGGCGCCTGCTAACGTAATCCACCTGGCGTTTCATTTTGTTGTTCCTGTCCTGCATCTCCTTGTTCAAGCCGTTGACCGCATACAAGACGGAGCTGTGGCTGCGATTGAACATTTTGCCGATGTTCACCAGAGATTCCGTCGTGTACTGGCGGCACAGGTACATCCCGATCTTTCGAGCCATGGCGATCTCCTTCTTGCGCATTGCCGACTTCAGCTCTTCCATGGAAATCTGGAAGCTGGCGCAGATGATCTTTTGAATGTGCTCCACGGTGATTTTCGGCAGCTGATTGAGCATGGTCTGGGTCACTTCCTGGGCCAGCTGCAGGGAAATGGGGATGCCCAGGATGTTGCTCTTGGCCATCATACCCACGAGGCAGCTCTCTATCTGGCGAATGTCCCCATTGATGCGGTCGGCTAGAAATTCCACCACCTCCATGGGAAGACGGACACTCTCCGTGCTGGCCTTCCGCTTGATGATCTCCACCCGGGTCCTGAAATCGGGCCGATCGATGGGGGTCACGAGGATGCCTCCCAGGCGCGACTGTAATTCGATGCTGAGCCTGGGGATATCCTTGGGGTAGGCATTCCCGGTGCACAGAATTTTCTTTCCACGGTCCATGAGCTCATCCAGAGTGTACACCAGCTCATTCTGGACTTTTTCCTTGCCGCTCAGGAATTCCACCTTCTCCAGGAGCAGCACGTCGCACCCACGACGAAACTTGTTCTTGAAGGCCTCGATGCTCCCATGCTTCAAGGAAAAAATCATCTCGTTGGCAAACTGCTCCGCCGTCACGTACTGGACTCTCAGATCCGGTTGCTTCTGGAGAAACAAGTTCCCCACCGCGTGGGAAAGATGGCTCTTGCCGAGACCCGTCTCCGAAAGAACGTAGACAGACTGGTTGTAAAGCTGCTGCCCACTGGCCATGGCCATAGAGGCTGCGTAGGCAAAATGATTGCAATTGCCCACGACAAACTGATCGAAGGTGAAACGGGGGTTGAAGGCAGGTCCGGTACGTTTGATCAAATCATGGAAGGAAATCTGCCGGGGGCCTTCCGTCTCCTCTTGAACCTTTTCCGGCTCAAGTTGAGAGTCCTTGACAATCTGGTACTGGATCTTCTCCACCTGGGGCAGGTGCTTTTGAGTGATCGGGATCAGTTTCTCTTCGAGCTTTTCCCGCACCCATTCGATGTGGAACCGATTCCTACAGCCAAGGATCAGGGAGCCCTCTTCAATTCCCAGGGGATCAATGGTGGACACCCAAAGATCGTACTGCCCCCTGGAAAGAGTCTTTTGGACTTTTTTCTTTATTTCTTGCCATTCCTGGACCATATGAACTCGATTTCCCTTCTCCCACCGGCCTTCGGTGGGCAGGATGTCAAAGCAGGCCGTTCAGAGAGCTCAGCTCTCCCCCCTCGCTTGGAGAATCCAAAGACAAAGAAATCCCTCTGAGAACATTCTGCATGTTCCCATAGCATGAGGGGAGAGGAAAAACATTTTTAACAACTTGAATTTGCAGCAGAAAAAAACGAGAATGAAGCAAAACCGAATGACAGGCTCTGATCCGTTTCCAAAAGTCGTGTGCCTTACATATCCAAGAATCCGGGAGGGGTCAAAGTTGATCTGACGAGTTTCGAAGGAGATCCTTCCCTGAAGGGTGGAGGCAGAAAATCGTCAGGATGCATGGATGTTAGACGTTAAAAATTTCTAACCCCTTGATGCGAGTGATTTTTTCTAAAATCATTTTTACCGTGGCATCTTGGTCACTTGGACCCTCTTGCGGGCTTCGTTCTCCAAAAGCAGATATCTCGAACTTTCATTTTCTCTCCTTTTCTCAAAAAATCATTCCCGCACTTTGGTGCTGCAGGGGTCCCCCTGGAAGCCGCTTGATTCGACAAGATTTTCTTGCAGTGGAGCTCGGCAGATTTTTTTCAGGAGCGTGTGACACCCCGGCAGAACCAAATTCCCAGGCATGGAAATGACAAATTTTTCCCTCATTGACCGTTTTTCCATTCTTTCTCTTGCCAGTACCGTTTTCTTTGAAATATGTTTAATATGTTTCCAACAGTACGAGTCGAACCCAAGAAATAAGGATCGTGATGTACACGCTGGCTACCCCGACGCGCGAACAGTGCCTGAAGCTCATCGCTCAGGTGGAAATGCCTCCTCATATCCAAAATCATAGTTTCATGGTGGCAGAAATCTCTCTCTACCTGGGCCGCTTTCTGAAACAAGAATATCCCTCCCTGGACCTGGATCTTCTCCAGGCATCGGCCCTGCTGCACGACATCGCCAAAGCCCCCAGCCTTACCACGGACGAGAGCCACTGTGAGCTGGGGGCCAGGATGCTGGAAGAATGGGGCTATCTCCACATTGCGCCCATTGTGGAAGAGCACGCCAGCCTGGAGTCCTATCGCCTGCAGGGTCCCCTCAATGAATCCCTCATCGTGAACTACTCGGATAAACGAGTGAAGCACGATGAAATCGTCTCACTGGAAGATCGGTTCTACGATCTCATGGAGCGCTACGGAAAAACCCGGGAACATAAGAGCAGGATCTGGAGGAAGCTCGACCTCTATCGGATGCTGGAGGACAAAATTTTCGCACGTCTTCCCATCAGCCCGGAGGAGAGAGAGCTCATGGAACTGTCCCCCCAAACCTATTCACCCATGGCATGGGAGTCTTATGAGCGGTAAAAAATTGAGGGTTGCATTGCTGGCCGGTGGGAAATCCGCGGAGCGCGACGTTTCCCTGAAGAGTGGAGAACAGGTTTTCCAGGCGCTCGACAAGGATCGATACGAAATCTTCCGGTATGATCCCCGCGACGACCTCCCCCGCCTGGCTCAGGAGGCCGCGGACATCGACGTGGCCCTCATCATCCTGCACGGCCGCATGGGAGAGGACGGCACCATCCAGGGATTTCTCGAATCCTTGGGGATCCCTTATCAGGGCAGCGGGATACTGGGAAGCGCCATTGCCATCAACAAGATCCTGAGCAAAGAACTTTATGAGCGCGCAGGCTTGCCCGTCGCCCCCTACGCCGTGCTGGAACGGGACCGCCCGATTGATCCGGCAGAGGTCGTCGGGCGCCTCGGACTCCCCCTGGTGATCAAGCCCGAGCACGAGGGCTCCAGCATTGGACTGAGCATTGTCAAGACCGAGGCGGAGCTGCCGGAGGCCTTGAAGGAGGGATGGCGATACGATCGACGCTGCATGGTTGAAAAATTCATTCGCGGCGTGGAAGTGACCTGCGGGGTTCTGGGAAACGACACCCTGCAGGCGCTGCCTTTGATCGAGATTGTTCCCGGCGATGCCTATGAATTTTTCGATTACCAGGCGAAGTACACCCCCGGTGCCACAAAGGAAATCTGCCCTGCGCGCATTTCCCCCGCTCTGACCGAGCGGGCACAGGAGCTGGCCAGGCGCGCGCACCAGGCTCTCTTCTGCAGGGGCTACAGCCGCACGGACATGATCGTTGCAGGAGAAGACATTTATATTCTGGAAACGAACACCATTCCGGGCATGACGGCAACCAGCCTCTTCCCTCAGGCCGCAGCCGTCGCAGGTATTTCCTTCTCTCCACTCCTGGACCGCCTCATTGAACTGGCCCTGGAAAAGTAAAGAGGGACATCTGCCGGGTCAAAGGATCTGTTGCACCTGGAGACACTGCAGGGCATAGGCCCCTGACAGGATATCCATGAAGCTCCTCAAGAAGGGACCGTCCGTCTCCACTTGCAGGTGACTCCAGGGCGACTGCTCCTCCAGGGGATCGAAGCGGCGGATCATTTCCGAAAGATGCTGCAGGCGGGCATCCGAAAGGCTGTCTGCCGAGGCCTCCCGCTGTTTGAGGCGTTCCCGCAGGGTTTCTTCGTGGCAGATGCATTCTACGAACACGAGGTTCGTGTCCAAGTCGCGGGCCAATTGCTGTACATCCTCTCTATCCTTGCGTCGTGAATAGGAGGCGTCCAGGATGACGGAGCGCCCGTTCTTCAGCTGCTCCTGGGCCGCGAAGAGCATCCGCGCGTACACCCTGTGCCGCATCTCGGGTCGGTAGATCCCCGCATCCAGAGGAACGACGTGCGATCCCCCGGCCGATTCTCCCATCTCTTCCCTGCGAATACGGTCGGATTGAAAGTGTGGGAGATGGAGGGCTTCGGCGAGCTCCTGAGCCAGGGAAGACTTCCCCGTGGCCGGCAGTCCGCAGAAAACCCAGAGTGTGGGACGACTGAACTGCATGGCATACCGATAGGCGAGCTGTAAGTAGGTTTCAACCAGCTTCCGCCCACCAGCCCATCCTTCGGCCTCCTCCCCTTCTGCGGGGAGACTGAGGCAGGCCACCTTCAATTTCACGACAGCGCGGTAAGCGGCATAGAAGTCGAGGAGGGCATAAAGCCCGGGGTCTCGAGCCCTCTCGGCATAGGCGGACAGAAATTTCCGGCTCATTTCGGCGTGGCCCAGACGCTCCAAGTCCATGTGCAGAAAGGCCAGGTCCACGGCGACGTCTCCGTAGCGGAAGCGATCGTTGAATTCAATGCAATCGATGATCTGAATGCCGTCTGAAAAATAGATGTGCTCTGCCTTCAAGTCGCCATGGCCGTCCCGTATGCGCCCTTCCCTGATTCTTTTCTCGAAAAGATCTCCGGCATTGGCGAAGAAGGCTCGACTGACCTGGCGGATGAACTCCCAGGACTCCCGGGGCACGACTTCCTCCACAAAGGGCTCGATCTGCCTGAAATTCTCTTCCATGTTGAAAGAGATCGCTTCCGCCCGACCGAACCCATCGATGGTATCGCTCTGAGCACACCGGTCATAAAAATCCGCCAGGAGTCGCCCAAGTTCCTGCATGGCCCCAGGAAAGATCTCACCGTGTTGCAGCAGCCATTCCAGGCTGTCGCACTCCCGAAGTTGCTTCATCCTGACGGCATAGTCCAGGATCTTTCCTTTCCCTTCCAGGGAAACGCCTCCGGCTGCATCCTCCGAAAGGCAAACCACCCCGGAATAAACCCCGTGGCTCAGCCGCTGGTTCAGGAGTACTTCCTGTTCGCAAAAATGTTTTCGGGCATCGAGGGATTGGAAATCCAGGAAGCCGAAATTCACCGGCTTTTTGAGTTTATAGGCCCAGAGGCCTGTCAGGAACACGACGGAAATGTGGGTCTCCCGGCGCTCCAAAGCGGAAACCGGGTGGGGATAGAAAGCGGAGTCTGCCATGGCCCGGCAGACCCTCTCGAAAACCTGTCGCGTCTCCATGAGGAGCTATTTCTCTCAAAAACGACTCATTTGAGCCGTTCGATGCAGGCATATGCGCTGTGGTTGTGGATGGATTCGAAATTTTCCACATCCACCTTGAACCACAGGACATTGGCATCGGTTTTCAGGGCTGAGGCGACATCACGCACTACATCCTCCACAAACTTGGGATTTTCGTACGCCTTCTCCGTGACGAATTTTTCGTCGGGCCGTTTCAATACAGAATAGACTTCACAGGATGCGCAGTGCTCCACCAGGTGTACCAGGTCCTCGATCCAGATGAACTTCTTGAAACGGACAGCGAGGCGCACCATGCCTCTCTGGTTGTGCGCCCCATGCATGCTGATCTCTTTGGAACAGGGACAGACGGTTGTTATGGGCACATTCACCTCGAGCACCAGGTCACATTCGTTGCTCTGATCCAGGGACCCCGCCACCCGGCAGCCGTACTCCATGAGGCCGGCCGTGACCGTGATGGGCGAAAGCTTTTTGATGAAGTAAGGAAAGCTGATCTCCAGGTGAGCCGACCCCGCCTGCAGTCGAAGCTGCATTTCCTCGAGAATCGTGGACACCTCCCGCATGTCCAGGTTTCCATGGAATTCATTCAAGATCTCGATGAATCGGCTCATGTGGGTGCCCTTGAACTCACGGGGCAGATTCACATACATGTTGATGCTTGCCACCGTGTGCTGAGCCCCATTGTTCTTGTCCATCACCGTGATGGGGTAGCGGATGTCCTTGACTCCTACCTTGTCAACTCTGATGTTCCTGTGATCCGTCTGACTCTGCACGTCGATCATGCAATCCCTCATGTTTTACGTTTCCCGAGAAGCGGCCACCGTCCTTAGGCTCTGCAGATTCATGGCGATTTCTTCAAAGCACTTACGGGTTTCCTCCCGCAGTTGTTCCGGAAAGATTCCCCGAAGGTCTGCTTCAATGAGGCCGTCGTCGTATGGAATGAACCCCAGGAATCGGTATTCAGGGAGATTTTCCTTGAGAAATTCCCGGTCCTTGTCACCCCGAACCTTATTCCCCACCAGGGCAAAGTTGCTGAGGCCGATATCCATGCCCAGTTCTTTAATGCGAAGGGCTGTTTCGATACTGCGCCGTCCCGGTTCCACGACAACAACGAGGCAGTCCACAGCCTTGGACGTCCCCCGCCCCAGATGCTCGATCCCGGCTTCCATGTCCATGACCACGACCTCGTCACGCCTCAGGATGAGGTGCTGCACGAGATTCTTCAGGAGAACGCTCTCAGGGCAGACACACCCTGTCCCGCCTTTTTTCACTCCTCCCATGACCATCAGGCGAATGCGATCCCCACTGGAAACCGCCAGCTTTTCGGGAAGGTCGTCCACCTGTGGATTCAATTTGAAAAAACCCCCGAAGCTCCCGGGAACGGATTCGGTCCGCTCGGCCACGAGATCTTTCATTTTGGCAATGGGAACGATGTTCGACGCATCTTTGATGCCCAGGCCATGCCCCAGGTTGGCATCCGGATCCGCATCGATGGCCAGTACCTTGTTCCCCTGCTCCGCAAACCACTTCACCAGAAAAGCTGAAAGTGTCGTCTTTCCGACGCCACCCTTTCCACTGACTGCTATCTTCAATGTGTTTCCTCCGACAAAATCGAGCTATCCGTGACAGAGCTCGGAATATTTAAAACAGATCACTCTGAGGGGCTGCAGCGCCTTTCTCCCCAAAGGGTCACTTCACGCTTCCGGCACATGGACTCGGTGCGATGCCGCGCGAAATGCCGGACCAAGAGTTGTTCCGCGTCATTATATGTTTCCGGGTCTCTATAAATCAACCAATAGTTCCGCCAGGAGGGCGGCAACGGTTGCCGCACCGGCTCCTTTCCTTGAAATCCTTCCCAGGGGTGATTAATCAGAATTTTGTATGGCTGCATCGAGCTGCTTGTGGACGGGACACCCGGCAGTTTTCTTCCAGGGGCGCTCATGCTTTCAGAAACCTGAAAGCCGCTTCCATCTGGAGGGAGCGCGGCGCCCGCTTCGGCCGAAAATGTAGATCGAGGGGGAGTGTAAAGACCGATGGAGCAGTGTATCGTATTTCAGAAGGAAATGTTGATCGACCCGATTCATGTCCATGTGGAGGGGAACGAACCGGATTTCTATGATGCCCGACGGGCAGCCGACAGAACAGCTGCCGGCAGAGGGGACGAGCCGATGCTGTTGGCATGGTTTGACCGATCGAAGGGTGAATTCTCTCCACGGGTGGAATGAAGCAGCGCAAAGAAGCCGGGCTGGCTTCTTTATGCGGAATCCCGCGGCGGCAATATCGTAGTGGACATCAACCGCGGTGAGTACGTGTTCATCTACCGGGATGCGTGTGATACGCATGAAAATGAGAAAAAGGAGGATGTGTCGAAGCAATGAATCAAGACAGTATTCTCGTTGGCTGCGCCCATTGCGGGGCCAAGAACCGCGTTCCAGGGAATCGCGTGAGGGAGCAGGCTGTCTGCGGCAAGTGCCGGCGCCCCCTTTCAATGGCGAACCGTTATCCCGACGGGGCCGTAGATGTAATCGACAGGGATTTCAACACACAGATCCTGGCTTTTCCCGGGCCGGTATTTGTGTTTTTTTGGTCTCCCAATTGCGGGTACTGCAGAAGGATGCTCCCCGATGTGGATACCCTGGCGCGGGATTATGCCGGCCGCATCAAGTTCGCCAAGGTTCTGCTGGATCAGAACCCTGTTTCCGGCTCCAACTACGCGGTCCAGAGTGTCCCGACACTCATTTTCATGAAAAAAGGGAGGCAGGTGGATCGCGTTACGGGAGCCCTGCCCCGAATGGAGCTGGATCGCTACCTCAGCAGGCTGTTGTGATTGATCCGCATCTTCTCTGGTTCTGCAGTGTCGATCCCTGGCAGGGCGGGCACCTTCGGTACCCACCTCACCAGGGATATACCGCGCTGCAGGGAAACCATCCATCGTATGCCCTGTCATGGCGGGGCATGACGGCCTGAGCGCATGTGCCAAAGAAATTCAAATTCAACGTCCATGGCTGACACCGAGGCTTTTTCAGCCTCCATGATCATTCGGCTTCCAGCTTCCCCTGGATCTCCAGGAGACGACGAGAAGCGACTTCGTCCGTTGAATAATCCGGCAGAAGGATAGGAGCCACCATAGGATTTTCGACACCCGCTTCGACCAGCTCCTTCTCGTATTTCACCACGTGATCCAGAGTCAACTTCTTCAATTCCACCCCGCCATTGACGTACCTGGCCGCAGCGGCTCCGGAGCGACGCCCGAAGGTGATGACATCCTGGAGGCTGTTGCCCATGAGGCGGTTTTCACCGTGCAATCCTCCTGTGCATTCCCCTGCGCTGTAGAGGCCGGGAATCGTCGTTTCACAGTCGGCATTGATGGCGATGCCGCCGTTTTGATAATGAAGCGTCGGGTAAACGAGCATGGGCTCCTTGCTGATATCGATGCCATGGCGTTCGAATTGGATGAACTTGGCGGGAAGCTCACGACGCACCGTCCCCTCTCCATGGAGCAGGTCGATCATGGGTGAATCCAGCCACAAGCCATAACGACCGGTGGGGGTGATGACGGCCTTTCCGACTTCCAGGGCTTCCTTGATCAACTCGGCGGATTCCACATCGCGAGGCTCCAGGGGAAAGCAGAACTGCTCGCCGTCGATGTTGAGGACGTGGGCCCCCAGACCGCGGACCTTTTCGGTGATGAGCAAACCGACATTCTGTTCGGGATAGGCCACACCGGTGGGGTGGTACTGGGTCGAGAACAGGCAGGTGGAGCCTACCCCCGCACGGTAGCACATGACCACGCCGTCCATGGTGGCGCCGTAGTGGTTGGTGCAGGCAAAGCCTTTGATGTGCAGACGGCCGTTGCCCCCCGTGGCGATGATGGTGGCCTTGGCTTTGGCGATGAAGAACTCACGGGTTTCCATATTGTAGAGGATCGCCCCTGCACACTTCCCGTCTTCGTCGAGGATCAACTCCACAGCCGGGCAGAATTCAAGGATGGTGATCTGATCGCCCCGGTTGCGGGCCTCGTCCCGCAGGACACGCATGATTTCAGCACCCGTCATGTCGCCGGCGGAATTCATGCGCTTGCGGCTGGAACCGCCGAAATGCCGGGAAATGAGCCGGCCGTCGGGGAACTTGTTGAACATCATGCCGAGGCTTTCCAGCCAGGCGATGGAAAGGGGTGCATCATGGGCCAGGGCGGCTACCAGGTCCGACTGGTTGGTGAAGTGGCCGCCACCGATGGTGTCCATATAATGGTAGTAGGGAGAATCGGATTCCTGGACTGCAGCCTGAATACCACCTTCCGCCATCATGGTGTTGGCATCCCCATGGCGCAGCTTGGTCGTCATGATGACGCGGACTCCCGCATCGGCGGCCAGGAGCGCTGCGGAGGTTCCCGCACCACCACCGCCGACGATGAGAACGTCGGTTTCGAAATCGGGATTCGAAAGGTCTACATTTTCAGGGCGCAGCATGGAACGGGATTCCAGCATGGAAGCGATTTCTTCAGGCAGAACCAGTCCTTTGTCGGGACCCGTCCGGATAGGACGTCGGCCTTCTTTTTGATAATCCGGATGAAATTTTTCCAGAACGACAGCCCGCTCTTCCAGGCTCAGTGCAGGGAAGTTCTCGCCGCGGCGCGCCTTTTCCATGCGTGCCGGCCGAGTGGCTTCAACCCGTTTGATCAATTCTTTCATTTCCGGAGTGTAACCCATCTTCAATTCTCCTCATATTCCCAAACAAATTTGAATATTCACCTTGCAAAATCATTCAGGGTTTACGGTAAAAGGGGTGCATCAGAGATACGGATCGTTTGCGGGCAGCCAAGTGCCGTTGGGAGCCATGTCGGGTTCACGTTCCCTCTCCTTGTAGCGCTTTTCCAGTTCCCCATGGCTCATGGTCTGCAGGCTCTTCAGCATTTCGTCGTATTTGCCCGATTCGATTTCCTCAACACGTTTGGCCAGGTGCCGCGCCCTGGGCATGATGGCTCTGCCGTACATGCGGCGCGCCAGCTGAGCAATATGATACTGGGGCAGCTCACCCATGCAGCGACTGGCACACATACCGCACTGGATGCAGTCGAAGGAAATTTCGGCGGCCCGGGCAATGTCCCCCTGCTTCAACGCGGAAATATAGCCCAAGACATCGACGCCCATGGGGCACGCCTTGGTGCAATTGTTACAGGCCACACAACGGAAGAGCTCGGGATAGAGGGAAAAGATGATCTCCGGATTGGGCTCGAGATCCTCGATCTTGTAAGCGGCACGGTTCGCCGGATAGAAAGGGATCTGAGCCAGATACATGTCGGGCTCTACAACAGTTTGGCAGGCTAGGCCGAAATGCAGCTTGTAGTCTCCCGGTTTGCGATAGACTGTCGGGCAGGCCCCGCAAATCCCCCCACGGCAGCCTGCGCCCCGCAGGAATTTGAAGCCCGCATATTCCATGGCTTTCATGATGGTCAGGGTTTCAGGAACTTCGTACCTTTTTCCCATGATATACACCGGGATGGTTGTCGCCCCTTCGGGAAGGATTGCCCGGTCGCCCGTGGCAACCTGGACTTTCTTTTTCTGCTTGGGTTCTTTGCTGTCATGATGATGAGACATTGTTCATTTCTCCTGAAAAAAACTGTGAGTAACTTCACCTGAGCATCAAAATCAATCCCCTGCGCTCACCCATGGCCCTCTTCGGACGGCACGGAATCAAACGGGGAAATTTTTATTCTTCAGCAACTCCACGGAGCACTCGCTGTTGAGGTCAAAGCGGCAGGCTTCCTGTCCCAAGCCCAGGGCCATGGCCAGCAGCTGAGTGAAATAGTAGACGGGAACTTCCCGGGAGATCTTATTTTTCTTTAGGACTTCCGGTTGCTTCTTGGAAAGATTGAATTCGCAGAGCGGGCAGCTGAGCACCATGGCTTCCGCTCCCGCCCGAATGGCGGACTCAAGGATTCTTCCACTCACATCGTGAGCAGCCTCGGGATTGGCCAAAATCTGGTATGAGCCACAGCATGTCGTGGCTTCGGGGAAATCGACGGGAGCAGCGCCAATGGCTTCCAAGAATTCCCCCATGATCCTGGTGTCCCCGATGGGCTCGATGGCGACATTGCGAGGCCGCATCAAGGTACAGCCATAATACATGGCGACCTTCAGCCCATTCAAAGGAACCTTCACGGCGTTGCGGACGGTATCCCATCCCACTTGATCGCGCAAAAAGTTGAGGAAGTGGAGGACTTCCACCTCCCCATGGTAATCCTTTTCTTCATTCATGAAATCATTGATGGTTTTTCTCTTCACCTCATCTTGCCGCATCAGCAGGTTCGCCCGGGCCAGCGTGTTGTAGCACATGGAGCAAAGGGTGACGACCTTGTCGCTGCCCTGCTCCATGGCACGGACAAGGTCACGCACAGGAGCCACCTGGTGAATGAGATCATCATCGGCGAGAGAATGGACGGCACCGCAGCAGTTCCAGCGGGTCAATTCCTCGAAATCCACACCGAGGGCGGCCATCGAGGCGACTGCAGCGTCCTCCAGGTTCTTCGCTTTCGTCTTGAGGGTACATCCCGGATAATAGCTGACTTTCATAATACTCCTCTAACTTGTCAATTTTCTGAAGCAGCTGACCATAGCAATCTGAGGCAAGTCCCGCATCGTCTCGGCATCCAACGATGATGGCTCGAACATATTGACGTTTTTCCGAAGTGTGAGGAGCCGGAGAGCTTCCATGACCTTGGCGATATCCAGCCCTCTCGGGCAATTCACCGTGCAGGAATGGCAGGATGCGCACATCCAGTAGCTCTTGACCTCCTCAAGAGCCTCTTCCATCCCCAGCTGAGCCATGCGCATGATCCTGCGGGGAACGGTGTCCACCTTGTCGGACATGGGGCACGCCCCGCCGCAGGTGCCGCACTGAAAGCACAAATTGATGTCCTGCCCGCTGAGCTTGATGACTTTGTCGATGAAGTCACGCTTGATGGTTTTCTCTGAAATTTCGATCGGCATGTCGTCCCTCATTTTGTATAAATGTTTACTCAAAAAACCGGTCACCCGCTGCTCATGGGGGCTCTGCCCCACCTTCAGGGAATGCTCCCTCGAGATCCCCGTGGGGAGCGGCGCTTCAGGCAACGCATCCCTGGAGATGCATACCCCATGCAGGATGAAAACCAGTCACGTAATGCTTTACTTTGCAGGCAGCTTAACCTATTCCGGCAAACTGAAACACTGCAAGCCGGAAAAAATAGAGAGCCCCTTGAATGGACAGGCGGGATATGATGTGATTTTGCCGAACAAAACAGTGGAAAAAGCAGGGCCGAGGAGACACCGTGCAACCCCTGCATCTGGAAATTCGCATTTTCGCAGGAGGCGCTGGTTGCACAAAAACAAAAATCCGAAACTGACTTGACCACGGACATGGAACCCGGGCTACCCCACTTGGATGGTAAAGCATACCAGAACGTTAAAGAGCTTGCAGCATGAATCGGTCACTATCAGCATGAGCACGAAAGCATCGAACAGTACAATTCGAGCATAGTTTTTTAAGCCATTTTGGGAGGTGTTGTCAATTTTTTTTCATTTTCTTTTGACAGTGAGCTCACAGCGCTCCCCCGAAGTCGCTCAACTTGGGGTTTCAAATTTTAGAAAAATCATTACAATCCCACCTCGCAGTGATACGACCCGATGGCCAATCAGGAGGACAATGTATGCGCACAGGTGTGGGTTCATAGAAGAGGAAGGGATTGCCCATGAAAATAAGAGTGCTCGGCGCATCCGGTTCCGAGCTCCCGGGACACAATTCCCCAGCGTTCCTGGTGGATGATTTTCTCCTCCTGGACGCGGGAACCATCTCTCTTTCCCTCGACCGGGATGCTCAGTGCCGCATCAGCCACATCTTTCTAACCCATGCGCACCTCGACCATATCAAGGCGATCCCTTTTCTCCTGGACAATATTGTTTCCAGCCGGCAGAAGTGCAGGCTGACGATTCTGAGCGGTCAGGATGTCCTGGACGACCTCCAAAAGCATGTTTTCAACAACAGGATCTGGCCGGATTTCAGCCGACTCCCCACCTCCGAAGCGCCCGTCATGCGCTTCCAGGAGCTCTCGACGGAGGGCTTTTTTCAAGTGAAGGAATATAAGATCTACCCCACACGGGTGGATCACCCCGTGCCGGCCTATGGCTACCTGGTAGAGGAGGCCGGGGGCAACGCCTTCGTTTATACCGGCGATACCGGACCGACAGAACAGATCTGGTCACGCATGGCCGGGCACCGTGTCAAAGCTCTCATCACCGAAGTTTCCTTTCCCGATGAACTGCTGGCGCTGGCAAATATCTCGGGGCACCTCACCCCTTCCCTCCTCCAGGCAGAAATCTCCAAGATGCCCGAACTGCCGGAGAAGATCTACATCAGCCACCTGAAATCGTATTATAGAGCCGCCATCAGGAAGGAGCTCGGCCATGTCACGGCCCCTCCCATCATCCTGCTGGAAGACGACATGGTCCTGTGTGTTTAAGCAAGAGGTGGTAAGGAGGCAGTGATAAGGAGGGATTAGGAGGTGGGTCACCGAAAGGTCACCCACCCTGCAGTGACGCAGCCGAGATTACTTCAACAATTCCCGGGCTACGATGAGGCGCTGGATTTCACTGGTGCCTTCATAGATCGTGGTAATGCGTGCATCCCGTGCATGACGCTCTACGGGAAAATCCGCCGTGTATCCATAACCGCCGAGGATTTGAATGGCATCATAGCAGGCCTTGTTGGCCGCTTCGGTGGCGTATACCTTTGCCATGGACGCTTCCTTGGCGTAATGCCGGCCCTGATCTTTCACGAAGGCCGCTCGCATCAGGAGCAACTGAGCTGCTTCCAGTCGCGTATAGTTGTCGGCAATCATCCACTGAATGGCCTGAAGATTGGCGATGGGTTTGTCGAATTGGATCCGCTCTTTGGCATAAGCTGTGGCACAATCCATGGCGGCCAGGCCGATGCCGAGCGCCATGGAGCCGATCCCGATGCGCCCGCCCGCCAGTTCGGCCGCGGCAATACGGAAGCCATCGTTCACTTTGCCCAGAACGTTTTCCCTGGGCACCCGGCAGTTTTCGAAAAGCAATTCATTGGTGGAGGAGGCGTGCTGCCCCATCTTCTTTTCATCCTTCCCCACGGTAAAACCGGGAAAAGACGGCTCCACGAGGAATGCCGTGATGCCCTTGCCCTTTCTCGCATCTTTGTCCGTCACTGCCCAAACGACGAAAACTCCGGCATATTCTGCGCTGGTGATGAAAATCTTATTTCCGTTCAGGATATAATCATTGCCGTCCAGAACGGCGCTTGTCCGCATGGAGGCAGGGTCAGAGCCCGCGCAGGTTTCCGTGAGGCCGAAGCTGCCGGCGGGATATTCGCCGGAGCAAATGGGGGGAATGTATTTTTGCTTCTGTTCTTCGGTTCCCACTACCTGGATCACTTCAGCGACCATATTGGTCACGGAGGTGGTCACCGCAGTGGAGGCACAACCGCGTCCAAGCTCCGTCATGGCAAGGGAAAAAGCGACCGCCCCGGCTCCTGTTCCGCCGTAGGCCGGATCAATGTTGAGGCCCATGAAGCCCAGTTCCGCCAGTTTTTTCAAATTACTTTTGAGAATGTCCCGATTCTTGGTCTGATCCAGCTCTGCAGCCACGGGCTCCAGTTCGCGCTTGGCAAATTTGGCAGCGGTATCTTGAATGATTTTCTGTTCTTCAGTCAGTTCGAAGTTCATTAGAGCTCCATCTTGTTAGCATTAGAAGTCGTATAGAATGAGATTCTCTTGGAAACGAGCGGGAAAACCATCGCTCCGGGACCAGGCGGGGAGTCTGTGACCGGCGATGCAAAGCCTTTCCCCTGAGTGCCCGCTCCCGTCGGCATGGCAGCCCATAAGAACATCCTCCACGCTCCGCCCCTCTCCCCAAAGGGCGAGGGGCGGAACTTTCAGGACAGGCTTTTAATACTCGTAGAAGCCGCGGCCCGTCTTTTTGCCGAGCCATCCCGCCTCCACGTACTTGCGCAGGAGCGGGCAGGGACGATACTTGGAATCACTGAAGCCCTTGTACAGGGTTTCCATAATGGCGAGGCAGGTGTCCAGGCCAATGAGATCCGCCAGTGCGAGGGGACCCATGGGATGGTTCATGCCAAGCTTCATAACGGTGTCGATGGCTTCCCGGGTACCTACACCATGGTAAAGGGCGTAAATCGCTTCGTTGATCATGGGCAGAAGGATACGGTTGGCGATAAAGCCGGGAAAATCGCTCGATTCCGCCGGAGTCTTGCCGAACTTGACGGCGAGGTCCCAGGTCAGTTTGAAGGTTTCGTCGGAAGTCGGGAGGCCCCGAATGACTTCCACGAGCTTCATGACGGGGACAGGGTTCATGAAGTGCATGCCGATGACCTGGGTCGGCCGCTTGGTTTGAGCAGCAATACGCCCGATGGGAATGGAGGAGGTGTTGCTGGCGAGGATGGCTTCGGGACGGCAAATCTTGTCCAAATCCTGGAAAATCTTGAACTTAATGGGTTCGTTTTCCGTAGCGGCTTCCACCACGTAGTCAGCGGCGGCCATGTCCTGGAGGCTGACACTGGTCTTGATCCGACCCAGCACCGCCGCCTTTTCATCGGCGCTCATCTTGCCTTTTTCCACGCTCTTGGTGAGAAGATTGGTGATGTTTTTCATGCCGCGCTGCACGAACTCATCGTTGATATCGTTCATGATCACCTGGAGCCCGCTCATGGCGGCTACCTGTGCGATCCCGTTTCCCATTTGTCCAGCACCGATGACTCCAAACGTTTTAACTTCCATGTGAGTGTAAACTCCTTCCTTAGTATTTGAACGTTAAACTCTTCATCCACTCTCACGACGGCCCCTCCCCCTCCCTCTGCGGGCGCTCCATGCCTCCCGGCCGTCCGGTCTTCCATGGAAACGATCATGAGGACAGAGCATCGGTGCGGTGGGGCCACGTAAATTCCACTACCTCTTGATCATCATGGCCACAGCCTCTCCACCACCCAGGCAGAGTGAGGCCAGGCCGGTCTTCTTGTCCTGGCGGATCATTTCGTACAGCAGGGTTACCAGCAACCTGCAGCCGCTGGCCCCAATGGGATGCCCCAGAGCAACGCTGCCCCCATTGACGTTCACAGTGGCAGGATCCAGCTTGAGCTCACGCAGGGCTGCCACCGTCGATCCGCTGAAGGCTTCGTTGATTTCATAAAGATCCACATCTCCCACTCCGAGCCCTGCCTTTTTGAGGCATTTGGGTACGGCCAGGATGGGTGCAACCAGGACATATTTCATATCGATGCCGGCGGAGGCTTGAGCACCCACGGTCGCAAGGATTTTGCAGCCAAGAGCCACGGCCTTTTCGCGGGCCATAACGACGACCGCCGCGGCTCCATCACTGATGATGGAGGCATTTCCGGCTGTCGTCACCCCCCCCTGTTTGAATGCCGGCTTCATTTTCGCCAGGGCGTCATAAGGGGTGTCCTTCGGACACTCGTCCTGGCTGAAAAGGACCGGCTCCCCTTTGCGCTGCGGGATGGGCACGGGCACGATCTCATCCTTGAACTTCCCGGCCGCCATGGCCGCCAGAGTACGCTGGTAGGATTCGGCAGCATAACGGTCCTGATCCTCCCGGGAGACGTTATACTTCTCGGAGCAGAGCTCATTGGAAATCCCCATATGGAAATCGTTCACGATATCCCACAGGCCGTCGTGGACCATATGATCGTGAAGCTTCCCATCCCCCATCCGGTAGCCGAAACGCGCCTTTTCCAGGTAATAAGGCGCCATGCTCATATTTTCCATGCCTCCGGCGACCACCACATCGGCATCTCCCACCTGTATCGCCTGGGCCGCCAGCATGATGGACTTCAAACCGGAACCGCATACCTTATTGATGGTGAAGCATTCCACTTCGTCGGGCATCCCGGCCTTCACCGCAGCCTGCTTGGCCGGGTTCTGTCCGTATCCGCACGGAAGCACCATGCCCATGATGGCTTCGTTTACATCCGTCTTGGCAATCCCTGCTCTTCGAACCGCTTCCTCAATAACGATCGCTCCCAGTTGAGTCGCGCCGATCCCGCTGAGGGAGCCGTTAAAGCTTCCCAGCGGAGTCCGCACCGCACTTACAATTACCGCTTCTCGCATGTCAGCTTCCTTTCAGAGTTTCCGTTTGATCTTGATGTGTAGGCGCAGAAATTTACAGTGGTCCTTTTATCAAAAGGCGGCGGCTATTACAAAAAAAATATCCCTATATCAAACTTTATTGTACAAAATGACTCAAACGACACCCTCTCGATGCAGCACTTCGCGGATATTTTCCAGCGACAAACCGCGGATCAAGATGCTCTTTTGACGGGATTTGTGCCCCCCGACAATTTCCAGATCCGACTTGGGAATGTCCAGGAGCTCCGCCAGGAATTTGATGCATTCCCTGTTGGCCGCCCCCTCCACGGGGGGGGCTGTCAGCCGAACCTTCAAACACCCGTGATGGATGCCCGCCCATTCATTCCTGCTGGCTCTGGGCTGGACATGGACCTCCAGGACCACGCCCTCCCCTTTTTCATGTAAAAAGGGCAATGAATTCATGGTCGTTTTCTCATGGCAGGCTCATGATCCCATCCGACTGCACCCGCCAAATAAAAAAAGGGCTAAGTCATATGACCTAACCCCTTAAATCCAGTGGAGGCGGCAACCGGATTCGAACCGGTGAATAACGGTTTTGCAGACCGCTCCCTTACCACTTGGGCATGCCGCCGCATTCGACGTTGCACCCTATCTAATGGAAAACAGGGATGCTGTCAAGGGGAAGTTCCAAAAGGCCAACCCATTTCGCCGGAGGAGCTCCCCCTGGCCGATGCGTCTTTATTTTCCAAAAGCCTTCAGACCGGCATAGCAGGCTGCATCTCCCAATTCCTCTTCGATGCGGAGGAGCTGGTTGTACTTGGCGATGCGGTCCGTTCTCGAAAGAGAGCCCGTTTTGATCTGGCCGACTCCGGACGCCACAGCCAGATCGGCGATGGTCGTGTCTTCCGTCTCGCCGGAACGATGAGAAATGACGGCGGTATAGCCGGCTCTCAACGCCATGTTGATGGCTTGAAGCGTTTCGGTGACGGTGCCGATCTGGTTCAATTTGATGAGGATGGAATTGGCGACGCCCTCCTCGATACCCTTGGCCAGGATCTTCGTATTCGTCACGAAGACATCGTCGCCCACGATCTGGATCTTGTTCCCCAGTCGCTGTGTCAGGGATTTCCACCCGGGCCAGTCCCCTTCGGACATCCCATCCTCCAGGGAGATCAGAGGGTACTTGGAGGCCCACTGTGCATAGAACTCGATCAACTCCTCGGGGCTCTTCTGCGGCTGCTGTTCGGCCTCCAGGCGGTAAGCCCCGTCTTTGTAGAATTCGCTGGCAGCCGCATCGAGGGCAATGAAGATATCTTTCCCCGGCTCGTACCCGGCCGCTTCGATGCCCTGCATCAATACGTCCATGGCCTCCACGTTGGAGCGAAGATTGGGGGCGAAGCCACCTTCATCTCCCACGGCGGTGTTCAAGCCCTTGGACTTCAGGACCTTCTTGAGATGGTGAAAGGTTTCCGCCCCCATCCTCAGAGCTTCGGCAAAGGTTGATGCACCGGCGGGGACGATCATGAACTCCTGGATGTCCAGGTTGTTGTCCGCATGAGCGCCCCCATTGAGGACATTCATCAGGGGAACGGGGAGCAGGTAGGTCAACGCTCCGCCCAGGTACCGGTAGAGGGGGAGCTCACTCTCAGCCGCACCCGCTTTGGCGGCAGCCATGCTGACGGCGAGAATCGCGTTGGCCCCCAGGCGGCTCTTGTTCTCGGTTCCATCCAGGCTCAAAAGGAACTGATCCAGTCCCACCTGATCTCTGCCGTCCATACCGATGATCTTGGGAGCAATTTCATTATTGACATTCTGGACCGCCGTCAGGACCCCTTTGCCGAGATAACGTTTGGAGTCACCATCCCTCAGTTCGAGGGCTTCCCTCGATCCAGTCGATGCGCCTGACGGCACCGCTGCCCTTCCTTCGTAACCGCTATCCAGTACCACTTCCGCTTCTACAGTGGGATTGCCCCGTGAATCGAGGATCTCACGCGCCCTGACAAAAAGAATTTCACCCATGGTCCCTTCCTCCTTCTTTGGTAGACATAGTGCATTCTCAACACGAGCCGATAAAGTGATGCCTATCGGTGGAAACAGCATTCCAAAAGACTCTTAACACTGATGAAGAAACTTGACGTATAGCCATACATTTTTTTAGAATAAAAAATTTAGTCGAAGTTATCAATCCGAAAGAGAGGACAAAACCATGGCGACACTGACAACGAGTGATTTACGCAAAGGACTCAAACTGGAAATCGACGGGGAGCCTTACATTATCACGGATTTCGAATTTTCCAAGCCGGGCAAGGGGCAGGCGCTATACCGTTGCCGTCTGAAAAATATGATCACGGGATCACAGTTCGACCGGACCTACCGTTCCGTGGACAAGTTCGAATCTGCCGACCTCGAAGAACAGGACATGCAATTTCTCTATAGCCAGGGCGACAGTTTTCACTTCATGAACACCGCCAACTACGAGCAAATCGAGATGACGAGGGATCAAGTGGGCGATGCCACTAACTATCTCACGGAGAACCTGGTGGTGAGCATGCTCTTTTTCCAGGGACGTCCCATCGGCATCAACCTGCCCAATTTCGTTGTCCTCAAGGTGGTCAAGTCCGATCCGGGAATCAAGGGTGATACGGCTGCAGGCGCCACAAAGCCTGCGACCATGGAAACGGGCTTCGTCATACAGGTTCCTCTCTTCATCGAGGAGGGAGAGGTCTTGCGCATCGACACACGCAGCGGAGCCTACGTAGAAAGAGTGAAAGCCTGACGGAAATGTCTGCCGAGGAAATTCTTGCCGGCAAACGCGCCCATTTGGAGCTCCGCTGCCGCATTCTACAGACCATCCGAAGGTATTTTATAGAAGATGGCTTCATGGAGGTGCAAACGCCCCTCAGGACACCGGCGCCAGCCCCTGAGCCATACATTGAAGCCATCCCGGCGGATGCCCCTTACTTTCTCATCACCAGCCCGGAGCTTTACATGAAGCGTTTGCTCGCCGCCGGGTATGAGAGAATTTTTCAGATAACGCCGGTCTTTCGGCGCGGAGAGCAGGGGCGTTTCCATCACAGTGAATTCACCATGCTGGAATGGTACAGGCTGTACGCAGACTACCGCACCCTCCAGGAAGACTGTCGCAATCTCCTCCTCACCGTCTGCCACGAGGAGGGCAAGGCATCAGGCTGGGATTACCAGGGCCATTGGCTGCAGGTGGAGGGAGAGTGGCAGCACTACACGGTTCGTGAAGCTTTCCGCCGTTTCGCCGGGTGGGAGCCTTCCAGCCATGTGGATCAATACCGGTTCGACGGGGACCTGGTGGAGAAAGTGGAGCCACACCTTGGTTTTCCAACACCTTGTATTCTTTCGGATTATCCTTCCAGCCAAGCTGCACTAGCGCGCCTCAGGCACGACGACCCTTCCGTCGCCGAGCGCTTCGAGCTCTACTGGGCCGGACTGGAACTTGCAAACGGGTTCAGCGAGCTCACCGATGCCGCCGAACAACGCTCACGCTTTCGCGAGGCTCTCCAAATGCGCCGGCAGCAGGGATATGTGCCATACCCCCTGCCGGAGCGATTTCTGGCGAGCCTGGAGGACCTCCAGCCTTGCGCAGGCATCGCCCTGGGCGTTGATCGGTTGATCATGCTCCTGGGGAATGCCGGTCACATTGACGAAATCGTGCCTTTTCCACCTGGATTCGATTGAGCTCCCGCCCCTGTGAGGGCATGCAGGAATGCCGAGAGCCCGCTGCCGGGTGTCCCCCTGTAAGCGATTGACGTCACGAGCAAAATGTGCTAGGGGAAGAGCGTGCTACTTTATTGTTATCAATAATGTTTTCTTCCGTCGATGCCGCAAGGATGATCATGATCTCTCGAAGATTCCCCTGCTTTTTTATTCTGGCCATTCTCTCCCTTTATGGCTGCCTTCACTTCGATTCGCGGTCCAGCCTTCTGATGGGCCAGACCCCCCTTACCCTCCCGGATGAATCTCTCTCCCGCTCCAAAACTTACTATGATTATCTGGTGGCTCAGCATTACCTTCAAGAAAAGCAGATCGACGACGCAACCGCGGCATACGGTGACGCGGTACAAAGAGATCCCAATTCTCCCATTCTGCTGACGGAGCTGGCAGCCCTCTACCTTCGACAGGGAAAGATGGACATGGCCCTCAAACTGATCGGCGAGGCTACCACCTACGATCTGACATATGAACCAGCCTATATGCTCCAGGGGCAGCTCTACACGGCCACCGGCAACAACGCCAAAGCAATCGCGGCGTACAAGCGCGTGATCGAGCTCAATCCTTCCAATGAAGATGCCCACCTTCTACTGGGAGCCCTCTATGCCCAGGAAGGCCGTTTTTCAGAAGCTGTGGAAACCTTCGAGCACCTCCGGGTCCTTATCCCGGACAATCCTGCAGCCATTTACTACAAGGCGCGCGTCTTTCTCGATATGAAATTCTACAACCAGGCCGAGATCATGTACCGCGAGATCCTTTCCATGGACCCCAATTTCGAAAGTGCATTGTTGGATCTTGCATACATTTATGAGGTCACCAACCGTTCCAGCGCCGCCGAAAAAACCTACAAACGCATTCTTGCATCGGATGCATCCAGCACCCAGGCACGGGCACGCCTGGGAAATCTTTATATGCGGGAGAACAGGCTCGACAAGGCCCTGCAGGAGTTTGAACAAATGCTGGTGGTGAATCCGAAGGACGTGGAAACGCGTCTCAAGATAGGTTTGATCCAGCTGCAGCGCAGGAACTATGACGAAGCCATCCAGGCCTTCAATATGCTGCTCAAGGAAGAGCCCCAATATGATCAGGCCCTCTATTATCTCGCATCGGCCTACCAGGAAAAGGACTTGGTCGATCAGGCAATCCGCACCTTCAGGATGATCCCCCCCGAGAGTCCCCTCTGGAGCACCACCCAGATCCGTATTGCCCTCCTCCTGGCCAAGCAGGGGGAATCGGCCAAAGGGGCCGAGGTGCTCGAAGCCGCCCTGGAGAAGCAGCCCGATTTGCCGGATTTTTATCTTTATCTTGCCGTCATTTATGAAGAGCAGGGCAAGTATGAGGAGGCCGTCAAGGTGCTGGACAGGGGGGTGGAAAAGGCAGGAGAGGACCCCGACATCCTTTTTCGTAAAGGCGTTCTCCTGGATAAAAAAGGCAAGAAGGAAGAGGCCATCAAGGTCATGCAGAGGATCCTGGCCATAGAGCCCAAAAATCCAAATGCCCTCAACTACGTGGGGTATACTTACGCGGATATGGGCATCCGTCTCCTGGAAGCCAAGCAAATGGTCAAAACCGCTCTCGAACTGCAACCCGACGATGGTTACATTATGGATAGTCTTGCCTGGGTCTACCACAAGCTCGGACAGGACAGAAGAGCGCTCGAAATTATACTGCAGGCGGTGAAAAGAGTCCCCAACGATCCCATCATCTTTGAGCATCTGGGGGATATCTACTCCAGCCTGGGAAAGAAGAGCAAAGCCCTGGAGGGTTATCGAAAAGCGCTCGAAGCAGGGCACTCCGAGCCCGATACCATCAAGAGGAAGATCGAACGTATCCAATGAGAAGATCAGTGTGCATATTTTTCCTGGGGTTCGCAGCGGTGCTCTTGACCGTGAGCGGATGTTCACGGTTTGTCGGTCCTGCAGAAAGGCCCATGCCTTTGGCGGAAGAAGAGTGGAGGGCCGCCCTCGGAGACCGAGGCAGGCACTGGCAGAAATATACGGCAAGCTTTCACCTCAGGGCCGACAGCGCCAAGGGAAAATATCCTTTGCGCGCCGTCGTCCTGGCCGACCTGCCCGACCGGCTGCGCCTGGAAGCATTCAACCTCTTCGGTCAGACTCTCGGGGTGATCATTTACAACAAGGGGGAATCCAGCCTCTGGGTCCCCAGCGAAAAAACCCTTTACACCGCACGCAAGCCCGAGGTGCTGACCCAGCATTTCCTGGGAGTCTCTCTGCCGTTGAACGTGCTGGGGTATAGCCTGGCGGCGAGTTTGCCTCCCGAACAACTGGAAACCTTCAAGCTTCTCTCGGAACGGTCCCGGTGGGTGGGCCAATCTCAGGCCAGGGACGACGGCTGGCGCTACGAGTGGTCATTTCTGTCTCAACCCATGACGTTCAAAGCCTTTGAAGCACGCCAGGGGCTTTGGCATTACACCGTGAATTACGATCCTCCGGTACCCCTGGAAGTAACGGAAAGCCCTCGCAGAATTGCCTTTCTGTCGTCGGATTGGCAAATGGATGTGACCATTGACCAGATTCAGACCGCATCCCATATGTGGGACGATCTTTTTCTCCCCTCTTTCCCGGGAGGAGTGCGGAGGGTCAGTCTGGACGAGCACCCATGACAGAATCGGGCACATCGGAAAAGCGGTTTGTCGTCGATGTCATGATGGGAAAACTTGCCAAATGGCTGCGTGTTCTAGGGTTTGACACACGCTACCGGCGTTTGGATCGGCTGCAAACCGTAGAGCGTTTTTCAAGGGAAGGCTTTTTGATTCTAACGCGCTCACGGCGATGGTCGGAGCATTCCCGGGTCTCCATTCTTTCTTCCAACGATCCCATGGATCAACTCCGGGAGGTCATGGCGAGGATACCTGTTGCACCCGGGGATGTTCGCCTTTTGCACCGCTGCATTCGGTGCAATGAAAGACTGTCCAAACTGGCCCGCAGTTTGGCCTTAAGCCATGTTCCCGATTACGTTTTCGAAACAAATGTTTCATTTTACCACTGCCCAAAGTGTAATAAAGTCTACTGGTCCGGAAGTCATCCGAGGCGCATGATAGATCGTTTGCAGGATGAACTGGGATGGAGCGTATCGATGAATGAGCAGACAGGAGGGTAAGTATGAGCGGCATCGTCAAGACCATTTTGGATATACTTCAAAAGTCGGGTTACTTTTCCCTGGAGTACGGGCAGATTTTTTCTTCCTATATACTGAAATTTCTTAAGCAGCGCATGCAGAGCTGGAAGAAATGCTCCTTGCATAAAGGGCTGACGAAGGCGCAGGGAAAGCTGGGATCGGAAATTTACGCCCACTATAAACAGGGCCAGACCAACTGGCTGGAAATGCCCGAAGTGAAGCAGGCCCTCCAGCGCGTCGAGGAAGCCGAAGCCTTGTTGTTTCAGGTGGATGAAGTGCTAGCGAACATCGAGAGAAGCCACGAATCCAAAAAGGAAGCGATTCGGGAGAAATATTCGGCCAAGCGGGCGAATATGGGCGGCGACGACGCATCATAAGAGGACATTCGGTTCCCGGGGAGCCGTGCGGCATGGGGGGATTCTTTCCCCCACCGCGGCTCCCGTCACTCCCGGTTCATTCCTCCCCCTGTAGACTATCCCAGCTGCCTCGATTCCAACTGTCAGGCCCTTCCACAGTCCGATGGATCTCCCTGGATCTTTTCCAGTGTGTGTGAGAGCGCCGGCAGGATGACTTCGAGGTTTTCGAGAGCTCCTTTTGGGCTTCCCGGCAGATTGACGATCAAGGTTGCGCCGCGGATGCCGACCACTGCACGCGAAATCATCGCGTGGGGAGTCTTCTGAAGGCCTGCGGCCCGCATGGCCTCCGCCATCCCGGGAATCATGCGGTCCACCACGGATGCCGTGGCGTCCGGTGTGACATCGCGGGGCGATACCCCGGTCCCTCCCGTCGTGATGATGAGAGCTACCTTCTTCTCGTCGGCATACAGGCACAACGTCCTGGATATTTGTGAAACTTCGTCCGGTATGATCTCCCGGTACGGGACATCATACCCTGCAGCCTCCAGGCGGTCGAGGAGCTTGCTCCCGGACGTATCTTCACGCTCCCCTCGCGATCCGCGGTCGCTGACCGTGATCAAGGCTGTCGTCCGACTGAACTGATGGCCACCGGGAGTAAGGCCATGCCCACCGTTGCCATGATGCAGACTCATTCGCGCCTCCCTGTGCGTTCCGGGGATGAAACCCGATGGATAGAACTGGGAACTCACCCAGTACGAACAAGAAGCGGGCGGGGATTATCCCCAGCCCGCATGAATACACATTGATCCGCGCAATCCCGTGGAACACGGGTGGCGGGCTATTTTTCCTCTTCCTTGCTGGCTTCTATAATTTTTTCCTGGAGCTGAGCCGGGACTTCTTCGTAATGGGAAAATTTCATGGTGAACATGCCGCGTCCCGCCGTCATGGAGCGAAGGTCAGGAGCATATTTAAGCACCTCGGACAGGGGAACGTTTGCTTTAACGATTTGTTTCTTGCCCTTGCTTTCCATGCCGAGCACCCTGCCTCGCCTGGAGTTCAGATCTCCAATGATGTCCCCCATGCAATCGTCGGGGACAGTAATTTCCATGATGACAATGGGCTCCAGCAGCGTGGGCTTCGCTTCCATGATCGCCTTCTTGAAAGCCATGGAACCGGCGATCTTGAAAGCCATTTCAGAGGAATCAACGGGATGGAAAGACCCGTCGACGAGATCGACCTTGAAATCCACAACGGGGTAGCCTGCCAGAGGTCCCTCGGGGAGAGCTTCGGCAATGCCTTTTTCAACGGCGGGAATGTACTGCTTGGGAATGACGCCGCCGACGATCTTGTCATAGAATTTGAAACCTTCACCTCGCGGCAGGGGCTCCATCTCGATCCAGCAATCGCCATACTGGCCACGGCCTCCAGACTGCTTTTTGTATTTACCCTGGATGCGCGTTTTACCCTTGATCGTCTCTTTGTAAGTGACCTTGGGGAGCTTAAGGTTCACCTCCACCCCGAATTTCCTCTTCAGCTTGTCGATGGTCGCTTCTATATGAATCTCACCCATTCCCGAAAGGATCATCTCCTTGGTCTCTTCCTTCCGTTCGAGCTTCAGGGTCAGATCCTCTTCCAGCAATCGATAGAGAGAGGAGAAGATCTTCTCTTCATCACCTTTGCTCTTGGGTTCCACAGCGAGAGAATAAATGGCGGGAGGCAGTTCGACGGGGGGAAATACGATGGGATCCTTTTCAGAGCAGAGCGTGTCCTGGGTCGTGGTTTCCTTGAGCTTTGCCACGGCAACAATATCGCCGGGACCAGCCGATTGAATGGGCTCCTGGTTTTTCCCCTTCAACCGCAGCAATTGCCCAAACCGTTCCTTGCTGCTCTTGGTTGAATTCAAGACCGTGGAATCCGGGGTCAATGTGCCGGAAAAGACACGCAAAATAGAAAGCCGGCCGGCGTAGGGATCGCTGATCGTCTTGATGACGAGAGCGCTCAGTGGGGCGTTGGGGTCGGGTTGTCTCACGACTTCAGCATCCCCTTGAGAATTCAAGCCCTTCTTTTCGCCCTGATCCTGCGGAGAGGGGAAACACTCCACGATCAAATCCATGAGAGGCTGAATGCCTATATTTGAAGCGCCGGACCCACACGTGATGGGAATCAGCTTTCCCGAGATGACAGCACCCCGCAGCCCGTTCTTCACCTCTTCCGCGCTCAGTTCACCCTCTTCCAGGTATTTTTCCAGAAGCTCATCACTGGACTCCGCTACCCGCTCGACCACTTCCTCCTTGTACTGAGCTACCTGGTCCGCCAACTCGGGGGGCATATCCTTGACTTCGAACTGACCACTGTCCCCCTTGGTGTAGTAGTAGGCTTTGGCGTTGAGGATATCGACAACCCCCTGGCAATTTTCCGCTACGCCGATGGGAAGCTGAAGCGGCACGCAGGATTTTCCAAAATTGGCCTGGACATCCTGGATCGTTTTCTGAAAGTCTGCCCGTTCTTTGTCTATTTTGCTGACAAAAATGATGCGCGGCTGACCCATCTCGTCAGCAAACTCCCACACCTTTTCCGTTTGAACGCGAACCCCGTCGATGGCATCCGTCAGGACCAGCACGGCATCGGCACCCTGCATGGAGGTTTTGGTCTCTGCAATGAAGTTGAAATCGCCCGGCGTGTCGATGACCGTCAGTTGATGCTTCTTCCAGTTCAGGGTATTGAAAGCCGTGCTGATGGTGATCTTTCGCTTCACCTCTTCGGGCTCATAATCCATGATGGATGTGCCCTCATCCGTCTTTCCGAGCCGAGTCGTCACTCCGGCATTGAACAGCATGGCCTCAGCCAAAGAGGTTTTGCCTGCACCACCATGGGAGATGATAGCGAAAGTTCGAACATTTTTTGTTTCATCTGTCATGTCTCTTCCTTTCTCAGATCAATACGGCCCTTCTCGGCCGGGCTCACTACCGTTGACGACTCCTCAAGACAAAATCATTACACTGGAAACTCCACATCCGAAACCTGGATGATTCTCGCCTGTATGGCATGAATATGAGCAATTTAAGAAGCGGCAGAAGGTCTTCTGCCCGCTTTCTCCAGCCGATCTTTTTCCCTATCCCTCTTTGGTTCAATATTTGGAAATCTCGGGAAAAATCAGTGTGAGAAAATAGGGCAAATTCCGATCTAAAGTCAAGTTAATTCCTGCCATTCCTTCCTTGCCGCCCTTCCAAGGAGACCTCTTACCGCTTACCGCGAAGAAGCTTTCAAAGGATCCCCTTGATGGTATTGCAAACAACTGCCATACCTGCCACGATTCAGAATGACAAGAGCCGGGTGTCAAGAATGACATCCGGCTCTTGCTCGCCAAGAAACATTGGGGAAACAAATCCTGCCATTACATAGGCAATCGATTCAGAATCTCCTGCTCAAGATATTGACCCTTCTTCGCACGGGATCACTGGAGGGGCTGTTTAATTATGATATTAGAGTAAGCTGAGTTTCCATAGGAATTGTACGATCTGACTCGATATCTATAAACTGAATACTTGCTCAGGCCCGTATTTGAAAACGTGTTGATATTGGGTCCAACCGTGGCGATTTGCCTGAAATATGTGCAGGTAGAACCTGTGCAACGTTCGATTTTAAAACCTGTCTCATTGTTGGAATTATCCGCCCATGAAAGATCGATCTGCGTGCTGGAAGACGCCGCTGCACTTAAGCCAGTGGGAGCCACTGGACGGATTGCCGCAGGTGTCTCAGCGGTAGCCGTGTTTGAATAGTTGGAATTGCCACTCGAATTGTAGGCACGCACTCTGTAGGTATACGATGCCCCTCCCGCAAGCCCGGAATTATTGTAAGTCCTGACACCTGCCCCCAGCGTTGCGATTTGCGAAAAGGACGTACACCCAGATCCCTTACAACGCTCGATCTTGAATCCGCTCTCGTTGCTCGAATTATCTGTCCAGGAAAGATTAATCTGGGTGCTGGAAAAAGCCGTTGCACTCAAACCACTGGGAGCCGCAGGACCGGTCGGTACCGCGGGTGTCGCAGCGGTAGCCGCGTCTGAATATTTGGAGTTGCCACTCGAATTGTAGGCGCACACTCTGTAGGTATACGATGCCCCTCCTGCAAGCCCGGAATTGTTGTAAGTCTTGACACCTGCCCCCACCGTTGCGATTTGCGAAAAGGACGTACACCCAGATCCCGTACAGCGCTCAATCTTGAAACCACTCTCGTTGCTCGAATTATCCACCCAGGAAAGATTAATCTGGGTACTGGAAGAAGCCGTTGCACTCAAACCACTGGGAGCCGCAGGACCAGTCAGTACCGCTGGGGTCAAAGCGGTGGCAGTCTTTGAGTAGTCGGAATTGCCACCCGAATTGTAGGCACGCACTCTGTAGGTATACGATTCCCCCCCCGCAAGGCCGGAATTGTTGTAAGTCTTGACACCCGCCCCCACCGTTGTGATTTGGGAAAAGGACGTACACCCAGATCCCGTACAGCGCTCAATCTTGAAACCACTCTCGTTGCTCGAATTATCCGTCCAGGAAAGATTAATCTGGGTACTGGAAAAGGCCGTTGCACTCAGGTCACTCGGAGCCGCCGGTGCAGCTGGAGGAGGGGTGGGTTGATAATAACCTTCATACGCTATGGTATAGAATCCAAAGTGTGTTAAACTTTTAAGTTCATTGTATGAAATTTTAAAATATCCTGCTTCTCCCCAACCGGTACCCCAGCTGTTTTTCACCAGAAAACATTGGGCACTATCATCATAACCCACGAGCAAAACAGCATGCCCCCCCTGATAGGTTCCTGAAGTATAGCTATAAATACCCTGGTGATAATAATAAAAGTCCTCATAGACATCCATAGTAGTGACCAGAGGTCCATAGGTAAATAGCGCATCCTTAAGGATAGATACGGTTGGAGTAGTGTAAGTAACCCAATGCCAGCTCATTATCGCATCTGTACTCTTCTGCCAGTCAGAACACATATAGCCGCAGGAAGTATTGGCTGCAGTGTAATTGAAACAGTTTTCAGTAGGTAAGCCACTACCAGAAGCAGAGATATAGTTTGATGCACGGTCAATATACCCTCCATTGCAGCTTCCCGCACCACTGCACGATACGAGAGTCTGTTCGGCCAAATCCTTGTTGACGCCACCTGTGGCTATGGCTACTTGAGATTCGAGAGCAGCCGTTGTAGCAAAAGCCCAACAGCTTCCGCAAGCCTTCTGATCCTTCACTGGGGTGACATAATTCATTCCATTCGATCGCCAGTCAAAGCTCCCAACAGGGGCAGCCAAGGATATCGGCGCGGAAGCTGTAAGCAACTCCTCATCGTTCTGGGACTCTTGAGCAGTCGGTTTGATGAGGCCAACACGTTTTCTCTTTTGCTCCAGAGGCAATTTCGAAACGGATGTCTCTTCGGCAGACCATCGAGCCCGTTTACCTCCAATTGCCTTTCTTATCCGACCGAGTTCTCCTTCCTCAGCAAAACCTAATGAACTGAAAATGAAGATAGAAAGAATGAAAAGTGCTACTGTACTAAACAAAAATTTTTGCCCTTTGACATCTCTCGGAAGAAGCATTTGGTTCTCCTTTTTGTGAAGATATTTCATAGCCTCCAATGTTAGCGTCCAGCAGGACTTTCCATCATTGACAATTTTTCAGAATGTCTCCAATTTTAGGGCGTCCAAAAAAGACCGGAATCGCCCAGATTCTTTACCCGGTTTTTGGTCTGTCGGAATTTCCGGGAAAATAGCCGCCACATCTTGACTCAGGAGGCTTTCGCCGGGTCCAAAAACCGGGAAACGGCCGAAAGCCGATTTGGACGCCCTACTCCAATTTGTGCGGAGCTCATAAAATTGTTGCAGAATTTTTGTCTTCAAACTCTAGGCAGCAGATACTCTTACTCTAGAAAAACGTTTTCTTCATTTCGTTTCTAAAATTTCCAAAATGAGATTGAATTATTAAAGATTCTAGATAAATTTGTGTCAGCAAAAAGTATACCCCCTTATGAAATGCAAAGAATCACTCGCAGGGGCTAGAGAAATCGCTGCCAACGGATTTGAAATAAATTACGGAATTAAATCAATAAAATCAAAATCGAAATTCCGCCTAACACAAGAGAGATACTTGAAAATGACAAATAGCTGGGATCTCATCGTGATTCCAACACGATCCCCGTTTACGATTCAAAAAGGGACATACTCAGGCACTGGCTGGGAGTGGTAATGGAGCTCCATAAGTGCAATAATACAATTCATCCAAATGAAAATCTGAACTGTGGAGATTATTGGCTCTTTTCTCATTGATTTTTTTCCCTTGTATGTTAGTTAGCTGACTTTTTTGTGAGAATATTTTTCATCTATGTCTTCTAGATCCTGCTAGCTATCTAAATATGTTAAAGAAATAGAATTGAAGTCTTAAGGGCGGGTGAACCACGATGCGACGCTGGATAGATTTAAGGCAATGGTATGTGGGCAGAATGTAGAGAACGCTTTCTCTCTCATCTGCGCTACGAGCGGGGCCTGAGTGAAGAAACCCTTCGCGCCTACGCGGGCGACCTGGCCCAGTTGCAGGAGTATTATGCTGCGAATACGGGAGAGAAGGATGTCGATCTTGACTCGGTGACATCGGAATTCATTCGGGGTTTCTTAGCGTCTCTGCACAAGCGTCTTGAAAAGACGAGCCAGGCGCGGAAACTTTCTACCCTGCGGACATTTTTCCACTACCTCAATGACAATGGGTTGTATGATAAGAACCCTACGGAATGGATCTCCGCCCCCAAAACGACACGGAAGATCCCTTCCTTCATGGGAGTGGACGACGTGTTCCACTTTCTGGACGCCCTGCGGCAGGCTGCCGTCGCCAAAGGAAGCTCCTGGAGGCGCTGTCGCAACTGGGCGCTTTTCGAATCTCTTTACTCGACGGGGATACGCGTTGGAGAGCTCGTCAACCTGGATGAAATGGATGTGTCTTTTGAACGGGGCATGGTCAGAGTCGTGGGAAAGGGATCGAAAGAACGGATTGTCCCCATTGGGAAAAAGGCCCTGGATTCCATAGCGACTTATCAGAAGTCCCTCCAGAGCCAGTTTCCGGCATCACGCCTGCGGGATCGTCCGCTCTTCCGCAATGCCCGGGGAGGGAGACTCTCGGCTCGCTCCGTCCATCGTATCCTCCTAGTGGAAATGAAGCGGTGCGGCCTCTGGCAGCATTTGAGTCCTCACGGGCTGAGGCACACCTTTGCCACGCATCTTCTCAATGCCGGCGCAGACCTTCGAGCCATCCAGGAAATGCTTGGACATTCTTCACTCTCCACAACTCAGCGTTACACGCACGTGCACATGGACCAGCTCATGAAGACTTACGACAGCGCGCACCCTCGCAGCCGAAAGCCAAAATGATGATGCTGCCGGCAGACAGGGTTTGCTGACTTTGGCCGACGGATCCAGGCACAAAATGAACCTTCAAAGGGAGGCCGTGGGATTTCCGGAATCAGCTCGACCAAGCCTTCTGTCACACTATAACTTCACGAAAGGAGACCGATTTCATCATGGCTGAATCCATCATGCACGGGACAACGATTCTTGCCATCCGAAGGAATGGACAGGTGGTGATCGCCGGAGACGGCCAGGTGACTCTGGGCGACACGGTCATGAAGCACCGGGCACGAAAAGTTCGAAAGATGTATAATGATAAAATTCTTACAGGGTTTGCCGGAGCTACCGCCGACGCGTTTACTCTTTTTGAAAAGCTCGAGGGTAAGCTCGAGCAATACAATGGCAACCTGAAACGGGCGGCCGTGGAACTGGCCAAGGACTGGCGGATGGACCGAGCCCTTCGGCGCCTGGAAGCCCTTTTGATCGCCGCAGACCTCAACGACTGTTTTATCCTGAGCGGAACCGGAGACGTCATCGAGCCCGACGATGGTCTGGCGGCGGTGGGGTCGGGAGCGCCTTACGCGCTGGCGGCCGCACGGGCACTGACCTTGCACACGACGCTGCCCGTACGTCAGATCGCTGAAGAAGCCATGAAAATTGCGGCGTCCATCTGTATCTACACCAACACGGAATTTACCCTGGAGGAGCTCTAGTCCGATGCAACAACCCCTGACACCTGCGGAAATCGTGCGAGAACTGGACAAATACATCATAGGCCAACGGGATGCCAAGCGCATGGTGGCCATCGCTCTCCGGAACCGCTGGCGGCGTCAGCAGGTACCGGAGCATTTGAGGGACGAGATTGCCCCCAAGAACATCATCATGATCGGCCCCACAGGAGTCGGGAAAACAGAGATCGCTCGCCGTCTCGCGCGGTTGGCCCAGTCCCCCTTTCTCAAAATCGAGGCGAGTAAATTTACAGAAGTGGGATATGTTGGCCGCGATGTGGAATCCATGATTCGGGACCTCATGGAACTGGCCGTCAGTATGGTGCGCACCGAAGAGATGGAGGCGGTCAAAATGCGGGCGGAGGAGATCACCGAAGAAAAACTCCTGGATATTCTCCTGCCCCCCAAGAGACAGGCTGAATCGCGGGAGTCGGCATCCGATCAGACGGAAAATCTCAGAGCAGCATTGGAAGAATCCGAACAAGCCGATTCCACCCGGGAAAAGCTCAGAAAGCTCCTGAGGAAAGGGGCCCTGGACGACCGCTATGTCGACCTGGAAGTCCCAGACCGCAATGTACCCATGGTGGAAATATTCGCGGGAGCCGGCATGGAGGACATGGACTACAACTTCCGGGAAATGCTCGGTTCCATGATGCCCCGACGGACCAAGAGGCGGAAAGTCAAAATTCCCGAAGCGCGTGAGATTCTCGTTCAGGACGAATCCCAGCGTCTGATCGATATGGACAAGGTCATCAAGTCCGCCGTCGAGCGCGTGGAGCATTCCGGCATCATCTTTCTGGACGAAATCGATAAAATCGCAGGCCGTGAATCCACCAAGGGCCCTGACGTTTCACGCGAGGGCGTGCAGCGCGATCTTCTGCCCATCGTGGAAGGGTCCACCGTGACCACCAAATACGGCATGGTGAAAACCGACCACATCCTCTTCATTGCCTCGGGAGCGTTCCACATTTCCAAGCCTTCGGACCTGATCCCCGAGCTTCAGGGAAGGTTCCCCATCCGCGTGGAACTGCAGTCCCTTACGAAGGAGGACTTTCTGCGCATTCTGAAGGAGCCCGAGAACGCCTTGATCGTTCAATACGAATCGCTCCTGGCGACAGAAGAAGTAAAGCTCGTTTTCCATGAGGACGCCATCGAGGAGATCGCCTCCATCGCCTACCAGGTCAACAGCAGGACGGAAAACATTGGAGCGCGGCGTCTGCACACGATCATGGAGAAGCTTCTGTCGGAAATTTCCTTCAATGCCCCCGACCTCAAGGGACAGGAAATTCCCATCACCAGCGCGTACGTCCGGGAAACCCTGCAGGAAATCGTTAAAGACGAAGATCTGAGCCGATACATTCTCTAACCGGCAGGAGCAGGCGGCTTGACCCGGCCGCAGCGTTCTACGGTATTTTCAAGAGGTGGCGTATGATGGAAAAAGCGAATATTTTAATCGAAGCACTCCCCTATATCCGCCGTTTCTACCAGGAAACGGTGGTGATCAAATACGGCGGCCACGCCATGGTGGCTGAAGATCTGAAAGAGTCCTTCGCCAAGGACATCGTGCTCATGAAGCATATTGGAATCAATCCCGTGGTCGTCCATGGCGGTGGGCCTCAGATCGCCCAGATGCTGGAGCGCATCGGCAAGCAGAGCGACTTCTGCGGTGGGATGCGTGTGACCGATCCCGATACCATGGACGTCGTGGAGATGGTCCTGGCGGGAAAGATCAACAAAGACATCGTTTCCATGGTGAATCGGCACGGAGGACGCGCCATCGGGCTCAGCGGCAAGGATGCAAAGCTTATCGAAGCACGCAAGCTTCACGTGTTTCGCTATCAGGGGGATGACAGGCCGCCCGAGATCATCGACATCGGAATGGTGGGCGAAGTGCAGCGCATCAATGTGGAAATCATCCAGGCCCTCGAAAGAAGCAACATCATTCCCATCATTGCCCCCGTGGGGGTGGGGGAGCACGGCGAGACGTACAATATCAATGCGGACCTGGTGGCCGGCCATATCGCGGGAGCTTTGAAGGCCAAGAAGCTGATCCTCATGACGGATGTTGAAGGAGTCCTCGACAAAGAAGGACGACTCATTCCCAGCATGACCCTGGCGGAAGCCGCTGATGCCCTCCAGGACGAGACCCTGAAAGGCGGCATGATCCCCAAAGTCCAGTGCTCCATGGATGCGGTGCAGGCAGGGGTCAAGAAAGTGCATATCGTGGACGGGCGCATTCCCCATGCGGTGCTCCTTGAAATGTTTACGGACGCGGGCATCGGCACCGAGATTTTCAAAAAGCGCCCCAAAGAAAAGAAATCATATGAGTGAAGCATGAGCACTCCATAGCATAACGGAATGAAAGCCATGGACGACGCTCCCGGTTCCGGTTCGGTGCCGGTGTGCGTTTGTGGTGAAGGACCAAGGAGCAATTTGATGGAAAATATACAGGCAGCCTGTCAGGAGCACATTTGCAATACCTACGCAAGACTTCCCGTCGTCTTTGTCCGGGGAGAAGGATGCAGGTTGTGGGATGATACGGGCAGGGAATATCACGACTTTTTGGCTGGAATCGCCGTCTGCAACCTGGGGCATGCGCACCCCGTTCTCGCGGACATCCTCTGCCGGCAGGCCAAGACTCTGATCCATGTGTCGAATCTTTTTTTCACGACGCCTCAGGTGCGACTGGCGGCGGAATTGACACGACATTCTTTTGCAGATAAGGTGTTTTTTTCCAACAGTGGAGCCGAAGCCAATGAAGCGGCCATCAAGATCGCCCGCAAATACAGCAAGGACCGCCACGGTCTGGGGCGTTTTCACATCATCACCATGAAAGACTCGTTTCATGGCAGGACCCTCGCCACACTGTCGGCCACTGGACAGGAAAAGGTTCACAAAGGGTTTGAACCCCTTGTAGAGGGATTCACTTTTGTCGACTTCAATTCGCTGGAAGCGGTGGAAGCCGCCATAACGGACAAGACCTGTGCCGTCATGGTGGAGCCCATACAGGGAGAGGGGGGCATCAACATTCCGGATCCCGGCTACCTGAAGGAGCTGAAAGCCCTCTGCGAGAGCCGTGATCTCCTGCTCATTTTCGACGAGGTCCAGGTGGGGATGGGACGGACAGGGACGCTGTTCGCCTACGAGCAGGAAGGTGTTTCGCCGGACATCATGACTCTGGCGAAAGCCCTGGGAAACGGACTTCCCATCGGCGCCATGCTGACAACGGAAGCGGTGGCCAGGACATTTGTCCCAGGCAGTCATGCCACCACTTTTGGCGGGACTCCCCTGGTGACTTCTGTTGCTCTGGGGGTTCTCGAACACATAGCGGAGGCTTCTTTCCTGGAGAGAGTGAACCGGACAGGGCATTATTTCATGGATCGCCTGAAGGAGCTCCAGGCACGACACAGCGTGATCTACGACGTCCGCGGGCGAGGACTCATGGTAGGGCTGGAGCTCACCCGACCCGGGCAGGTCATTGTGGAAAAACTCTTGAAGAGGGGTTTTGTCATCAACTGCACCCATGAAAAGGTGCTTCGATTTGTCCCCCCCCTGATTGTGACTCAGCAGGATATCGATCGGCTCATCGAGGCGTTGGACGCGGTGCTGAAAGAGGAGACGGCATGAAGCGCGATTTGTTGACGATTCGGGATCTTTCACCCCCGGAGATTCTCCGGTTGATTTCCCGTGCCGGGGAAATGAAAGCACAATGGTCTCAGGGATCCTTTCAGCCGACGCTCACGGGGAAAGTTCTCGGGCTCGTTTTCGTGAAGCCTTCCACCCGAACCCGCGTTTCTTTCGAATCCGCCGTGTACCGTCTGGGAGGTCACTGCATCTTCATGACCGCCAATGACACTCAGATATCCCGCCAGGAGCCCCTTGCGGACATGGCACGGGTTTTGGCACGGTACGTGGACGCCATCGCCGTGCGCACATACGCTCACACGGACGTGGAAGAGCTCGCACGCTACGCATCCATCCCCGTCATCAACGCCCTGACGGATCTTTACCATCCCTGCCAGATATTGAGCGATCTGCTCACCATCAAGGAGAAGCGGGGAAGCCTGGACGACCTGTGCGTGGCATGGGTGGGGGATGGCAACAACGTGGCTCATTCCTGGATCAATGCGGCGGCGGTGCTGGGCTTTACGCTCTACCTGGCCTGCCCCAAAAATTACGAGCCAAGGGCCGAAATCCTGGAATGGGGACGCAGCCAGGGAAAGGGTAAGATCATTTCCGTAAACGATCCCGTGGAAGCGGTTCGCCAGGCGGATGTGCTCTACACGGACGTGTGGGCCAGCATGGGCCAGGAAGCCGAGGCAGAGGCCCGCAAAGAAATTTTCCGCCCTTACCAGATCAACAAGGATCTTCTCGCAGCGGCTCCTCCCCACGCCATGGTGCTCCACTGCCTGCCGGCGCATCGGGGAGAAGAAATCACCGAGGAGGTTCTGGAAGGGCCGCAATCGGTCGTGTTCGATCAGGCGGAAAACAGAATGCATCTGCAGATGGCGCTGCTGGAGTGGCTCATCCAGGAGAACAGGCGCCCCTGACCCCGCTCCATCCCGACAGTTCAAGAACCAGTGAGGAGACATTCATAAACATGAAGGTGAAAAAGGTTGTATTGGCCTATTCCGGCGGTTTGGATACGTCCATCATTTTGAAGTGGCTCATCGAAACCTATCAATGTGAAGTCGTGGCTTTCGCTGCGGATCTCGGCCAGGCCGAGGAGCTGACAGGCCTCGAAGCCAAGGCTCTGGCGACGGGAGCCGTCAAGGCCCGCATCGTGGATCTGCGCGAGGAGTTCGTCAGGGATTTCGTCTTTCCGGCTTTCAGGGCCAATGCCATTTATGAAGGCCACTATCTTTTGGGGACCTCCATCGCACGCCCCCTCATCGCCAAGCAGCAGATCCAGATCGCCCGGGAGGAAGGGGCCGATGCGGTAAGCCATGGCGCAACGGGCAAAGGCAATGACCAGGTCCGCTTTGAGTTGACCTACATGGCGTTGAATCCGGGCATAAAGGTGATCGCCCCCTGGCGTGAATGGGATCTCAGATCGCGGAACGCATTGATTGCCTTCGCCAAAGATCGGGGGATCCCCGTGCCCGTGACGCAGGAAAAACCCTACAGCTCCGACCGCAATCTTCTGCACATCAGTTATGAAGGGGGAATCCTCGAAGATCCCTGGCTGGAGCCGGATCCCAGGATGTTCACGCTGTCCGTCAATCCCGAAGACGCCCCCGATGAACCTGAAGTCATCGAAATCGACTTTGAGAAGGGAAACCCGGTGGCCATCGATGGCATGCGGTACAGCCCTGCCGATCTCCTGGCTCGCCTGAACACGCTGGGTGGAAAGCACGGTATTGGACGGGTCGATCTGGTGGAAAGCCGATTCGTGGGCATGAAGTCACGAGGGGTTTACGAAACACCGGGCGGGACGCTCATGCGGGCAGGACATCAGGCGGTGGAATCCATCACCATGGACCGTGAAGTCATGCATATTCGCGACTCGCTGGTGCCGCAGTATTCACGCCTGATTTACAACGGCTTCTGGTATTCCCCCGAAATGCGGCTCCTGCAAAGCACCATCGACATGACCCAGGAGAATGTGACGGGTACGGCCCGGCTGAAGCTCTACAAGGGAACCTGCCGCGTCATAGGGCGCAAGGCGGACCATTCCCTGTACCAGCCGAGCTTTGCAACCTTCGAAGAAGATGACGTCTATCAACAAAATGATGCCACCGGCTTCATCCGACTCAATGGTCTGAGGCTTCGCATCGAATCTCTCGTCGGCAAACAGAACTAGGAATCGGACGGGGAGAGTGGAGCCGGCACCTGAAGTCCCCACAGACTCTTGCGGTTGCCGCGTTTCCCGTTCCGCTTTCACCACGATCATGGCAGGGAGAATCATCCATGACGGAAAAGCTTTGGCAGGGCCGCTTCGAGCAACCCACCAACAAGCAGGTCGAAGAATACACGGCATCCATTCACTTTGACAGCAGACTGTATCGCTACGATATCGAAGGAAGCATCGCCCACTGCCGAATGCTTGGAGAATGCAACATTATCTCCCATGAAGACGCCTCTCTCATCGTGGAGACCCTGGGACAAATTCTGAGAGAGATCGAGCGGGGCCAGGTGGACCTTTCCTCTTCTCAGGAAGATATCCACATGGCCATCGAACAGCGATTGATCCAGAAGATCGGTGAAGTCGGGGGGAAGCTCCACACGGCAAGAAGCAGAAATGACCAGATCTGCCTCGACATGCGCATGTACCTGCGAGACGTGATCCTCCAATGCCGCGCCCTGGTTTTGGAAGTACAGAAGGCCCTCGTGCACGTGGCGGAACAGAACATGGGCGTCATCATGCCTGGATTCACGCACCTGCAGCATGCTCAGCCCGTTCTCCTTTCGCACCACATGATGGCTTACTACGAGATGTTTCTGCGCGATGACGAACGGCTTCAAGGGTGCTACAAGCGGACCAACGTGCTTCCGCTGGGAAGTGCCGCCCTGGCCGGCACGACGTTTCCCATAGACATGGAATACACGGCCAGGTATCTCAAGTTTGACGGAGTCGTCTCCAACAGCATGGATGCCGTCAGTGACCGGGATTACCTCATCGAATTCAATGCCACGGCAGCGATCCTCATGATGCATGTCAGCCGGATGGCTGAAGAACTGATCCTGTGGTCTACGAAAGAATTTGCCTTCATCGAAATCAGTGATGCCTTTTGCACAGGCTCCAGCATCATGCCGCAGAAGAAAAACCCCGATGTACCGGAGCTGATGCGCGGGAAGACCGCTCGAGTCTATGGGAACCTGATGGCCCTGCTGACTCTCACCAAGGCATTGCCTCTCGCCTACAATCGTGATCTTCAGGAAGATAAAGAGCCCGTTTTCGATACGGTGGACACCGTAATGAGCACTCTGCGGCTCCTGGCCAGATTGCTTCCCGAAATTCGATTCCACCGCGGACAGATGGAAGAAATGGCGAAGGAGGGGTTCACTCTGGCCACGGATCTTGCCGATTACCTGGTGCGCAAGGGCATCCCCTTTCGGAAGGCACACCATATCGTGGGGCAGATCGTTCATCATTGCATCGGAGAGGGAAAAGAACTGGACCAGATCCATCTCGAAGTTCTGAAAAGTTTCCACAAAGCCTTTGATGCAGATGTCTTTCCATTCATCCAGATGAATGCGGTGGTGGATCGAAGGACTTCCCTCGGGGGAACAGCGTCATCCAGGGTCAAGGAAGCCATGGCCAAAGCCCGTGCCGATATGGAAAGAAGAGAAGCGTATTTAAAATCCTGAAGAGAAGCGTGGATGAGAGCCCTATGAACAGACGGATTCGCTGTATCGCCCGATCCCCTTATTTCGCCGGTCTTTTTCCACTCCTGATCCTCGGCCTTCTCTTGACCGGCTGCGGGAAGAAGACTTCTCCCAAACCCATGACTCAGGAACTGCCGCCGCAGGTACCGGATTTCCATCTTCAGGTACGCCCCAGAGGTGTTGAGCTCAGTTGGTCTCTGCCCGATCGCATGAAACCCGACCCCAAAAAGCCGCCGCTCCATTTCACCGTCATGAGATCTGACATCAGCTGGGAGGATCGAAATTGCATGAATTGCCCTCCGGTCAATCAGAGAGAGATTCAGCGCATCGACCCGTCGGCTCCACCAGCCGGAGCGATCGACGGGCAGAAAGTGGTATGGACGGACACGGCCGTGTCGATACAGCATGCCTACCGTTACCAGGTGCTCATCCAGGATGAGAAGGGGCGATCTCTTTCCTCTTCGTCTATCCTTACAGCACGGGTCATCCCTGCGCCGGCCCCTCTCAAGAGACTGGGAGCAGCCAAGGATCCTCAGGGTATCCTGCTGGAGTGGAAGGCTTCCGCCAAAGATCAGAGGGGCAGGAATCTCCCGGGAGAGCTTCAGTTCATCATTGAACGTCAGTCATCCAAGGGAGGCTGGGATGAGATTTCCGTGCTCCCGGTAAAATCAAAGAATTTCCTGGATGCATCCGTGGTCTCCAACCAGAGCTACAACTACCGCGTCACGCCATTCCTGGTGTTCGAGCAGACGCGGGTATTGGGCGATTCGGCCGTCATCGAGCACGCCATGGCCCCCGGGGCACTGCCGCCGCCTCCCCCCGGCACGGTATGGGTCATCCCGGGAAAGGGAGTGCTCGAAGTCCAATGGACTCCCAGCGACGGGGAAGTGGGCGGGTATCACGTCTATCGCAAAGAGGGGAAGGAAATCATTCGCCTGACCGCATCCCCTGTTCAAAATCCTCCTTATGTGGATCGTTCCGCCAAGCCCAACGCCGTCTATTTTTATGCCGTGTCGTCTGTAAGTGCTCCTCCAGAGCAACAGGAAGGTCTCCTGTCCAAATGGGCTGAAATCAGGAATCTTATCTTTCAGCAATGAGTCAGTGGAAGGGGAATCGTGCATCGGGGAACGGGGAAGCCCGTTCCCTTTTTCCTGTTTTTGTATCCCCCGATCTCGTACACAGCCACACCAGAATGAGGTAGACCGTCATGCACCATTTTCAGTATAAGAACGAAGAACTATACTGCGAAGACCTCCCCCTCCGTAAGCTTGCCGAAGAAGTCGGGACCCCCTGTTATGTGTACAGCCATTCCACCCTGCACCATCATTTCAGCGTCTTTGACCAGTCCTTTGCAAGCATCCCCCATCTGACGTGCTATTCGGTCAAGGCCAATTCCAACCTGGCCCTTCTGAAGCTGTTCGCCTCCCTGGGCGGCGGCGTGGATATTGTCTCCGGCGGAGAGCTCTTCCGGGCAAGAAAAGCCGGCATTCCACCGGAGCGGATTGTCTATTCGGGAGTCGGCAAGACTGTGGACGAAATCGATTTTGCCCTCAAAGAGGGCATCTTGATGTTCAACATTGAATCCACCGAAGAGCTGAAGGCCATCAACTCCCGGGCGGGGGTTTTAGGGTGCAGGGCAAGAGTCGCCCTGCGGGTCAACCCGGACGTGGACCCTAAAACCCACCCTTATATTTCCACCGGCATGAAGAAGAGCAAGTTCGGGATCGCCGCGGACAGCGCCCTCCAGGCCTATGACGAGGCCAGGAGCCTCGACCACATCGAAATTATGGGGGTGGATTGTCATATCGGCAGTCAGTTGACGGAGATCTCTCCTTTTGTGGACGCATTGAGACGACTGCGCGCCCTCATCGACCAACTCAATGCCATGGGCATCTCCATTCGCTACCTGGATCTGGGGGGAGGACTCGGCATTCCCTACGACCAGGAAGCCCCGCCGCATCCAAGGGATTATGCACAGGCGATTTTGCAGGAACTGCAGGGACTTTCTTGCACCTTGATTTTCGAACCGGGTCGCGTTATCGTGGGCAATGCTGGAGTCCTCGTCACCCGGGTGCTGTATACCAAAAAGACTGAGATGAAAAACTTCGTCATTGTGGATGCGGGAATGAACGATTTGATCCGCCCCAGTCTTTATGGCTCCTACCATCAGATTCAGCCGATTCAAAAGCGAACTGCCGAAACCCAGGTGGTGGATGTCGTGGGGCCCATCTGCGAATCGGGTGATTTTCTCGCACACGATCGAGCCCTCCCTGTGGTCGGTGGGGGGGATCTTCTGGCAGTCATGAGCGCCGGGGCCTATGGATTCACCATGTCTTCCAACTACAATTCCCGGCCGCGGGCGGTTGAAGTCCTGGTGAAGGGAGACCGCTACCACATCATTCGCAAACGTGAAAGTTGGGAGGATATGGTGCGCCTGGAGGCAATTCCGGATATTTTTTGATGAGCATGAAGGGCTGTTCTGACGGTCGAGAGGCATCGACAGGGTTCAGGATGGCTCAGTGAATCAGTTTCAAAGCGGTTGAATGGAGTCACCGTGAGCATGGAAATGCAATCTGAAGGGCGAATTCATTTTACAAAGATGACCGGCAGCGGGAACGATTTCATCATCATCGACAACCGTGGCGGGGCGATCGATGCCGACAACTGCCGGGATCTCGTGAGCCGCGCATGCCGGAGAAAGCTTTCCGTGGGGGCCGACGGCCTCATTTTGATCGAAAATGATCCCGAGGTCGATTTCAAATGGCGCTTTTTCAATGCCGACGGCGGTGAAGCGGAAATGTGCGGGAATGGAGCACGCTGCGCGGCGCGATTCGCTCACCTGCAAGGGATCGTGTCAAAGCCCTTCATGGCCTTCCGCACCCTGGCCGGCATCATAGAAGCAGAGATCCGGGAGGAAAAGGTCAAAATCCGCGTCACAGAACCTCACAGCCAGGAACTGGATCTCTGCCTGGATGCGGAGGGCCAGACCCATTGTCTTCATTTTATCAATACGGGTGTCCCCCATGTCGTGATTTTCCAGGACAAGGCTGCGGGGTTGGAATCCGCCGACGTATTTCACCTGGGACGCACTTTCAGGCATCATCCCCGCTTCCAACCTGCGGGATCCAATGTAAACTTCGCTTTTGTGCAGGATCCTCATCATGTGTCTGTGCGCACCTATGAGCGCGGGGTAGAGGATGAGACACTCGCTTGCGGCACCGGTTCCATCGCCACCGCCCTCTTGGCCTCGGCCAAAGGTCTTGCCTCTTCCCCGGTGCATGTCGCAACTCGGAGCGGCGAAACCCTCACTATCCATTTCGAAGCATTCTCAAACCAGGGCGCAATGCAGTTCCGGAAAATCTACCTGGAAGGTGATGCCAAGGTGGTTTATGTGGCGGAACTTTGGGATGAAACTCTAAGGCAGTAGGGAGAAAATCATGTTTCAAGGCGCTATGGTGGCGATCGTGACGCCATTCAAAAACGGTCAGGTCGATGAGAAGGCCCTCCGGGAATTGATCGAATTCCAGATTGCCAACGGCACGCACGGCATCGTGCCCTGTGGAACCACCGGAGAATCGGCAACCCTGTCTTTCAAGGAGCACGAACGGGTCGTTGAAATCACCGTGGAGCAGGTGGGAAAGCGGGTGCCCGTGGTGGCGGGAACAGGCTCCAACAACACGGAAGAAGCCATCCGTTTGACCAGGCATGCCCGGGACGCAGGTGCGGATGGGGCCCTCATGATCTGCCCCTACTACAACAAGCCCACACAGGAAGGTCTCTTCAAACATTTTGAAAAAGTGGCGACCTCGGTGGACATCCCCATTGTGCTCTACAACATCCCCGGCAGGACCGCCGTCAACATGGCGCCGGAAACCATCGCACGCCTTGCCAAAATCGACAACATCGTGGCTGTCAAGGAAGCGGCGGGAACCATGAAGCAAATCACGGACATCATCGCACTCTGCGGCGAGGACTTCGCCGTTTTGTCGGGAGAGGACTATCTCACCTTCCCGCTTCTCTGTGTCGGCGGGAAAGGCGTCATTTCCGTGGTCTCGAATATCGCTCCGCGGGACATGGCAGACCTGTGCAACCTCTATTTTGAAGGGAAGCTCACCGAGGCACGTCGACTCTACTATCGCCTCCTGCCCCTGTGCCATGGACTTTTCTGCGAAACAAACCCCTCCCCCGTCAAGGCGGCGCTTGCCATGATGAAAAAGATCGAAAGCGAGGAGGTGCGCCTGCCCCTGGTCTCCTTGATGGAAGCCAGTCGTGCGGGCTTGAAGCGCATTCTGGAAGCCTACGGACTCATCTGAGAGATCCGATGGTGAGCACGCGTCGGTCACGGTCAGGCTTGACCGCTTCGGCTCCGCCGACGGAGAGAAACTGCTCCGACACCGCCCTGTCCACAGGACATCGCACTGATTTTACGGGGAGGACATCATGGTCCGCGCAGTTGTGGCCGGCATAGCCGGTAGAATGGGTTCACGTATCGCCCAGCTCATCCGCGAAACGGAGGGCATCGAGCTCGCGGGGGGATTCGAGCACCCGCAGCACCCCCAGGTGGGGAAAGAAGTTTCGCAAATCCTCGGGGGCAATCCCACCGGCCTGACGGTGTCAGGCACCATGGACGATGTGCTGGGGGCTGCCGATGTCGTCATCGACTTCACCAGCGCCGCCGTCTCCTTGAGCCACCTTCGCGCTGCTTCCCAGGCAGGAAAAGCCATGGTGATCGGTTCGACGGGCTTTACGGCCGAGCAACTGGCTGAAGCCCGTCAGCTGGCTGCCAAGACGGCCTGCGTACTCACACCCAACATGAGCATGGGCGTGAACATCTTGTTCAAACTGGTCGCCGATGCCGCCCGCCTTCTGGGAGACAGTTTCGACGTCGAGATCATCGAGGCCCACCATCGGCTCAAAAAAGATGCCCCCAGCGGCACAGCCTTGAAGCTTGCTCAGGTTGTCGCTGAATCCCTGCAAAGAAACCTGGAGGAGGTGGGCGTCTATGCCCGACATGGACTCATCGGGGAAAGAACCCCCAAGGAAATTGGGATCCAGACGGTGCGGGGTGGAGATATCGTGGGAGAGCACACCGTTCTGTTCGCAGGGATGGGTGAGCGCATCGAGCTCTCGCACCGGGCTCACAGCCGGGACAATTTTGCCCGGGGAGCCATTCATGCAGCCCAATGGGTGGTGAAGCAGCCCGCCGGGCTCTACGATATGCAGCAGGTCCTTGGGATTCAATGAGCGAGGACGCCGCTGATCTTTAACCCGTTCAATGCAGTCGAGTAGGTTTGCAAAGTTCGAACTCTATGGGAGAGGTACTGATGGCATTTGAGAAGGCAGAACGACTGAAACAACTTCCTCCTTATCTTTTTAAGGAAATCGACCGGTTAAAAGCAGAGGTCATCGCCAGGGGCGTGGATGTGATCAACCTGGGAGTAGGCGATCCGGATCTTCCCACCCCGAAGCATATCATCGAAAAGCTCGAGGATGCCGCTCAGGATCCCTCGAACCATCAATACCCCTCCTACTCCGGCATGAACGATTTCAGGGTCAGTGTTGCAGGCTGGTATCAGCGGCGTTTCGGCGTAGAGCTCGATCCGCTGAGCGAAGTCATCACACTCATCGGTTCCAAGGAAGGCATTGCACACCTTCCCCTGGCTTTCATCAATCCGGGAGATCTGGCCCTGGTTCCAACGCCGGCATACCCTGTCTACCATGTCGGAACCATGTTCGCCGGAGGGGAATCTTATTTCATGCCGCTGGTGCGGGAAAACCGGTTCCTTCCCGACCTGGACGCCATCCCTCCCGACATAGCGCGCAGAGCGAAGCTCATGTTCATCAATTACCCCAATAACCCGACCGGAGCCACCGCGGAACGGGACTTCTACGAGAAGGTGATCGAGTTTGCCAGGCAGTACGACGTCATGATCTGCCACGACGCCGCCTACACGGAAATGGGGTTCGGAGGCTATACGCCCATGAGCTTTCTCGAGGTTCCCGGGGCTAAAAAGGTAGGGATCGAATTCCACTCCCTTTCCAAAACCTACAACATGACGGGGTGGCGTCTCGGGTTTGCCGTCGGCAACGCGGAAATTTTAGACGGTCTTGGCCAGGTCAAGAGCAACATCGATTCCGGAGCATTCAACGCGGTTCAGTATGCAGGAATCGCTGCCCTGGAAGGGGATCAAAGCTGCGTGCACGAGATGCAGAGCATCTACCAGGAACGGTTGAATGTTCTCATTGCAGGCATCCAAAAGGCGGGGCTCCAGCCGGAAATCCCCAAGGCGACCTTTTATGTATGGTGTCCCACCCCCCCGGGTTATTCCTCCAAAGACTTTTCAGCCCTTCTCCTCGGAAAAGCCGGTATCGTCACCACACCCGGGAGCGGATTCGGTGAACCGGGTGAGGGCTATTTTCGTATAGCACTGACTGTATCCAAGGAGCGCATCCAGGAGGCGGTCGAAAGGATTCAAAAGCTGTCTTTTTAGGAATCCTCAGTGGCTGTCTTGAAAGTGCGGGAGATTGAGTCATCGCTACAGAACGGGTTTTGATGGGTTTTGGAAGCAATCAGGGGGAATCCGTGCGCATTTGCATGGAGGCCATCGAATGCTTTCGAAACCATCCCCACATCAGCGTCTTGAAGGTATCTGCCCTTTACCGTACAAATCCTGTCGGCTTGATCGACCAGGGATGGTTTGTTAATGGGGCGTTTCTCTGTGAAACCCGGCTGAGCCCTCTCGAACTGCTTGATTTTTGTCTCCAGGTAGAGAGTCGGTTCGGCCGTGTCCGCCAGGTCCGCTGGGGTCCGCGGACCCTTGACCTGGATATTCTCTTCTTCGGTCAGCAGGTGATCGATCTCCCTCAACTCCAGGTTCCTCACCCCAGGCTTCATGAACGGCGTTTTGTCCTGGTGCCTCTCTCAGAAATTGCCCCTTTTTGGAAGCACCCTCAACGACAAATGAGCATTACTCAGATGCTGTCGGACCTTTCCCCCCGGGAAGAGGATCAAGAAGTCATTCGGATGGATACACAATGATTCGTCTTTTGATTTATGGCTTATTCCTATACGTGATCTATCGGCTCATCAAATCCAAGGGAATTTCTTTTTCAAAACAGATGGGCATGGACAGGAGACCGTCCTCGTCGGCAGACGAAACCGAATTGATTCAGGACCCCCAATGCGGAGCCTACTTCCTGAAGCAAAGCGGTGTCGCCGGGGAGAGCAAAGGGCAGATGCTGTATTTTTGCAGCCGGGAGTGTAAAGACAAGTACATGAAATCCCATGAATCATAGTTGATATGGATGCCTTGGTGGAAGCCAGCCCCGCAGCTCCCTGTCTTTGATTGTTTATCTTGTGAGCTGATTGTGTCATATTCCTCCAAGCTACCGACACGGGAGAATGATCGGCATGAAATTTTTCATCGATACCGCAAATCTTGACGAAATCAAAGAAGCGCATAGTTTGGGGATTCTTGACGGCGTAACGACGAACCCATCCCTCATTGCCAAGGAAGGGATTTCCAATCGTGAAGCCTTTGAAAAACATATCAAAACCATCTGTGAGATGATCCAGGCTCCGGTGAATGCTGAAGCCGTGAGCCTGACCGCCCCGGAAATGTTTGCCGAGGGCAGGAGCCTCTCGCAGATTGACCCTCACGTGGTGGTGAAGATTCCTATGACCACCGAGGGTCTGAAAGCCGTGAAGCAACTCACGGAGCACGGCATCAAGACAAACGTTACCCTTGTTTTTTCACCATTACAGGCACTCATGGCGGCCAAAGCCGGAGCATCCTACATCAGCCCCTTTGTGGGGCGACTGGATGACATCGCCCACGACGGAATGGCCCTCGTGGAACAAATCATCGATATTTTCTCCAATTATCTGTTTGAAACCGAAATCATCGTGGCCAGTGTCCGAAATCCCATCCATGTGCTTCAGGCAGCCAAATTCGGCGCGGACATTGCTACCATCCCTTTCAAGGTGATTGAGCAACTGGCCAGGCATCCACTGACGGATATCGGTTTGACCAATTTTTTAAAGGATTGGCAAAAGGTTGAAAAGTGAAAGTGCTGATGGCCTTTCAGGCGGCCGCCCATACAAGGAGGACATACTGTGAGACTCTTGGCGTGCGCACCCGGTAGGTTTCTGTTGGCGATCCTCGTGTTCTCTGGTACTTTTCTTTTACACCCTGCGACATCTCGTGCGGAGATTTACAAGTATGAAGACAGGGACGGCGTCATTCACTTCACCAATGTGCCCACGCAACCCGACTTCAAAACCCTGCCTTCATTTCCCTTGAGCGCCTATCCTCCCAGGGGGCGGCAGGCCAAGTACACAAAAATTCCTCCGACACGAGGACTCTCTGCGGGTTGTGACATTACCAAGCAGTCCAGCTACGATCGGCACATCTTTCTCGCCTGCAGGCGATACGACGTCAACCAGAACCTGGTCAAAGCGGTGATTCGGGCCGAATCGGCCTTCGATCCCTTTGCCATTTCCCCCAAAGGCGCCATGGGATTGATGCAGCTCATGCCCGGGACCGCACGGGATCTCGGAGTCAACGACCCCATGGACCCCTACCAGAACATCGACGGGGGGGTCAGGTACCTGAGGTTCTTGCTCGACCGTTTCAATGACGATATGATTTTTGCTTTGGCGGCCTACAATGCCGGCCCTGAAAATGTTCAAAAGCACGGTGGCGTGCCCCCCTATGACGAGACGAGAACCTATGTTCAGCGCGTCATGGACTATTACTCCCGGTACAGTCAATAGAGGGGATCCGGAACGGCCGGAGAAATTTCTTTTTCCCAAAGGTTGAAGGACCTGATGACTCGAAGTGACTTTTCACGACAAAGTCTTACAACTCTGCCCAACGTGCTGACGTATCTCAGGATGGCGGCCATCCCCGTCATCATCGTTCTGCTCGTTTCACCGGCGCCGGTGAAATCCCTCAACATCGCCTTTGTGCTTTTCGTTGTAGCCTCCATCACCGACTATTTTGACGGTATTTTGGCAAGGCGTCATAATCTTGTCACTTCCTTCGGCAAGCTCATCGACCCTCTGGCGGACAAGCTCTTGACCTCCGCCGTGCTCATTATGCTGATTCCACTGGAGAAAGTTCAACCCTGGCTTGTCTTTCTCATCATCGGTCGTGAAATCACCATCACAGGCTTGCGGTCAGTAGCGGCCAGCCACGGGCTCATTTTGAATGCCAGTCGCATGGGTAAGAACAAAATGATTTCCCAAACGGTCGCCCTGAGCCTCCTTCTCCTCTCTATTCCCTCCATGCAGGGATTCCTGGATGGTCTGGGTCTTTTTGTACTCTGGGTCTCGGTCGTTCTGAGCTACTGGTCCGGGATGGACTATTTCATGAGCTTTTACCAGGAGGCCAAACGACAGGAGCATCAGGGGAATTGAAGGGAAGAGCACGAGGGAGACGGATCAATATACCGATTCATGGTCGATCCGTCTGTCGGACTTTGCAGCAGACAAGCTGGGAAGTCGAGACTCCCAGACAGCACGCCCCATTTTGACGAACGTTCAGGACTTTATTGTTACCCTCAGCAGGGGACTTGTAGAAAGGTGCGGCTGATGCCCGGGTTCCTTCAGGAATCTTGAGCATCAGTGCCATTTGGAAAGAGGGGAAAATCGATTTCGCCGTTTTCTCCGTTCTCTTTGATCACCAGAATCTCTTCCTTGATGGACAGAAAGGCATCCACGACGGCCGGGTCGAAGTGAGTCCCCCGTGAATGCTCGATGATCGCAAAGGCTTTCTCCAGGGAGAAAGGCTGCTTGTAGGGCCGCATGGATGTCATGGCATCGAAAACATCTGCGATGGCCGTGATGCGACCTACCAGTGGGATTTGCCTGCTGTGCAGTCCGTTGGGATAGCCGTTTCCATCCCACCTTTCATGATGCGTCAGTGCGATGATTGCCGCCAGACTGATAAAGCCCCCGGAAGAACCCTCCAGTATCCTGGCGCCAATGAGGGTGTGCTGCTTCATGATTTCCCATTCTTCCTCTATCAGCTTACCGGGCTTCAGGAGTATTCGATCGGGAATCCCGATTTTTCCAACGTCGTGCATTGGCGCCGCATAAAGGATCCCTTCCACCGTTCTCTCGTTCAGCCCCATTCGCCGTCCCACTGCAGCAGCGTATTCACTCATGCGCTTGATGTGGCCGCCGGTGTTTTCATCCCGGTATTCAGCCGCTCGGCAAAGACGATAGATGGTATCCAGAGAGGCCTCTTTGAGCTTGCTGTGAGCCTCGTGGAGCTTTTTTGTCGCCCGCCTCAACTCCTGGGTGCGCCTGTTGACCTCGTCTTCGAGCTGCCGCTGGTGGTGGAGCATATGGTCATGATAGGCTTTGACCTTGACGAGAGAGCGAACCCTCGCCTTCAATTCCATCCAGTCAACAGGTTTTGTGAGAAAATCGTCCGCCCCCAGATCCAGCGCACGAACACGATGCTCCAGCTCCCCCTGCCCTGTCACCATGACGATGGGAGTGAATTTTGTCTCTTCCTGATTCCGCAGCCGTGTCAAAACCTCAAATCCGTCCATCCCCGGCATGTTGATGTCGAGCAGGACGACATCGTAGTGTCCCTCCCGAGCCATTTGAATCGCCTCGCTCCCTTCGCCGGCAATACTGACCCGGTACCCGAGGGGGACCAGGAAGTCGTGCATCAAAAACAAGTTTTGATACTCGTCGTCCACAACGAGGATTTGAGGTACTTTATTCATTGTCTCCTCACTCCCGGGAACTCCGGCCGAGAGAAATCCGACGGCTGCCAGGGAATCGACAAGGGTCTTCATTCCGGCAACCTGATCTGCTGCGGAGATTTGCCTGCCAGAACGCGTTGGACGCTCTCTGCCAGCGTGCGAAATATGATGGGCTTTTGGAGAATTTCTCGTATGCCGATAGCTCTGGCTTTCAATAGAGTTTTTTCATCGGCCAGGCCCGTACAAAGTACGATGGCTATACCGGGTCTGATGCGAAGGCATTGCGTCGCCATATCAAGACCTGTCATTTCCGGCATGGCCAGGTCCGCGATGATGAGATCAAACTCACCCGGTTGCTCGGTGAACATCTTCAAGGCCTGGACGCTGCTGTTCAGCCCCAAAACACGATACCCCAGGTGCGTCAGCATCTTTTTCCCAATATCCACCAGGGCTGGTTCATCATCCACCAGGAGAATGCGCTGCGAGCCGCTTGGGAGCGGAGTCGTCGCTGCCCTTTCCAACTCGGCAGCAGGTAAAATCCTGGGCAATACCACGTGAAAAGCGGCTTTCTGATCCAGCGTATTGTCCGCACGGATATCTCCGCCCAGACCCTTTGCGATCTCAACCGCTTCATCAAGTCCAACTCCCATCGAGCAGTAGTCTTCCACGTCGATACGCCCGGGATCAAAGCCTCCATCGAGCAGATCGAGATCGGCTCGATCCCCCGGATAGGTGAGCGTCATCTCCAGATAGAGCCCTTCAGGCAGGCCGGGGTAGAGGAAAGAGAATTTTTCATTGTAACGAACCTCGTCGAGGCCAATCTGCAGTGCCCCCCCCTTTTCACACATGGAGTCCGCGGCGTAAGAGCACAGAATCATGAGCAACTGGTGAATTTGAAAGGGGGAGGCCACCACGGTGTCCCATCCCGTGGGAGTTGCCTTGAGCTTTTCGTGGATGGGAATATGGGAGGGAATGGATGCCCTCAGGAACTTGAGGATTTCTTTGATGATGGGTATGAGCTGAATGGGCGATGAAGTCTCTTCACCCTTGCGACTGAAGGTCAAGATTTGTTTTACCAGATCCTTGGCTCGATAACCGGCTTTGAGAACCTCCTCGAGGTTCTGATGGAGGGAGGATCCCTCGGGCACATTCATGAGGGCCATTTGAGTATAGCCAAAAACAGCCGACAAAATATTATTGAAATCATGAGCTATTCCTGCCGTCATCGTTGCAATGGCCTGCATTTTGTTGACAGCTTGAAATTGTTTCCGAAGGCGCTTCTCCTCTGCCGCATCCCTGACGATTCCTTCAAAGCCCACGATCCTGCCGGATTCGTCTTTAACGGCTACCGCATTTTCTTCGATCCAGATTCTGTGGCCGCTGTTGTGAGTCCACAAAGTTTCAAAACTGAATACCTGCCCTTCCAGTTCCATCTGCTTCCACCAACCCTCATTAGAGGTTGAATCCGCGTTGAGACTGAAGCGGTTGACATTCAACAGGGCGCCACGGTTCTCGTAGCCGAGCAATTTGATCAGGGCATCATTCACGTCGCTGAAGCGGCCCTCACCATTCGCGCGATAAATCCCCAAGGGAGCACGCTGGAAGAGATCCGTGAATCGCCACTCGGTAGGCAAGGCAGAGTGCGGGGAATTGGAGGGAAAAGATTGATCAGCAACTTCTTTTTGCATTCGAAGTCCTTATGCCTGGCCCATTCGGTGCGGCGAGGACACGCTCTTCCCCCGATGAACGAAAGGTCCACGGCATTCTCATCAAGTCAGCAAACTTGCATCTGAGGCCATAACAGCCAGAAATATCCCTGCTATGCATGCCCCAAGATGCGCGAGCTTCCTCTTGCCTTCGGCAATCGAACGAAATTGCTTAAATCAAAATTGGTGCCGGGATGGAGGCGAAGATCACATGAAACCTCCAACACCCGCTAACAGGTATTTCCATGATGTCATTTTTCGAATTCCGTTCCAGCTTCCCCCTGCAGTGCGGACTGGATGTCTTCAATGGAGGCAATGACAGCGCGTTTTCCTCCGTTTTCCAGGAATTGGATGGCGGCTTCGACCTTTGGCCCCATGGAACCTTCCGGAAATTCACCTTCCGTCAAATACCTGCGAGCATCCTGCAATCCAAGGCGCCGGAGAAAATGCTCCCCGGATTTGCCATAGGACAGGGCAACCCCCGGTACATCCGTAGCCATGATAAACAGATCGGCTCCGATTTCCTCCGCCAGCTTTGCACTGGCAAGATCCTTGTCGATCACCGCATCAATCCCGTGAAACATGCGGCTTTCCTTGATCACGGGGATTCCACCGCCTCCACACGAGATGACGATGAAGCCCATTTCGATGAGGGCATCGATTTCACGTTTTTCCACGATGCTGATGGGTTTCGGAGAAGCGACAACCCTTCGATAGCCCTTGGATGTTTTTACCGTGAGGTAAGGAAGTCCGGCCGCCACCTCTTCTGTAAAAGCCGGTCCAATGGGCTTTGAGGGATGCTGAAAAGCGGGATCATGCTCATCGACCAGAACGTAGCTGAGGACCGTCAGGAACCGTTGTTCGATATCCAGGCCAAGCTTCATGAGCTCATTGTCAAGGGTCGATTCTATCATATAACCGATTTGACCCTGAGTCTGCGCCACCAGGATCTCCAGGGGAAGACGGGGAAGGGCATCGCAGCATTCCTGCTGCAGCAGAAGGTTGCCCACCTGGGGGCCATTGCCATGGGTAATGACAATGCGATAGTCACGCGAAAGATGAGCGACCTGGCTCAGTGGAATTCTGAGATTCTTGAACTGCTCCTGGACGCTACCCACCTCTCCCTTGCGGATCAGCGCATTGCCACCCAGGGCCACCACCAAAATATCTTTCTTCGACGGACTGTGGGCAGGCCTTTTCATGAGATGATCCCACAAAGACTGTTCCGGCTGTCTTTAACCGCGCCGGCCGCTCAACTGTTCCAGGGCCAGCATGAGGGCCTGGGTGCCGCTCTTCCCGTGCCCCTGCGCTTTGACTGCCAGATAGAGTTGATGCACCAGGGCAAGGCCCGGGAGCACGATTCCCATGGCTGCCGCCTCTTTCAGAGCGATGCCCATATCCTTGATGAAGTGCTCCACGAAAAAACCCGGATTGAAATCTCTCCTGAGGATACGGGGAGCCAGGTTATCCAGGCTCCAGCAACCCGCGGCACCGCCTGCGATGGAGCGAAGGGTCTGATCCAGATCCAGTCCCGCCTGGTGTCCATAGAGCAACGCCTCGCACACACCGATCATCGTTCCGGCAATTACAACTTGATTGCACATTTTTGTATGTTGCCCCGTTCCCGGAGCCCCTTGGAAGACGATATTTTTCCCCATTGCCTGGAGCAGGGGCAAAACCCTCTCAAAGGTTTCCAACTCTCCGCCAACCATGATGGAAAGTGAGGCATTGCGTGCTCCGACGTCCCCCCCCGATACCGGAGCATCCAGAGCATGCACCCCTTTTTGCCGGGCGACCTGGTAAATTTCACGGCTCAGGGCCGGTTCCGTGGTCGTCATGTCCACGAGGATATCCCCCGCCTTTGCCCCCTGCAGAATGCCCGACTCCCCCAGATACACTTCCCGCACATCCTGAGGGTATCCCACCATGGTGAAGACAACGGAAGAGCTCCTGGCCACCTGGCAGGGAGATTCCGCCCACATCCCCCCCGCAGAGAGGAGAGGTTGAGCCTTATCCCGGGTGCGGCTGTACACCGTGAGCCGGTAGCCCTCCTGCAGGAGATGCGCGCACATGGAAAGTCCCATGACGCCGGTCCCAATCCAGCCGATAGGGGTATTCTGTGTCACTGATCCTCGTTTTGGAGCTTCATCGGTCATGGTGCGATCCTTTGGTAATTTGCATTAGAAGGCTCCCTGAGCCCGAATCCGCCTCAACAGAACCTCCTCCAGAAAAGGAGAAGAATGATCCTTGTATTCGTATCGTACTCTCAGTGTCGGCTTGTTGATAGTCAAAAGATGCCCCAGATGGATAGGAGTCGCAAAAAGGACGAGATCGCAGGACGCGGCATTGACTGTTGCCTGCAGGTCGGCGACCTGCCGACTGCTGTAACCCATGGCGGGAAGGGCGTTCTGGATGTGAGGATACTGCTGCAGGACCTCGCCGATGCTGCCTTGAGCGTATGGGTGTACATCGACGATCTCGGCGGCTCCAAATTGACGCGCTGCAATCGTTGCGGCGCCAAAGGGCATTCCTCCGTGGGTCAAAGTCGGACCATCCTCCACTACCAGGACCCTCTTGCCCTGGATCTGATCCGGATTGTCCACAGAGACAGGGGATTCAGCCAGGACGATTTCGGCCTTTGGAGCGAAGCGCTCGATGTTCTTTCGCACCTCTTCCACATCTTCAGGCAATGCAGTATCGATCTTGTTGATGAGGGCGATATTCGCCATCAGCAGGTTGGTTTCTCCGGGATAGTAGAGCAGTTCATGCCCCGCACGGTGAGGGTCGAACACGACCACATGAACGTCCGGGTAGAAGAAGGGCGTATCGTTGTTCCCCCCGTCCCACACAATGACATGGCAAGGGCTTTCCTCCTCGGCCGACCTGAGGATCCGCTCATAATCCACCCCCGCATAAACCACAATTCCCATGTCAATGAGGGGCTCATATTCTTCCCGCTCTTCAATTGTACAGTGATGGAGATCGAAATCGTCATACGATGAAAACCGCTGAACCACCTGTTTTGTCAGGTCTCCGTATGGCATGGGGTGGCGAACCACCACCGCCTGTTTTCCATGCTTTTGCAAAATACGGCAGATCTTGCGGGTAGTTTGGGATTTTCCGCAGCCGGTACGCACGGCGCAAACGGCAATGACGGGCTTCTTTCCTTTGAGCATCGTATAGGTGGCGCCCAGGAGAATAAAGTCCGCCCCCTCGGACATGGCAATGGAGGCCTTGTGCATCACTTCAACATGAGAAACGTCGCTGTAGGAAAAAGCAACCAGGTCCACGCGGTTGTCGCGGATGATCTTCGCCATTTCTCTTTCGGGGTGGATGGGAATGCCTCGAGGATACAACCTGCCGGCCAGTTCCGGGGGATAGAAACGTCCTTCGATATCCGGTATCTGAGCGGCTGTGAAGGCCACAACCTCATACCGCGTATTTTCTTTGAAATAGACATTGAAATTGTGGAAATCTCGGCCGGCTGCGCCGACGATGATCACCTTTTCCACCATGACTGTCCCCTTTCATTGAAGAAACCAGGCAGAGCAGCACTTGCATGACCAGGAGCATTCTACAGGAAAGATAACATGTTGCGACGGGGTATTTTCAGAATGATGGGAAGAGGTGGAACCCTGTCCCGGCCCCGTCAGGAGGGCTCACGGGAGGAGCCGTATCTCCAGGGAGGTGATTGATCCAGTGATCTTTCAAGGCGCAGCAGGAATTCTTCCCTGGGGATTTCACGAGCGCCGAGACTCTGAAGATGGGATGTGGTTACCTGGCAATCGATCAACTCGAACTGAAGATCCTGGAGATCCCGCACCATTTGCACGAAGGCTACCTTCGAGGCGTCCGTCTTTTCCGTAAACATGGATTCCCCAAAAAAGACCTTTCCCAGGACAACTCCATAGAGCCCTCCCACAAGTCGCCCTTCATGCCAGCTTTCCACAGAATGAGCATACCCCATCTTGTGAAGCTGGTGGTAGGCCTGAATCATCTTCGGCAAAAGCCAGGTGTCCTCCCCCTTCTTCGTGCGCACATCGGCGCAGCGCTGGATGACCTGTCGAAAGGCTTTATCCCACGTCACGTAAAAGGTCCCCTTCCTTATGACGCGCTGCAGGCTCCTGGCGATTTTTAATTCTTCGGGAAAAAGAACCAGCCGCGGGTCGGGGGACCACCACAAGATAGGAGCTCCCTTGGAAAACCAGGGGAATATCCCCATACGGTAGGCAAGAATCAAACGCTCTGGAGATAAATCCCCCCCCACCGCCAGCAAGCCATCCTGCTCTGCAAGCTCACACGGTGGAAAGAGAAGCTCCTCACTCAAGCGAAAAACCGGCATGATCGTTCACTCAGGGATCAGGCAGGAGCCGCAGCGGTGGGTGCGCTCTTTGCCTTCACCGGCTCATTTCTTGACTTCACAAACTCAAAGGTGAGGTTTTGGCTCTTCACGACCTCTTCGCCGAGACTCGAAAAATCCTCGGGACGGTCAATACGCACGGTACCCCCTTCCTGCAACAGACCGAAAAGAATTTCTTCCGCCAGGATGTCCTTGACCTCCGACTGGATCAGGCGCGCCAGGGGACGAGCGCCGAAAACCGGATCGTAACCCTTCTCGGCAAGCCAGAGCCGGGCTGCAGGAGTCAGCTCCAGGCGGACCTTCTTTTCCGTCAACTGTGTCTCCATCTCCTGGATGAATTTGTCGACAATCTTTTCCATGATGTCGATGGAAAGACCGTTGAAGGATATGATGGCGTCGAGTCGGTTCCTGAATTCGGGACTGAACAGGTTTTCTACCGCTTTCATGCCCTTGCTCGCACGGGTGTCCGTTTCATCGGCACTGAACCCGATGGACGCACTGGACATTTCACGAGCGCCGGCATTGGAGGTCATGAGCAGCACAACGTTGCGAAAATCCGCCTTTTTCCCATTGTTGTCCGTCAGGGTGGCATGGTCCATGACCTGGAGCAGAATACTGAAGAGATCCGGATGGGCCTTTTCGATCTCATCCAAAAGCAGCACGGTATAGGGTTGTTTACGGATGGCGTCCGTCAGCAGTCCCCCCTGGTCGAAACCGATATAGCCGGGAGGAGCGCCGATGAGTCGGGCCACGGTATGCTTTTCCATGTACTCGCTCATGTCGAACCGCAGGAAGTTGACTCCCAGCACCCGCGCCAACTGCTTGGCCACCTCTGTTTTCCCAACTCCCGTCGGCCCGATGAGGAGAAATGATCCAATGGGTTTTTCAGGGATTCTGAGCCCAGCCCGGGAACGTTTTATGGCCCGTGTCAAAGCTTCCACAGCTTCCTCCTGGCCAAAAACACTCCGGGTCATCTCCTCTTTCAGGTTCTGCAGCCTCAACTGATCCGACGACGATACACTGCGGGGAGGGATCTTGGCGATGCGCGCCACCACCTGCTCGATGTCCTTGGGCCCCACCACGCGCCTCAAACGCTTGTCCTTCTTCAACAGAAGGCTCGCTCCCGTTTCGTCGATCACGTCGATAGCCTTGTCCGGGAGGTAGCGGTCGTTGATGTGCCGATTCGACAGTTCGGCAGCGGCACGCAGCGCGGCATCGGTGTAGCGGACGTTGTGATGCTTCTCGTAGGATGCTTTCAGCCCCAGGAGGATCTGGTAGGTCTCGTCCACGGAAGGCTCGCGGATCTCGATGCGCTGGAACCGGCGGCTCAAGGCCCGGTCCTTTTCAAAGTGGTTCTTGTACTCCTCGTAGGTCGTAGATCCTATGCAACGGAAACCGCCCACCGCCAGAACCGGCTTCAGAATATTGGAGGCATCCATGGACCCGCCGCTCGTGGCTCCAGCCCCCACGACTGTATGGATCTCGTCAATAAAAAGGATGGCTCCAGGCTTTTTCTTCATCTCCTGGATCACCCCTTTGAGGCGCGCTTCAAAATCACCCCGGAACTTGGTCCCGGCCAGAAGGGCCCCCATATCGAGAGCGTAGATCTCCACTCCAAGGAAGACCTCGGGGACCTTCCCCTGGTGAATCCTCAATGCCAGGCCCTCCGCGATGGCTGTTTTCCCGACGCCGGGATCCCCAACAAAGATGGGATTGTTCTTCGTGCGCCGTCCCAGGACCTGCAGTGTTCTCAAAATCTCATCTTCACGCCCGATGAGGGGGTCGATCAATCCGTCAGCGGCCTTCTGAATGAGATTCACCGTAAAGCTCTCCAGGGCTCCGGCTTTGCGCGTCTCCTGCGGATTGCCCGGTCCGGCGGGAGGTGGAAGCCTTTCCTCGAAATCCTCTTCCTCCGGCTCACCCATTTTGGAAATTCCATGGGAGATATAGGTGAGGATGTCCAGCCGGGAAATCCCCTGGGATTTCAGAAAATAAACCGCATAGGAATTGTCTTCATAGAACATGGCGGCCAGGATGTCACCGGCATCCACTTCCTTCTTTTCTGCCCCATGCACATGCATGATGGCGCGCTGGAGCACCCTCTGCACCCCCATGGTCTGGATGGGATCCTGTGTTTTGCCTTCCGGAAGGATTTCGACTCGTTCGGCGAGATATTGCTCCAGTTGGGCCTTCAGCTTGTCCAAATCCGCACCACAATGATGCAGAATGCGCCTCCCCGTCTCATCGTGCAGAATGGCGTAGAGAATATGCTCCAGGGACAGGAATTCATGCCGCCGACTCTTGGCTTCTTTTATGGCTGCCGCAAAAGCGAGCTCTAGTTCTTTGTTGATCATTTATGCTTCTTCCATGCTGCATTGTAATGGGAATCCATTTTTCCTTGCCAGATGATGCACCAGCTCAACTTTCGTTTCGGCAATTTCCGCCGGGAAGATTCCGCAAACTCCCGTTCCATTCTTATGGACCAACAACATGATATGTGTAGCCTCCGATGGGGATTTGTGGAAAACCTTCTGGAGAATCTCCACTACAAATTCCATCGTCGTATAGTCATCATTATGAAGCAGAACCTTGAACATGGGAGGCTCTTCGAGCTCTTCCTCCAGGCCGCTTTGAAGCTCTTCCCCAAAATCCGGATGATGCTCGCTCATCCTTTTCCCCCCTTGCCATGATACTTTATGCTGCTGACTCGATCTGCTTCTTGACCTTTTTCTAATAATCAAGAATAACTTTTTCCACTAAACTGTCAAGTTAGGGTCCTTCATGGCACCCTGCCGCAACACGCGTGGCCAGGAAAGTTCGAAAGGAGAAATATATCCATGCCCGGCAACACATTCGGCCATCTCTTTCGCATCACCACCTGGGGAGAATCTCATGGTCCGGCTCTCGGGGTCACGGTGGACGGATGCCCCCCCGGCATTCCCCTCGCCGTCGAAGACATCCAGAGGGACCTGGAGCGCCGCAGGCCCGGAAAACAGCTCACGTCCCCCCGCAAGGAGCCCGACCAGGTGGAAATCCTTTCAGGTGTCTTCGAGGGAGTCACCACGGGAACACCCCTGACGCTCATCATCTTCAACCGGGATGTGCGCAGCAAGGATTACAACGACATCGCACGCCTCTACCGACCGGGTCACGCGGACCGCACCTATCAGCAGAAATACGGGATCAGGGACTGGCGGGGTGGCGGGCGCAGCTCGGCCAGGGAGACCGCTGCACGGGTTGCAGCGGGAGCGGTAGCCCGAAAATTTCTTCAAGACCGGGATATTTCCGTGAAGGCCTATACCCTTGCCTTGGGAGGCATCCACAGCCGGGAATTCCACTGGGAAGAAATCGACCGCAACCCGCTTTTCTGCCCTGACGCCCTGACTGCCGCGGCCATGGAAGAACGTCTGAAGGAAATAAGGGCCGAAGGAGATTCGGCGGGAGGCATTGTGGAAATTTGCGCCAAAGGATGCCCCGCCGGGCTGGGTGAGCCCGTGTTCGACAAGCTCGACGCCCGCCTGGCCATGGCGCTCATGTCCATCGGGGCCGTCAAAGGCGTGGAGATCGGCGAGGGATTTGCCGCAGCGGACTTGAGGGGAAGTCAGAACAACGACCCCATCACTCCCGAGGGTTATGCCGGCAACCATGCCGGAGGAATATTGGGAGGAATATCGACAGGCATGGATATCGTGGCGCGGGTAGCGGTGAAGCCCATCCCGTCCATTGCAAAGACTCAGCAGACGGTGGACAAAGACGGCAACCCCGTCCCCATCTCCATAAAAGGCAGGCACGATGTCTCGGCCATTCCTCGAATTATCCCCGTCTGTGAAGCCATGGTGCTTCTGACTCTGGCCGATTTCATGCTCTACCCGTCTCTGGATCCAGCAGGTGGATGGGGTTCAGGTCGGTACGGTTCATGAGTCATCTATCATCGATGCCGATGAGATTCCGACTTTAGTACTTGAGCAGAAGTTATTTAACATTTTTGAGCCTTGTTGATTACGTCATTCCGGCATGCTTTTAGCCGGAATCCAGTCTCTGCGCTGACATGGATTCCGGCTTAAGGGTCATGAACACGCTGGTGTTCGCCCGCATCAAATGAAATCCCCCCTGCCCCCCTTTGCCAAAGGGGGGAAAGGCAAGTCCTCTCCCTTTATCAAAGGGGGATTGAGGGGCATTTTCATAGTAAAAACTGCCGAAATGACGTAGAAGTTTTCGAAAACATGTGTTTGGACCACTCAAATCTTGATCTGCAACTCATCCAGCATCTTATCGGCAAACTGGAGGATGTAATCCCTCTGTGCGGGGTTTGCGTAGGCGATGCAGCTGCAGCGCATGATCTCACGGCTTCGGATGAGAAATTCAAACGCGACTTCGTTCATTGTCAGCTGGACGGCAAAGTAGAACGGTCGACACCGGGTGTGCTCCGCTTGAATCGGATTGTAGAGGCTTTCCGGAAGATTGACCCAATAAATCTCGTCCATTATGCTTCGGTCGGCATGCTTGTTGAGATATTCCTTGATGCGCTCGTAATCGGATTCGCGCAACTGATCCAGAACATATTGCTTCATGATGCATGAGGTCCTTTCCGCGGTACAATTCCCCGGGAGTGCGTGCTCTTTTTGTTCAGGGTCATGAGCTTTCAATCCTTCAGGAAAACAATTCTTTTTCAGCCCTGAAGGTACTTTGAATGCCTTCCAGCAATTCCTCCAGGTCATCGGCCCCCAGGCCAAGTGCCCTGGCGCTTCTGAGTTGGCCCACATCGAGATCGGGCTGCTTGATAAAGCCGATTTCCAGCTTGTGGCAAATGGCGTTTCCAAGGCTTACCATGTGGCAGAGCCGCGGGAAGATTTGAGCTTTCTCGGGAGAGTGGTGCTTACCGATGGCTTCCACGATTTCTTCGGCAAAATTCCATTTGCGTGCTACCAACTCCCCGACCTGAGCATGGTCGAACCCCAGCAGTTTCCGTTCCAGCCCTATAAAAGTTGTTCCCGGATTATGGTAAACTTCCTGCACGATCAGCAATATCTTTTTGGGCAACTTCATGTAAAGAACCACTTTTCCCACATCGTGCAGCAGACCGGCCAGGAAGGCCTCTTCGGTTTTTGGAAACTTGAGCTTCTGAGCGAGGACACGGCAGGTCAACCCACACCCCAGGGAATGCTCCCACATGAGCTTTTCGGCAAGTCCGAATGTCTTGAAGAAATCACAGAGCGCTGCAGAAATGACAATGGATTTGATGGTATTGAAACCGATGGTGATGACAGCGTCCTTGACAGTCAGAATGGCTCTTCGTCTCGCATAGCAGGCTGAATTGGCAATGCGCAGGATTCTCGCCGTAATGGCCTGATCCCTGGAAATGATTTCATGAAGGTCCCTCGCTGAAGCTTCGGGATCCGAGAGCCTCTGCATTGCCTGGCTGGCGATATGAGGCATCGTGGGGAGATCCTGCGTCGTCAGGGCAATCTTCTGTGCACTTTCTTGATTCATAATTCCCTCATTAAGCTGCGAATTGAGTGAGCCATGCACGACCGGCAGGCGGTCTTGGATGTCCCGGTCAGGATGCAGAGGCGAAGCTCGGCAGAGCTCCATCAAATCACCGATGACGGCTTTCGGGTCAAAAACTATCGGTCGGCTGCAACGTCTTCAGGTGCAACGAAGCGCAGCATCCCGTCGGTGTCGGAAACCCATTGAACTTTTCCATCGCGGAACAGGACAGTGGAAGATCGGTAAAACCAGAGATTTCCTTGAATGCTTGTCGGTGCCCCCTGGGCGGCAACCACATCATCCTGCGTCGATCCAATGGTGAAATAATCTTTCGGAACGGAAGAATCTGCCGGTTTGGCGGGTTTGAAAGGAGCCGCAGGTACGGCGAAATGATCGAAGAAATTGTCGTAGCCGATGAGGCGCCCCTCCTTGAAACGGACTTCGCTGAACCCGTAGTACCAGCGATTCCCCGAGATACGGGAGGGCGTCCCCAAAAGCCGCAGGACATCGTCTTTTGTGGCGCCGATTGTCAAGAGAGGCAGGGGCCCTTCCCCGGATGATCCGGAGGACGGCAGAAGCCGCACTTTGAGAGTCCCGTCAAAATTGTTGTATCGCACCACTCGATTGTCCCTGAACTGAACTTCCGACAGCCCATAGGACCAGGTACTCCCCTTGACCTTGGACGGTGGACCCTGCACGCGCTTCACATCCTCGGGGGTGGAGCCCAGGGTAAAATATGAGTGTGAGGCAACAGCACCAGGCGCTTCGGTGGCTAAGGAAGACTCTGCAGAGGGTTGGGAAGGGCTTTCCCTTTCGCCCTGCTGCGAAGACTCAGTGACAGCCGATTCGAACCGATCGAACGGGGGACGGTTCACACTGATGACCTCAGATCCTGTGGAGGGCGGCGAAACGCTCCTTGTGGCTTCCAGCCACCAATACAGGTTTATGAAAATAAAAAGCGCCACGAGGGCACCACCAGCGAAAAGATGCAGAGAAGCAGAACGCTGCTTCCACCCCGCCACGAGCAGCGGAAACTTTCGCAAGAACGAGAGGAGGAAAATGATCCTGTCAGCCCATTCCCGGCTCCTGCCCCTTTCCTGCCGTGTGGCGACCCCGTTTCGGCTCCCGTCAACCGGCGGGTTTGTCCCCGGCGCTTCCCCCCTGCGGGAATTGTCCTGTACAGTCCCCTCTTTCCATGCCGACATGGCGCGCTGGTACGCCACCGTAATTTCCTTGAATTTCTCCTCCGCCACACGCCGTTCCCAGACGGAGGCCTGCTGGAAACGGTCAGGGTGCCATTGCTTCACCAAATCCCGATAAGCCTTCTTCAAGTCGGCGCGGGAAGCATCGGAAGACACCTTCAATAACTCATAATCTGCAGGAAAAGGAGGATCACATTTTGACGACATGACGTTTCAGGCAAGCCCCGGCACGGTTGCATAAGAATCGCTCAAGAATTTTTGCACAACATCCGCCTGGAACAATCATCCAAGGCTGGAGGAAACATTGAATCCATCGGAGTTTCAAGACGATATCTCAAAAAAAACGAATTTCCAAGAGCGGACCGTTCAACAAGAATACATTCAAGTTTCCAGCCTGTATCTCCGATTCCTCCAGCGTATTCTTTCCCAGACCGACGGACAGTCTGCCCGCCCCTCCTTGCCTCGCCCCTCTCTCCCAAGGGGCGAGGGGCTTTTTCGGACAGGCCCCGGAAAGCCTGAGGAAAAATGGTGGGACGATTTTCGTCTCGGGAGATTTACCCAATACACTGGATGGGTCTAACCGGTTCATCCGCCCAAAATGCTTTCCTTCCCTGAGAGGGATTTGTTACCATGAACGTGCATTTCTCGTTGACATTTTCCGGAAAATATCTTGGGCCGTCGAGCAAATGCCGGTGTATCCTCTGATGGAGAAGGCGATGGAAGCACTTCCATCCCTGCTATCGTGCAATCCGCAACTGAATATTTCGGGAAGGGAGCGGCTGAAAAGGTATGCTGGTTCTCACAAGAAAGGTCGGGGAGTCCATTCGTGTGGGTGATGACATTGAAATCGTCATCACGGAAATCGATCGCAAGAAGGTCAAGATCGGGATCCGCAGTCCGAGACATATACCCATTCATCGCTCTGAGCTCTACGGAAGGATTCAGCAGGAAAATCGTGAAGCAGCCCATATGGAGGCCGAAGACTTGAAGGATATGGTCCTCCTGCTTTCCAGGCAAGGACATCGGAATCCACCGGAAAACCAGGACCTTTGAAGCAGATTGGAAACAAGACCTATGCTGATTGAAACGACGCGCTTCGGTAGCTTGGATGTGGAAGACAGTAAATGCATCGATTTTCCCTGGGGCATTCCCGCTTTTGAGAACCTCAAGCGCTTCATTCTATTGCAGCACGGCGAGGGGCCCATCCACTGGCTTCAGGCCGTGGATGATCCTTCAGTGGCTTTCGTCGTCTGCCCCCCTGAAGTACCGGGGGTGAAATACCGCATTCCACCGCAGGAAAAGGAGCCCTTGAAGCTTCAAAACGATGAAGATCTCCTCATCCTGAACCTGGTCTCATCCCTTCCGGACCGAAACCTGCTGAGATTCCACGTGCGCAGCCCTCTGCTTTTCAATACGCTGCTGCGCTGCGCCTACCAGTGGAGCATCGATCCCGAGGACATTGACAAGTATCTGGACCTGCCGGAGGGCACCGGCTTGAAACCCGACGTGGACAATTCCTCAGGACCCGAGTCCTTCATCTATTGGATGCGGTGATGGCCTGCGGAGACGATCGCCGAGCCACAGATCCGTGAGATCTATTTCGACTTCAGGGAAAGGCTCGGCCCGCACCTTGTCGTCTTCGACATAGAGGCCGGAAACCACCCAGAGACCGTCTTTCAGACGAAACACGTCCAGCGTCTTGGCATCCATGGCAATCTTTTTATGTTTCCTTCTACAAAACGGCATTCCCCCAAGTTTGGCCGGCATCCTCCGTCACCCCAAAAAATTTCATGCTGTGAGCGCTAAAAACCGATTATCCCACTGAGCGAATCCTCGGTGTGGAACCCTTTTGACTGTTAAGGAGCAGGTGTCATGGAAGCAAAAATATCGGAAATTCGTCCTCTCATTTCTGAGCAGAGAGAGAGGCTGGTTGATCTGCAAAACCAAGCCCCCATATTGCAGCAGGTCCAGTCGGCGGCGAAGAGCGAGGGGGGTGGCCTCCAGCAGTTGGCAAGCAGCTTCAAAGAGAATTACGGCCCTAATAGCGTCACCGGGAAAAAGCGGGAGCAAGGTGAGCTCGAGGGCGTGGTCAAAGACGTTGAAGATTACCTGTCCGAAATGAGCATCAAATTGAGCTTCAAGATCCACAAGGAAACGGGAGACGTTGTCGTCCAGGTTTTGAACGAAAAATCCGGCGAGGTCATACGACAACTCCCGCCGGAGGACGTGCTCAAGCTCCGCGAGAAGCTGGAAGATTTGAAAGGCGTTCTGTTCGATGGGAAAAGTTGACGGTAAAGTGCTTCCATGTGCGGCATAGCCGGTATTTTCAATCCCCAGGGCTTCGACAACCATTGCCTCTACGCCCAACAGATGATCCAGGCCATACGGCACCGTGGACCCGATGGCGAGGGTATCCATGCAGAGGAAAAAGTCCAGCTGGCCTCCTGCCGCCTCAGCATCATTGACGTCAATGCGGGGCCGCAGCCCATTTGGAGCGAGGACCGCGCCGCGTGCCTTGTTTTCAACGGCGAAGTCTACAATTACCGGGAGCTTCGCGCTCAACTGAGAGGCTATGGGCATTCATTCAAGACGCAAACGGACACTGAGGTGGTTCTCCAGGCCTACCGCCAGTGGGGAGAATCCTGCGTCCAGCGCTTCAAGGGCATGTTTGCCTTCTGCATCTGGAGCTCTGAAGAAAAAAGCCTCTTCCTGGCGCGTGACCACTTCGGCATCAAGCCCCTCTACTATTCCTGCCTGCAGGACGGGACTTTCCTTTTCGCGTCCGAAATCAAGGCCATCCTCACTCACCCCCGCATGGGCCGGGAAGTCCGCCCCGATGCCATCGACAATCTCTTCACCTTCGGGTTCAACCTGGCGCCCCACACATTCTTCCAGGGTATCGAAGAACTGCTCCCGGGGCACACTTTGAAGATAGACCGCCACGGAGGCAGGCGGGTGGCTCCTTATTGGGACATCCGCGGGGACAGGCCCTTTCAGGAGGACAGTGAAAGGAACCTCGTCGAAAGGTTCCGTGAAAGGCTGACGGAAGCCGTCCGCCAGGGCGTGGTTTCAGACGTTCCTGTAGGCGTCTATCTCAGCGGGGGCATCGATTCCTCGACGGTTGCTTCCCTCTATTCCCGGTCTACACAGCACCCCATCACGACGTTGAGCATCACTTTCGACGAAGCCGAATACGATGAACGGGAATTCAGCCGGAGCCTTGCTTCCGCATTGGGAGCGGAGCATCTCGAATTCAAATGCTCCATCGGGGCCGAAGATATCGTGCCCATGGTCCGAGCCCTCGAAAACCCTATCGTTTCCCTCCTTCACCTCCCCCTCTATCTCCTTTCCGGAAAGGCGAGGGACCTGGGTCTCAAGGTGGTGCTTTCGGGTGACGGATCCGACGAAATCCTCGGGGGCTACGATTATTTCAAGCAGCTGAAGTGTATGGAATTCATGGACCGCGGCGGGCCCTGGAGGCGGCATATTCTCAAGAGGCTTTACCCCACCCTCCAGGACGCTCAGCTGCCCCTCATGCAGGAGCACCTGGCACGAGCCGGCTCGAAATTCCCGGTGCAGCACCCGGCGATGCCTTATCGCTACCGGGAATTTCAGTTCAAGGATCAGCTCTACGCCCGGCCGTTTGCGGAGCAGCTCTGCAGGCTGGATCGCGCTCCCCTTCATCTCACCAACATCCAAAGCTTCGAGCATCGCCCCCTTTTCGATCAGGCCGTGTACCTGGAAATGAAGCTGCGGCTTCTCAATCTGACCCTGCCCCTGGCGGACAAGATGGGCATGGCCCATTCCGTGGAGGTGCGTCCCCTCTTTCTGGATCACGAACTGGTGGAGCTCCTGTTCCAGATTCCGCCGCACCTCAAAATGCGGGGACTCAATGAAAAATATCTCCTGAAGGAAAGCACACGGGGGATCGTGCCCGAAGCCATCCGCGTCCGGCGAAAACAGCCCTTCAATCCCCCCGCTCCCTGGTTCTTAAAGAACGTCGACGACCTGGTGATGGAATGCCTCTCCCCCGCTCGCATCCGCGAGGCGGGATACTTCGATCCCCATTTCGTCCAGGAGTTGCTGGCGCAGCACCGCAAGGGCGGGGGACCGGACCTGTCCGGCCTGATGGTGGTGGTCTTTTTCGTTCAGATGTGGCACGAGGTGATCGTTCGGGGAAGGGATGGGCTTTGATCCAGCAGACTTAGATGTAACACCTTCTGAAGGATGTGTGGGGTCTTACCAAACGGTAGCGCCGTCTTCCATGGCGGCGCACTTAAGTACCCAAGCAAAAGTTTTCTAACAAAACGAACCGTTCGCCCTGAGCCTGTCGAAGGGCATGTCTGGTTGTGCCCTTCGACAGGCTCAGGGCGAACGGACAGCAAGACAAAATGTTAAGAAATATACGCTCAGGTACTTATCTCCGGCGATTTGCTTCATGAATGTAAGCAGCGGCACAGCTCTTTTGTCTTTCTTGAAGGCTCATGAGCTCCAGGCTGTGGTTTCGACAGGATTCCAATCGACTTACGACGGTGCGAACTTCTTCCCAGACACTTTTCACCAAGGGCAGGATTTGTGGATCCTCGCTCAGCCCCGCCTCAGCTAAAGCCTTATTCAAAATGGCGTGCTCCTCGACCAGAGCACGCAGGGATTCGACATCGGCAGTACGCGACTGCTTGCTCTTTTGGAAATCAACCGAGAAGGCAACGTCCTCATGCCCCAACCCTTTCAGCATGGCTTCGATACGCCGGGTCACGCCCAAGAGCCTCTTCAGCAGGTCTTCGTGTCGTTCAGACCCATTTTCATACGGCATAGCTCAATCTCCGGGTCGGAGTTGCGGGTCCAGGTACCCCGGGCATAATCTCAGAAGGCACCGTCCGCTGAGCAACGACGGGAGAACCGATCGATTTTGCCGCGCCTTCAAACCCCTCTTTTAGTTCGAACACGACGGCCTCGACCTCGCTCAGCGCCTTGAGGTCACTATGAAGATTGGCTTTGGTGAGGTGCTTCATCATCCAGTCGTAAAGTCTGCCAAGATTGTCCACGAGCTCTCCACCGGTCTGCCGATCCAGGGCGCAGTCCAGTTCAGTTATAAGGGCGATGGCGCTGGATATGGCCTCTCCTTTACGCGCGACATCTCTTTCCTCCATTCCCAGCCGGGCCTGCCGCAGAAAGTCCACGATACCTTCAAAAACCATAACCACTAGGCGTTCTTTCTCAAAAATAGCATTCACCGCGGTCTTCTGATATGCATGATGAGCATAAGGGGTCATAAGATCCACTCCTCCCGAACCGTTGCGTTTCGCCTTATTATTCTGCCTGTCCCTAAAATGACACCCTAATACAACAAAAGATCGATCAGCAGCCGATCGCTGAACAATCACGTGTAAAGCTCTTATCTCTTGTTCATGTTCTGCAGTGCTTCTATCTGTTGCGTCATGAAATCCGAGGTCTTCTGGTATTGTCCCAAAAGCTTCTCAAGATGCTGAAATTGCGTTTGAAGTCTAGTCGTTATATTGGATGTCCGCTTCTCGTATCGAGCAATATCCTTCTGAATACGGTCCACGCTGGACTGAAAGCTATTGGTCTTTTGGGCTAGATCGCCCCGTGTCTTGTTCAGCATCGTATCCAGAGTATTCACCAGCCGAACACCGAATCCCTTGCTTTCTCCGGTGTCAGTGGCAAAAAAGGTACTCACGTCATCGAACCGGTTCGTGAGAGCATCATTGAGAGTGTTAGAATCCACAGTGAGCTTTCCTTCCTTGTCCATGGCGACGCCAAGGTCGGAAAGCCTGGACAAGCCGCTTGACGCGCCAGCCACCGCTCCCCCAATGAGACTGTCGAGGCGTTTGCGAATCTGCCTAGCAGTACTGTCACCTAGCAATTCCCCAGCCTCCTGAGTCTTGGGATCGTAACTTTGGGCGTCGATGAAGAAATCGCTTACAGAATTGTAAGCCTCCACAAAGGCATTCACTTTGGAAGCCAGGGCTGTGGTGTCCCTTGAGACAGTCAGCGTTTCGGGCTTGTTGAGCGCCGTTGTTCCTTTGAGGGTCAGAGTGACCCCTTTGATCACATCGGCCACCATGTTCGTAGAGCGATGAATGCCCGCGACCCCATCCACCGTCAAGACGGCGTCCGAAGCTCCCTGGGTCTGAGTCAGCCGATTGTTCTCGCCCCCCTGGATGTAACGTAGGCGGGACAGACCCATGTTGTCCGTGACATCGCCAGGATCCGGCGGGTCGGCTGGAGGGGTGGGGGGGGTCTCTTCCGTCACCTCCAGGCGTATGGTGTTGGCTTCGCCCGTACGTTGACCGGTGAGCAAGAGATAAGATTGGTCGCCGTTTGTGATGACGGAGGCTTGAATATCCTTTTGGCTTTCATTGATCCGATCAGCGATGGTCGAAAGCTTTTCCGTTCCATCCGTGGTGATTTCCACGGCCGTTCCCGTACCGAGCTGCAGGGTGAATTTTCCGGCGCCGATGGCCTCATCCATATTGAAAGCGGCGCTTTTGAGCTTTTGCACCTGTGCCAGGGATTCCACCTCAATACTGTAAGTGCCGCTTTTGGCCGTAGAAAAAACGGACGCAGTGAACGTTCCGGAGTTACTCGATACACCGGTAAACTGGTTAAGGTCCGTACGGTTATCCAGGGCGGAAGACGCAGTTTTCAAACCGGAAAGAACACTACGAAGGCTCCCATAGGCGGTCAGCTTCACCTGGTAGGCGGCTTCCTTTTGTTGAAGCTTTACAATAGGCTGCCGTTCGACATCGGTGAGCTGGCTGATGATGCTCTCCGTGTCCATGCCTGAAACGAGTCCACCCACTGAAAATGCCATGACTGATCTCCCATTGCGTGTACATTCATCCCTTTCCCTCAAAGGATGAGGGAAAGGGATTTCTTTCAGGATGAACTAGGCTCTGTACGCAAAGTCTTCCGCTTCTCCAGAAGATTGATGTTCCGTCATCCCGGCGAAAGCCGGAATCCAAGGTTCATGCAGTTTTCTGGACCCCGGCTTCCGCCGGGGTGACGCTCGTGATATGAGCAATTGAGGTTTGCGTACAGACCCTAGAACTCAGCCGTGGTTAGCCCTGAAGCAGACTGAGGACCGTCTGGGGCAACTGGTTGGCCTGTGCCAGCATGGCGACGCCCGCTTGCTGCATGATCTGAAATTTCGTCATGTTTGCAGTTTCCGCCGCAAAATCCGCATCCAGGATTCGCCCCTGCGCCGCCGAAAGGTTTTCACTGACATTGGTCAAGTTGTTGATGGTTGAATCAAAACGGTTTTGGATGGCGCCGAGGTTCGCACGCATGTCATCCACCTGGCCCAAGGCCGCGTCCAGTGCCTTGATGGCGTTCTGAGCACCCTTGAACGTCGAGATGTTGATGTTGGCCACTGTGCCGATGTTGGTCTCGATTCCCGCAAGGGCCTGCTTTCCACCGGAAATGTCGTTGACCACAAAACCTTCGCGTGCTTCCAGCGAGATAGTACCTTTGGACATGACATCATTGTTGGAGGATGTGTCGAAGTTGCCAAGGAATTGGGTGCTGCTTTTATCCGCCTTGACGGCAACCCTGATGTTCCGCCCATCGTCGGCGGTGATCAAAAGCTCTCCATTCTCATTCACAGAGGCAACAAGCCCCTTGACATCTTCGCTGCCCCCTGCAAAAGCAGAGTTCAAGCTACCCACCAGGTAACCGGTTGCATCGCCCTCTTGGATATTTTTGTCCAGGGTTATACTTAGGCCCCCGGTGTCTGTGTCTCCATCACCAGTACCCTGAAATCTTATGGCGAGCGAATCTGCCGATGCATCATAACTCGAGATCTTCCCCAGATTCATGACCGTCTTGGCCGAGGCCGTGATTTGTTCCTTCAAACCATCAGTGTTGTTGATAGCGCCTGCAATGAACATGGCGCTTGCGGTTCCGGAATCGCTCGATTTCTCAAGCGTGGAGGCTGATGTCACTTGTGCCGAGAAAGAGCTGAAGTCCACCGCAAAACCATTCAAAGTAAGGTCCCCATTCGAGAGGGACGAAAACGTTGTATCGGCTGTTGCAGCCGCGCTCTCTAGAAGTTTTTCGCTCGTTGCCGTTACCTTTTGTTCCGTCAATCCAGCCACACTGGGATTCTTGCCGGCAATTCCAAAAGTTTCGTTTGAATAAAGCGATACACTGCCTCTAACAACTATATCCTTCTGGCCGGCAGTGGCATTGTCCGGTTGGATTTCAACATTTCCGCCCACAGCTTTAAAATCTGCAGCTACCGCCGTGGCTCCGGTCGTAATAGTGATGTTTCTACCATCGCCAGCTTTAAGAGTGATCTCATCGGTATTGGCCACCACGGCGCTCACACCAGTGAGGTGAGCTTGATCGTTAATGGCCTTGGCCAAGGCGGTCGCATTGGCAGCAGCATCACCAGCATCGGCCACGGCACCAATGTTCACCCCATTGATCTTGAAATCACCATCCCCGAGAGCCGTGGCATCCGTAGTCCCAAAAGTGAGCGTCGTGGCATTGGCAACCGCCCGCACCCCCGTTTCATCAGCGGAGTCGTTGATCGCTTTGGCAATAGAGATGGCGCTGCTTGCATTGTCGGAATAAGAAACGGTATCGTCCCCGGAAGTTGTCCCTCGGATATTCTTGTCATTGATGCTCAGATCGCCGGCGGTCATGGCGGCAAGTGTTCCGGTCGTTCCGATAGTCTTCGAGCTGTCTTGCTTCGCCAATTGATAAGCACCGCTAGCTACGCCCCCGCTTGCACCCAATGCACTGGCCTTGGCGCTGTTCAGGCCAAAGGATATCGTCTGCCCCGCTTCCGACCCTACCTGAAAGCTCGCTTTGCCGAAAGTGCCGTCAAACAAAGTCTTACCATTATAACTGGTACTGGTGGCAATCCGATCCATTTCCTGCAAAAGCTGACCTACTTCGAGCTGCAAAGAAGCCCTGTCTTTATCCGTGTTGCTGTCGCTCGATGCCTGGACCGAAAGCTCCCGAATGCGCTGGAGGATCCCCGTGGTTTCCTGAAGAGCGCCTTCAGCCGTCTGCGACAACGAAATACCGTCGTTGGCGTTGCGAACGGCCTGATTCAATCCGCGAATCTTTGCTCCCATGCGGTTGGAAATGGCCAGACCAGCCGCATCGTCCTTGGCGCTGTTGATGCGCAGTCCAGAAGACAGTCTTTCCATGGATTTCTGCAGAGATGCCTGTGACTTGTTCAGGTTCTTCTGCGCGCTCAGTGCCATATTGTTGCTATTGATGGTAAGTGCCATGAGAATTCCTCCTTGAAGGTTTGGATACGGACATCCATGTCCATATGCTCATTGAACGATAAACTACGACAGCTACTTACTCCTTAAAGGCTTTGTAAAACGAATTGCGGTGCCACCTTTTGTCCAATCTCTTCTCAGCCCCTCCTTGTCTATGAATTTTGTTTCCCTGTAAACATTGCCGAATCCATCGGTAATACTTTCAGCATACTTAAAGAAAATATCGCCCTCCCTTTTTCCTTTACCTTCGGGCCCTCGATCACACGAACCCATGGAGCATCGCATCGGCAAGGTTCTCGCACGACTTGTGGGGAAAGATCGTTGGTGCTTCACACCCACAGCGCATGCGGTTCAGGGCTCAGAGGCCCTGGAGACCTCTTCATTCCACCGAAGACCCTGCTTGCTGCCTGGTAGAATAGGCAAGACATGTGCCATGCAGCGGGCAGAGCCGGTTTCTGCGTTCAGAACGGAGGAGGAATGGCCACGGCCAAAAGGTCCTCAAGCCCACAACGCATGGGAATCAAGGAATGATTTTGCGTATGCACAAGGAAGAATGGGGGGCTTTTCCTGGAAGGCGTGTCGGTGGAGATAAGCATAAAAGAGGAAAAACTTTCCGGGAGGGGCGGCAAAAAGGTCGGGCCAACATTCTCCCATGGATTGTCAGGAAATACGGTCCCGAGGTGATCTCATCTGCGGGGTAAGGCCATCTCATTCACGTTGCGTCCTGTAAGGTTTCCAGATGGAGACCGGCTCTGTGCCATGCAGGGCTGGATCAAATAAATGGTCAAGGATTGAGGGCTGGCATCCGACAGATAAAAATGTGCGAAACAACAGGTGAATTGTATCCGCCAGCCTTGGGTTTCTCTAATCCAGCGGCGTGGCGATCCTCCACTGCCAGGTTCAGGGAGTTCTCCGGATCGAATGAATTGTCCATTCCAAAGCTTGCTTCACGGCTGCCATGGCCGCACGCTTTGTCGGCAGTGGGAGCGAACATTGATGCCTCTCCTTTTCCTCCTGGTCCTGCTTGCCCTCCCCGGCTGCATTTCCATGCTGAACGTGCACTCTCCGGCGATGATCACGGTCCGCCCCGTGGATGTGTTCGTCCAATCGAGCGCCCTCCTCAATCCCTCCCGTGCCATGGGCATCACGCTGTTTGCCGGCCCTTCCCATTTTCCGGAAGCCGGCGCGGAGGTCGCCACCATCGTTCAGCAGGAGCTTCTCAAGGGATCTGTTTTCCGGCAGACTTTGATCATCCCCCGCACGGTTCAATCGGGGGAAGAAGGGGTCTACTGGGGCCAGAAGGAGGGATGCGACCTGGTGATGCTGGCCGGCATTCCGGATGTTTTTGACGGTTCGGGGAATTTGACGACCCGCTTGACGCTGCAGGTGGAAATCTGGGATGTGCGCACGTCGAGCCGGCTCTGGTATTTCCAGCAGGAGGCATTTTCTTCGCCGGGTGCCGACGTCGATTTCTATTGGACGACCATAGCCGGCGATTCCGCGGTACGGTACAAGGTGCTTGCCAGAGAGCTGGGCGCACAGATGGCGGACCTGCTGACGGTCCCCCCGGAGCCCTCCGGCATGATGCCATTGTGTCTTTAACTGGTTGAAACTATTTATTGTATTCCTAAAAAGGACAAAACGTGGGGCCCCAACTGTGAGGGGCCCACATCCATCGCCAAAACCGACAGCCGGAGGGAAATGTGACAGCGTCCATAAAGATACTCATTGCCGATGACGATGATATGTGCCGGGAAGTCCTTCGCGATGCCATACAGGGGAAGGACGTTTCCATCAGGATCACGGCCGACGGCGTGGAAGCCCTGGAAGCCCTCGAAGCCGCTTCTTATGACATCCTCATTGCAGACCTGAACATGCCCCGCATGGATGGACTCTCGTTGCTGGGGCATGCCCGTGAGCTCCATCCTCATATCCTCACCATCATCATCACGGGGTTCGGAAGCCTGGAATCAGCTATCGAGGCCATTCGCCGCGGCGCGTATGACTACGTGCAAAAGCCCTTCAAGCTGGAGGAAATTTCCGTTGCCATCAGAAATGCCAAGGAGAAAATCATCATCCTCCGGGAGAAAAAACAGTTGCTGCTCGACCTGGAGGAAGCCCATCGAAAGCTGCAGCGCTATGCCGCCGCCGGACCTGAACAAGCAACCGACGCGGAAGACGACAACAATAAGGTAGAGGATGAGGATGCCGGTACGTTTTATCTTTTTCCGCGGCACACCCTGCCTCTCTCTTTTCTGCAGGCGCCCGCCGTAAGTACCGAGCGCATCCTTGCAGAACTGGAACGGCTCAAGAAACTGAAGCAGGAACGGATCATCAATGATGTGGAGTTCGAACGGATCAAAGGCCTGATCATGGAAAAAGCCGGTTTTGGCAATTCATGAACATCTCTACTTGAAAATGGATGCTGCAGGGGAGTATCGTTGTACGCATTAAGGATAGAAAACTTCATTTTTGTAGGAGCGGCATCCTGCCGCGACTGGCTCATTGTCGCGGCAGGATGCCGCTCCTACAAAAGACAGCGAGCTATAAAATCGATAGGTTTTGTACCTGATCGAGTATAGATCAAATCTTTTTGGTACATTGGAATGGATTCGCTCGAGATCGAAATGAATGATGAAAATGGACAAGGCCATTCAGCAGGAAGAGGACATCCTGGAGAATCTGCCCGAGGAATACCTGGAGCTGCTCTTCCAAAAAGACCGCCAGGGGCAATGGGGACAGTGGATCCACGGGCTGATCCACAACATCAATGGCCCCCTCCAGAATATCTCCATCCTGGGGGAAATGCTGGTTCAGGGGCAGGCGCGCATAAATCAGCCGCCCCCGACCGCCGATTCCCCGGAGCTTGTGGCATGGCGGCAGGCTGCCGAAAAACAGGCGCATCGTTTGAAACAGTTGAATCAGCAGGTGGGCCTGCTGGGAGAAATGCTCCAGGATTTCATGCAGCTCCACCAGGTCGAGCAGTCTGATTCCGAGGTGGACTTGAAGTTCGTCATCGGTAAGCTGGTGCGTGTCTTCCGTGCGGACCCTTTCTTCAAGCACCAGGTGAAGCTCGAGCTTCAGCTCAACGAGACCCTGCCTTTCGTACGCATCCGAGGCCGGGACCTGGTTCCCGCCCTCGTCCACATCATCGACAATGCTCTTGTTGCCATGAGGCAATCCCCGGAAAAGAGACTGACCATCCAGAGCCGCCTCAAAGACAAACACATCCAAATCATTATAAAGGATTCAGGCTGCGGACTTCCTGAAAAGAGCGGAGGGAGGCGTCTGTTCGAGCTTTTTCATTCTCAGTGGCATCCCTCCCTGGCACAGACTCGGGCAAATGAAAAACACTTCGGCCTCGGGTTGTTTGCCGCTCAGCGACTGCTCAGCCGTTACGGAGTAGAGGTTTCCCTGCATCATGACGGGGAAGGCACCTCCACTGTGCTCACCATCCCTCTTCCCACCTGATACAGTCTGGCCAAGGTTTTCATCCCGTGGGACAGTGAGATTCCTCCCCTGGGCCGCTCCTGCAGCCGAAATCAACAACTCATCCATTCCTCAAAGCATGCCACCTTGCCTCAGGTCATGGGGTAACTTTTTCCCTGTCCCGGAAACCTTTTCCGCCCGAAGCGGGAGTGCAGACCTCCCGGAAGCCAAACTTGGAAGACCAACACTCTGTATTTTATAACAAAACGGCCAGAGATCCTGCGGAAGGTTTTTTTGGCAGACCCTTTGCTCTACTGACGGGTAGAAATCATACTTCATGACTCCAGGAGCTTTGAAATGAAGATTCAACAACTACCCGGCACCGAAGGTTTGACCGACTCGAAAGGGCCTGTGGAAAAGGAAGGAGTTGAGCGGAGTGCTGCTTTTTCCACCTTACTGGACCGCGAAGTAGCGGCAAACCAAACGAGACCTCAGAATATAGAGTCGCCAGCCTCCGCCGCTTATCCCATAGATTGTATGGGAATCATTCCGTCAATTCTGCCGCCTGAAAGAGAAGATCAACAGGCGCTGGAAGACCTCGAGACCGTCATGGGGCATTTGGAGGGCCTGGAGCATGCCCTGGGAGACGACAAAATGGATTCCCAGGCGATCAAGGCTTCTTTGGACAAACTGTCCCAGTCCCTGCCTGACCTTCGTGAAGAGTTAGCGCGGCTCCCCGAGGAGCATCCCCTCAGGCTCATCGGTGAAGAGATGAGCGTACTCTGCTACGTGGAGTCTGCCAAATGGAACCGGGGCGACTACACTGTATGAAGAGAAAAACGGATGAGCATGGAGACGAAATGACGCATCGAGAGAGCTGCAGCTGTCAGCATGCCGCACGATCCACTTGCCCAATGGTGATGCTTGCGGCTGCCTTGTTGGTAGGAATTTGCTTTCAGCCGCCCATACTTCGGGGAGAAATGTTCGAGGAAAAGGACAGAATCATCTACAAGAGTGTTATGACCGACCAGGAACGGCAGGCAAGAGAAATGGAAGAGATATCCCAGAAGAACCTGTCGCACCGGATGCTCGAAAACATCATCATCGAAGTACCCCCCTATCCCAAAACCGAGTCCAATCCTCGAGAGCCTTCGCCCAGGCGGTAAAACCTTCCCGATCCTCAGATTGCAGACACATCCAGAGACCCCGCAGCATCATGGCAGAATCAAATTGTTAAAGGGGCAGCCGCCATTGGCCGAATATAGGCTTGAAAATTAAGAGGTCCCTCCGCTCTCCCTCATTGCGGGCAGGGAAAGATTCAAACCGCAGGCATCGGCTCCAATGGTCTCAGACGGCGTAAAGGCAACAGCGATGGAATTGTCACTCTCGGATGGACTTTTTCGCAAATTCAGCGACATGGTGTACGAGCACTGCGGCATCAATCTGCACGATGGAAAGAAAGCTCTTCTCCAGGCACGGTTGAACAAACGGTTGAGGGTTACGAAAGTTACATCTTATGAAGATTATTATCGTTATCTGACAAATCCCCATAATGATGGAGAGCTGACACACTTCCTGGACTGCATCTCTACCAATCTGACCTATTTTTTTCGAGAGTCTCAGCACTTCGACTTCCTCAAACAAAAATTGTTGCCCGAGCTCATCGAGCTCAAGCGCAAATCACGCACCAACCGCATTCGCATCTGGAGCGCCGGATGCTCCACGGGAGAAGAGCCTTACAGCCTGGCCATGTACTTCGCGTCGCAAATAGAGGATCTGCCCAAATGGGACTTACGGATTTTGGCAACGGATATTTCCACGCGCGTCCTGGCGGTGGCTTCAAAAGGGATTTACAGCCGGTCGAAAATCGCGGGCATCCCGGAGTCCATGCGGCGCAGCTACTTTCAGCCATGCTGCCGGGATAAGGATTGCTCCGACTTCCAGATCGTTTCTCCCATCCGCAACCTTACGACCTTTCGACGCCTCAACCTGAAGGATCCATACCCTTTCAAAGGTCCATTCGACTTCATTTTCTGCCGAAATGTCATGATCTATTTCGACAAACAGACACAGGAAGCTCTGATTCAACGCATGGCCTCCTACCTGGACACCGGGGGGTACCTCTTTGTCGGTCATGCCGAAAGCCTGACAGGGCTGAATCACCCGCTCAGCTATGTCCGTCCCGCTGTTTACCGCAAATGAAGCAGCGGGAAGATTCGTCCTGGAGGTGAGAAGCCATATGCGAAAAGTCATTGGAGTAGCGGATCTCGGCGTCAGCAATCAACCCGACGAAATTCTGATCACTTATTCCCTCGGATCCTGCATAGCGGTCATGCTCTACGATCCCATAGCCAATGTGGGAGGCCTCCTGCACTACATGCTGCCGGAATCCTCCATGGATCCTGAAAAAGCCAGAAGCAAGCCGGCCATGTTCGCAGACACCGGCATCCCTGCCCTCTTCAAACAGTGTTATCGTTTGGGGGCCACAAAGCGTAATCTCGTCGTGCGGATTGCGGGTGGATCCCAGATCCTCGACGAAAACGGCGTCTTCAACATAGGGAAACGCAACTATCTGGCATTGCGAAATATTTTCTGGAGGAACAACGTACTGGTGACGGCGGAGCATGTCGGGGGCACCGTGAATCGAACCGTTCGCATCGAAATGAGCTCGGGGCGCGTGTTTTTGAAGGTCTCCGGCTCAGGCGAAACGGAAATGCCTTGAGTCAAAACCTGCACGGCACTGCACTTGACAAGGAAAGAGACAACAATGGCCTACAATGTTCTCATGGTGGATGATTCAGGCTCCATGCGAAAAATCCTCAAGAAGATCCTGTTGGTTTCCGGCTTCGATCTGGGAGAATGGTGGGAAGCTGAAAACGGCCTTGCTGCACTGAAAGTGTTGCAAGATCATTGGATCGACCTGGTGCTGTCCGATCTGCACATGCCGTTGATGAACGGCCTCGAGCTTCTGCAAACGTTGAAAAAGGAAGAAAAATGGCGTGATGTACCGGTGGTCTTCATCACCACCGAGGCCAATCAAGACCGGCTCAATGCGTTGCTGGCACTGGGGGCCAAGAGCTACATTCGCAAGCCCTTCCGCCCTGAAACGATCCACGTCCAATTGTCTCAGATCATGGGAGCTCCCAATGCACAAGGAATGTCACTCAGCGATGAAGGATGCGATTTCTGAGGTCTTCGAAACCATGTTCTTTGTCATGGTGGATTTTCCAGCTGATGCCCTGGAAATAGAAAAGGATGTGTGAGTCGCGCATCGGCCTGTACCGGGAAAAGGTCAGGCAACAGGAAATCGCTTTTCGATTCCACAAAGACTTCGCTCGAATGCTGACGGCAAATCTTCTGAGCAAGCGAGAAGACGGAGTTGCTGAAGACGAGCTCGAAGATGCCATGAAGGAGCTCGCCAACATGGTGGGGGGAAGCTACCTGTCACGGCTGCACCAAGACGCCTGGGAACTGGGAATTCCTCATCTCCTGTCCCCCGGAAAGGAGACAGATGAAGGCCTCCGACAACTCTCGGTGTCATACTTTGGAGCCCCGGCAGGTGAAATTCGCATTCACTCCAACGCGCCATGCCAGGACCGATTGTCCCTTTTGCCCCCCAAAGGCTTGCAGCAGGTATAGGGCCGGCATGACGATGGTCTTTAAGCTCCATGCAGGGCACCATGCTCCTTGATCAATGGCAAAGCGGGAAGCAGAGGAAAAGATGAAACCCATCAAAGTATTGATTGTCGATGATTCCGCCATTGTGCGCAAGATTTTCACACAGGAGCTCTCCAAGCATGAGGACATCGAGGTCGTGGGCACGGCCCCCGATCCATACATAGCACGCGACAAGATCGTCAAGTTGAGACCGGACGTCCTCACCCTGGATATCGAAATGCCCCGCATGGATGGGTTGAGCTTCCTGCGAAAGTTGATGAAATACTACCCTATCCCGACGATCATTGTCAGCTCCCTCACGCCCAAGAACAGCGAAATGGCCCTGGAAGCCATCGAAGGCGGCGCTCTGGAAGTGCTTGCCAAGCCCGGGGGCGCCTACAGCGTAGGAGACATGAGCATTCAGCTGGTGGAAAAGATCCGTGCGGCCGCCAGCGCCAGGCTGACGCATCAGCCGTCCGCCCGGAATACCCAGCCTCAATGGACTGGCAAGGCTGGTTTTTCCGCTGCTCTCAAAGAAACCACCAATAAGGTGATCGCCATGGGAGCGTCCACCGGTGGAACCGAAGCCCTCAAGCGAGTGCTCACCCAGATGCCTCCCAACAGCCCGGGGATAGTCGTCGTGCAGCACATGCCACCACGGTTCACGACGGCCTTTGCCGACCGCCTCAACGGACTTTGCCATATCGAAGTGAGGGAAGCCAAAGACGGGGATTCCGTCGTCCCGGGATTGGCCCTCATTGCTCCCGGCAATTACCACATGCTGATGAAGCGGAGCGGAGCGCGCTATTACGTGGAAGTCAAGGGGGGACCATTGGTGTGCCATCAGCGGCCTTCGGTGGATGTCCTGTTCCATTCCGTCGCCAAGTACGCGGGAGCAAACGCCCTGGGAGTGATCATGACAGGTATGGGAAGAGATGGAGCCAAGGGCCTGCTCGAGATGCGTCATGCGGGAGCACACACTATCGCTCAGGATGAAAAGAGCTGCGTCGTTTTCGGCATGCCCAAGGAAGCTATCAAGGAGGGGGCAGTGGATCGGATTGCGCCGCTGGAAGCAATCCCCGATGCAATCTTCGCCTCCCTGGCTTCCGGGGCATGACATTAGAGGCGGAGACCCGCTTCAGGCACACATGAGTCTGCCGCTGGAAGGTGACACGGCCTCATTGGGACGAAACCTCGAAACGATCTTTTGGATTTATTTTCAAGCATACCTTCACTCATCGAAGAGGAGTAGACGATGGCATACAAGGACATGACGGTCCTCGTCGTAGATGATTTTTCCACGATGCGACGCATTGTGCGGAATATCCTGCGGGACCTCGAATTCAAGAATATTCTCGAAGCTGAAAATGGATCATCCGCCCTCGATATTTTGAACAGTCAGGACGTAGATCTCGTGGTTTCCGACTGGAACATGCCCAAGATGACCGGGCTGGAGCTCCTGAAGAGCGTGCGGGCGACGGACAGGTTGAAGAACATTCCGTTTCTCATGGTGACTGCCGAAGCACAAAAGGAAAACATCGTGGAAGCGGTGAAGGCCAAGGTCAGCAACTATATTGTGAAACCGTTTACGGCAGCCACCATGGCGGAAAAACTGGCCAAGATACTGCCCCCCAACTGATTTCCCCGTCAGCTCTTTTTCCGTGGCTTGAAGATTGACCCCAAGGTGGTTTGAAGAAGCAAGCCCCACCTTCCGTTTCTCTCCCCGTTTCCAAAGTGCTCGATCATGAGTACTGCATGAAGCACGATAGTCAGCTTGCTTCGGGCTCAGGAGGGACCTCAGACACGGCGGCACCGGGAACAGAGCAGGAGTGCAAGGATAATGAAATCCGAAGAATCTGTGCTTTCCCTCAATGATCTCAGGGATCTGCTGTCCAACGGAGTCATTGCTGGCGTCGATGATCTCATGGGTATGGGCGAATGCCTCAACCTCCTGGAGCTTGCAGAAGAAGCATCAGACCTGCCCGAACCTTCACGCGGGCAGATAGGCCGAATCAAGGAAATCATCAACAGGCTGATCCTCCAGGAATCCGAGGACCAGGATTCCGATTGGAACGCCATTCAGCATTTGTTGAACAATCTGCTCCTGCCGACCCCTTTCGAAGGTTCCCCTTCAGAGGCAGACTCAGAGGCAGACCTGGCGATTTTCCAGGAATTGGATACGAGCGATCCAGAAGCCGTCCATGGCGATGCCATGCTCGCCCTTGAACTGCCCGAAATATACGACCCTGAGCTTCTCAGCGATTTTATCGAGGAAGCGAAAGAGCATCTGGCGTCCATCGAACTGAACATGCTCGCCTTGGAAGCCAATCCCCTGGACATGGAAGCCATCAACGCCGTCTTCCGACCTTTCCACAGCATCAAGGGAGTCGCAGGTTTTTTGAACCTGGGTGATATTCATCACTTGAGCCATGAAGTCGAAAACCTGCTGGACGCCGCCCGCTCCGGGCATATTGTCGTCACGGAGCAGATCATCGATATCGTCTTGAACGCTGTGGACATTCTCAAAGCACTCCTGCGGGAACTGGAAAAACCACCAACCAGTCCATCAGCGGTGAGTGAGGCAGCCTCCCTGGTAGCTCCCTTCCTGGAAAGTATCAGGCGCATCCAGAAAGCGGAAACGGGGGAACGGGAACCTCTACCGAAGAAATTGGGGACTATTCTGGTAGAGCAGGGCGTTGTGGACGAGGAGGTGATCGAAGCGGCGGTCAAGGCCAGTATTTCCAAGGGAACGCGGCTGGGGGAAGAGCTGGTTTCCATGGGAGCCGTCTCACCCGCCCAAGTGTCCGAGGCTCTCAATGAACAACAGACCACCAAGGAGAATGTCTCTTCGGTTCGCATCGATACCCAAAAACTCGACAATCTTGTGGACATGGTGGGAGAGCTGGTGATTGCCCAATCCATGGTGCTTCTGAACCCGGATGTTCAAAACATCAGAGATCAGAAGCTCCAAAAGGATATCGCTCAACTGGGACGCATCACCGCCGAACTGCAGCGCATCAGCCTCTCCATGCGGATGGTTCCCATCAAGAGTACTTTTCAAAAGATGATTCGCCTGGTTCGAGACCTGTCGAAAAAATCGGGAAAGAATGTTGCCCTGGAAATGCGGGGAGAGGAAACAGAAATCGACCGCAATATGGTGGAGGAGATTTACGAGCCCCTCGTCCACATGATTCGAAATTCTGTGGACCACGGCATCGAGACTCCGGGGGAAAGGACAATTGCCGGCAAAAAGCCTCAGGGAACGGTCTTCCTCTCAGCCGAGCAGAAGGGTGGAAACATTCTGATCCACATCCAGGATGACGGCTGTGGACTGAATGTCGAGAAGATCCGCGCCAGGGCTGTGGAGCACGGGATCATTTCCACACATGAGATTTTGGAGGAACGGGAAATCTACGAGCTCATTTTTCATCCAGGCTTTTCCACCAATGAACAGGTCACCGAAGTCTCAGGTCGGGGCGTGGGGATGGACGTCGTGAAAAGAAGTGTCGAGAGGCTCCGGGGAAAAATCGAGATATCCAGCTCCCAGGGCTGCGGCACCCAATTCAATCTCAAGCTCCCCCTCACCATGGCCATCATCGATGGAATGATCGTCCGCGTCGGCGAAGAAAGGTTTGTCGTGCCCACCATCGCTCTCAATGAATCCCTGCGCCCATCGAAGGACGCTTACGTCACGGTCCAGGGAAAGGGGGAGCTCATCAGAGTGAGGGAAAAGCTCATGCCCCTCATCAGGCTGCATGAAATTTTCGAAGTGCCTCCGCGCCATTACGACCCATGGGAGGGTTTGCTGCTGGTTGTCAATGAGGATAACCGATCCTACTGCCTGCTGGCCGACGAAATCATCGGACGCCAGGAAGTGGTCATCAAGAGTCTGGGGTCAACCCTCCGCCTTCTAGGAGGGATCTCGGGAGGAGCCATTTTAGGGGATGGGAAAGTGGCATTGATCGTGGATGTCAAAGGCATCGTGAGTCTTTATGAGGATAATGGAAAATGACCTTAACCATTGAAAACGAAGACTGGACCGAACTGATTCAAACAGTGAAGGACGTCCGTGAAAAATCAACCGCGTGGGTCGGTTCCGGAGGATCTTCAGAACAAATTGCCGAATCCCAACAATTGTTGCAGTCATTCCATATTACGGCGGCCATGTTGGGATTGCAGGAGTTGGAAGAGGCCGGGCTACATTTGGAAAAATACCTCCTGGAATCCATAAAGCACGGCAGTAACGGCAGTTCTGTCAGCTCCTTCAATGCGGCGTTGGACACCCTCCTGGAACGTTTGGAAACACTCCCGGAAGCCAACCATCACGGGTCGTCTCTACTGGAAGAGGTCTCGGCCGCCTTGAATGGCTCCCGGAGAATAGAAGAGACGCCCATCCAGATCCACGAGGGGGCATCCGAACAATCCGGACATCTCAGCACACAGCAACAAGACTTGGAGGAAGGAACCGCGCTGGAGGAGGTTTGTAATTTTGCCTTGGACGACCTCCAAGGCCTGGAAAGCATCGTCTCGAAGCTCGGAGGCAAGATGGTCTTTTCCCCTGAATTCCTGAACGAGGGGGGGGGAGGGAGCTTCCAGCTCCATTTTCCCGGCAATCCATCCATTCTGAAGCGCCTGGGAACGCTGCTGGCGCCCTGTGATCCCGACGCACAGTTCGCGTCCCATCTCGTGCACCATGATGTTATGATCGAGCGAATCCTCCAGAGGATCAAGGAGTTCATGAATGCACTTTCCTCGGGTAACCTCGCCGACGCGCAGGAGATCCTGCTCACTTTCCATGAAAAGCAAAGTGATGCGGGCCTCTTTGTGGAGATCGGGACCCTGGCGAGAGACCTGCATAATTCCCTCAAAGGCTTCATGAATACCATGGACCCTGCTTTGAAGGACCTGGTCACTGACAATCTGCCGGATTCAGGAAATCGGCTGGAGCATATTCTGCGTCTCACGGAGAATGCCGCCACCACGACCCTGGACCACGTTGAATCCCTGCAAAAGCGCAATCAGATGGACCAGGCAAAACTGGAAGAGCTCCAACAGCTCTTCTCAGGGTTGAAGGCCATCGGGGGAAGTGCACAAGACCGACTGTCTGAGGGTCGTGAGCTCCTGCACGAATTGAATGCCTCAGCGGTGCAAACTCGTGATGACCTCGTCACCATCCTGACGGCCCAGGATTATCAAGACCTCACCGGACAGATCATTCTGAAGATCATCAATCTCCTGAACGATCTTCAGCTGAAGATGGTCAATCTCATCCGGACTTTCGGAGTCTCCATCGAGGATCACAAGAAAGGCCAGACGAACGAGCTCTACGGACCGGCTCACCAAGGGAAACTGGACGCCCTCCACAGCCAGGACGATGTGGACAACCTTCTGGCGGAATTCGGCTTCTGATGTAAGGGGAAATCATTGAAAACAGTGCCCGGCACCGGCTGTGCTGCATTACAGGAAGTGCAGCCCGCCGAGCACCGGCCTTTGTCAGGGCATGACAGACCGGCCGGGATGAAGCGGCTGGCGGCAACGATTACAAGAGAAAGGGCCCAAGGGTGACCGGAGTGCAGAAATGGGCCCTTTCAAAATGATTTCATCATAAGGAGGGAGTTATTTTATGCGGCTTTCAGAGCGAGAGACAGTTCGTCAGCCGTCAGCACGCGATCGATATCCAATAGAATCTTGACGTGCCCTTCGGTTTTCGCCATACTCAGGATGTACTCGGTGTCCAGTTTGGCGCCGAATTTTGGGGTTTCCTCTATGTCATCGCCTCGGATTTGCACCACTTCCGACACAGAATCGACGACGATGCCCATCATGGTGGAACCGGAGGGTCCGGATATCTCCACGACAATGATACAGGTCCTTTCAGTATAATCATGACAGGTCATTCCAAATTTCAGCCGTAAATCCACCACAGGAATCACCTTACCCCGCAAATTCACTACACCTTTAACAAAATCAGGCGTCTGAGGCAGCGTTGTGATGGGCATCATTCCAATGATCTCCTTGACCTTCAGGATCTCAATTCCGTAGTCCTCATCCGCCAGTGTGAAGGTCAAGTACTTGCCTCCCTTATCGATCCTTATGTTCTGATTTTTTTTTTCCATCATGATCCCTTCGTCAACGCAGGTCCCTTGTTTTGTGCAATACAGCCCTTTACCGGTGGAATATTCGGCTGCTTCATGAGAATTCTTTAATACTCTCGACCACGCTCACCCTACCCTTGTGCCTCGGAGCGGCCTCCTCCCAGCATGGCCAGTGCCATCCCTTTCTCATGCGTGAATCTTGCCTGAACAGCTGCACGAACTTGTGGATTCGAGAGTCCAAATTTCGTAGCCCTGACTGCATAAACATTCTCTATCAACTGCTTGTCTGTCATTTCTTTCCCAGAAGATTGGATCCGCTGCACAGCTTCATCGAGCACATTGGCTGCACCGTGGGGACCATGTTGAACGGCTGTGCTCCACACGACCTGCTGCAAGACACTGGAATGTTTGCTGACATCCAAACCAGTCTTTTGCTGGATCTCGGCGAGTGCTGCGTCGTAATGAGACTCTCTGATGAAGTCCTCCTGGAGCTTCTCGAAGGAAACAGGATCCTCTTGTGCAATACGACTCCATTCCCTGGGCATGCCACCCTGCGCGCTGCCCGTATCGGAGGGCCCAGCCGATTTCAGTCTCGCTGCCCACTGCGGTGCATGCCTGTCGAGAAAATCCAAAAAAAGCTTCATGGTACCCTGACGTGAAGATATCTGGAAGATGCCGTAGGATGTCCCGCCATTTCTGTCGTAGCCAATGGCCCCCGCCCCTGCATCGGCCGATTCAAACTGTGCCGACAACGCTCCAATTCGATCGCTGTCCTCCCCTCTCGGAATCGCCGGGGAACGTTCCCTCCACCTGGAAGGAATATCCAACTGGGGTTTGGGAGAAACGGCCATCGATTCTGCCGGCATCTCCCGGCCGGGAATGCTCGCCAGTCGCCCAGCCATTTCATAGGCATGCAGGGCCATGCCTCCACTGGAATGGGCCATCGCCTGCAGAAAAACCGAAGCGGCAAGGCCTTCTAAACCGCTCATAGGGGCGCCCATGGGGCTTGAGCCCAAATCCCAGGGCAGCGCAGAGGGTTGCAGGAGCGATCCAGGAGGGGAATCAGGAATGAGGGGAAGATTCAATGACGGCAGGTTTCCACTCAGATGGGACCGCGCCATATTCAGAACGGCATCAAACTGCTGTTGCCTCGCAGAATTCAGCCAAGAATTCCTGGCCTCCTCTATTTCATCCGGCAGGGATGTTTGGCCTTGAATTGCAGTCGTTTTAAACTCCATCGATGCCTCCTTCACACACCATTGATCCGGCCTGATGCAGCTCAACCGTGGACTTCATTCTTCTCATCTGAGAAAGGGAAATCCGAGCCTGACTCAGAAGCTCTCTGAAAACTCCCTCTCCCTCGAGAGAGAGGGTAGAGGTATGCGTCATTCTCGGACAGCCTCTCAAAGACCGAGATGCCGGAATCGTGCCTAAAAAACCGTTACGGTATTCCGCCCTGCAGATTTTGCCGCATAAAGTGCCTTGTCCGCGCGGTTGAAAACTTCTGTCCCGCTCTGATCTCCGGTTTCGATCTGGGTTCCCCCCACGCTGACACGAATGGGTATTTGCTTTCCCTGGTATAAAAATCGTGTCCGCTCTATGGTCGAATGGATCTTCTCGGCGACCACCTTCATTTCTTCCCGCCCGGTCCCGGGGAGGATAACGACCATCTCATCACCGCCAAGACGGGCCAGGAAATCCGGCACACGGAGAAGCGACCCCACCCTCTGAATGACTTCACGGAGGCAGAGATCGCCTGCAGAGTGCCCGTAGCGATCGTTTACGTTCTTGAAATTGTCCACATCCAAGAGGAGAAGAGAGAAGCTTTGCCCATACCTCTGATAGCGTTGGAATTCCTCCTTGAGCCTTTGCTCATAGGCACGCCGATTGTAGCTGTTGGTGAGAGGGTCGATGAGGGCCTGCCTCTCGAGATTTCGGGCCCGATCCTGCACCTGCTCGATCTCTGTTTTGACTTTTTCGATCGTCCCCTGCAGATCCCCCACCTTTGCATTGGCTTCATGCAGCCGCCTTTCATCCTCCTGACGTTTCTCTTCCAGAGCAAGACAGATGGTACTTATCTTCGTGACCACCAGGTTCTTGAGCTCTCCCAGCGTGGTGGTGTGAGTCACCGACTGTTTCATGTCGGCCATTTGGACTTCGATGATAGTGTTGAAGTCCTGATTTGCTTCATGAGAGCGGCGGTTGGAGTCCAAAGAATTGAAAAGGTGACTCTCCATGCGAATCAGATTCTCACCAATCTCCGAAACAAATGCTGTGAGCTGTTTGCGCTCCTCGGTAATGTTCTTGATGGAAGATTCGATGAACGCAAGGAACTCTTTACGGATGGCATTCAGCTGCGCAGGATCTGAAACTGCTTTAATTTTCTCCTGCAGTCCCGAAAGGCTTGTGAGATCCGCTGAAACAGAATCCGCTGCAATCACGTCCAAGACTTCAAGATAAACCTCCTGGAGCTGCGTGATGTTTTGAGGGGCAAACGCCGCCGGTTCAGGGGAGAGCCTTTTATTCTTGAGCCATTTGCCCCATGAAGAACCGGGGCCCTCACGTGCCTCTTTCCCCGAGCCCTCTGTACCGTTCTGATGCGCCAATTCCTCCGAGATCGTGTTGAGAGACTGCTCCAGATCCCTCAAAGAGGTGTCTTTCATCAATGAGATTTTGAAATCATTAAGAGATCCGGGGGCAGGCTCCCGTCCTGAGGACTGAATCCAGTTCAGCAGGGTCAATAAGGAACGTTTGTAGAAGGACTGGAGGTTGAGCTTCTCGTCCTGGAGCTCCACAACATGGTTGAAGAATCGTTCTTTTTGGGATCTCAGGATGCCATTTTCCTGTTGGAGGGCCTGCAGTTCAAATGCTCCGGCGTCTGAATGGGGGGAAGAACCGTTGCCTCGCCGAATCGCAGAAACGAGGTCGAGAAGATCTTGCCTCTGCCGCAGTGCATCACACAATGATGAAGACGCAAGTACACGTCGTTGTGAGGATATTTCCTTCAGGGCTTCAATCACAATGTCTGACAATCGTCCCAGATCAATGCCAACTTCTTGACGATTACTGACCTGCTGCATTTCGACGTCCTCATTGAGAAATTATTGTTTTTCCTCAGGATCACATGAATATCATTGCCCCATTCCCAACCACCTCTTCTGTCCCTCATTCCTCAACGTGACGGCCATCGCCTTCCAACTCCTGGCTGCGCCAGCCTGGAACTGAGCGTTCTTGGGAACCGCTCTCCAGGGAGTGGGAATTTTGTCTCCGGCGGAGTAAAATTGACAAATGATTCGCCCATGAGCCACATTATTCAAATCATCGCAGCTGATGCCATCCATTGTTCTCAGTATTGTCGAGCTTCACTCCTCATGGGGGAGGACATTAAGTACCTGAGCGTATATTTCTTAACATTTTGTCTTGCTGTCCGTTCGCCCTGAGCCTGTCGAAGGGCACAACCAGACATGCCCTTCGACAGGCTCAGGGCGAACGGTTCGTTTTGTTAGAAAACTTTTGCTTGGGTACTTAAGTCAATATCGTTGCCGTCATCCTCCTCCCCGCTGATACTCTGTCAACTTTGCTCCGCAGGGTACCCACCGTTGATTCCCCCTTTGAGGGGGTCAGGCGGGTGTTGTCGTGCCGGCACAACGAACTTGACGGAACACCAGGTGAGGGGCGTTCTCCGGCAGGCATCAAGTGGCACTGACCTGTCAGATGGAATCCTTTTTGAAAGGTTTCGGCTCAAAAAGCTGGCAGGCCATGCCCGATGCGCCATGAACTAATGTGTCGGGATATTGATGCGCTCGCACCCCCCAGGCTTTGCATCCGTAGGGCAGACTGCGTTCCCAGGTAATGAAAAAGTGCCTGCACTTTAAACATGTTATCTTTTTCATGACGCTCTTTTCGTTGGAAGCCTTGAAGAGTGATGGAGAGTGAAGAAAGCCGATGCCCTCCCGACGATTCAGGTTTCTTTAAGCTATTTTCGTGCCATAAATGACAAATTCCAGGAATTCTCATGGGGTGGCGCTGCGGAGAATTACAGACAACTATGCATGCAGCCTTCAGGCGTTTGAGTTTATTTTTCTCAAGTTTTAAGAGTGCATGCCGATAGTAGGTGTGAAGGAGGAGCTGACATGATCACAACGGATTACCAGGTCAAAAGCGGGCTCCGCACGTACAGCAGGCAATTACAGCGGGCAAGGCTGACGGCAAAGCGTGATGCACCTGGGAACGCCCCTAAACAAGCGTCCTCTGAAAATGTCAGCATATCCCAGGAGGGGCGCCAGCGACTGAATGTGGAGCAACTGGCTGACCGGGCAAAAGAACCGACCCATAACCCAGGAACAGATGAAGGCAGACCCTAGTGCATGTTGGCGAGAGTTTTCACCCTGTGGGACAGGGTGATTCCCCCAAGGGGAGGAGGGGGGTATCAACGTCGCGCCACATTCAGCTTCATCCGCCTTCAAAGGGAGACTTCAGAACATTACGGACCAGGCGATGACTTTCGCTGCAATATACTCATGCATGGACTTCCAACATCTTTGGATTGAGATACCATAGAAAATGGGTAATCTAGTTAAAATAAAGATTTTCATTTCACGAATGAAGCCTGTGTGGACAGGTAGAAAGAGGCAGCTGCGAGCCCTCATGAAGCATAAAGGGCTGACAGGCGAGAAAAGAGTTTCCCTTGCAATGATGCAGCGGCTTCCCTGCGGCGCATGGAGCTCCATCCGTGCTTCCATTACGAAAAAGACTGTAAAGAGGTTTTACGAAATGGACATTAAAAAGATCAACATCTATGCCGGTCAACCGGTGCAGCAGCCCCAGGAAAATTCTCATCGGCTGAGAACCGAGCAGAATGACGCTGAGACCAGGCCAGCCACACTGGACCGGGTGGAGCTCTCCGGCAAATACAAGGAAGTGAATGAATTGACCAAAATCTCCATGCAGCGCGACGAGATTCGTACCGAACTTGTAGAGCGTTTCCGAAGTCTTATCCAGAACGACCAGTACAGCATCGATCCTGAAGAGATCGCCGACAAGATGTTGTCGGAAGTGTTTTGATCCCTGTCAGTTTTATGTCTCTCCCGGCACGACGGAATACCTGCATGGATCCGGTTGACGCACCGGCGAAACTTTTGGAGATGCTGATTCAGGAACAAACAGTTTGACATTTTTCCCCCCTTCCCCGCTTCATCCTGTCTTTGATTTGAGATCCCAGCCTGAAATTCGGGAACAGTCGGTGGAGGAAGATGCCCCTGTTCCCTTTTCCATTTCTTCAGGCCGCCGCTTCCCCGACATGGACTGCCGATGGAGGGGAAGAGGGGGAGCGCACGGTCTCCCCCGGTGCCAGGAGGTTGAAGGAGGTCAAGGTTGGTGTAAGGGTGCTCTCAACGAAGAGCGGTGAGTGGTTCCCGTGCGCTTTGAACCACCTGTTGAAGAGGCTGGAAGAAGCTTCCGAGCATTCAACTTGGATATCTTTATCACAAGAACTGTGCCAGGTTCATCCCGTCCATCATGGCCGTTACGCGCAGCGCAGCCTCAAACGAGGTTTGCTTCTGTTGAAGCTGCGTGACGATTTCCACCAGATCCGCATCCTCCACGTCCGAAAGCAGCGTGGTCTGTTGGATTTCCAATGCGTCCAGAGCACTCTGGCGGCGCTCCAAGCCCGACATGCGTATTCCAACCCGGGAGGTTTGCCTGGAAAAGTTCTCCAGGGCAACGTCAATGTACCCCATTTCCTTTTCGATGGCTTTCGTATCGTGCACCTCTATGGCCTTCCTGAGACTCACCAGGTGCTGCAGGCTGTTCTTTTCCTCGCCGCCAGCATCCAGGAGGAAGGTCTCCCTCCCATTGACGTTGACGGTCTGATCGGCGGATTTTCCGACGCGGACCGTCAGAGCTCCATCCAGGTCACTTCCCTCGGCAAGCGGGTAGTCCGCATGTCCTGCGTTGGCCTCCTGAGCGTCGAAGGGGGCTGTCCCGCTATCCACCGCGAATAGATAACGCCCCTGATACTTCTCATTGGCAGCGCTGACAGCCTCATCGAAAATCTGGTCCATCTCCTTCACGTAGGCTGTATCCTCAGGATTCACACTCCCATTGACGGACCCGACAGCAATTTCCTTAGCCCTGACAAACAGGTCCGAGAGCTGGTTCAAGGCGTCCTCGGTAGCCTGTCCAAAATGGAGAGCGAATTCGATATTGTTCGAGAAACTGCCGAGCTCCCGAATCCCCTGCTTCAGGTCCATGCCCTTCGCCCACCCCATGGGATCGTCAGCAGGCCTGAGCAGCCTCTTGCCCGAGGAAGCACTGGAAGACAGGCGCTCGATATCCACATTCAATCGATTCAGCCCCGCGGTTGTTCGGGTATAGGTGGATGCGAAACTGACTCTCATGGCATACCCCTTTAACATTTCAAGGAAAGCATCATTCCCCCGACCCATTCGCAATAATGTTTCATCGAGAGGAGCAACGGCCTGGATGGCTGGGATTTGGCAATCCAGGCCATTGATCTTTGCCCATCCCTTAAACCATTTCAATCACCCTCTGGAGAAGAGCGGACGTCTGCTGAATGATTTTCGCCGCCGCTTGATAGACCTGCTGGTTTTTCAGCACCTCCACCATCTCTTCATCCAGGGAGACCCCTGAGACAGATTGTTGTTGGGTCTCCAGTTCGCTGAAGAGGCTTCCGAAAAACTCCGCCTTGGATTGGGCTTCATTCTGTCGACTCCCCACCTTGTGCTGAGAGTTGCTCAGAAATTCTCCAAACCGTGCACCATCCAGGCCGGAAATGCTTTCATCCTGAAGCTTGGATATGGCAAGACAGGTAGCTGAAAGTTTTGAGATGGCCTCGGGGTCCACCTTGGTGTCCGCCTTCAGTGCAGCAACGGAAAAAGACGGATCCAGTGCAAAATCTTTTGCAGCGTTCGCGGGATCCTGGATTTTGAAAATGGCCATGTGGCCATTCACGGCCTGGGCAAAATGCCCCCCAAAGCGATTGAGCTCTCCCAGAGACTCTTCCACCACCCGGCGGGCCGCCGTCAGGCCGCTCAGGCTTCCGCCGGCGACATCCCCTGCGTCCAGCCTGACGGACACTCCGGTGGAAGCGAGGGGATCATAATCGAAGGAACGATATTCCATCTTCATGGCAGAGTCCGGATCGCCGACTACCTCAGGATCATAGGCCAGCTCACCCGCACGGTTATGAGACACGAGCACCACCGGTTGGGTACCGGACTCTTTATAATCCAGAGCAACCGTCCATGAGCCATCCTTTTCTTCGCTGTAGCGGACGGGAATGTATTCCGCCAGTTCCTGCACTGCCTGATAGCGCTGATCTCTGAGGTCGTTGGCACTGGCAGCCCCCACCCGTTCCGAAAGACGAATCCCTTCGTTCAGAGAGGCGACGGCATCGAGGATCCGGTTGACGTCGCTTCTCACATCCCCATGGTCGTTGACACTTCTGTCGAGCTCCTGTTCGATGCTTTCGCCCCAGGCTTCCAGATGGCTGTAATTGTCCCCGACCCTCTCAGCGACGCTCTGGGAGGCTTCGACCACTCCTTCTTTGGCCGCAAGACTCGTTGGGTCCTGCAGCAGGACATCCCAGGAGCTCCAAAAGGAGCCGAGTGAATCCGTAAGCCCGGACTCTCCATCATCCAACATCTGAACGCTTATGGAATCCAACTTGGAAGCGAAGTCTTCCCAATGAGCTTTCTCGGAAATAGTGCTCAAAAGACGCCCTTCGATGAATTGATCGCGCTGCTGAACAATCCTGGAGACGCTGGCCCCTGTGCCCACCCACCCTGCCCGAACAGGCAGAGCCAGGTTCGATTGCATCACTACTTTTTGACGGGAGTACGCCTTGTTGTCGGCGTTGGCAATATTGTGAGACGCAGTCTGCAGGGACACCTGAGTATTCAAGAGAGTGTTTTTCGAGGTTTCCAGGATAACACTGAGACTCGCCATGGCTATATCTCCCTGCTCAACTTGAGCCCCTTGAACTGCATTCTGTCTACCGTGCTGCCCTGATGTTGTGAGTAAATCGTCCCCCCACTCAGGACCCCCAAAAATTCCTGCCAGTATCCCAGGGACCCCTCAATGAACCCCCGGTTGACATGGTTCAGGCGTTGAATCTCTTTCAGCTTCTGCCTGAGGAGGCTCTGCTTTTCCATGGTCTTGGTGCCATCCCCCCCCTGACACACCCCCTGGAGCTTTTCCATCATTTCCGTCAGAGATCGAATGAGGAGCTCTTTCTCCGGAAGAATCCCCAGAAGGGCATCGCTTTGAAATGACTTCAAAGCGCAGGATTCTTCCTGCAATACCCTCATCAAGGCATCGGCAGTTGCCTCGCATGACTCCAGAAGTTTTTTGGTTTCTAAAGCATCGTCCTGGAAGCCGTCAGAGGACTCCATTTTGAAGGGCTCCATTTATTTGACTTTCGATTCCATCAAGGGAACAAGTTGCCGATAGAGCGATTCTCCCAATCCCATGTCACCTTTCAGACTGAGCGTTCCGGCAACGGATTCATCCATCATGCCCTGGTAAATTTCCCGTCCCTGGTCTGTGGATTCGCAGCTCAGAGGATTTTGACGCATCTCCTTCAGAAGGTTGCTCATCATGATGGCTTCAAAATTTTGACAGCTTTCTTTCAATCGCTTTTTCTGGACCGTAAGTTCCGCTGCAGAATCTGCTTGAGGAGCCGCCGTGGCGATTTTCAACATTTTTCCCTCCCTGGACTGGCAAACCGAAATCATCTCGACCGTTGAAAGACGATTTCCACTCTCCGATTCATTTCTCGTCCTGCCGGCGTGCTGTTTTCCGCAAGGGGATGAGAGCTCCCATAGCCGCCCATGGCCAGGCGCCTGGGGTCTGCTGCGCCCTGCTCCACCAAAAACTGGATCACTGCCTGAGCCCGCGCCAAAGAGAGATCTTCATTGGACGAAAAGAGCTCGTTGTGAATGGGGATATCGTCCGTATGTCCCTCGACGGTGGCATAGTAGCCTGAGGTCGCGATGAAATCCCCCAGCATCTTCAGAATGGGAAAAACCTGCGGATTCAACGTCGCTCTCCCGCTTTCAAAAAGCAGCTTTTCCCCAAATATGAAGGAGAACCTCTCAGCCAATCTGCTTTTGTGCACCCAGAGGGTGTTCCCGGAAGAGACCAAAAGGTTGTATTGCCTGTCCGCCTCAACCCCATCCATTCTCGCTTCATCCAAGTCTCGAATATCCAGGGCACAGATACTCTCCAATCCCTCGCACAACTCCCTGATTGCCGTGTCCTCCATCAGGTAGACCCTTTCGTGCCGGTTGAAGAACAGGATCCCGCTCGACGTCGTGAAATTGTTGAAGGCTATTCTGAGAGCCCTTTGATTGAGGGATGACATGGACAGGAGAAGAACAAAGAAGGTAAGGAGCAAGGTGCACAAATCCGAAAAAGTCACCATCCATAAGGTTTGGCTTAACCCTCCACTCTCCCTGCCCTCCTCCCTCCTTTTCCTTTTGATCCAGGAACCTCGCTTCTTGACCCTTAGGGCGGCTTCCGGCCGAAGGTGTCTCAAAGGCCTCCTTTCGATTCCCTCTTTTCATTCGGGAAGAATTGAAAAAAGAAATTCTTGTAATTGAAACCGCTTGCAACCGGTGGACGTATCCCCAGGAGCGTCTCGGGGATGCTTTCATTGGGACCGATGACCAAATCCACCCGTTGATTGCGACCGCCGGGGTCCAGTTGAAGCTCCCCTCCATCCACCGGGGCGTAATGACTGAAGCCATTGGCCCGCATCTGCTCTCTTGGGATCCCCTGCCGGCTCAGAAACTCGTAGACCACCTGAGCTCTTTTGCTGGAGAGATACCAGGAGTACTGGACCGTACGATCCGTAACCCCGCCCTTCAGGATTTCACGCACATCCGTATGACCCTGAATTTCAATTTCCTTCAGGCTCGTTTTCAGGTGCGATGCCAGGCGTTCGAGGTAATTCTTTATGGCCGGCTTCAGGTCGAAGGAGTCCGGCATGAAGCCAACCCTTTCATGGATGCGCACGATGATCTTGTCATTTTTTTTGAAGACCTGCACCTCGCCTTCCACTCCGCTCTGAAGAGTGATCTGCCGAAGCGACTCGACATCGAAGGACTTGCTCTCCCGGAGGGGAGCAATGCATTCGCGTGGGTCTGATCCTTTCTCCTCCCCCAGGACGGAGCGGCCGCCGGACAAGAGCCCAAAAGATCCCACCAGGGAATCCAGGACTTTGCGTTGACGTGTCGTGTCGATGGTGGCCATGCTGATGAGCAAGACAAAAAAAGTCATGAGCAGGGTCGTCAGGTCCGCAAATGTCGTGAGCCAGCCGGGATTCGATGGCGCCTCAGCACCCTGTTTTTTCCTGCCCATGCCGAACACCCCAAATCAAATGAGCTCGAGCTTTGCCTGCAAGGCCCCCGCCGCTCGGATGGCCTGCAGAATATTGATGAGATCGCGGGGCGTGGCTCCGATGGAATTCAACCCTTTCACCACCTGGCCGAGGGTAACTCCCCCTCCGACGAGAGAGAGATGCCCCTTCTGCTCTTGAACCTCGATATCGCTTTGAGGCGTCACCACTGTCTTTCCATTGCTGAAAGGCTGAGGCTGGGAAACAGTGGGAGTTTCCGTGATCTGCACCGTGAGATTTCCATGGGCTACCGCCACGGGGGATATGCGGACATTTTCTCCCATGACGATGGTCCCCGTCCGCTCGTTGACGACAATTTTGGCCGCCGTATCCGGTTGCACCTCGAGGCTTTCCACTTTACTGATGAGGCCCACCATATTCTGCTGGTAGGCGTCGGGAATTTGGATCCTGACGGTCCCGGCATCCACGGCCTGTGCAACCGTTCCCCCCAGGGACTCGTTCACCCGGTGCGCCACCTTCTGGGCGGTGGAAAAGTCCGGATTGCCCAATACCAAATCAAGCTGCTCCAGATGGTCGTAGGCCACGGACACTTCCTGCTCCACCAGAGCTCCGCCGCTCACGAGGCCCACTGTGGGATGGTTCTTCTGCACACTGCTCCCACTCCCCCCGGAGATGGAGAATCCCCCTACGGAAATGGGACCCTGCGCCACGGCGTAGGTCCTTCCATCCGGTCCCGCCAGAGGAGTCAAGAGAAGGGTCCCCCCTTCCAGGCTCTTGGCATCGCCGATGGACGAGACCTGCACATCCACGCGACTGCCTTTGCGCACAAAGGATGGGAGCTTGGCCGTGGCCATGACGGCCGCGACATTCTTCACCTTCACCTGCTCCGGATTCACATGAATTCCCATGTTGTCCAGTAGGTTTGCCAGTGTGTTGACTGTGAATTGCGTCTTGTTGTTGTCACCCGTGCCGTTCAGTCCGACAATCAACCCATACCCTATGAGCTGGTTCGGGCGGTCCCCCATGAAGGAGGCAATGTCCTTGATGCGTGCGGCATGGATCTCCGATACCGGCAACTGCAGCTGGACGCATAGAAGCATGCTCAACAGGAGAATCGGAATGTTCCTGGACACTCTGCTCACCTCGTCAGAATGGAGAAACCAGGTCAAAAAACTGGAGCAGCCAACCGGGTTTCTGTTGCCGGGTGACGGGACCTTTTCCCTCGAAAAATATTTTCGCATCCGCAATATTTTGGGACAACACAGCGTTGTTTCTAGTGATATCGTTGGGGCGCACCACGCCCTCCAGAATCATCTGCTGCATTTCATTGTTCACCTTGGTCCATCGGGAGCCGCGGATCAGGAGATTGCCGTTGGGCAGGACATCCACAACCGTCGCGGTCATGTACGCTGTCATGGAATCAGCCTTGGACGTGCTGCCGGCCCCCTTGAACCCGCTCCCGAAGGTGCCGTCGTACCCACCGAATTCCACCGGATCTAAAACCGTTTTATTCCCGGCGGTCATTCCCCCGAAGCTCATGCTGCCGCTCATGGACTTGTCGCGGTTCGTATTGGTGGACGCCGATTTGCTGGCTTTGGAGACTTCACTGACGGTAATGGTCAGGATATCCCCCACCCTGCGCGCCTTGATATCTTGAAACATGGAGGTGTTGCCCTCCGACCACAGGGAACCGCCGGGGACCTGCGGGGGGGGTCTGTACCCCTGGGCTGGAACCGGAGGCTCCGGCACGGGAGCCGGTACGGGAACCGGCACGGCATCAGCCGGTATGGGATTGGGTGGCGCTTCGGCGGTTCGGACCTGCTGACCCGCACATCCGCAAATCATCATCAGCAAGAGGGCACAGGAGAGGATACGCTGCACTCCGTTGGAATACAGCCTGGCGGATGCACGGCATCGTCCTCCTGGTAGGTGCTGTTTTGGGGACATGGATTCCTCCATTTCAAAGACTGGATAACCCGCCAAGGCCTCTGAGCCTCCTCCCGCCACGGCACCGGTGTGATCGGGCAGAGGGCATTGACCGGTCAGGGGATCGCTTCAACGGTTTCGGCATCGATGATTTTGCAATCGATGGTGCGTTTGGACTTGAGATTGGTGACCCGAACGACATTGCCCCTGCTGCCGTCCATCAGGGCTTTCCCGCTGGCGGTGACTTTGAGCCCGGGCTCCTGGTAAATGATCGTCACCGCATCTCCCCGCTTGAACATGAGGGGCTCATCGAAATCGCCAAGCTTCAGTGGCTCCAGAAATCCCACATCCCGCAACAGTCGTTTACCGATGACCTGTTCGGGTTGAGTCGCAAGCCCCTCCGCCCCGTCCGTCACATTGATGCGCTTGATCTCGATGTCTGAAGATTCCGCAACCGCATTGCGTTTGAGGGGATGCTGTGAATGCACCACGTTCCGGTAGAGCTCCACCCGACTGGAAACCTTGATGTTTCCACTCTTTTTTCCGTCAACGTAGCAGTCGACCGTGAGCGCGACATCCCCGAGATAGCGGCCGTCGGAGCTCGGGTTGACCCTGTAAGTGACCTTGCCGTCCGGCAGTGTGGGATTCCCCGCCACACGAATACCGCTGAAGGTGACATCACCGGCGTCCCGGGAGAGGTGAGCAAGTATGAATTCTCGAAACGCGCCTTCGACATCCTCCCTGGATGTGCCCACCGACCGCCTCACCACCGTGATCCTGTCCGGCAGGTGGACAGCCAGCTCCGATGCATCCCATCCATGCTGAGTCAGGACGGTTTGAAGGTATTCTCGCAGCCGATTTCCCTGAACGAATTTTTCTTCCCCCGGCGAGGGACTGGGCCCGATGATCTTCTGCGCCAGCAGCTCTTTCATCTCCTTCGAAAGGGTGCTTTTCTCGAAGAGATCCAGAAGCGTTACCTCTTCGCCCCCGACTTCCACTCGATTGAGGCCGTTCAATTCCTTCGAAGCAGCCGCCGCTTCGCACGGCAGAGCGCTCCACGGCCATCCCCCCAGGGGCCCCCAGGAAATCCAGGAAAGGGCTAGAAGCAGGGCGAAGCCAAGATGTAACAGTGCGCGATTCATGGGTCCTGCTTTTCCCGACCGGTCTATGCCTTCACATTGTTGGCGATCTGCAGCATTTCGTCGGACGCCTTGATCACCTTGGAATTGGCTTCATAGGCCCTCTGACCGACGATCATGTTCACCATCTCTTCCACTACATTGACATTGGCGTTCTCCAGAAATCCCTGCAAGAGACTGCCGATCCCGTCTTTGCCCGGCTCTCCGTCCACCGCCTCCCCCGATGCCTCCGTCGGGACAAAATAATTTTTGCCCACACTGGACAGCCCCGCAGGATTGGGAAAATCCGTCAGATTGAGTGTTTCACTGGCCAGGACATTGCCCGCCTGATCCATGGCCGTCAGGGTTCCTCCGGCATCCACCGAGATGCTCGTGGCTTCCGTGGGGATACTGATCTCCGGCTGCAGCCGGTTACCCTCGGAGTCACAGACAAATCCTTCCTGGTCCAGCTTGAAGGAGCCCGCGCGGGTGTAGACTTCATCCGTACCGCGCATGACTTTGAAAAACCCCTTCCCCTCGATGGCAAGATCGAGCTTGTTCCCCGTTTCAACAAAATTTCCCTGAGTGAAGTTCTTTTGAACGGAGACGGTTTTCGTGCCCATCCCCACCTGGATGCCCACGGGCAGTTGGGCGTCGGTGGAGGTTTGGGCACCCGGCGGAACGATATTCTGGTACATGAGATCTTCGAAATTGGCCCGGCTCTCCTTGTATCCCGTCGTATTGGCGTTGGACAAATTGTGGGCGATCACGTCCATGTTCAATTGCTGCGCGCCCATACCCGTCGCTGCTGTCCAAAGGCTTCGGATCATGTCTCTTTTCTCCTCTTACTGGCCGCCCAGTTTGCTGATCAACTGAGAATCTTCCTGCTGGAACATTTGCAGTGCTTTTTGATACGATTCATAAACTCTCTGGGTATCGATCATGTGAGCCATTTCTTCCACCGGATTGAAATTGGCCTCCTCCAGAGCCCCCTGCTGCACGGCAACGCTCTGAGCCGGCAGAGGCTGCACGTTGGGATCCCTGGGAACGAAGCAGCCTTTCTGAGCCTTTTCCAACAGGGTTTGTTCAGGAAACTCCACCAGGTCGAGCTTCCCTAACGCGACATACTCAGCGCTCCCCAAGCCTCCCGACTCATCTCTGCCAAATATTTGACCATCCCGTTCGATGCGGATGTCGGCCCCCGTCAGGGTCAGCGGTCCCCCCTCTCCTAAAACGGGCCATCCTTCATGGGTCACCAGCACGTTGTCCTGGTTGAGAGTCAAATTTCCTTCACGGGTATAGCGGATACCCTTATCGGTTTGAACACGGAGGAATCCTTCCCCCGAAAGGGAAACGTCCAGGGGCTGGCCGGTGCTGCGGGTATTACCCTGGTCCATCCTGGTATAGGTGCTCTGGTAGATGAAATCCCTGAAGTGAACGTTGTCTTTCTTGTAGCCGGCAGTACCCGTGTTTGCGAGATTGTTTGCAATGACTTCCAGGCGCTTTTCCTGCTGCCTCGCTCCCAAAACAACCGCATTGAGTCCCAGTCGCATGAGCACACCCTCCTCGTAGCCTTCCATTAAGCAACGATGATGCCAGAGGACAAAAACCCGGACGGCTTGTATCCCTGCTGGTGGCAAAGGGATCTCAGCAGGTTGAGCTCCTCCTTTCAGGGAAATATTTTCCTTCGACTGCGCTCGGAGCGGATGGCAGAGGGATGACCGGAGCAGGAGGAATAGCAGGAAACTAAGTACCGAAGATCATAAATACGCGACCAGTTCTTTGTAGGCGCAGCGTCCAGCCGTGAGAGGAACGGATAACCGCAGCCTTTGTCGCGGCAGGATGCCGCTCCTACAAAAGGATGAAGGTAAACGGCTGCGTAATTGCAATCTTCGGTACTAAGTTGGATGGGAATCTGTCAGTGAATGAGGCATCCACTGGGAAAAAAGTGCAGGATGGGGTGCACTGCCACTGGATATGGGTCGGCGAAAGTCATCCCTCTTGGGGAGAGTGCAATTCCTTGACTCATTGAATCGCGCAGTCCCTCCGCCCCCTTCACTCTCCCTTGTAAAGCTTCTTCAGATTCAAAATCAGCTCGACTTCACCGATGGGTTTTTGAAGGCGGTTGGCGATGGATTCTGCGTCGAGGCCTTTCCCGGCGAGCTGGAGCACTTTTTCCTGGTCATTGCTGCGGGAAGCCGGCACCAGGGTGATTTCCCTCTTTGCCTCGAGGGCCGCCCGCTGGACCTCTTCCAACCGACTGCAAACCCTTTCCGCCTCGCTCAGGCGCTCATCCAGCCTGGAAAGGATGTTCTGAATGAGGGCTTTTCTCTCCTGGAGATTGGATTCGAATTCCCTCGCCAGTACGCGCGTTTCCTCGACGATCTTCTCCAGGGCGTCGACGAGATCCTGCGATCCATCCACAGGCTTCGAGCGCCTGCCCAGGATGAGGAATAATAAAATGATGAGGCCCGCATCCAGGACAATCTGCATGACGAGCGTCCAGGACATCTCACCGCCAAACCAGGTGCTGAACATTTCCATAATCGGCTCCACCCTTCACTCACAATCGCTCGAGCTTGACGATGGTGAAGGTTCGGATGCGGCATTGAAGCATCGTGTTGGCCAGGTGCTCCGGCAGGTCTTTCTCGAGAATGCTCTGCCAGGATCGATACGTATTCTGAGGAGGCTTTTGACGCATCAGAAATGCGTAGATGGTTTCACGAAACAACAACTCGTTGAGCGTATAAAAATCCCGGGATTCGTTCCCCTCCAGTTCCAAATCCACGCCGAGGGACAAGAGATCTCTCCCCTCCTGCGAAACAGACAGGAAGAGAAATTCCAGACTCCGTTCGTGAAGGGGAATGGGGACGGGATGCCTCACTCCCCGCGTGTTGAGAACCGTCTGTCGGTCGGGCTTCGGTGTATTCTCCGACTTCCAATACAGGACACCTGCACTCCCCAAAACCAGAGCCAGGGCAAAACATGCAAACAGAAACAGTCTACGAGAATAAAAGGGCGGTTTTCGTTGAAGGGCTTCACCAGGAGCTTCTGCCGGGGACTCAGGAGGGGCATCGGTTTCCACACCCTTGTCTGCTGGGGAAGATTCCGAAGGATCCCAGGTAAAATTGGGGTCGAGCTCGACACTGGCCGGATCATCCTCTTCCAGTTCCCCTTCCTGTGGGTCATCTAAATCGAGGGAGAAGAGGCTTTGCGGAGCATCCTGGCCGGACTCGCCGAGGGGATCTTGAGGAAAGCCATCGAGTCTGGAGGGTTCCCAGGCGGTGGAATCATCCCCGTCGCCATCGTCCGTCTGAGCAAACTGCAATTTCACGGTCTCGAAAAAGCCGTCACCCTGTCCGGTACCGTCAAGGTTTTCCCGCACCTGGCCCGAGTCCATTCAATCGACTTTCTTTCAAGAATAACTCGGTTCGGCCCACAGGCTCTGCAGTCGATCAGGAAGGTCCTCGCGCTTCAACCTCCTGGACAAACGCCCCCGCAGCTTCAAAATCGCTTTGGTGTGAATCTGGGATATCCGCGATTCCGTATAATCCATGACCGCTCCAATTTCCTTCATCGTGAGCTCCTCGTAATAATAGAGCGCGAGAAGCTGCTGCTCTTTTTTGGAAAGACTCCCGATGGCGTCCGCCAGGTGCTTTTTGAGCTCCGCCCGGTAGGTCTTCTGAAAAACCTCATCGGATTCGGAAGCCAGGGAACTGTTGACCTTCCCCTCCCCCACGGCATCGAAAATGTCTTCGGGGGCCAGGGAAATGCCCTTGATTTCATCGAGGAGCTTGTAAAGCTGCTCACACGTGATCTGCAGTTCCGACGCAATTTCTTCATCCACGGGAGAGCGTCCCAGCCTTTGCTCCAACATCTGGCAGGTTTTGGACAATTCATTGCTTTTTTGCCGTAGAGACCGCGGCACCCAATCCATCGCCCGAATCTCATCCAGCATGGCTCCCCGGATGCGGATCTTGGCATAGGACGAGAAAGAAATCCCCTGGGACGCATCGAATTTTTCGAAGGCATCGATCAGTCCAATCATCCCCGCGTTGATCAAATCATCGGCTGCCACATGCGCCGGAAGCCTGGCGGCCAACCGCAGCGCCATGTATTTTACGACCCCGGAATGCTTGACTATGGCCTCATCACGGTCCATGGGTTCATCGGGCGCAGCGCTGCACGGGAGGCGGTAACCACTTTCACTCGGCCGTCGGCAGGGGCGCTGCATCGGATAGGAATTCTTTTGAGTGAGCTCTTTGGGCAACATGATATTTTTCTTCATCTTGGGGTTATATGTTCAATAACCTTTTCCAAAAAAACTGAATCGATCCGTGATTGACATGAGGGCAAGTCTTCTCGATTCTCCCGGCGACATGCGATATGGCCATGGAAGCTGGAGAGTCGGGAAAAAGACCCAGGAGAGGACTCTGATGCAATACCGCTTTGGGAATATTCGGATCGTAGGGAACGCTCCCGAGATAATCGAGAGAAAGGCCATCCAGGAAATGCTCCGCCACTTTGCTGATATTCCCGAAGATCACCTTACCCGCCCGTTCGCTTTCCACGCCGTTGGCGAGCACCTTGAAATAACGCTCTCCGTGCCGGACAAAGAGCACTTTGATGAGGGCATAGGCATCGGTGAGGGAGGTCGGCTCGGGGGTCACCACGATGATGCGCTCCTGAGCCGCCAGGTTGAAGTAGAGAACCGTATCGGAAATACCCGCCGCCGTATCGATGAGGAGAACGTCGATTTCTGCTTCGACGTCCTCCAGCATTTGGAGGAAGAGCAGCTTCTGCTCATCGGTCAACTGCGTCAGTTGCTGCACACCTGAAGAAGCGGGCATGATACGAATATTGCCCGGCCCCTGCACCAGGACCTCTCTGAATTTTTTAGCACCGGACAGGACATGGCTGACATTGAATTTTGGCGTTAAGCCAAGCAGGAGGTCGATATTGGCCAGACCGAGATCGGCATCCAGGATGAGCACCTTTTTCCCCATCCGATCGAACGCAAGTGCCAGGTTGACGACGATATTGCTTTTCCCAACCCCTCCCTTTCCGCTGCTGACCGTCATCACCCGTATGGAATGATTTCGAGTCGACAGCGGCCGGGTGGAAGAGCTCTCCCAATGATCCTGTTGATCTTGCTTGCGGCGCAGTCCCAATGCCTGATCCATGCTATTCCTTTCCATTCTGGCCTTTTCTCGCAGGGAAGAGAAACGTGAGCAGCCGCTTGGGAGTGGCCACCTCAATGTCTTCGGGGACCTGTTGCCCTGTCCCCAGATAGGAGATGGGATGGGGGAAGCGAAGAAGTTGATTGACCATGGACCCAATGCTGAGGGTTTCGTCGATCTTGGTGAATATCAGGCTGTGAATATTCATCGGGTCGAAATGAAGGATCGTCTGCTTCAGATCTCCATCCTTTACGGTGGCGCTGAGTACGAGAAAATGATGGATCTCGTCCATCCCCTCAAAGACCGCCTGGAGATCTTTAATATGCTCCCGGTTGATGAAATTCTTGCCGCTGGTGTCGATCAGCAGTACATCGTGCCCATCGAACTGATTTCTGGCTTTTCGCAGTTCACTGTGGCTTTGCACCACGGTGAAGGGAACATCGAGAATCTCGGCATAGGTGCTGAGCTGGTTGACCGCTCCGATGCGATACGTATCCACGGAAATGATCCCCACTTCCAGCTTCCGCTTGATTTTGAGGTAGGCGGCGAGTTTTGCCAGACTCGTGGTTTTGCCCACTCCGGTGGGCCCCACAAAAGTGAAGGTCAGGGGGAAATCCCGCATGGATGCGACCGCATCGAAGGGGCGGGAGAAATTGATCTTCTCCAGAAGCCGTCTGCAGAATTCCTCCATGACCTTCGGCTTGTCCAGGACTTCCCCGTTCATATCGTTGAGAACACGTTTCAAAAGCACGTAACAATGCTTTTCATCCAAACCGCGGAGGATGAGGCTGTGGTAGACTTCCGCGAGAGGTTGATGCATCTGCAGCTTGGAAAAATAGTCCTTGGAGGAAATGAGCATGGACAGGAAGCTTTTGATTTCCTGGATATCGTTTCTTGCCTGAAGATCCAGTCCCGGAACCGGAGCTGCAGTCGAAAGGGTGGTGTCTTCGTTCTGGGACTCGATGGCGGCCGTCACTTCCACAAGGGTCTCTGTGGGAGAAAGGGTCACCTTCTTGTTTCCAAGGATGAGCGCATCCGCCCCCAGCTCCCTGCGGACCTGAGCCAGAGCTTCGTTGACCGTGGCTGCTTTGAAGGTTCTAATTTGCATGCGTCAGCCTGATCATCCCTATGGATTGGATTTCCAAGTGCCCGCTCAATTCGTTGTGGCTGAGAACGACCACATCCGAGAGAAAACGCTCCAGCAGCTTCTTCAAATGTCGACGGACCATGGGAGAGCAAAGGATGACGGGATGGAATCCCATGGTGAGAACCTTTTTCACCTCCACCTGGACCGACTGAATGAGATATTTCAGGAAATCGGGCTCCAGGGCCAGGAAAGCTCCCTGATCGGTTTTTTGAAGGCTCCTGCCGACACGGTCTTCCAGTTCCTGCTGCAGTGTCAGGACCTTCAGCTTCCCATCGTCCGTCTCGTAGGGCTTGGTGATGGTGCGCGCCAGGGCTTGCCGCACATACTCCGTCAGAATTTCGGGATCCTTGATGATATTGGCGTGATCGGCCAGTGTTTCGCAAATGGTCTGAACATCCCGAATGGAAACCCGTTCGCGAATGAGGTTCTGCAGGACCTTTTGAATGCCTCCCACGGAAAGGACCTGGGGAACCAGCTCCTCCATCAGCTTCGGCTGGGATTCGGCCAGGTTATCCAGCAGTTTTTGGGTCGTCTGACGGCTCAGCAGCTCATCGGCATGCCTCTTGAACATTTCCGTCAAATGGGTTGCCGCAATGGTGGCAAGGTCGATGACCGTGTATCCCTTATTCACCGCCGTTTCGTATTCCTTCTCGGATATCCAGACGGCCGGCAGACCGAAGGTCGGGTCCTTCGTGGGAATACCTTTGATGTCCTGGAAATTATCCCCGGAACTGAGTGCGAGGTAGTGTCCCAGAACGAGCTCTCCCCGACCGATAACGTTTCCCTTGAGGAGAAGCCTGTATTCGGCAGGCTTCAATTGCAGGTTGTCGCGCACATGCAGGGCCGGGACGATGATGCCGTATTCCAGGGCCAGCTGCTGCCGAATGGCACGGATGCGGGGCAGCAGGTCTCCCTTTTGAGACTCGTCCACCAGCGGGATCAAGCCATACCCCACTTCCAGTTCGAGGACATCCAGGGGAGGGGGAAGCTCGCTGAATTCAGAAGCGGCCCCGACAGGTTCGGGGACATCCCCCGTCTGAGCGGCGGGGGCCTCCGTCCTGGCCTGTTTCTTCAGCAGGCTGAGTCCAAGATACAATAGGCCGGTGCCGACCAGGAGGAGGGGAATTGCCGGAAATCCAGGAAGCAGAGCCAGAATGTAGAGCATGCCGCCGGCGATAATGAGTGGCTTCGGCTGCATCCGAAATTGATCGCCGAAGGCCTTTCCCAATCCCACGTTGGATTCAGCCCTGCTGACCAGAATGCCCGCCGACGAAGAAATGATGAGGGCCGGAATCTGGGAGAGCAGTCCGTCCCCAACGGAGAGCAGGGTGTAATTCTTGAGGGCGTCTACGAGGGCCATGTTGCCCTGGAGCACGCCGAGAGCGAGTCCTCCCGCCACGTTGATGAAGGTCACCAGGATCCCCGCAATGGCATCGCCGCGCACGAATTTGCTGGCGCCATCCATGGTGCCGTAAAAATCGGCTTCCCGTCGCACGCCGTCTCTCCTGCGCCGGGCTTCGACCTCGCTGATAGCGCCTGAATTGAGGTCTGCATCGATGCTCATCTGCTTGCCGGGCAGAGCGTCCAGAGTGAACCTCGCCGCCACCTCCGAAATGCGCTCCGTACCCTTCGTGATAACCATGAAATTTATGATGACGAGGATCACGAACATGATGAAGCCCACAGCGTAATTCCCGCCCACGACAAAAAGTCCGAAGGCATTGATCATGTGGCCGGCAGCCCCCGGACCTTCGTGGCCGTGAAGGAGAATCAGGCGTGTACTGGCCACGTTCAAGGAGAGGCGAAACAGGGTGGTGATGAGGAGAACCGAGGGAAACGTTGCAAAGTCGAGCGGCTTCAAGGAATAAACAGCTGTCAGCATGATCACGAGGGATATGGCGATGTTGACCGCCAATAACACGTCCAGCAGACTGCTCGGCATGGGCAGGAGCATGACGGAGAGGATGACCACAACCCCCAGGCCCATCATGGCATCGCTGTCGGAGAGGCCTTTCAGCCGTTCAGAAACCATCTGCATGGCGGAACTGGATGCTTCCATTGTCTTTCTACTTCACCCGTGGCTGTTTTTGTTGATAGACGTAGGCCAATACCTTGGCCACCGCTCGATACAGGGAAATTGGAATCTTCCCCTCGAGCTTGACCTCTTTATACAAAGCACGTGCCAAGGGGGGATTCTGAATGACGGGGACGCCATGCCTCCGCCCCAGCCTGATGATCCTTTGGGCTACAAGATCGACGCCTTTGGCAACCACCCTGGGAGCTTCCATTTTGGGAGCGTACTGAAGGGCTACCGCGTAATGCGTTGGATTGACGACGATTGCCGTCGCCTTGGGAACCTTGGCCATCATGCGCTGCCGGGCCAGGGCCCGCTGAATGGATCGTATCCTGGATTTGATTTCCGGATTGCCGTCCGACTGTTTGTATTCCTCCTTGATTTCCTGTTTGCTCATCATCAGGTCTTTTCGATGCTGCCAGGCCTGGTAGTAATAATCCGCTATACTCAGTGCGAACATGATGAGAGACACCCGGAGGAGCATCTTGAGGCTCAGGTGCCCGAGCACTTTCAGCACTTCGGAAAGCTCCTGGTCCACCATCGGCAAAAAGAGATGATGCTCCTCCCTGAAGATCCCGTACACCACCCATCCGACAATCACGACTTTCAGGATAGACTTCACGACTTCCACCAGGGAGCGGAGCGAGAACAACTGCTTGAAGCCCTCGAGGGGGTTCAGCCTGGAGAATTTGAACTGGATCGCTTCCCATGAAATGAGCAGCCCCTTCGTCTGCACCAGGTTGATGCCAAGCCCGATGATCAGAATGGAGAGGAGCGTCGGAGAGACCATGACAAAAAAATGAAAGAGCGCCGAGAGCAGCATCGTCCCCGGTGTGGAGGACGAGTGGGCCAAACGGAATCCCGAGACCCAGACCTCCGTCAGCAGCAGTCGAAAATGCTCCAGCATGAGGCCGTGGCTGAGGTACAGGACCGATCCTCCCACCAGCAGTACGGATACCCCCGTCAGTTCTCTGCTCCTGGCAATCTGCCCCCGCTCCCGCGCATCCCTCAGCTTCTTTTCGGTTGGTTTCTCGGTCTTGTCCTGAGCGCCCGCCACGGCTCGTACTCCTCAATATTCGTCAAAAACACCGATCGAGTCATTTTTTTGTCTACCCCGGTTCTCAACCGGCGTTGGTTTGCCAGAATCGCGCCACTCCCCACCGAATGCTCCGTGAACGATTGTTCTTCTATGCCATTATTGGGCAGGCTGGGCTTTCCTGGGAAAATTCACGCTGGATGTACGCCTGAAGCATGTGCGGATGACACTTTGAGATCGCCCTTGCTCGGCGTCGGCATTGGAGTCACGGCCGTGGGCAGGAGGAAGCAACGGCTGAAGAGGACGGAACGTACCGGAAGTCCATTACCGGGTGAGTGTCTGCAGGTATTCCAGGATGTGAGCCCAAAACTGCTCCAGAGCAGGACACCACACGGAGATGGAAAAACCCATGAAAACGAGGCCGATCAGTATGCTCAGTGGAAAGCTGGTCATGAGGACATTGATTTGAGGGGAAAACCTGGCAATCAATCCGAGTCCCACGTTCATCAGCATGAGGACAATCAAAACCGGAGCCGCAATCTTGAGGGCGACGACGAACAGGTACCCTCCCAGGGCGATCATGCGGGAGAAGCCGAGCTCGTTCAGAACGAATCCGCCGATGGGTACGGAGCGAAAGCTCTGCACCATGGCCTTGAGGATCATGTGATGCCCATCGATGCTGAAAAGAATCAGGACAGCGAGAAGATGGAACCAGCGGCTGATGAGCATGACCTGAGAACCTCCCTGGGGATCGACCACCTGGGCGAAACCCAGCCCCATTCCGACGCTGATGAGCTCGCCTGCGCTTTGAAATGCTCCCAGGATCATGAGCATGGACAAAGACAGCACCATGCCGAGGAGGATTTCTCCCAGCACCGCTAACGTCAAAGGGGCCAAATCCAGGGGCAAAGGAGCAACGACCGAACGGAGGTGTGGAAAGAAAAAGACAGCCAGGGCAAGGGAGATTCCCGCCTTCATGGCGCTCGAAACCTGTGCCCCACTGAAAACGGGTACCATGAACAAGACCAGGCTGATCCTCAAGAGGATGGAAAGGAAGATCCCGACCTCATGGGAACTGACATGAAAAGCGGTCATCCTGCCTTATCACCTTCCTTCCATTCCTCACCGAATCCAATAAGGAAAGTTCTCCAAAATCTCCCTCAGAAAGCGGCTCATTGTGTTCAACATCCAGGGCCCCAGGAAAAGCAGTGCGATGAAAGTCACCGCAATTTTGGGGACAAAGCTGATGGTCTGTTCCTGAATTTGAGTCACCGCCTGGAGGATACTGATCCCTACCCCGACAACAAGGCTCACCAGCAGGACAGGCATACTGGTGAGGAGCATGGTCTCCAGCGCTTCACGAGCTATCCCCATTACGAAGTCCGAGCTCATGATATGTTCCTTCCTCACACGAAGCTTTTCACGAGAGAGCCCACCAACATGTTCCATCCATCCACCAGGACGAAAAGCATGAGCTTGAACGGCAGAGAGATCATGACGGGAGGGAGCATCATCATTCCCATGGAGAGGAGAATACTCGACACCACCATGTCCATGATGATGAAGGGAATATAAAGGAGAAAGCCGATTTGAAAAGCCGTCTTGAGCTCACTGATGACGAAGGCGGGGATCACCGTCGTGAGGGGCAGGGATGCGGCATTTTCAGGCTTTTCACTCTGGGCGAAGGAAACAAAAAGAGCCAGGTCCTTTTTGCTTGTCTGCTTCAGCATGAAGTCCTTGAGGGGAGCGATCCCCCGCCTGGCAAATTCTTCCCCGGAGATTTCATGCCTGGTGTAAGGAACGAAAGCCTCCTTGTGGATCTTTTGCCATACGGGCTGCATGATGAAGAAGGTGAGAAACAGCGCCAGACCGATGATGATCTGGTTGGGGGGAGACTGCTGGGTACCGATGGCCTGCCGCAGGAAGCTCAGCACCACTGCCAATCGCGTGAAGGAAGTCGTCATGATAAGGATTGCGGGGGCAATGGAAAGGACCGTCATCAAGAAGACGATTTGCAGGATCCCGGACATCTGTTGGGGAGCCTGAGGATTGTCCAAGTCGAACCGGAGGCCGGGAAGAGTGACTTCCGCCGCTTCCACCCACCCCACCAGCAACCCCAAAAAGCAAAGGACGGCCAAAAACTGAACGATGCGTTTCATTTTCCTATCCATTGTCATCCACGGCGAGGATGAACTCCTTTCGCCCTCATGGTTGTTTGGGAGGGACATGATCGGAGGATTCCAGGGGCGACAGGAGCTGCAGGCCCTGCGGTGAGACTCCCAGCAGGAAAATCTGCCCTTTCGCCTGCACCACCAGAAGGCAGTGCTTCGGATCCAGGTAGTGGCGACCCAGGACTTGAATCCACTGGTTCTCATCGGGCTTTTTGATCCAGAGGCCCAAACGCTTCACGGCATAGAGCCCCATGACGAGAAGCCCCAACACGAGGGCAAGGGCACCCAGCATGCGGAGCAACTGCATTCCAAAATCCATCAGCGGCACCCTTCCTTCGCGATTTCTCTCGTCTCCCCCGGCGATAGCTTCCCATCAGGCAAGTTGCTTGACTCGCTCCAGGGGGCTGATGATGTCCGTGATACGGACGCCGAATTTCTCATTGACCACGACGGGCTCTCCCCGCGCGATCAGCTTGCCGTTGACCAGGATTTCAAGAGGCTCTCCAGCCAGCTTGGTGAGCTCGATGACGGAGCCCTGTCCCAACTGTAGAAGATCATTGATGATCATGCTCGTGCGCCCCAGCTCCGCCGAAAGATGCAGGGGAATATCCAGGATAAAATCCAGGTCGCGCATGAAGTCCTTCTTCTGCTGTGTCGCGTCAAGCGTGGGGAATTCCGCGCGCCCCCCCTCGGAGGGCAGCTCCTGGCTCATTTGATCAGCCTGCAGGTTCTCACCATCAGCCATGGTTCACTATCCTTTTTGAGTTTCCTTCAGAGCCGGCAGGATTGATGACCTCCGTCACCTGAAAGGCCTGGTTTCCCTTGGATACGCCCGGCATTCCCTTGAACTTGGGGATGCCTTCGATACTCACCGTGAGGGGATGCTGCACTTCCTGATCCAACAGCAGGACATCGCCCACTTCCAGCTGCAGCAGATCACGGCCTTTGATGGTCGCGGTCCCCAACTCCGCCAGAAGCTCGACCTCCACGTCCAGCATCCGCCTTTTGAGCCGCTCGATCCAGTCCTGATCAACTTCCAGCTGATCGCTCTGGTAGCTTGCGTTCAGCCGGGACCGAATGGGCTCGATAGTGGAATAGGGAAGGCAGAGAATGATTTTTCCAATAGAACGATCCAGCTCCAGCTCAAAATGAATCACGATGACAAGATCCGTCAGGGCGACAATCGTTGCAAACTGAGGGTTCACTTCCGACCGAATGAGCTGAAAGTTTACGGGAGCGACGGGCCTCCAGGCGCTGTCCAGGTCTTTGAGCATCGTCGTGACCACTTTCGTGATGACCCTTTGCTCGATGCTGGTGAAATCCCGCCCTTCCACCTTGAACCCGCTTTTGCCCGTTCCTCCGAAATAGCAGTCCACCAGGCTGTAGATGAGCCGACTCTCGATCACCAGCAGGATATGCCCCCGCAAGGGGTCCATTTTGAGGATATGCAGGCTGGTGGGCACCGGCAGGGTTCGGAGAAAGTCTCCAAATTTCACCATATCTGTCTGAGTGACCGTAATGTCCACGATCTTCCTCAGAGACCCCGATAAGCTCACGCGATGGACTCTCGCGAAGCGGTCGTTGATGATCTCGAGGGTGGGCATCCGCCCACGGATGATGCGATCCTGGCTGGTGAGATCGTATACCCGGACGTTCCCCACCTCTTCCACCACTTCCGGTTCGGATTCGATGGCGCCGTCGGATATCCCTCTGAGGAGGGCATCGACCTCGTCCTGGGAAAGAATTTTTTCCATTGAGTGTCACTCGAGTCTTTACTGAACCAGGAATTCCGTAAAATAAATTTCCTTCACCTGCCCCTTGGTGAGGAGGCGGTTCATTCGCAGCATCACCTCCCGTTTGAGCACATCCTTGCCGTTGGGCGTGGAGATATCATCGTAGGCCTTGCCCGAAAGGAGGGCCAGCAGGACATCGCGAAAGGCATAGTTGCGGGCCTTGATTTCCTCTTCGGCAGCGCCGTTATCCAGCAGGAGCTGCATGTTCACCTTCAAGTACCTTTTGCCCCCCGGGTCTGCGAGATTGACAAGAAACGATTCCATGGAGTGGATCACGGGAGGAGTCTCCTTAGGGGTTGCATGGGCTTCCTCGTTTTTCCCCATGAACTTCGTCCAGCCGAAATAACCGCCTCCCCCCAGCACAGCCAGCACAACCACTGCAATGATGAGCAATTTCATCTTGGAAGATTTGCTTCCCTCACCCTCTTCAGGCTTGTCGCCCTCATTCCCAGCATCAGCCATGATTTACAGCTCCTTCCCTCTTGATTCACCCTCTCTTGGTTGTCACCTCGTGGATCATCATTCCCTTCATCGGTAAATGCTTTGGCGCAGTGCGGGAGGAACAAAAACAAGGAGTTTTTGCTCCAGAATTCGAGGATTGTCCCCGCCTGCAATGGACAGAATGCCGCAGATCAGCATATCCTTGACGGCCACTTCCTCTTTGCTGCGTTTGCGCAGCTTGCCGGCCATGGGAAGGCATACCAGGTTGGCTCCCACGGCTCCATAAAACGTCGTCAGGAGCGCAACAGCCATGGCGGGCCCGATGGTGGAGGGATCGGCCATGCTCTTCAGCATCTGCACCAGGCCGATGAGCGTCCCGATCATCCCCATGGACGGAAAGAGCGTGCCCATGGTGTTCAGGATCTCGCCCCCGCTCCGGTGCCGTTCTTCCAGGCATTCCACTTCGGTCTCAAGAATTTGGCGAATGGATTCGGGTTCCATTCCGTCTATGGCCAGCTGCAGTCCCTTCACAAGGAAGGGGTCATCCATGGTTTCGAGCTCGGATTCCAGGGCCAGAATCCCTTCCTTCCTGGATTTATGAGCGAGGGCCACGAACATGGGAATGATTTCGCTGCTGTTGGATAAGCGCGTGAAAAAGACATGCCTCATGACTTTGAAAACCGCAAACACCTCCCTCAGGGGATGATGGACCATCGTCGCGCCAAAAGTTCCACCAAAAACGATCAGCATGGAGGGATAATCGATGAACAAATCCAGCCCGCTCCCCAGGGATATGGAGATCAAGACCAACGCAAACGCGACGACAATGCCGATCAGAGTTGCGAAATCCATCGAGTATCGGAAACCTTAGAGTTTAATGGACGAGCAGGATGTCGTTCCAAAAACGGCTGCGAGATCCCATGATGTCGAAAGGCGCCGCAGACATCTGGAGCAACGAATATGCCATGGTGCTGGCATATCGCAGCGAAAGTGACCTGGCGCGTGAGGTTTTGAAGTCCCCGTTGAAGGGCCAATGAGCTGTTGCCATCCGTCAGTAACGGTTTGAACCTCAAAAGGTCCTCCATGGCTCGTCAAACAACGTCGTAGAACGTCAACTGATTGACTCACAAGGACCAGGGATCGTGCCGGATCTCTCGAGGGAAGGGAAAGTTTAGCTCCCCAGGTAGCGGTCACCCACAAGATCAAGAGTATCGGTATTCCCTTTGCGATTGAATTATCCTCTATTGTGCTTAGTTTGAAGGAACAGGATGGGAAAAACGAAGACAAGAGGGGGTGACGAAGCTCGGAGAGATGCGAAGGTCATTCCCCTTCAGCGAGGATCCTGAGAAGGGGGCATCGGGTGCACGTCCTGCTCCGACATGGGGGAAAGGTTGCGATGAGAAAAGTAAGTATTATAAAAAGCTACAATCGACTGACAGAGTACAAGGAGTGAGCCATGGAAGTCCAAGAGAAAAAAACCTGCCGCTCGGGTGATTCTGAATATACCGACGGTTCTAAAGTATGCTGCGAGGGATATTGCCTGGTTTGCAAGGACGGGCAGTGGGCGGACACCATCGTTCAAAAAGGGAGTTTCTAAAATTCAAGAGAACAGAGGCATCCAATATGCGAAGTGCATGCGGGATAGCTCAGTTCTTGAAATCTGGACTTCTTTTTGTCCGGACAACACAAACGTGGACGAAACACTCTCCATGCTCTCCAATTTACCGGAAGAATGTTTCGTCCATACGTTTTGATGGAAATCCAAAGCTCCCCGCGAAATCCAACCGCCTCCAAGATCTGGAAACGAATTTCAGCCCGCCTACCTGACGAGGTTTATGGTCGTATCCAGCATATCCCTGCCTGTCGTGATGGACTTGGAATTGGCATTGTAGCTCGACTGGTAGACGATCATGTTCACCATTTCCTTGGCCAGATCGACGTTGGAGCCTTCCAGGGTGTAGCCCGCAATGTCGCCCCTCAGGGTCTGGTTGTCCGTCACATCGATGGGAGTCTTGGATTCAGGACCGTTGGTGTAGAGGTTCCCTCCTTTTCGAATGAGTCCCCCCTCATTGGGGAAAATGACCATCCTGATCTTGGCCCCGATGGTCTCGGGATCGGAGGTTCCGTCCACGGGATATCCCCAGATTTGCCCCTTGCTGTCCACATAAAAATTGGTGTGTGACGGAGTCTCCGGAGTCGGTTCGACAAAAATGGGCTGCTTATCCTGCCCCAAGACCGCATAGCCCTGGTAATTGACAAGTGCTCCCGATTTGTCCACATGAAAACTGCCGTCGCGTGTATAGAAGACTTGAGAGTCAACGGTTTTCGTATCGCTGTCATACTTGGCCAGATTGAAATAGCCCTGGCCGTTCACGGCCATGTCACACCAGCTTGTGGTGTTGGTGAAGGGTCCCTGAGCAAAATCCGTTGCAACCCCCAGGACGACACTTCCCGCACCGCGCCGGTCCGTGTCCTTGGACTGGGTGTTGTAATAGCTGCTCACCATATCACCGAAACGCACCGCATTGGATTTGTAGGCCGTTGTCCCGGTATTGGCCACGTTATCGCTGGTCACTTCCAGGGCTGTGCTGAAGCTGTTCAACCCACTGACTCCATTTGACATCGCACTCGTGATCGCCATGATCATCCTCCTTGCAGTTCATATCGAAAAATCACAAAATGAAATGACTTGAACCTGAGCGATATTTCTTTGCCTTGTCGGAATGGGGCATCAATCCTCCCCACCTGTTTCCCCGTTGCGCACTTCAATGATGGAACCCAGAGCGAGCCTGGCGCCGTCAGCCCCCCCAATGATCAACTGGGGAACGTTCTGATCCATCCGGAAGGCATACACTTTACCGCTGACCGTTTGAGTGACATCCAGGGCGTTCCCCTCCGCATCCACAGCCTCGACCTGGACGTGATAGGTCCCATCTGGAGCGGCTTTGCCCGAGTTGTCCTTACCGTCCCATTGCGCTTCGTAGGTTCCGGAATCTTGATTTCCCACGGGCATGGTACGCACCAATGTCCCGTTCTCATTGATGATCCTGAGGGTCACACTGGCCGGAACATCCAGCTTGTACGAGCTGTTGGACGTCTCCCCCTGGTGCAGCTGAATGCTGTCGTCCACACCGACGACTTCTTTCCCGATCATTTGCGTCATCTGGCCGTAGCTGATGGAGGCGAGGTAGTCCATCTCCTTGAGTATGTTGGCATTGATCTGGGAAAGCTTTTCCACACTGCTGAACTGAGCCAGCTGAGCAGCCAGCTCGTAGGATTCCAGAGGATTGGTGGGATCCTGATTCTTAAGCTGGGTCATGAACATGTTCAAGAACCCGTCCATGCCGATCTTGCTCCCATCGGAGCTCACTCCAGAATTCTGTGTGCTTTTTCCAACCCCGAACAGGCTGCTCGCTGCTGTTGCTGTTGCTGCTGTTGATCCCGCTACTGACATGGACCCTTCCCCTTCTCCCGGGATATCACCTCGAGGATGTTGCAGGACCGTCATCAGGCAAAGAGGCTGATGCGGCGATCTCCATCCGCAGAACGGTAGGCATGGGTTGGCCCTGACCGCCTGCCCGACTGCAATTTTTCGACACTCCTGCCGCCTTCACCCTTGCCATGTGAAAATTCAAAGTGCCGCTGGGAATTTTTTTCCCGACCTTCCTGCCCGACACTGACTTGGAGCTGCCCCAACACCAGTCCCTGCTCCTGAAGCTGCTGCCGCAGAAGCGGCGCATTTTGCACCAGCAGGCTTCTGGCCTGTTCATTGTCCGTGGAGAGCCACGCGATGACCTGGTCCCGGTGGGCTTCGACCTGGATCACGAGCTTTCCCAGGTGCTTCGGCGCAAGTTCCAATGTCAGCCGGTTCCCATCTTTTCCTCGGAGTTGCGTCAAGCGCCGTCCCAGCTCCTGGGGCCACCCGGCATCTTCGAGAGGAAGGGAATCTGCCGGCCCTTTTTGCGGCTCCAAAGGAGACGATGCGGTCTCCAGAGCAAATCGTGGTGCAGAGGCATCGGGAGCCTTTGGGGAGGCTGCCGCCTCATCTGGAATCGTTTCATCGGGCTCTGTGATCCCTGCTACAGAAGGATCCTGCAACCGTTTCCAATTTCTAGCGCTATCCTGGAAGGTTGTATTGCTCTGATCCGAAGCGTTAGCCAGGTCTATGCCAAGAGGCCCTCTCTCCAAACGGGAGGGGGTGTTATGCTCTTCGGATTCGCCACCAGACATGTCCGACAGGCCTTCGAGACCCTCGGAGCTTCCGGCTTCCATGGAATGGGGAAATGCCAGGTCCGGAGGGGCAGAGTACTGCGCTCCGGGCTCCTGTTTTGGAATTACCTCTAAAGAATCCAGACGGTTATCGTCAGAAGAGGCACGCGTATTCCCCTGCCATTCCGAAAAGACGGCAGGCGCATCGGCAGGGGCGGACTCGGAAAATTTTTCCGGCCCTCGCCGAGATATTGCCGACTCGTCGAGCCTCTTCGTTTCAGGGTGCCCTGCCTCATGAGAGCTCTTTTCAGAAACATGAAAAGACCCGTGCTCATCAGTCTGCTTCTCTGCGCCTTCCACGGCTGGTGCACCCTGTGGAGGAATCGGCTTGCCGCGAGGTTTCTCGGAAGGGGAAGGCTCGGAAGGCCATGCCTCAAAAGGACTAGCGACTTCCATACGAGCAGGCTGCCGATGTTCGACCGGGTCCGGGCCTTCCAATTGGACGTTCGGGGACACCCGACCACTCCATCGCTCTATAGGGGAAGAGGCAGTCTCCTCAGGCTCCATGCCCGACTCCGTTGATACTTCTGATACTTCCCGTTGAGAGAGTCCTTCATGAAAGGAGATTTCCGAGTCCTGGGCGACATTCAAGTCCTCCACCCTGATCAGCTCTCCGTTCTTCTCCAGAGAACTCCTTGCCGAGACAGTCTCCCCTGCCCCCACAACCACCGCCGGCGCATGATAAGGACGAGCCGTCTCTTCGGTGCAGTGCGAATCCCTTCCAACCGGTGCGTCAATGTCCATGCGAGCTCCGAGCTCCATGGGCTGAGGCTGAGGCTGGGAAAAGTCCCCCTGCGTCCATCCTTTCGAAAACCCCATTTCCACTGCATGATCAGGCCCCTGCACGCTGACGTCCACACGGGCGGGAGGCGTAGAATCCACCCGTGACAAGGGTCGATTGTCTTTGGGAAAGACTTCCACGCCGGTCCCCGAGGGCTCTGCTGCCGGGGGAGCAAACACCTCCTGCGAGGGTCCCGTCGCATGGACCGAACGTAATTCGGGTTTTTCCTTCCCGTGGTTTTCCTGCAGGTAGTCTTCCTTCGCCGGGATCTGCCCCTCATTGCTGTCGCCCAAACGGTATGGAGCCGCCTCCTCACTTGCAGTGCGGGCGGAGAGGGTTTGAAGCACTTCATTTACTTTGGTCTGATGCAATCCGTCGACCTCGGCATCGCTGGAAACCACCTGAAGGGGTGGAACGGGTGAAGCCTCCTTCGGCCCATCGGATTTGATCGTCTCCCCCATAGCAGGTTCCATTACCAGGGAGGCAGGATCACCGATTGCTTGAATCCTCGTGCCGTCATGCAATCGCGAGGGCTCTTCCGATGATGGGAAAGATAGAGCATTTTGAACGGGCTCCCAGGGATTGGGATGTGCCTTCCGTTCCCTCGGCTGCACAAACATGGGTGGGGCGCTCTGGACCAGTTGTGTCGACAGCCCGTACGCCAGAGCAGGAGCAGAAGCCGGCGAAGAAGCCGCTCCTGCCGCCGGACTTCCCCCGCTCTTGTCGGCAATTTTGTCGACGCCATCCCGCAAGTCCGCCTTCTTGAGCTCCGCCTCATTGAGGCAGGCAACGGCTTTCTTCATCAACAATTTAAATTCTTTGAGGCTGTAGGAACCTTTCACTTTCACAGGAATGCCCCTCAAAACGCTCGGAGCCGGTCCTTCCTTCAACTGGAGTGCTGCAACGAATTCCGCCACTTCCTGAGAGCCTGCAGTTGCTTCTCCCGGCTGGGACGTACCTCCAGGATTGTACTGTTCCAGGACGGCACCAATCGTATTGAAGGGAACGCCTCCCCTGGAATTCAAGCTGCCGGCACAGACGGCCCTGGCTTCGGCAGGCAACTGAAAGTGTGCCAGGATTTTCTCCACCACCATGGGATCGGAAACGTAGAGCTCCTCACGCAGTTTGACCTCGGAGATTTTTCGATCGGGTATCGATGGAGTATTCCGCGCAGGAAGACTTCCGGCAGGTTTCAGTTCCCGGACAGCAATCCCCTCTGCTGGAGGATGGGCCTGATCATCTGAAGTCGAAGCCCTCGAATCCCCAGCGAGCAAGGCTGTGCTGCCCTGAACGGGAACCGGTACTGTGCCCGTGCCGTCACCGGTGTTGCACTGTGCAAGCAGCTCCTTGGAAAAGGCGTTGGCCACGATGCCTTCTCTGATGTCGTCCTTGGCTTTGGACATAAAACCCATCATCAACTGACCGGCGGATATCTGGTTGGCTTGCATTTCCCATCCTGCTCACAGGTTGATCTCAAGCTATGGCGCGCTTCCCCACTCCTCATTAAGAGCAAAAGCGATACCAGCAGGAGCCAACTCGAAATTTTTCCATGGAATCAAGATCTTGTACATTGAGAGCCCCCCTGCTCACGCGCGCATTCCGGTCTGGAAGGGGAAAATTCTTCCTGCGCCGGCGTTGCTCCCCCTGCGACTCCCCGGGCGGGCGCCCCACAGGACTGGTAGCGGCTGCGACGTCGGAGGGATCAGTGGGTAGAGAGGACTTGAGAAATTTTTGCCGCCTTTTTGGTGTCCATGTTGGCAAGAATGTTGGCAGCCGCATCGGTGTTCATCACGGAGATGACGTTCACCACCAGCTGTTCATCAAGATTTTCCAGTAACTTGGCCGCTTCTTTGATTTTCATGGTTTCGTAGATCTTGGCCAGGGAGCGAATCTTGGCATTTTGGTTCGCTTCCTTTTCATTTCGAAAATTCTGGATCTCTTTCTGGATGGCAGTCAACTCCAAGAGCTTTTTTTCAATGTCCTTTTCCATCTGCTGCAGATATTCCTGCCTCTGCTGGATCTCTTTCTCCTTGCGCTTGAGCTCCGCTTCCCTCTGTTCGAGGTAGGAAATTTTTTCTGCCGCCGACGCCGAGAACTCTGCGGCGGTTCGCTTTTCGGGGCCCTCGGACTGGCACGCAATGGGCGGTTTGCTTGGAGTGGAGGCCAATACGGTCTTGCCCTTCTGCTCCTCCGCCAGAACGCTGGGGGTGGAAAGCCAGGGGCGGCTCGTTTCCTTTCCGCTCCAGAAAAAGCCAAAGGTGAGGGCGACTTTGAGGGAAACCACCCCTAAAAGAATCCAGAAGATGCTTCCCCACCACCTGCGGCTTCGCCGCGTTTCCGGCTTGGACTCAGTTTTTCCATTGTCAGTCGTTTTCATGGAAGCCCTTCAGAATGGAGATTTCGTCCAACTCTTTCTGTTCCCTTTGACGTTGAAGGTAGCGGAAGGACAGTCGCTCCGCCTCTTCGAGACATTCCAGCATCTTCACTGCTTTTTCGCATTCGATATATGCCGCCTGCTTCTCCTCCACAGCCTTGGCCGCCTGCAGCAACTCTGTCCTCAAAGACTGCAATTGTCGTTCCATTGCAATACGATATTCTTTCATGCACAAGAGGGTGGCGACATCCACTCCCCTGGCCTGATCCGTTTCCCAAAGCGTCTGCTGCTCTGCCATCCGGCAGAGAGCCTGCTCCTCCCGGTTCAGAAGCTGCTGGTGGCCATGCCGGGCTGCGGCCAGTTCAGCCTGGGCTCCTTTTAACCGGTGCCGGCGCTGCTTCAGAAGGGAATTGAATCGAAAGAGAAAGGCCATAATGCGTCAAAAAAATTGCGGTCTCTGGAGCTCAAAGCACTCTCGGGGCTTTCCGCGCGTTTTGCCTGGCACGACAGCGGGACATTGCTCTCCCGCGCAGGGTGGGCTTTTGCCCACCAACCAATGCTTTCGGCGCGGAATGGTGGGTAAAGCCCACCCTGCGCAAGAACTCTCGTTGTCGTACTGGGCAGCAGAGTGCTTTTGCCCCACACGTTGAAGAATCACTGGAAGAGGGCAGCCAGAGCCTCTCGGGCCTGAGCAATGGTGCACTTCTCTTCCACCCCCTGCCGCAGGAAATCGTTGATGGGCTCAATCATATCCATGGCATAATCCGTCTCTGCATGGCTTCCCCGCACATACGCTCCGATATGAATCATATCTTCGCTCTGGCGATAATGAGACAGCGTTCGAATCAGGCGTGATGTCAGAATTTTGTCTTCTTCACTGTGAAGCCTGCTCTCCAGACGGCTGACACTCTTCAGAACATCGATGGCGGGATAGTGCCGTTTCTGGGTAAGGGATCGGTCCAGCACAATATGTCCATCCAGAATGGAGCGCACGCTGTCGGCAATGGGATCTTCCATGTCGCCTCCTTCCACCAGCACTGAATAAATTCCCGTAATGGAGGCCTTTTGGAAATTGCCCGCCCGCTCGAGGAGGCGAGGCAGGTGGCTGAAGACACTGGGGGTATAGCCTTTGGTGGTCGGGGGCTCACCTGCAGCCAGATAGACTTCCCTCGCGGCCATGGCAAAGCGGGTCACGGAATCCATCATGAGAAGCACATCCTTCCCCTGATCGCGAAAAAACTCTGCAACGGCACAGGCGATGTAGGCGCCCCGCATGCGCACCGTCGGGGGTTGGTCCGAAGTGACCACCACCACTACGGAATGCGCCAATCCTTCCGCCCCCAGCTCCCCTTCTATGAACTCGTTCACTTCTCTTCCGCGCTCTCCGATGAGGGCGATGACAATCACATCCGCGGAGGTATACCGGGCCATCATTCCCAGGAGGGTGCTCTTGCCGACACCCGATCCGGCAAAAATCCCCATGCGTTGGCCTTTGCCGATGGGGAGGAGGCTATTGATGCAGCGGATGCCCACATCCAGCTGCTCTTCGATGACAGGGCGTGCCATGCAATTGGAAACATTTCCCGCAAGCGGATAGGCAATGCCTTTCTGCAGGGGGCCCCTGCCGTCGATGGGCTCTCCCATGCCATCGATGACACGGCCCAGTAGAGAAGCATGCAATGCGATACAGGCCGCCTGATGGTGAATCCGGACCAGATCTCCGGGTGCAATGCCGCTCAGGGGAGTCAGCGGGCTGAGCTTGAGCCGTTTCTGAGTGAACCCCACGACCTCGGCAAGAACCGGCTTGGCGTCTCCCGCCGGAACGATTTTGCAGACATCTCCCACGGCGGCCCTCAAGCCTTCCGCTTCGAGGATGTTTCCCACCAGGTATACGACCCGACCGTAGTTCTGTGTGCCGGAAAAATCCCTCAGGCGCGACAGCAGCGGGTACAGCTCGAGATAATCATCCGTCGGATTCACAGCTTTGAACTTCCAGGTCGGTCGCCGGAGCAGTCAGTGCCTCTTCCAGGAAAGCGAACCGTGTCTCCAGGGTTGCGTCCAGCAGTTGCAGATCCGATTCCAGGCGGCAGCCTCCAGGGGTCAACCCGGCATCGGTCTTGAGAGAAAAAGCCGGAGAGAACTGCTGGATCCAGCTCTCCAGGGGCGTTTTTTTTCTCAAGAGATCCAAGTCCCTGGGATTCAGGTACAGAGTGAGCGTGTGATGCTCTTCGGCATCATGCAGGAGGGATGTCACGAGGCTGAATAAGCCGTCCGGATTTGTCTTCAACTCACCTTGAACGATGCAGCGGGCCATGGAGAGAGAGGATTTGATGAACCAGTCGCGGTAGTCCCTGAAAGCCTTCGAAGGAAGGGCTCCCAACTGCAGGAGAACATTTTCCAACTGTTCCTGAACGATGAGGGCGCTTTTCCTGCCATACTCGAAGCCATCCTTCTGGCCTTGGGCATAGCCGTTTTCATAAGCGAGCTTTTCCGTTTCCTGAGCCTGCCTTTCCGCTTCCAGCAATCGATTTCGAATGATGTGATCCATGTCCTCCAGGGACGATGCGGCAGGGGCTGCAGGATCTTTCTGGAGCATGGGATGAGGCGAGACCCGATCCGATTGCGGAAGAGGATCGGTGTCCGAAAAGACCTCCCCAATCTCGAAAAACTCGAAGCGTTCCAGTCCGGGATCCTGGCAGGCTTTGATGATCTTAGACAAGGGCATCGCCACCATCCCCGGAGGCCAGGACAAGACGACCTTCCTTTTCCAGGCGCCTGGCGACATTGAGTATATTCTGCTGAGCCCCTTCAACTTCACTCAACCGCGCAGGCCCCATGATGGACAGATCCTCTACCAGCATTTCTGCGGCGCGTTTGGAGAGGTTCTTGAAAATCTTGCCCTTCAGTTCGTCGGAGGCGGTTTTGAGGGCGAGGGTCAGGTCTTCGTTGGTGACTTCCTTCAGGAGCTCGCGTATCCCCTGGTCATTGACAGCCACCAGGTCATCGAAGACAAACATGAGCTTGCGAACCCGTTCCGCGAGCTCCTCGTCCCGTTCCTCCAGCGACTGCAGTATATTTTCGCCCGTTCGCTTGTCACTGTAATTGAGGATTTGGGCCACCGTCCCCACCCCTCCGAGGATCCGCTGGCTGTCGCGCCCCAAGGCAAGCAATTCCTTTTCCAGGACTTCATCCACATCCCTGATGAGATCCGGAGGCACCACCTCCAGCTGGGCCAGACGATTCACAACTTCAAACTGAAGGTTTTCGGGAAGGCCGTGAATGACCTGGCTCGCTTTCTCATGACTGAGATGGGCGAGAATGATGGTGATGGTCTGGGGATGCTCATTTCGAATGAAATTTGCCAGCACCTTTGAGTCTATATCTTTGATATACTTGAACGGAACCTTTTCCCTTTCACTCTCGATCCCGGCCATCAAATCGCTGGCTTCATCGTTCCCCAGGACTGCGGGCAGGAGGTTTCGAAGAAAATGGCCGCCCGGCATCGCAACACGTCCGTCTTCTTTGAATCCCGACACGAATTCCTGCAGCACCTCTTCGGACACGTCTTTTTCGACCCTGTGTATTTCGGCCATATGCATGCTCACACGCTTGATCTCTTCCTTGCTCAGGTTGCGAAGGATCATGGATGACGCCTCCTCACCGAGCGTGAGCAGCAGCATGGCGGCTTTTTGTGCTCCCTTCCATTTCTCCATCTAGCTTTCGACCTCCTCCTGCAGCCAGGACCTCAACACCTGTGCAGCGCGTTTGGGGTCCTCCAGGACCAGGACTCGAGCCTCCTGAGGCAGTGTCGGAGGCTTCTCCTCTGGCGCATCCAACTGCTCAGCATTCTTGTCGTTTTGTCCAACACCCACACCCGGCAGGGCGGGAATGGGCTCGGAGAGCCTGTCAGATTCCTTCCCCAGTTGCTGAAATTTGCGCATGAAGGGCCGAACGACGAAGAAAAAAATCAGGGCCATGAGGAGCAGGTTGAACAGGATCCTCTGATTGTCCTTGAAGAGCTTCACCCATTTGTTCTCGGGAGGGCCCATCTCCTGGCCCGCCGTATCCACGGCAAAGGGTATGTTGGAGACCGTGATCTGGTCGCCTCGAGCTTCATCATATCCAACGGCCTTTTTCACCAAGTCTTCCAGCACCTTCATGTCCTCTCGGGAGCGCGCCACAAAAACGGGAGCGACTTTTCCTCCACCGTTGTCCTTCATCTCATAGGGACCATCCACCATGACCGCGACAGAAATGCGTTTCACACTGCCCGGAGCAAGTGTGATCTGGCGCGTGACCCGATTGATCTCGTAATTGACGGTCTCACGCTGGCGGTTGAATCCCTTTCCCGAGCTTTGGCCATTATCATTTTGCGGCGTATTCTGAAGCAGCTTGCTCTCCACATTGACGGGCACGTCGGGGTTGCCGCCGGGTGCGGCATCCTTCCCGTGGGCATTTTCCGTGCTCCTTTGCTGACTGCGCACGACGGTACTGTCGGGATCGAAGGAATCTTCAGCCACCTGAGTCCGATTGAAATCCAGATTGAGGGAAACACGCGTGATGACCCGATTGGCTCCCAGCAATTGCTCCAGCATGGACTGCACCTTCCGCCGCAGATCCTCTTCCAGGTTTTTCTTGTATTCGATCTGCTGATCGCTCATCCCCAGGGAGCTCTCGGAGGGATTCTTCTTGAAAATGACCTGTCCATCGGTGCTCAGGATGGTGATCTTGTCCTCCTGGAGCCCCTGTACGGCCCCGGCCACCAGGTTGACAATTCCCTGAACCTGCTGAGGTCCGATGCGCCCGCCCGATTTGAGCTTCAGCACGACGGATGCGCTCGGTGGCTGCTCATCTTCCTTGAAAAGACTTTCCCTGGGCAGGACCAGGTGGACGCGACTTTCCGCTACGGCATCGATTTGATTGATGGTGCGCGCCAGTTCCCCCTGAAGCGCCCTCTGGTAGTTGATTTTCTGCACGAATTCGGTGCTTCCCAATTTTTGTTGATCAAAAATCTCAAACCCTGCTCCGCTGCCCTTGGGAAGCCCTTCGGTGGCCAGGGAAAGCCGCGTTTCGTGCACCAGCGCCTCAGGGACGGCAATGCGATCGTTCTTTTCAAGTCTATAAGGGATCTTGCCTGCTTTGAGCTTTTCCACCACAATGCCGGCGTCTTCCTGGGAAAGGCCGGCATAAAGCGTGGCATATTCCGTCTTGTTCGTGTTGAAAATCAAGAAGGCGAGACTTCCGGCAAACACGAGGGCAGAGCCCGTGTACAGGATCTTTTGTGGTGTCGGGAGAAGAAGGAATGCCGCTTTGACGTTTTCCAAGAATCTGAGCAGGGAGTTCATAGAATGCTGCTACCTTTCGTCATGAAGCTTCATCAGAACTGCATTCGCATGATCTCCTGGTAGGCAGAGAGCGCCTTGTCACGCACCTTGAGCAGCATGCGCATTCCGATATCGGCCTCCTCCAGCTGAACCATCGTCTCATGAATGTTCGTTGCTCCCGCCACCGCTCCTTTTCTCATGGCTTCATCGGCTCCCTGCTGCAACTGGTCCACTTCCATAATCTTCGTTTTCAACATCTCTCCAAATCCGCTGGAAGGACCTTCTTGCACTTCTCGAGTGGGGGCGGCGGGAGCTTTCCCCATCGCCGGCGGCAATAAAGAAACTGGCGTCATGGTCATGGCGAGAATTCCCGTGGCTATCTGCCGATTTCCAGCGCTTTCAGGGAGAGCTGTTTGGCAGTCGTCAGAGCAGTGAGGTTCGCTTCATAGGAGCGCGTCGCATCCACAAGATTGGCCATCTCCTCGATGGGGCTGATGTTGGGCATCAGCACGACCCCCTGTTCGTTGGCATCAGGATGCGACGGATCGTAAATCTCCTTGAAATCCCGACCATCCGATACCACATCGGCCACGCGCACCTTTTGAATGTCCTCCTGCATGAACCCATCCAGGGAGGCATCAAAGGTTTCGGCGGCAGGCACACTCTCGTAAAGCACGGTGCGGCGTTGGTAAGGCTTGCCGTCGGCGGTTCGCGTCGTATTGACATTGGCGAGATTCGCTGAAAGAACATTCATGTAGAGGCGATTGGCGCTGAGGGCCGATGCACTGATTTTGATCGCGTTGTTGAAATCCATCACATGCCTCCATCGCTGATGGCCTGTTTCAGCATCGTGAACTTTTTGTTGAGCATCGTCACCATATACTGGTATTCGATGTTGTTCCGTGAAAGGTTCACCATTTCCCGGTCAAGATCCACCGCCCCCGTCGAAACCAGCTCCGGGGTTTTCATGGACGCCTCGAGATCGACCGGGTCTCTGTGTTGCGGGCTTTTGCACGTCAGGTGCAGCACGTTGTCCTCCATGGCGTCCCGGAGTGTCGCATCGAAGGACAATTCCCTCGCCGCATAGCCGGGAGTGCTCAGATTGGCCAGGTTGGCCGAAATCACCTGCTGGTTCAGAGAGTTGAGATTCAGACGGTCCTGCATCAGCTGAACGGTTTTGTCGAATACCACGGAATTGCCCATGCGTCGCCTCCTTGTCCGGTAGTTGTATTGCATGAGAAGCAATATCCATACCACGGGAATCGCGGAAGATTCGGGCCATGCACGGTCCTTGGGGAGCCTTAAAAGTCAAAATACTGACGCATACCCTTCACATATTCCCCACTTTAGCGGGAACGGCCTGGGTCTGTCGGTATTCGTTCAGTTTATTGCGAAGAGTGCGGACGCTTATGCCCAAAATTTCCGCAGCCCGGGTGCGGTTGTCCTGAACGGCGTTCAGGGCTTTATGAATCAAACGTTTTTCCATTTCGCCTATGGTCATCAACTGCATCTCGGCCGGCACCTCACAGGGATGATCCTCATCGAAGACAATGTTTTCAGCGGTCACGGTTTTGCCATGCGTCAGCAGGGCCCCTCTTTGGATGACATTCTCCAGTTCTCGAACATTCCCGGGCCAGGAATGCCCTTTCAATTTTTTCAGAGCATCCTCCGACAGTCCTTCAGCAGAAATCTGGTACATTTTTCGATATTTCTGAATAAAGTGCCTGCCGAGCAGTTCGATGTCTTCCTTGCGGCTTCTAAGGGGGGGGATCTTCAGCGGGATAACGTTCAAACGATAGTAGAGATCTTTGCGAAACTGCCCTTCGGCAATGGCATCCTCGAGACTCGCATTGCTGGTGGCGATGATGCGAACGTCGATGGGAATGGGATATTTTCCCCCCAGCCGATCGACCTCGTTCTCCTGCAGCACTCTCAACAATTTGGCCTGCAGCTGTACGGACATTTCCGTCACTTCATCCAGAAGCAGGGTACCCTGATGGGCGAGCTCGAACTTCCCCTCCTTGCCCTTGATGGCACCGGTGAAGGCCCCCTTCTCATAGCCGAACAGCTCGCTCTCCAGGAGATTTTCGGGAAGGGCGGCACAATTCACGGCAATGAAAGGCTTGTTGCGGCGATCACTTTTGCTGTGAATGTACCTGGCAAAAAGCTCCTTCCCCGTGCCACTCTCTCCCTGGATAAAGACGGCCGCTTTGCTCAGGGCCACCCGTTTGGCGATGGTCTTGAGATGCACCATGGCAGTACTCTGGGTCAGCAGCGCCGTGCTCCCCGCATGCTTGTCGTGGTCACGCGCAGGAGCTTTGGCCTCAAACCATTCCAGCGTCTTGGTCAATCGATCCCGGGAAACCGGCTTCACCCAGAAATCATGTGCCCCGCCCTTCATGTAGAGGACGGCGTCTTCCAGCTTGCCTTTGTGAGCCATGGCAATCACCGGGATACCCTGGCGCCGCACGGGAGTCGCCTCCAGGAGTTTCAAACCTTCGGAAGCCGAGCCGGTAAGATTCAGGAAAATGAGGTCGGGATGGTCTTTTTCCACCATCTGCAACGCATCGCCGACCCCGTTGGCCATGACGGGACGGTGCCCCTGGTCCTTCACCCATTTGGCCAACATCTGAGATTCCCTGGTATCACGTTCGACGATCAGCACCACCATCACGACTCTCCCCTGCAGGTCACCTCCATCCGTCCTTCTCCAACGGCACCGGCGACCCTAAAAAAGCTGAAGACCTTTTTCCTTGAGCTGCAAGTAATCGATCTGCTGCTGAGCTGCAGCCTGCCAGAACGGATTTGGCGAGCCCAGAATCTGAGAAAGCTTCTGAACAGCCTTCTCCTTCTCACCCGTTTGCAGATATAGGTTGGATATCTCGTAGTTTAACTGTTCTTTCAAATCCCCGCCCCGGACCCAGCCCAATGCCTCCTCAAAACACTTTATGGCTTCCACGGACTGGCTCAATTTCTGGTGGCACCTGCCTTTGACGAGGAGCAGCTGCAGACGTTTTTCCGGGCTCTCTTCCTGCAGCAAAGCCAGCCCTTTTTGAACCCATTGGAGAGCCTCTGCATGCCTGCCGGTGTTCATACAGCTCTCCGCATACATGTTCACCCATTCAAAATCGCTGAAGGCCGGCTCACGCCCTCCCGGGAGAACAAGTCCCAACTGGCGAAGTGCTTCAGGGTAATTGCCCTGGGCAAAGTAGATCCTGGCCAATAGTTCATTTTTTTGACTCTCAAGGTCATGCACGCGGACCTTTCTACAGCATTGAGCAGCCTTTTCCAGGTCCCCCATGCGGTAACTGCAACGGGCCATACGCAGCAAATATTTTCCTCCCCCCTCCCCCAAAGAATCCAGGGCAGCCTCATAGGAGGCTACCGCCTGGGGATAGAGCTGCATTTCTTCATAGCTTTCACCCACCATGCCAAAGATCTCCGTTGGACGGAGGTTTTTGAACAGTGGAATATTCTCCTGGTAGAGGCGAACGACGGCTTCATACTTTTTTTCATTGAAAGATTGCTTCAGCAATTCCTCCACGACCGAGGCGCGGAGTGACGCAAATTGTTCGTATGTGGGGGCTTCCAGAGTCGTTTGGAGCATTTCATCGATGATGGCGAGGCTTTCACGGTGATTGCCATGCTTGGCTTGCCAACGAGCCAGCTTGAATTTCACGAGGACATGCAGGGGAGAGGGAAGCTGCTTTCGAGACAACTCATGGTAGAGGGAAGCCGCACGATCCTGTTCTTCCGGGCTCCTGCCCTCGATATGTTCGGCCTTGCGCAGCGTGCTGATAAAATCCCCCTCGGAATCAGGGAAATTGGCCTGGAGGTAACGGTGCAACCTGTTGGCGAGGCGCTCGTCTTCCTGGCTGAGCAGTGTCTCCGCAATTTTGGCCAGGAGCAGATCACGCTCGGGAGTATCGGGCCGCAGATTCAAGTAGTGCAGAAGGTTCTCACAGCTCTTTTCATACTCTTTCAGGAAGGACAGGGATTCTCCCATGAATTTCAGAAGTTCGGGCTTTTTGAGATAAAAGAGAGGATCGATCCTCAGACACTGCTGGAAGCTTTCCACCGCAAGCTGGTGCCGCCCCGCAAGTGTAAAACTCTTTCCAATGGAATAGTGCGCTTCTGTCTTCTCTTCCTCCAAACTGGAGGTTCGCAGGACACTCCTGGAAGCATCGACAGCCTCGGCATAAGAACGGGCATCCTGAAAAATCTCTGCAAACCTCAGCCGGCATGCATTCACTGCAGGGTCCTCAGGATATTCCGATAAGATTCTTTTGAAATAAGTTGCCGCCTTATCGGGCTTCTTCATTGCCAGGCAGCTCAGCCCGCAGCGATAAAGGGCCATGGGAGTGTGCCCCGGTGTCACCCCTTGTTGAAGGGCCTCGCTGTATTGCTTCAGGACTTCGCCGGCATACTGGTCCAGCTCCGTTTGGTGCTCGAGAAAAAAAGTGTCCGCACGCTCATAGAGGGCCTTGATCCGGTCTTGCTCTTCACGAGGCGCCTCAGTGGCCGCAGGATGAGCTTTCCCGGCGTCAAGAAACGGACGCGAGGCAGGCTCGCGCATCTCCCCCGGTACGCCGGGGGGAGGAGGCGTGCGGGGTAAGGACCAGAGCAGCGCAGGAGAGAGCGCAAGGAAGCACCCCACCAGGCAGACCGTCATGAAGATCCGGCTTTTCCTCCGGCATTCGCTTTTCATGGCTTGGTTTTCAGTTCGTTTCGAGAATCAGGAATATATGTGAAACACTGCCGGTTGCCGGCTCAGAATGAATTAGCAATGATTATGCCAATAAAATGCGAGCTCCCGGCATGGAGAGAAGAGGATACAGGCAGGAAAGGAAGGAATTCAGGAAACAGGGATCATTGTATGGGAAAGACCCCATTACTACTCCGTGAAAAGGCCGGGATAGGTAAGCTTCTTCTTTTTCATTTTTTCGATCAAGGTCGTCCTGTTGAGGCCCAGCAGCTTGGCGGCCTGATTCTTGACGCCTCCCGCTTTTTTCAGGGCCTCCAGGATGAGGTTGTTCTCGAGATCCTCCAGGGTTCCCTTCAGGTCGATCCCGTTGTCCTCCAGGCCGATGGAAGAAAAATTGGGCTTGGCCTGCCGCTGGCACATGCGCTCCGGCAGGTCGTCCAACTGGATCTCATCACCTTCTGTCAGGATAACGAGGCGCTCGATGGCATTTTCCAGCTCCCTCACATTGCCCGGCCAGAGATAGTTTTGCATGGCGGCCAGGGCTGCTCTGGATATTTTTTTCATGAGGATGTCTTTTTGCTGGCTGTGCTGCTTGAGAAAATGCTGGGCCAGGAGGGGGATGTCTTCCGTCCGTTCCCGCAGAGGAGGGACCCGAATGGGAATGACATTCAGGCGGTAAAAAAGGTCTTCACGAAAGGCCCCTTCAGCCACCAGTTTTTCGAGATCCTTATTGGTTGCCGCAACAATTCGCGTATCCACCTGAACCGTTCGCGTGCCCCCCACCCGTTCGAACTTTTTTTCCTGGAGAAAACGCAACAGCTTAACCTGGAGCTTGTAGCTCATTTCACCGATTTCATCGAGGAAGATCGTCCCCTGATGCGCCAGCTCAAAGCGCCCCAGGCGCTCCCTGTACGCTCCGGTGAAAGAACCCTTCTCATGACCGAAGAGCTCGCTCTCCAATAGTTCCTCGGGAATGGCGCCACAGTTGATGGGAACGAAGGGTTTGTCTTTTCGCTCGCTGTTGTAGTGGAGGGCATTGGCGATGAGCTCTTTTCCCGTGCCGCTTTCGCCTGTGATGAGGACCGTGCTGTCCGTTCGAGCCACCCGCTCGATCATGCGGTAAATGGCCTGCATGGGCTCGCTCTTACCGATGATCTTGTCGAAGCAGTACCTTTCTTTCAATTGAGAGCGCAGGAGGTCGTTTTCAGCCTTGAGGAGCATCATCTCTTCGGCTCGCTTCAAGACCAGGAGGATCTCATCGGTTTTGGCCGGCTTGGCCAGGTAATCGAAAGCCCCCTGTTTCATGGCTTCGACGGCCGTTGCGATGGTCCCGAATCCCGTGAGCATGATGACATAGGTCTCGGGATGGTTTTTCATGAAGTAAGCCAGCAGTTCCATCCCATCCATTCCCGGCATGGAAAGGTCCGTCACGACAAATTCGAATCTGCTCTGACGGGCTTTCTGGATGGCTTCCTCGCCGCTGGACGCCGCTTCAGTCTCATATCCGGCCTCTCTCAGTTGCTCCGAAATCAAAGCCAGTGTGGTAGCCTCATCGTCAACGACTAAAATTCTAAAGGGCAGTTTCATAGGCAACAGACTTTGGATGTTTGGATGCTCGAATGACCGGATTTGCCATTTGCACGCGCGATTTGAGACGTCTCCCGAAAATCTCCGTATGGAATTCCATCCGGAAAAGGAGGGGAAAATGCGGCCCCTCGCATGACGAGCTCAAATATGAATGGCGCCAATACGAATGTCAAATAATCTACACAAAAATCGGCTCATTATCCACCTCATAATTCGTGACGACAAGAGCAGCTCCATCAGGAAAATGAAGACAATCGGGACGGGAATGGGAGATTCACGGCAGAAACGGTAAAAGACTTTATATGCCTTTGCCGGTGTGATGGAAAGGAAATTGTGTAGTCTTTTCCATGGATCCGATGAGCGAAAGAGATTTTTGTCCCTCTCTCGCCAGGATCATTCCCGCGGCTTTCGGGGAAAGGTCCACGTCATGGACGGTCCAGGAGGAATTTACAGGATATGGAAGCCTGAGTCAGGTAAATGTTCTGTTGACAACGGGATTCAAGTTGATGAGTATGATTCCACCCATTGTATGGGGCTCCTGTAGAAGGAAGGGAGAGCTTTTTTTGATGAAAGTCCCCGAAGACTGAGGCGGCAGGTGCGCAATCGGTTCCAGAGCCACGCACTCGTCATTGTCATCAGGGAGTTTTTATTTTACCAGGGTCGGAGCTGGAATTTCAAAATGACTGCAAGGCCGCTTCAATTCAATAACGATATGCTGGGCCTCCTCCAAAAGGTTCACATCAGCATCCCGTGCAAGACTTTGGATCGTTACATGGAAATGATCCTGCGCCATCGCATGAACCTTGAAATTGTTTTCGGGGCAAGTCAGTTGGATGAAGTCCCGCGCCCGCGGCTGAAGACTCTGGCGGACCAGCTGCACAGGAACGGGATTCGGGTGACATTCCATGGTCCTTTCCTGGATTTGTGTCTGGGAAGCATCGATTCCCTCATCAGGCAGATTTCCAAGCACCGACTGCAGCAATGCGTGGATCTTTTCGACATTTTTCAACCCATCCAGATGGTTTGCCACACAGGCTACGATCCCAGCCACCATCGCGGCCTCCGCGACCAGTGGCTGAAGCGGAGCCTGGCCGTCTGGGAAGAGCTTCTTCCCCAGGCTGAAAAGCTGAATGTCGTCCTGCTCATGGAAAATGTTTGGGAGCTCGATCCCCTGCTGCACCAGGAGACCAGTCGGCATCTTCACTCCAGACATTTTGGCTTCTGCCTGGACGTCGGACACCAGAACTGTTTTTCCAAGACCCCTCTGACCCAATGGGTGGAGGCCCTGGGAGACGGTCTCATGGAGCTGCATCTGCACGACAATGACGGCTCCGGGGATGCCCACCTCCCGGTAGGACAGGGCAACATCGATTTTCCAGGACTCTTTCAGTGCCTGCGAGAAAAGGAGAGAAAGCCGCTCCTTACCCTGGAACCTCACACCCAGGAACATCTCACGGAAAGTCTTGGTGGGCTTTTACGGGCGATGGGTGCAGATCCATGAAGAAGCCCCCCTCAAGGGGAAATTGTAAAACTTTTTGATGGGATGTCTCCCTCACGCGGCTTCACCCGCAGGGGAGGACAAACCGAATTACCGGAACATATGTCTTCCGATATTCTTTGGAGTCCAATCCATTATGGCGATCGTGGAAATCAGCATTGTTCCTCTCGGAACAAAGTCCAGCAGTTTGAGTGCTTATGTTGCTCAGGTGCTGCGAGTTCTGGAGGAGAGCACATTACAGTATGAACTGACCCCTATGGGGACCATCGTTTCCGGCGACCTTGACGAAATCTTGAAAGTCGTACGGAAAATGCACGAAAGCGTTTTCTCGCCCGAAATCACAAGGGTGCTCACCCAGATCAAGATCGATGATCGGAGGGACCGTGCAGCCAGTCCCCAGCAGAAAATTCGCTCAGTAATGGACAAGCTTGCCAGGCAGTAGCCATACTGTCTTCAGGGGAGGTTAGAACATGAAGGAATTGGTTGAATACCTGGTGAAATCTCTGGCCGACCACCCAGAGGAAGTCCTGCTGGAAGAAAACGAGGACGACGAGACGATTTCCCTGCAGCTCAGGATTTCCCCTGACGATCTAGGAAAAATCATCGGCAAGGGAGGGAACACCATCAACGCCATCCGCACCGTCGTGCAGGCAGCTGCATCCAGCCACAAGAAGCGGGCCAAGCTGGATGTGGCGAGTTAATACAGGTTGGCGAAAGTTTTCATGCCGTGGGAAAGTCCGATTCCCCCTCGAGGGGGCAGGCGGGTGTGAACGTCACGGTACATCACCCGTAATCCCGCTTCAAAAGGGGACTCCAAAACCTTCCGCATCAGGTGATAACTTTCGCTGTGATGTAACACCAGCACGCGGCGAGGCTCGGAGCGCCGGCAAGAGAACCGGGGGCTGCTGGACCGGAGGATGTTCATGTCCTTCGTTTCAAAGGAAAAACTTGAAATTGACCGTGGCAGGACCTAAGTTGTACCCAGTGCCGCAAGTTTTTCGGCAGGCAAGTGCTGCAGGCGGCTGAGGTGTAAGGCGATCGATGAGTATTCAACAGTGCACCCGGCATCCCCCGAAAATTCCGTCGGTAAGCCAAAAGGGAGAACCGGGCGGAAATCCCATTGAAGCCTGTGGCCAAGGCCATCGGACCGTCACCCTGGTTTCTTGATTCTTGCCGGACGCCTGGGCGCATTTTTAGATATCACCCGTCACTGGAAACACGGAGGAATAAATTTTATGCCAAAGCAAATTCCAGAACTTTCTGTCAACGAGTTGCGAGCCCATATCGATGAAAGCCTGCTCCCCTTCGAGACCACGGAATCCCTGGAAGGTCTTGAAAAAAAGGTCGTCGGCCAGGACCGGGCCATAGACGCCATCAAATTCGGTATGGGAATGAAATCCCTCGATTACAATATTTTCATTGCGGGTCCTGCCAAGGCGGGTCTCACGTACATGGCGAAAACATTCATCGAGGATCAGGCCAAGAAGGAGCCTACACCTCCAGACTGGTGCTATGTCTACAATTTCAAGGAACAGGACAAGCCCAAGAGCCTCAGGGTCTCTGCAGGTCGAGGAAAGCAGCTCAAAAAGGACATGAACGAATTCATCCAAACCCTGCAGGCCAAAATCCCCGAAGTCTTCGACAGCGACGATTATCGTGCCAAGGAAAGCGAAGTCCACCAAGGCTTTGAGCATCAGAGGCGAGAAGTCATCGATGAGCTCTCACAGCAGGCCAAGGAAGAGGGCTTCATTCTCCAGTTTTCTCAGGTGGGCATGGTCATCATCCCCGCCAATCCGGATGGAGAGCCCATGACTCAGGAGGATCTGCGTCATCTCTCCGATGAAGAAAAGACCTCTCTGAGAGAGAAAAGCGACGCCCTCCATGAAAAGATGAAGGAAGCCATCAAGCAGATCCGGGAAGCGGAAGCCGAATTCAAAGAGAAGCACACGAAGTTGGACAACGAAATCGCTCTTTTCGTCGTGGGGCAGCTCATGGATAATTACGAAGAGCGGTATCAGGACGATGAGCATGTTCTGGAATATCTGAAAAACGTTCAGGAAGATATTCTTGAAAATATCGAAGACTTCAAGAAAAAGCCCGAGGCGCAGCAGCCTCAGCCCGGTTCGCCCTTCCCCATGCCCGCCCGCGAGACCACCTTTCGCAAGTATGATGTCAATATACTCATCGACAATTCCGAAACCGAGGGCGCGCCCGTCATTATCGAATCCAATCCGGCCTATCCCAACCTCTTCGGGTCCATAGAGCGTCAGGCGTGGTTCGGTGCTTTGTTCACGGACCACACCATGATCAAGCCGGGGTCCCTGCACAAGGCAAACGGCGGCTATCTCGTCATGAAGGCCCTGGACCTGCTGAAGTGGTACATTTCCTACGAGGCCATGAAGAGGGCGTTGCGGGACCGTGAGATCAAGATCGAAGACATGGGGGAGCTCTATGGGCTTTTCAGCACACGCACCATTCGACCCGAGGCGATCCCCCTCAACGTCAAGATCATCCTGACGGGTGACCCGCACATCTATCAATTGCTCTACACGTATGACGACCGCTTCCAGAAGCTCTTCAAAGTGAAGGCTCACATGGACGACCAGATGGACCGGAAGGATGAGGCTATCCTGGACTGTGCCAGAATGATCGGGCGCTTCTGCAAGGACAACGAGCTCCGGCCCCTGGACAAATCGGGCGTCGCTCGGGTCCTCGAATACAGCATGGAGCTGACGGAGAATCAGGAAAAATTGAGTCTCGAACTGGGCAATATCAGCGATCTCCTCAAGGAAGCCCACTACTTTTCCGGCCTCGACAATGCTCAGGCCATCCAGAGACAGCATGTCGAGGAGGCCATCCGCAAGCGCATCTACCGGTCTAACCTCATTGAAGAGCGGATCAAGGAATACATCGAAAAAGACATTTTCTGGGTCGAGACGGACGGCGAAAAGGTCGGACAGGTGAACGGACTTTCCGTCCTCATGGCCGGCGACCATGTGTTCGGCAAGCCCAACCGCATCACCGCGACGGTTTCCGTCGGGCGTGAAGGCATGTTTTCCATCGATCGCGAGTCCAAGATGAGCGGTTCCACCCATACCAAAGGACTCATGATCCTTTCCAGCCTCCTCAAGGAGCGCTTTGCTCAGAAATATCCCATCTCGCTTACGGCCTCCCTCTGTTTTGAGCAAAGCTACGGAATGGTGGATGGCGACAGCGCCTCCAGCACGGAATTCTATGTGCTCATCAGCGCCATCTCCAAGGTCCCCATCTATCAGGGCATCGCCGTGACGGGGTCCGTGAGCCAGAAGGGTGAGATCCAGCCCATCGGGGGAGTCAACTACAAGATCGAAGGGTTCTTCGACATCTGCAGGCACAAAGGGCTGAACGGGAAGCAGGGTGTTATGATCCCCTCCAAGAACCTGCGAAACCTGATGCTGAAGCAGGAGGTTCTCGACGCGGTAAAAGAGGGAAAATTCCATATCTGGCCCGTCAACACGGTGGAAGAAGGGATCGAGATCCTGACGGGCATGGAAGCGGGGATCCTCCAGCCCGATGGGACTTACCCCGAAGGCACCGTGTTCAGGAAGGCAGCTGACAGGCTCCTGGAGATTGCCCAGATTGTCAAAGAGTTTGGGAAAGGGAGCGAAGACGGCAAGAAAGCCGAGGAGGACAATGACGGGGGATGCCCCGGCTGCGGCAGCTGATTGAAATTCAGCCGAGCCTCCCGAAGCTCGGCGGTAATCCGTGAAGGCGGCAACAAAGCTCGCCCTTCCACCCATGGCATGAGCGGAGGAAGAATCGGTATTTGGATGAGCTTCCAGGCATCCCCTTGAGTTGAACATTGTCATTGCATCATCATGGCACGATTCCATAGCGAAGGGATCGTGCCATTTCATTTCCTTCCCCCTGCATTTTCTTCAGGCGAATCAAACTCTATGCTTCAAATTAAAAGCGGTGATTCATGGACCCTCCCATTTTTCTCAGAAATCACCGTGCAGATTCCTACCCAGAAAAAGCCTTCCAAGGACAAAACTGAGCATACCCCCCCCATAAATTGCACGGTGTAGGGAAAATTATGATGAAGCAACCTGAAAAATGCTTGACTTACTTCGGTCACCGCCTACAATAGCCCACAGCAAAAAAAGTAAGGGCAAGTTGCCTAAAATATATTGAATTCAATGCACTGTACCCTTGAGGACCATGAAGCATGAAATACTGGCGCGTTCCTTTGGATGTCGATGAAATTCAGGTCACACGCGGAATCGTTCACATCGTCGAAGAAAGGTGTAAGGGATGCGGGTACTGCATCGCCTATTGCCCTCGGGATGTCCTCGAAATGTCCTCCAAATACAATGTGAAGGGGTACCACCCCCCCGTGGTGAAAAAACCCGAAGCCTGTGTCAATTGCCACTACTGTGAAACCATCTGTCCGGATTTCGCCATCTATTCGGTAGAGGCCCCGCCGCAGGAGGGAGATGACGGAAAGCACTCTGCTTCCTGCTGATCTCCTCAGGGTTTCAAGGTCATCAAAGGAAATCTCTCTTGGAAAAAACCGAGGCTTTGCCTCCGTTGCTGGAAGATCGCTTATGAACGCTGCAGTCTTAACCGGTGAACATTTTATGACAGGGGATGTGGCCTGCGCCGAAGGTGCTCTGGCTGCCGGGTGCCGATTTTTTGGCGGGTACCCCATCACTCCGGCGACGGAAATCGCCGAGCGTATGGCGGACCGACTCCCCTGCGTCGGCGGCATATACATTCAGATGGAGGACGAAATCGCCTCCATGGCGGCCGTGCTGGGCGCCTCCTGTGCCGGCGTGAAGAGCATGACGGCAACCTCGGGGCCGGGCTTCAGCCTCATGATGGAGAACCTCGGGCTGGGCCTGGTGACGGAAACCCCGTGCGTCGTGGTGAACGTCCAAAGGGCGGGCCCGTCGACGGGACTTCCCACCCTGGGGGCCCAGGGAGACATGATGCAGGCCCGCTGGGGATCTCACGGTCATTATGAGATCATCGCCCTGGCGCCGGCCTCTCCCCAGGAGATGTTCTACCATACCATCATGGCCTTCAACCTGAGTGAAACTTACAGGCTTCCCGTCCTCGTCATGGCGGATGAAGTGACGGGGCATTTGAGCGAAAAGGTCGTTATCCCCGAACCCGGCGCCATCAAGCTCAAGAACCGCCCCAAGGCGAAAGGGAGAAAGGACCGATTCAAGCCCTTCCAGGCCGGCCCCAACGGCGTCGCTCCCATGGCCATCGCGGGCGAGGGCTACGGCATCCATGTGACGGGACTCACCCACGACGAACGGGGGTACCCCGTCATGACCGAGGGCGCGCAAGAAGAGATGATGCATCGCATTGTCGCCAAAATTCGAGACAACCTGGACGATATCATCCAGACGGAAAGTTACCGCATGGACGACGCGGAGATCGCCATCATCTCCTATGGCGTCTCTTCCCGGAGCAGCCTGGCCGCCGTCGATGAAGCTCGAGAGCAGGGGATCAAGGCCGGTCTGCTGCGGTTGATCACGGTCTGGCCCTTTCCGGAACAGCTTGTCAACAAGCTTGCGGACAGAGTACGCGCCCTCGTGACGGTGGAAATCAACCTCGGGCAGATCCACCTGGAGGTGCAGCGTTCCGCTGCCGGCAAAGTCCCCGTCCACCTGGTGGGACACACCGGTGGAACGGTCATTTCCCCCGACACCATCGTTGAAAAGCTGCGGGAGATCAGGAGTACACATGGATAAGTTAAAGGCTCGTTCGGACCATCCGCTGGATGCTCTTTTGCGCACGGATCGCATCCCGCACATCTGGTGCTCGGGGTGCGGCATCGGCACGGTATTTGCCTCGTGCCTGGTCGCCATGCAAACGAGCGGCATCGATCTCAACAAGACCGCCATGGTCTCCGGGATCGGCTGCTCAGGACGCGGCGCCGGGTATATCAAGCTCGATTCCTATCACACCACCCACGGGAGAGCCATTCCCTTTGCCACAGGTATGAAGTTGGCCAATCCCGAACTGAACGTCGTCGTGTTCAGCGGCGACGGCGATCTCTTTGCCATCGGCGGCAATCACTTTATCCACGCGGCCAGGCGCAATGTGGAGCTCACGGTCATTTGCGTCAACAACCTCAACTATGGAATGACGGGAGGCCAGGCTGCAGCCACGACGCCCTGCATGGCCAAAACGCCCACCACGCCTCTGGGAAACCCCGAGACCCCCTTCAATCTGCCGCTCCTGGCATACGCGTCGGGAGCAAGCTACGTGGCGCGGTGGACGATCCTTCACACACGGGACCTGACCAAGTCCATAGAAGAAGCCCTCACCCGCCGGGGATTTTCTTTTATCGAAGTTCTGGCCCCCTGCCCCACCGGTTACGGCCGGCGTAACAAGGAAAAGCCCCTGGATTCCCTGAGGCTATACCAGGAGCGCACCGTCATCAAAAATGGTGCGGATCCGTCGGACGTCATCCTGGACTACCAACAGGGGATTACCCTGGGCAAGTTCATCGATCATGAGCGGCCGACCTTCCTGGACTCCTACGACAAGACCTGCCGCATCAATTTTTAGAGCTCTCCTGAAATAGGAATAACGCGCATGAGTTCAACACTTCCTTCAAACCTGCATAAAGAAATCCTCATCACCGGGTTCGGCGGGCAGGGCATCGTGCTGGCCGGCCAAATCGTGGGCAAGGCGTCAAGCCTGCTGGATCACAATGAAAGCACCCTCACGCAGTCTTACGGGCCGGAATCCCGCGGGGGATACTGCAGCGCTCAGGTCATCATCTCCGAAAAGACGATCCACTACCCATACGTACGCCACCCAGACATCCTCGTATGCATGTCCCAGGGAGGGTTCGACAAGTACGGCGCCAGCATCAAAGCTGACGGAACTCTCATCCTGGACCAGGACCTGGTAAAGGTCGAAGAGGTCAAGTGCGGAGACATCTTCGCCATACCCGCCACCCGCATCGCCGAGGAACTGGGCAGGAAAATGATGGCGAACATTGTCATGCTGGGATTTTTTACGGCCATCACCGGCGCCGTTTCCCTCGAAGCCACGCGGGCGACCGTTGCCGACTCCGTACCCAAGGGAACGGAGGCCTTGAACCTGAGCGCCTTCAACAAGGGATATGATTTCGGTCTCGCCACCCTGAAAGGACGCCGAAAAAAAGCAGCAGGTAAGAAAGGAGTCGGTGCATGAGAGCTCCCAAAGATCGCCTCCACCGGGTTTTGGTGATCGGTGCAACCCCTGCCGGGCTCGCTGCAACCAACAAACTGGGAGAAATGGGTATCCCCGTCACCTTGGTGGACTCAGCAGCGGATCTCAATGAAAAACTCTCCCGTGAGGAATGGCGCCTCTCCTCGGGCGTGCCGTTGAACTTTGCGCTCCGCCCCGGACTCCTGCGCATTTTGCGCAACCCCAGGATCCATTGCGTACTTCCCGGAGAAATCACCTCCCTCAAGCACACCCCCCAGGGGTTTTGTGCGCATATCAAGAGCTCCGCCAATTACATCGACGCCGACCACTGTGTGCTGTGCGGACGCTGCGCCGACATTTGTCCAGCTTCCACGCCGGAGGGGACCAAGCCCATTCACTTCAATGGGCGAGCCAGTCTGCCGGGTCATCCCTCCATCGACAAACGCCAGAAGCCCCTCTGCCAGGCCAACTGTCCTCTGGGAGTCAATGCTCAGGGATACGTCGCTCTCGCCAGATCGGGCAAGTTCGTCGAGGCCCTGGACCTCATCCGCCGTGACAACATCCTTCCCGGAATCTGTGGGCGCATCTGCACGCATCCGTGCGAAATCGCGTGCCGCAGGGGGGAGTTGGACGAACCCGTGGCCATCCGGGACATCAAGCGCTTCGTTGCTGATTATGAACTGGAGCACCCCCAGGCGCTGCAGGGAGCTTCACAGCCTTTCAGAGCTCAAAAGGTCGCCGTCATCGGTTCGGGTCCGGCGGGGCTGGCCGCTGCGGCGGACTTGGCCCGCTGGGGCTACCCGGTCACCGTTTTCGAAAAGGAAAGCAAACCGGGCGGCCTCCTGCGCTATGGCATCGGGCCCTATCGCCTGCCGAGAAGCATCCTGGACCATGAAATCGCTCATATCCAGGGGCTCGGAGTGGAATTCAGGACCGGGACGACCGTAGATGCCTCCAACAACTACGAAGAACCGCGAAAGGAATTTGCCTCGGTCATCCTCGCCACGGGCACCTGGAAGGACCGAAAACTGGGGGTGCCCGGAGAAGACCTTGACCAGGTGGAAGGATGCCTGGAATTCCTGGGAAGGCTTTACAGGGATGAAATCCAGCGGCTGGATGAAGATGTGGCCGTTGTGGGAGACGGCAACGCGGCCTTCGATGTGGCGCGTGCTCTCGTGCGCCTCGGGGCCAGGGTCACCATCGTTTCCTGGTTTCCCGAAGAGCTCATCCCCGCCGATCCCGAAGAAGTCCTTGCCGCCAGAGAAGAAGGAGTCTCCTTTGTCTACTCGGCCAAGGTGACGGAGTTTCTGGGGGCGCAGGGTCAACTGGATGGACTGCGCTGCGCTGTCACGACACCCGGAAAGCCGGACGCCAAAGGCATTCCCTGGCCGGTCATCGTTCCGGGGAAAGAACCTTTTGAGCTGAAGTTTCAGCGGGCCATTGTGGCCATTGGCCAGATGGCCAATTCTCCCACATGTCAACTGAATGACGGCATCGAGGTCTCCCCCTCCGGGTTCATCCAGGTGGATTCCAGCTGTGCGACCAGTCTCAAGGAGGTTTATGCCGCCGGCGACGCAATCAGCGGACCCTCCAGCGTCGTGAAAGCCATGGCCTCCGGGCGGGAAGCCGCTCGCGCCGTCCACGAATCCCTCAGCGGTGAGACGCTGACCAACGGAAAGCCACGAAGGCCCGAAGACAGGGACTTTCCGGAAATCACCCCGGACATTCCCTCGGTTGCACGCGTTCATATGCCGGAACGCCAGCCTTCGGCGCGATGCGGATCCTTCGATGAGGTGGCGTTGGGGCTGACGGAGACACAGGTCTTCACGGAAGCCGCCCGCTGCCTCCAGTGCGGTGTCTGCTCCGAATGCCTGCAGTGTGTCGAAGCCTGCGTTTCCAGCGAAACCATTCAGCACGGAGCGGTGGATTTTATCGATGTGGAGCATGCCGGGGTCGTCATTATCGCGGATCCCCAGGCCGCCCCTTCCGTAAAGGGTGAGGACGTTATCCGGGCATACAGCACGAAAGGCGCCAAAGCCGATGTGCATGCCATGACACTCCGAGGGTTTGCCGCAGCCGCCGAAGCCCTGATCCTCCTGGGTGGAACCTCTCAACGACTGAAGGGACACGGACTTGCCTTTTCCCCGCCCGGACCTCAGCTGCAGCGGGAGCACCGCCTGGGAGTCTTCGTCTGCCGCTGCAACGACTCCCTCGGCTGGTCCGAAGAACTGGACGCTTACATGGGTGGGCTGTCGGAACGCCCGCACCTGGAGCATGTGGAGGTTCTGAACGCGGCCTGTACCCCTGACGGTTCGACGTCTATTCTCAAAACCGTCCGGGAAAAAGGGCTGACACGCATTGTGCTGGCTTCCTGCGTCTGCTGCCCCCTGGATTTCATCTGCAGCAGTTGCACCGATCAGCGCAGCCGTCTCAAAAATGCCCTCTTTCACGGCACGGGCATCAGTCGCGCCATGGTGGAAACCTGCAACCTGCGCGGTGAGGTCTTGAGGCTGCTCCAGAGCGATCCCCAGCTGGCCGTGGAGCGCTTCACGGGTCTTATGGATCGGTCCATCGGCAGGGCGAAGCATTTGAAGAGTCTTCCGGCGCCAGCCAGACCGTACAATTTTACCACAGCCGTCATCGGAGAATCCGAAGCGGCGTTCAACAGCGCCTCGACCCTGGCGGAAGCGGGAATGGAGGTTTTTCTCTTCGGAAGTCCCGCAAAGCCTCTTTCCACCCCGCTGGATCATCCCAACATCCATAATTTCATGGGATCTTCCGTGAAGGGACTGCGTGGAACCGTCGGGAATTTCCAGATCACCGTGGAAACAGAGGGAGCGACGCAGGTCTTCCAGGTGGGAGCGGTGATACTTGGTGAGCAGTCCCGCAAGCAGATTCCCTACATCCCCACGGCAGGACTGCTCCCCCACACGGTGGAGGCCTCCATGCAGAAGCGTGGCGTACCGGGCATTCCTTTCTTCAATCCCGGCGCCACATCCGTCCCCGGGCTTTTCCTGGCCAATCCTCCGGGCATCAATGTTTCCGAGCGCATCAAGGGCACGGCCGCTGCCATCCTTGCCGCATCGACCATGCCCCGCAGCCCGCGCCAGAACAAGGGGTATACCGTGGTGGTGGACGAGGCTCGATGCCGGGGCTGCGGTCGCTGCATCGAGGTCTGCCCGTACCAGGCCGTCAGCTTCCTCAGGAACGAACAGGGAGGCTGGCACTCGGTGGTGGATGAAGCCCTCTGCAAGGGCTGCGGCAACTGTATTCCCGTTTGCCCCTCCAACGCCGCCGACAGCCCCTACCGGGATCGGCGTTACCTGGAGCAAATGCTGGAAGAGATTTTGATCTAGCACTGAAGAACGAGGGCTCGGCCCTTCTTGCGACGGCGCGCAGTCCGGCGCCCATTGATGGAATCAGTGAGAATACACCATGGATAAATTGAAGATCGTTCTATTTATGTGCAACTGGGGGCCCCACGCCGCGTATCAGGCTCTTCAGGACAGCGGCGCCGACATCCCGGCGGAAGTCAGAATGATACGCATCCCCTGCACCGGACGGATGAGCAAGGCCCTCTTATTCCGGGCCTTCGAGATGGGCGCGGATGGTGTGGCCCTGGTGGGCTGCGAGCCCGGCACCTGCCGCTATGGCAGCGGAACCGCCGTAGCGGAAGGCAATGTCGAGGATACACGGGGAATCCTCGATCTGCTGGGGCTGGGGGGCGACCGCCTCCGCCTGGCCATGTTCCTACCCGAGGAGTCCCAGCCGCTGCTCGCCTTTCTCCAGGATTTCTATAAAGTCATTGAAACTATTGGGAAAAGCCCTGTAAGCATTCCCCCGCGGGAGGCACCTCCCGCCGTCACCCGCGAGATGGTCTCACAGCTGCTGACGACCCACGACATCTACGCCTGCCAGGACTGCGGCAAGTGCTCTTCCGCCTGCCCCGTCACCCTCGCAGGAAAGCCTTTTTCGCCTCGGGCCATGGCCAATGCCATCATTGGAGGCAGCGTGGCTGCTCCGGAAGTCGTCAATGACGTCTGGTCCTGTCTCACCTGCGGACTCTGCTACGACCGTTGTCCTTCCGCCGTGGACTTCCCCGACTTCATTCGGGACATGCGCCACATTCAGAAGGTCTGCGGGCGAACGGGCCACGAAGCGCACGGCGGCTTCTTCCAGTCCCTCATGCGCACCATGACCTCTCCGGACCTGAAAATCCGCCACTGGCAGTGGCTGCCTGAAGATATCCAGACGGACCCTCAGAGCAAGACCCTCTTCTTTGGGGGCTGCGCTCCATATTTCGACACCTACTTCAAATCGCACCTGGGAGTTCAGACGAGCGGCATCCTGGTGGACAGTCTCCGTCTCTTGAATTTCTTCGACATCTACCCGGCGATTTTGAGCGGTGAGCGATGCTGCGGGCATGATCTGCTCTGGTCCGGAGACCAGGAAAATTTCCGCAGGCTGGCCCAGCTGAATGTCGAGGCCATCGAGGCGGCGGGCGTGGAGGAAGTGGTGACGGCCTGCCCCGAGTGCTACCGGACGCTGTCTCACGACTACCCTGAACAGGGGATCGAGCTGAAGTTCAAGGTGACCCACATCTACGACCTGGCCGAAAGGGAAATCGACAAGGGGGCCATAGGCTTTGAAAAGCTCGACCGGAACCTTACCTTCCAGGATCCCTGCCGATTGAGCCGCCTGGAGGGCCGGCCGGACCTCCCCCGAAAACTCCTCCATCGCCTGCAGCCCGAAAGCTTCACTGAAATGAAGGACCGCGGCATTTCCGCCCTGTGCTGCGGCAATTGCGCCTGGACGGGATGCGACAGCTACACGAAGACCCTGCAGGTCAAGCGGCTGCGCCAGGCGAGGGAGACCGGCAGCAACATGCTGGTGACCGCATGCCCCAAATGCCAGATCCATCTGCGCTGCGCCATGGAGGACCCCTTTCTGGGAGACGAAATCAAGATGGAGATCATGGATCTCACCACCGTCCTGGCCAAGACCATCCGGTGGGAATAATCATGGGTGCGGCAGGCATAGTGCCGGGCCTGCCGCCGAATCCGCCCATCATGAGCTGTTGAATCGAGAAGATGCCGATCATGGAAAATTCAGAAAAATCGAAAAATCGTCCGCGCATTGGAGTCTATGTCTGCCACTGCGGCCTCAATATCGCACGGACCGTAGACTGTGAAAAAGTGGCTCACATGGCCGGAGAGCTTGAAGACGTGGTGGTGGCCAAAGACGTCTCTTACGCCTGTTCCGAACCCGGTCAGCACAGCATCAAAGAGGATATACTCGCCAACAACCTGGACCGCGTCGTCGTGGCGTCCTGCTCCCCCCGGCTGCATGAGCCCACTTTCCGCCAGATGGTTCAGGCTGCGGGGCTCAACCCCTACATCCTCGATATGGCCAACCTCCGTGAACACTGCAGCTGGGTCCACATGGACGATCCGGATGCAGCCACCGAAAAGGCCATGGACCTCACCCGCATGTCCGTGGCTCGGGTTCGCAGTCTGCAGCCCCTTGAGCCGGAAACCCTTCCCCTCACCAAGCGGACACTGGTCATCGGGGGCGGTATCGCCGGCATCCAGGCCGCCCTGGACCTGGCCGACAACGGCTACGAGGTCGTCCTGGTGGAGAAAAGGGCCGCCATCGGCGGTACGATGGCCCAGTTGGACAAGACCTTCCCCACCATGGACTGCTCTATCTGAATTCTCGGTCCGAAAATGACGGATGTCGGTCGACATCCCCGCATCAAGCTGTATACCTTGAGTGAAGTCGTGGACGTGAAGGGGTACGTCGGCAATTTCGACGTGAAGATTTTGAAGAAAGCCCGCTACGTGGACGAGAAGGAATGCACGGCCTGCGGTGACTGCACGAAGGTCTGCCCCGTTGTCCGCCCCGACGAGTTCAACCTGGGGCTCTCTTCCCGCAAGGCGATCTATTCGCCTTTCCCCCAGGCGGTTCCCTCGGCCTACGTCATCAACGTGAACGAATGCCTGGGGCAGAATCCTGCCGTCTGTTCCAAGTGCATTGACGCCTGTGAAAAGGGCTGCATCAACTTCCACATGTCCGACGAAGAGATCGTGGAAAATGTGGGAACCATCATTGTGGCCACGGGCATGGAGCCTTACGATCCCACGGAGATGGATGAATACGGGTACACGCGGTTCGAAAACGTGCTCACCAGCCTCGAATTCGAGCGCCTCGTCAATGCGGGAGGCCCCACCAGGGGCGAGGTCATTCGCCCCAGCGACCATAAGCGCCCTCGATCCATCGGCTTTGTGCAGTGCGTCGGCTCCCGTTCCGCCCGCAAAGGAAAGTCCTACTGCTCCAACGTATGCTGCATGAATACCGTGAAGAGTACGCTCGTGCTGAAGGAGCACGCCCCGGATATGGAGGTGAAGGTTTTTTACATCGACATCCGGGCTTTCGGCAAAGGCTTCGAAGATCTCTACAAGAGGAGCCGCCGCCTGGGAGTGCAATATCTGCGGGGCCTTCCGGGCACTGTGGAGGAATTGCCCAACGGGAGCGTCCGCGTGGCCGTGGAAAATGGGGCGACAGGCGCACTGGAATTTCATGATCTCGATATGCTGGTCCTGGCTGTCGGTGTCGAGCCGCCCCAGAGCACCCAGCGGCTCCAGGAGATGCTTGGGCTCCAGCTGACTTCCGACGGCTTTTTCCTGGAAGCGCACCCGAAGCTCCAACCGGTGGATGCCGCCACCCGGGGCGTCTTCTATGCCGGCTGCGCCGAGGGCCCCAAGGACATCAAGGAGAGCGTCACCCAGGCATCGGCGGCGGCGGTGCGTGCCATCCGTCTCATGCACAAGGGAGAAATCTCCTCGGAGCCCATCACTTCCGAGGTCATTGTGGAGCGCTGCAAGTCGTGCGGAAGGTGCGCCGAGGTCTGCCCGTACCATGCCATCACGGTGGATGTGAAGAAGAAGACCCCTGCCGTGGTGAATACGGCGGCCTGTGCCGGCTGCGGGACCTGCGCGGCGGAATGCTCCTTTGGTGCCATCACCATGAATCACTTCACCGACAAACAGATCCTCGACCAGGTGGATGCGTTGCTCGACCAATCTCCCCAGGAAAAAATCCTCGCCTTCGCATGCAACTGGTGCTCCTATGCCGGTGCCGACTATGCCGGAGTCTCCCGTCTGCAGTATCCTCCCAATGTTCGCCTCATCCGCACCATGTGCTCGGGACGGGTGGACGAAAAGTTCATCTGGGAAGGCTTTGCCAAAGGCGCTCCCGTCATTTTAGTGAGCGGCTGCCACATCGGTGACTGCCACTACATCGACGCCAACCACTGGACGGAGAAGCGCGTGGCGAAGATTCACAAGAAAATGGATAAGCTCGGCATCCGCCCTGAACGCCTCCAGCTGGAATGGATCAGCGCCGCCGAAGGAATCCGCTTCGCCAACGTCATGAATCACCTGGAAGCTCTCCGGAAAAGCGTCACACCCCAGGAGATTTCGCAGACAGTCGAAATCTTGAAGGCGGACGAAAAGAGCGTGCATTGATTGTTGCTTGATCAAACCGAATCGAGCCTTGATAATAAAGGGTGAGCCGGGATTTCCTGCCTCACCCTTTGTTTTGCGCTTTTACACTGGCCGGTTGCGGACAAACTGGATCGATTCCGAGCAAATCGTCAAGACAGCGTCTTCAACTCCAGTTGGCTGAAGGCAAGAAGCACATGCTGAACATGAAAGGACAGCCATGAGCGATCTGGCGAAAAAGCTGACAACCTATGAAGACCTCTACGATATCCCCGAAAATATGATCGGGGAGATCCTGAACGGAGAGTTGATCGTCACCCCGAGGCCTGCTCCCAGGCATATGCATGTAGCAACGGTACTGAGCGGGGAGATAGAGCCCCCATATCGTCGTGGACGCGGCGGCCCCGGTGGCTGGATTTTTCTCATCGAGGTTGAGATCAAGCTGGGGGAAGATATCGTTGTTCCGGACATTGCCGGTTGGCGCAGAGAGAGATTTCCAACAGAGTTGGAGCACAACTGGATTCCCATCGCCCCGGATTGGGTGTGCGAAGTCCTCTCACCAAGCACGGTTCGCACGGACAAAGTCAGAAAAATGCCCCTCTATGCCACCCAGAACGTTGGGCACATCTGGTTGATCGACCCTGCCAACCTGACACTGGACGCTTTTAGGCTCGAATCCGGCAGGTGGTCCCTGCTGGGAAGCTTTTCCGAACACGACACAGTGCGGATAGAGCCATTCCAGGAGACTGAAATCCATCTTGGAGATTTGTGGATCGAAACTTTATAGCACGTCAACTCTCTAAAGGAGTCACTTTTACAGGAACCATACACTTACCGGTACACTTCATCGTGACTACCCACATCGAGCAGAATGATTTGTTTCTCGGTAATCAGAAGTGTAAGAGTGATGCGATAGTTGTGAGTGAGACTGACGGCGTGGCAACCGGCAAGCTTGCCGCTCAGGGGATGGAGCTCCAGATGCGGCTGAAAAGGGTCCGTTTGCAGGTCTTCGAGCAACCCTGCAAAACGTGTCTTGAGATCGGGATGTTTCTTGAAGAATTTTCGGGCATGACGGAGAAACTGCCGGGGCGTGACAAGATCATACACTATTCGGGCTCGTCCGTATCAAGGGCTTTCAATAACTCGCCGGCGGTCTTGAATACCTTCACCTTACCGCTCTCCATGTCCTCCAGAGATGCGCGAACGCGAGCATAGCAGGCCTCCTGCTCCGCTGCCAGCAATTCCTGGTAACGTTCTTCAGAAACCACCACATACTGCGGCCGGTTATTTCTGATCACGTGGATATCTCCCTTGGCAATGAGCTCATCCACCACAGCGAGACCACGTCGTTTTATCTCCTGGGCGGGCAGGATATTCATTATTCAGCTCCTTCCTTTAGGTATGCGATAAAGTACCATTAAAAATACTGTAATCCGTATCGCACGGCAAGCACATTTAGAAGCACCCACAGTCGCAGCGGTCAAGCAAAAACTTCAATAGCCCTCACATCAATCCCTGTGCGGCGTTCCGGGCGAGATCCATGAGATAACGGGGGAAGATCCCTGCGGCCACCATGACAACGACGAGCGCACCGGCGAGGAGCTTGATGGGAGCAGACAGGGAGAGGGGGGAACATTGCTCCTGCGGTTCCAGGAGATAGGCTGCTCGCAGCATAAGGAGGTAATAATAGAGGGAAATGACCACATTGATCATGGCAATGAGCACCAGGGCAAAATGACCCCGCTCCATGGCCGCGGTAAAAATCAGGAATTTTCCCGTAAAGCCCACGGTCGGCGGAAGGCCGGCCAAACTGAAGAGCGCCACCATCAGGGCCATGGCGAGGAGGGGTGACCGCCGATGCAGGCCCGCCAATCCGTCCACTTCCAGATTCGTTCCATCCCAGGCCACCTTGACGAGCACCAGGAATACCGTGAACTTCATGACCAGGATCGCCATGGCGTAGAATATGGCTCCAGCATAGCCGCCTGGATTCATGCTCAAGATTCCGATGAGCACGTAGCCCGCATGGGCAACGGTGGAATACGCCAGGAGCCGCTTCAGGTCCTTTTGGGCAATGGCCGCCAGGTTTCCCACCGTCATGGACACTACCGACAGCACCGCCAGCACGTGCACGAAATAGTCGCTGCTTCCGCCCAGCATCGCCACCATGCGCACGAGAACCGCAATGGCCGCCACCTTGGAAACCGTCGCGATGTAAGCGGCGATCTGATGGGCAGCCCCCTGGTAGACATCCGCAGCCCAAAAATGAAACGGAAAGACGGCCAGTTTAAAAAAGAATCCGCTGAGGGCCAGCAGGAGTCCCACGACGACCGCCGCATGGCTCATCAGTCCGGGAAGGATCTGCGCCAATTGTTTCACATCAAGGGTCCCGGTTGTCCCATAAAGGATCACCATGCCGAAGAGCATCATGGCTGAAGCAAAAACACCCACGAGAAAATACTTGAGGCCCGCCTCGATCCCCTGCGTCCAATCTTTTCTTAAAGCCACCAGAATGTAGAGGGAGTAGCTGGAGAGCTCCAGGGAAACGTAAACACCCAGCCAATGGATGCTGCTGACGAGGAGCATCGTGGCCAATGTGCACGGGAAGAGCAGAAGATAGACCTCGTGCTCGTAGCGTTCCTGAATTCCGCGCAGTTCCGAACAGATGCCGACCACCAGCGCCAGGCCCACCGAAAGCAGGAGCTTGAAGACCTGGGAAAAAAGATCGATCTTGTAGGTCTCAGAGAAAAGAGAGCCCTCCAGCTGAAGCGATGCGACGCATACCGCGACTCCGGCGACTGCGAGAGCCAGGGCGATATGATGGTCGCGCCGGCGATGGAGGCGCCCTGTCATGGATAGCAGGAGGAAACAGAGGGCGGCCAAAAGGTAAAAGATCTCGGGGCTAAAAAGCATCCATTTCATCGGGGCAATCCGTTGATAAAGGGGATCGATGCCGTCTCAATCATGTCCAGGAGCAGAGAAGGGAAAAAACCGAAAAGGAGGATGACTGTCACCAGGATCATCCGGGGAACCCCCAGAGAGAAAGGCACGTCCTGGAGGTCCACATATTTCGGGTTGGCAGGGCCGTAAAAGGTCTTCTGCACCACCCGGAGCATAAAGAGGGCACTGACGGCCAGGGCGCTGATGGCCAGTGTCCCGCGAATCGGATACGTCTCGAAGGCTGAAAGGAGCACCAGCAGTTCTCCCCAGAAGCTAGCCAGGCCAGGCACTCCCATGCCGGCCATGGCCGCTACGATGAAATAGCCAGACGCCACCGGCATGATGCGGCTCAAACCGCCCAGTTCCGCGATGGCCTTCGTATGGGTGCGATCGTAAATGTAGCCGACGGAAGAAAAGAGGAGTGCCGTCATGACCCCATGGGCAAACATCTGAAAGACCGCCCCGTTGAGCCCGCTCACCGTCATGGTCGACAGGCCGAGCCCCACAATCCCCATGTGGGACACGCTGGAATAACCGATCACATACTTGAGGTCCGTCTGCCTCAGCCCCACGAGGACACCGTAGATGATGCCAATGGAGGCCAGGAGGGCCATGAGCTGTGCCCAATGCTGCCAGCCCTGGGGACAGAGAAACATGGCGACCCTCAAAACGCCGAAGGCCCCGATTTTCATGAGGACCCCTGCGTGCACCATGCTCACTCCGTGAGGCGCCGCCACATGCCCGACAGGCGACCAGGTGTGAAAAGGCCAGACGCCGGCCAGGATGCCGAAGCCCAGGTAGAGCAGGATGAAGGCAAACTTCTGCTGATAAGCGGTGAAGGTACCCGGCTGCATGAGGCGTACGATGTCGAACGTATTCAGGCCGGACTGCACGAATAGGTAAAGGATCGCCGGCAAAATCAGGGCACTCCCCGCCAACAGGTACAGAGTCAGCTTCATGGCCCCGTATTCCTTGCGTGTCGTGCCCCAGATGGCGATGAGGGGGTACATGGGAAACAGCGAGACATCGTACCATACAAAGATGAAAAAGAGATCCATGCTCATGAAAAGACCGAACACGCCGGTCACCATGAGGAAATAAAGGGCAAAAAACTCCTTCACCCGGATCTCCAGTTCCCACATGGTGAGAACGCCCGTGAAGAACACGATGCCCGACAAAAGCAGATTGGGAAGGTTGAAGCCGTCAGCGGCATTGAAATACTGAATGCCCAGGGAGGGAATCCACTGGACCCTCTCTACAAATTGCAGCCCTCCCCGGCTCTTGTCATAGGCAAAAAAGAGATAGATCGCCAAGGCCAGGGTCATTCCGGAGCACACGGCACCAACCCATTTGATTTCCCTGGCACGCGCTTCGGGCAAACAAAGGATGATGAAAAACCCTGCCAGGCAACTGATGAGAATGGCTGAAAGAAATGGAAAACCGGCGAATTCCATCGGCATGTGTAAGTCACCCTGTTCCGGAAAAATCGGGGCACTTCCAAAGCCCCTGTTCACTACGCCTATACATCAAAAAAAGAAATAAAACGCCAGCAGGACCATGACGACGAACATCGCCAGGAGCCTGTACTGCACCATCCCCAAATGCATGTGGGAAATCAAACGGCCCGTTTCGACGGTTCCCCGGCTGATCCCGTCTATACTCCCGTCGATGACTCGATGGTCGTTCTGAGTGAAAAGAGCGGAGACTCCCCGGTCGATGACCCGATCCACAAACCATCCGTAAAAATGGTCCAGATACCACCGCTCGGCAAAGAGCCGATGCAGGGCGGGAATCTTTTCAACAAATCCCACCTGCTGCGCACAGCGGCGGCCGAATTCCATCCAGGCCAATCCAACTCCACCCACGGCCAATATGATTTCGGTATACAGGAGCCATACCGGATGCCCAATGCCCTTCACTCCCGGAAGAGCGGTCTGGCCCATGAAATGTTCCAAAGGAGCCTTCAAAAACCCCAGGCAGAGGGTAGCTCCCGCCAGAAGGATCAGGGGCCAGCCCATGAGCCAATAGTGGCTGGAGGAATGGCCGGCTGAATGATCCTTTGAGGTCGAAGTGGCGGAATGGACCTCCGGCTCTCCCGAAGCCTCTCTCGGAAAAAGGATGATGAAAATCGGACGGAAGGCATAATATGCCGTCAAGAAAGCACCGAACAGGGCGGCAATGAGCCAGACGGGATTGGACAAGTCCGCGAGTCCCTCCAGGATCAGCCCTTTGCTGAAAAAACCCGAGAGGGGCGGTAAACCGGCCAGAGCGCCCGCCGCGATGCAGCAGCACGCCATGGGGACCTTCAAGCTCCGGCCTCCTTTTCTGCCGAGCTCATAAATGTCGTTGGTTTCGAAGGTATGAATGAGCACCCCCGAGCAGAGGAACAGCAGGGCCTTGAAGGCAGCATGGGTCGTGAGGTGGAAGGCACCGGAGAAAAAGGCTCCCGCGTCCAGCCCCATGATCATGTAACCCAGCTGGCTGATGGTGGAATAGGCCCAGATCTCCTTAATATCCCGGGTCACCAGGGCCATGGTGGACGCCAGAAGCATGCTCAGGGTGCCGATGAACAGGCCAAAGGTCATGGCATCCGGGGAAAAAAAGAAAAAGGGAAACAGTCTTTCGAAAAGGTAGACACCCGCCGCCACCATGGTGGAAGAATGGAGGAGGGCGCTGACCGGCGTGGGGCCCTGCATGGCATCGGGCAGCCAGGTCATGAGGGGAAACTGTGCACTCTTGCCGATGATGCCTCCAAAGATCAGGAGGGCTGAAAGGGTCAGGAGCCTTGGGGACATCCTCGCTGCCAGCGCCGGGCTGTCAATCTCCAGGATGCTCAGGTTCCCGAGATGCAACAGGATGAGAAGCATCCCGAGGAACATCGCCACATCGCCTGCCCGGGTCATGATAAAGGCCTTTTTGCCCGCCTGGCTGGCGCTGAACTTTTCATACCAGAAACCGATGAGCAGATACGAAGACAACCCGACCAATTCCCAGAAGATATAGAGCTGGAAAAGCGTCGGAGCGACGACCAGAGACATCATGGCCCAGAGAAAGAGGGACATGAAGGCGTAATAACGGGAAATACCGGGATCTCCGGCCATGTATCCCAGGGAGTAAATCTGGATCAGGAAACCGATGACCGCCACCACCGCGAGCATGAGGAGACTGACCGGATCCAGGAGAAACCCAAAGGGGATTTCGATGCTGCCGGAAACAAGCCAGCGTCCGGCGTACTCGAGGGGCTTTTCCATGTGCCAGTGTTCGTTCAGAAGAAACAGAGCGCAGAGAAGAGAAACCGACATGGCCCCGATGGAGAGGCCGGCGGAAATCCGCGGATGGGAGCGCGTAAAAAGCATGACAACGAGAAAAGAACATAAAGGCAGCAGCGTAGCCAGAATGGCTGCAAGTAAGGTCAAGTCACTCACCCAGGGAACGGCCATTTTTATCCTCGCACGGTAGCAGACGGCGGACAGGGGCTACCTCAGTACTGGCCCCAAGTAAAGACAGAGCGATCCAAACGGATCACTTCAACTGGTTATAGCCGGCAGGATCAAAGGAGCCCGTCTTCCGATAGGCGAAAACGATCATCGCCAGCCCAACGGCCACTTCGGTGGCCGCCACCGCCAATATGAAGAATACACAGGCCTGACCTTCCAGCTGGCCCCAGCGCAGCGCGGAACCCACAAAAGCGATGCCCGCCGCGTTCAACATGATTTCCACTCCAAGTACGATCATGACCAGGTTGCGACGTGTTACCGCACAAAAGGCACCCATCACAAAAAGGAGTCCTGCCAGCAATAGAACATGGCCGAAAGGAACGATCCTCATGGCTCCTCCGTCCCTCCTGTCTCTTTTCTCTTTCCCAGGTGTAAAGCGCCGATGATGGCCACCAGCAGCAGCAGAGACACGATCTCGATGGACAGCCAGTGGCGCTGAAAAAGGTACTTCCCGAGCTCCACGGGGGTGGCCATGGCTGTCTGGAGGGGGAATTCGCTTCCCGGAGCCGTGTAAACTACCACGGCACCCAGGGCAAGGTATAAAATTCCGCAGAGGACGGCTGGAAGCCATTGCCCCAGGGGAGGCATCCGCTCTTCGATGGACTCCATTTTGACCATCATGATGATGAAGAGAAAGAGGACCATGATGGCTCCCGCATAGACGATCACCTCCAGCGCCGCCAGGAGCGGGGCACCCAGCAGGTAGAACAGCAGGGCGCTTCCAAAGAAGGAGAACACCAGATAAATGACCGCATGCACCAGGTTGCGCTGCGTGATGGCTATACCCGTCGTGGTAACAATGGCTACGGCCAAAACATAAAACAGGCATGTATAAAGCGTCATGTCAAACCCGCCGTGGCAGTTTCTGTCAGGGTAGATTGGTCTTGATATCCACAGGAGGATCCTCCCTGAAATGCTCCCCCTTGCCGCCCAATGCCGTTACCACCCCTGCAACCTTGTAAAAATTGTATTCCTTGTCCTTGCCCTGGTGAGAAACCAGAAGATCTTCCTTCTCGTACACGAGCTTCAGAATCTCTCTCTCACAGGTTTCAAAGAATGGTGAGAGCTGGATGGCAGAGGTGGGGCAGGCCTCTTCGCAAAGACCGCAATAAATACAGCGCGCAAAGTTGATGCGAAACCACGCGGCATAGCGCCGACCGTCTTCCCGTTCCGCGGATTGCATGGAAATACAGCTCACCGGGCACACGGCAGAGCACAGGTAGCAGGCCACGCAGCGCTCTTCACCGTCCGGATCCCGCGTCAGGATGATGCGGGCACGGCTGCGCGCGGGCAGGACCCGCTTGTATTCCGGATACTCTTCGGTGATGGGCTTCCGGAACAGGTGCATGAATGTTGTGGCGAAGCCGCTCGCCAGCGCTTTGACCGCCTCCAGTGCCGATGCCATAGACTCTCTGCTTTCGTTCGGACTAAATCAAGATCACCGCACCCGTCACGACAATGTTCACGAGGGCCAGGGGAATGAGGACTTTCCAGCCTAAAGCCATCAGCTGATCATACCGTAGCCTGGGCAGTGTTCCCCTTATCCAGATCATAACCAGCGCCACCACGAGTATTTTGATGCAAAACCAGGCAGGGCCGGAAAGAAAAGGACCGCTCCAGCCCCCCAGGAACAGGACGGCCACGAGCGCCCCCAAAACCTGCATGTTGACGTATTCTCCCAGGAAAAAGAGACCGAACCGTATCCCGCTGTATTCCGTGTGATAGCCGGCTCCCAGTTCATTTTCCGCTTCGGGAAGATCAAAAGGAATGCGCTTGCTCTCAGCCATGGCGCTGATGACAAAAATGACGAAGGCCAGGGGCTGCACAAGAATGAAGGGATAGGCCTCCTGAGCGCGCACAATGTCCACGAGGCTGAAGGAACCCGCCAGCATGACCACCGGAACGAGAGACAACCCCAACGACAATTCGTAGCTGATCATCTGGGCCGCACCGCGTATCCCGCCCAGGAGACTATACTTGGAATTGGAAGCCCACCCCCCCAGGGCGATGCCGTAAACCCCGAGGGACGAAAGGGCAAAGACGAAAAGCAACCCGATGTTGAGATCCGCAATGACCATGGGGATCCTCTTCCCCAGGAAGCTCAGATCCCCGCCGAAGGGAATGACGGCAAACATGAGGAGCGCCGTGACCGTCACCACGGCAGGCGCCAGGAGGAAAATGACCCGATCGGCCCCCTCGGGAATCGTGTCTTCCTTGGTGAGCATCTTGATCATGTCGGCGATGGGCTGGAGGAGTCCATATTTCCCGGCTCGATTGGGACCGTAGCGGACCTGCAGACGGGCCAGAAACTTGCGCTCCAGCCACACGAGATAGGCCGCCGCAAGCAGCAGGAACAGTAGAACAGCCCCCAGCTTGACCATCAGAATGAGAAAACCGAGGCTCCAAGTCAACATGGTTTCGCCGTATTCCTCACTTTAATCCATTATCAGCGTGTCTCTGCGCAAGTCAGAGTCTTCAGCGTCCCTTTCACAGTGTCATTCCAGCTCGCGCCCGCGCCCTCTACCGGTCGATGTCCGGCAGGATATAGTCCACGGAACCGATGATGGCAATGAGGTCCGCGATGCTCTCCCCCACGGCCAGTTGAGGCATGACCTGCACGTTGGCAAACCCCGGCCCGCGGATGCGCATGCGGTAGGCAGCGCCAAGACCGTCGCTCACCACGTAGTATCCCTGTTCCCCCCTGGGGATCTCACAGGACATGTATGCCTCCCCCCTGGGTATTTTGGGACCGCGGGTCACATTGACGAAATGGTGGATGAGACTTTCGATGTCCTGGAGCATGTCTGTACGCTTGGGAAGGACGTATCGGTAATCGTCCGTCATGGTGCGCCCCGAGGGCATATTGGCCGCAGCCTGTTCAATGATTTTAAGACTCTGCCGCATCTCTTCCACCCGCACGAGATAGCGCGCGTAGCAGTCTCCACCCTCGGCGATCGGCACCTCGAACTGGAAGTTTTCATAACCCGAATAGGGCATTTTTTTCCGCAAATCCCAATCCAGGCCGCAGGCTCGCAGGTTCGGCCCCGTCACGCCCCAGTCCATGGCATTTTCCAGGGATATGCGCCCAATTCCCATGGTGCGCGCCTTGAAAATGGGGTTTTCCCGTATGAGGCGCTCGTATTCCTGGAGCCTGGAAGGGAAGATGTTCACGAATTGATCCACTGCCTCTTTCCAGCCATCGGGCAGATCCGCCGCGACCCCTCCCAGCCGGAACCAGGATGGGTGCAGCCTCCCCCCCGTGATGAGCTCCACGATATCGAGAATCATCTCCCGTTCCCGAAAGGCATAAAAATTGGGCGTCATCGCCCCCACGTCGTGAGCATACGTGGCAAACCAGACGAGATGGTTGCTCAGGCGAAAAAGCTCGCTCAGCATGACCCGGATGACCTGAGCCCGCTCGGGCACCCGGATGTCCGCCAGCGCTTCGACGGCCAGGACATAGGGGAGATCGTTGGCCGCCCCGGCCAGGTAATCCACTCGAGCGCAGTAGGGGATGAACTGATGCCAGCTTTGACGCTCTCCGATCTTTTCCACGCCCCGGTGATGATAACCGAGATCCATCTCCAGGCCGGTGATCTCCTCGCCTTCCAGGGCGACCACATAGCGGAGGAGCCCATGCGTGCTGACGTGATGCGGCCCCATGTTCAAAATGAGGCGATGCTCTCCGCCGTCCTGCTTCACGTAGACCCCGCCATCGAAGGGCTGGCATTTCCTGGCATCCTCCAGGGTATAGGGGGTCATTTCGGTGGCGCGTCCGGCGTAAGACTTCCTCAGGGGATGTCCCTCCCAGTCATGGGGCAGAAGAATCCGGCGCAGGTTCGGATGCCCCTCGAAGCGTATTCCGAACAGGTCGAAGACCTCCCGTTCGTACCAGTTGGCCGAGGGCCAGAGGTCCGTAACGCTTCGAGTGGTCGGGGCCTCGCCATGCAGCGGCACCTTGATGCGGAGCTTGCTTGCGGCCTCGAAAGAAAGCAGGTGGTAGACGAGACTGAAGTCAGGGTATCTATCCCGCTCACGGCGGGCGGATTCGTCGACGGCCGTGAGGTCGTCGAGGCGCTGATACCTGGGAGCGGCTTCCGTTTTGAGAAAACGCAGCACGTCTTTGAGACGCTCCTCCCTCACCTGGACCGTGAGCATGTCGGAGCTTTGCGGGGCCGGTTCCACCGCATCGCCGAATCGATCCTTGAGAACATCGGCCAGCGCTCTGTCGCCATCGTTCAGCTCGACGCGCCGCGCCGGCGACGTCCACATGAGGTCGGTGCGGCTGTCCGGGAATTTCGGAGGGACGACCGAACTGCCGCGGATGGGAATTCCCCCCATACCCGGCCCCCGGGGATCCCGCGACTTGGTCAAACCGTCCACCCGCAAAGGCCTCTGAGTTCCCTGCGTTCCCCCCGGGAGGTGAAAAATGGATCGGGCGGGGCGCTCTTCCGCGGCAATCTTCTCCTGGAGCATCACCAGCCCCTGCATGACCGCTTCAGGACGCGGCGGACAGCCGGGAATATAGACGTCCACCGGAAGGATCTGATCGACTCCCTGGACAACGCTGTAAACGTCGTACATCCCTCCGCAGTTGGAACAGGACCCCATGGAAATCACCCATTTGGGCTCTGCCATCTGTTCGTACAGACGCAAAACGACCGGAGCGATCTTTTTGAAAACGGTGCCTGAAACAATCAATAGATCCGCCTGCCGGGGAGAAGCTCGCAGGACTTCCGCCCCGAAGCGCGCCAGATCGTAGCGTGACGTCAAAGCTGTCGCCTCTTCCACGAAACAGCATGAAAGCCCGAAAAACATGGGCCAGAGACTGTACTTGCGTGCCCAGTTGACCAGGACATCCACACTGTCCAGGAACCGTTCGTTCATTCCTTCTTGCTGGTTGGTCCCCAATCAAGACCTCCGTTTTTCCAGATATACACGAGACCGACGAGCAGCAGTCCGATGAAAAACGTCATTTGCAGCCAGCCGGCCCAGCCCAGCTCTTCGCAGGCGACGGCCCATGAAAAAATGTAGGCGCCCTCCACATCGAACACAAGAAAAAAGATTGCCACCAGGTAGAAGGGAACGGGGTAGCGCAGCCGCGCAGTCCCAGTGGGAATGATACCGCTCTCGTAAGGCCTGGCCTTTTCCGGAGTCGTTTTTTTCTCCCCCAGCCAGGAGGCGATGAAAAGCTGGGAAGCCACGAACGCCAGCACCAAGACAGTAAATAGAGCCAGGCTGAATACGCCGGGCTCCCAGGGGGATAAAACCCCTTCACAGGCAATCGGCTGCATGAACCCTCCTGAGACAATACAAGACATCTGCTCGGTCCGATGTTTCGAATCTCTTACGGAAAGTATAGACTACAATCCCTTTGTCAATGAAAAAAACACTGCGCGCAGCTCCGGCGGCATCTCTTCTCTCTGGCTGAGCTGTCAGGTGAATGGGCCATATTCCCATTGGGAAGGGTTGTCGTAAGGTTTTTTAATGTATATTATATCGCCCATGTATGATTGGCTTCGACATTCCATTACGGTGTCGATCCGAATGATCAGAGAATGTGAACACTGCCACAGAGAGCCCCAGTAGAACCACCCGAAGGTTTCAGTCCTGACATGGAGCCACATCATATGAGTGCCAAAGACACCGAGGCAGCTTCTTCAAAGCCCTGCAGTGCACCGGAAGCAAGCAGCAAGCAGCTTGCCGCAGAGCTCAAAAGGGTTTCTCGCATGCTGCAGGAAGAAATGGCCTCGCGCAAGAAAGCAGAAGCGGCACTCAAGCACTCCCGGGAAATGTTTCAACTGGTCGTAGACAATATTCCCCAGGCCATTTTTTGGAAAGACCGGCAGGGTAACTATCAGGGCTGCAATCAGGCGTTTGCCGAGGATGCCGGGGTCGGTTCCCCCCAGGAGATTCATGGAAAAACCGGCTATGATCTTGCCTGGGGAAAAGAGCAGGCTGATTTTTACCGGAAGGTGGATGAGCGCATCATGGGGACGGGTATCCCTGAATCGCACATCATCGCACCGCAGCTTCAGGGCAATGGAAAGCTCGCCATACTGGACACCAACAAAATCCCTTTACACGATGCCGAAGGCAACGTGGTGGGTGTGCTGGGGACCTACGAGAATCTTACGAATCGGAAGCACCTGGAAGAGCTTCTCGCCCGTGAGCGTCGGATCCTGGAGATGATCGCCACAGGAAGTCCGCTACAGGGAACACTCGATGCCCTGACGCAGATGACGGAAGAACTGGCCGTCGGCAGCTACAGTTCCATCCTATTGACGGATCCGGGCAAGAAGCGCCTGTTCCATGCTTCCGCCCCCAGCCTGCCGCAGGCATACCTTCAAGCGGTGGATGGACTGGAAGTCGGACCCCACAGTGGATCTTGCGGCTCCGCAGCCCATTTCGGCAGGATGGTCACCGTCGAAGACACCTCAACCGACCCACTCTGGGCGGATTACCGCAGCCTGGCCGACCGGTTTGGGCTGCGGTCGTGTTTCTCCATCCCCATCCTCGACAGCAGCGGTCGGGTCCTGGGCACCTTCGCCCTGTATCACCGCAAGCCCCATCGCCCTTCCGAACAAGATCTCCGACTGGTCGAAGCAGCCGCGCACCTGGCCGGCATCGCCATCGAGCACAAGAAATCGGAAGAAGCCATTCGTGAGAGTGAGGAAAAATACCGCAAACTCTTTGAAGAATCCCGGGATGCCATCGTCATCGTGACCCGGGAAGGGAAATTCATCGATATCAACCAGTCGTGCCTGGAGCTCTTTGGGTACACCCGTGATGAGATCATGTCGGAAAAGATCACGGACCGCTATGTTTTTCCCGCCGACCGTGACAGGTATCGCGAGATCGTTGAAAAAGAAGGCTCCGTCAGGGACTACCCCCTGAGGCTCCGAAAAAAGAACGGGGAACTGATGGACTGCTTGCTCACTTCCACCCTGAAGCACGCCAAAGACGGGAGTGTTCTGGGATACCAAGGGATTTTTCGGGATATCACGGAACGTGTGAAAGCAGAGCGGGCACTGCGGGAGAGCGAAGCGCGCTATCGCGGCATTGTCGAAGACCAGACGGAGCTTATTTTCCGGTCCCTGCCCGATCAAACCATCACGTTTGTCAATGAAGCCTTTTGCCGCTATTTCAATGGAAAACTGGAAGATTTCCTGGGTCGGAGCTTCATTGCATTCATCGCGGAGGAAGACCGCGATAAGGTACAAGAGGAGCTTGCCTCTCTCAACAGGCGCAATCCGGTCGGCACCACGTCTTTCCGTGTCATGCGCCCCGGCGACGAAACCAGCTGGCAGCAATGGACCAACCGCTTGATACACGGCGGTCAGAACAACCACGTGGAATTTCAGTCCGTGGGGAGGGACATTACGGAGCAAATCCAGATGGAAGAGGCCCTCCGCAAGACCGCTGAAAAAATCAAATTGTTCGCCTATTCCGTCTCTCACGATCTCAAGAGTCCGGCCGTGGGATTGTATGGGCTCACGAGCCTCCTGCAGAGGCAATACGGTGCCCTGCTGGATGAAAAAGGCAACAGCTACTGCCGGCAGATTCTGAAGGCTTCCGAACAAATTGCCGCCCTCGTGGAAAAAATCAATCTTTACATTTCCGGCAAGGAAGTCGCCCTTCTCATAGAAGACGTTCCCTTGAAGCACATTTTACAGATGATCAAGGATGAATTTTCTGCCCGTCTGAGGAGCCGCGGCATCAGGTGGAAAGAGCCCGCAAATCCTCCCGTCGTCAGAGCCGACCGGCTGGGCCTGCTGCGTGTCCTGCGCAACCTCGTGGATAACGCTCTGAAATACGGAGGAGACGATTTGAGTGAAATCGCAGTGGAGTATGATGTCTCCGACCAGCACCATATCCTCTCCGTCAGGGACAATGGGGTCGGCATCAGCCGGGAAGACAGTGGAAAAATCTTCGAGCTCTTCCAGCGCAACGACAAAACGCGCGGCATCGAGGGCTCCGGCCTGGGACTGGCCATCGTGAAAGAAATTGCGGAGCAGCACGGTGGCACGGTTTGCGTCCAGCCGGGTCCCACAGGCGGAAGTGTTTTTCAGATCTCCCTTTCCAGAAGTCTGTGAGGCTTTCCCCCATGTTCAGAGCTCCGGGCAGAAATGGAGCAACCCTTCCCGCACGCGCCGCCGCAAACGCAAAAGATCCTCCCAACTCTCCATGGAGCTGCCACCCTGCCGAGGCGGCCAGAGCCCCAGCAGCTGAAGTGCTTCCAAGAGTTGCGGGTTGAGGCGGGAGGCGGATGAGTTGGTCAGCAGCCTGAGGCGGTGATCCAGGGACCGGATGGATTCGAAAGCGGAAAGGATCGTCCCTGGAGCAAGTCCCGGGTCGGAGCCGACAGTCTCCAGGACCCGTGGCAGTGCAGACCGGACGGAGCGCAGATCCGGATAAGCATTTCGCCAACCCTCCGTCAGAAGAATCCCCTGAGCCAGGAATTCGATGTCCGCGAGTCCTCCCGCCCCCAGCTTGAGGTCCACCCATTCCCCTTTTTCGTCGCTGCGTTCTCTTTGCATCCGCCCACGGAGATGGCAGATCCTGCCCCAGACGTCCTCAGGACTTCTTTGCCGGGTGCAGATCTCACGGGCCCGCCCCTCGATCCATCGCCCCAATTCTACATGACCCGCGATAGGGCGCACCCGCAGCAGGGCCTGGATCTCCCAGAGATCGGCCTGAGTGTCATAATATTCCGACCAGTTGCTGCGGGTGACGATCAAAGGCCCATAATTTCCCGTGGGCCGCAGACGGGCGTCCACGGCATACCCCGGCCCTTCGTGCAGAGGGGTGCTGAGCATTCTCATGAAGCGTTGGGACAGGCGAACGATTTCCGGGGGGATCTGGTGCTGCGGTTCACCGGGCTGCGGGTCGTAAACGAATACCAGGTCGAGATCCGATAGATAGCTCATTTCAGAGCTACCCAATTTCCCGAGACTCAGGACACTCAGGGGCAAATCCTCGGGGAGTTGGAGATTATCCAGGATCCTCCGGTAGGTATGCCGGATGAAAAAATCAGCCAATACGCTCAGCTCGCCCTCGAGGGCGGCATGATCCAAATCGCCTCTCAGGTCCGCCAGAATCAGCTGGATCTGTCGCTCATTCTTAAGGCGCCGAAGCCATTCCAGACCTTCTTCAAGGTCCTTCGCCCGCTGGAGCAGTCGGGTACCGGTCGCCTCCCACTCGCGGAAAGGTGGAAGGCCGCCCGCAACCGTCGCGACCCCCTCCACCAGGCTGGGATGGTGCGCCAGGAGCTCCGCCAGCAGCTCACTGACGGCCACCCCGCGGCAGATATCCCGAAGCCAGGGCGCAGGAGCCTTAAAAACCTTTGCCAGCCCCGGCCGTTTGACCACCTGGCCGAAATAACGCTCCAGGCGCAGCAATACCTTTTCTCTCAGCTCAGGGATTCTCAAATCCCTGTAGTCATGCAGCACGCCAAGGACACACTCGCGCACGGGTGCGTTGAACCGTTTCAGATGCGTCTGGAGGCAGGTGTAAATTTCGTGTGAAAAGCTTTCTTCCGCCTTCTCCCCTGGCACTTCTCCGCCTTCGCCGCCGCCCTCCACCTGGGGATCCGCCCGTTCCTCTTCCGGTTGAAACAGGGCCATGAAATGTCCGTGCACGATGGTACAACAGGACTCCAGCCTGTTCAGAAATTCCTGTTCGTCCCCATCGAAACCGAGAGCGAGAGAAAGCCTCCTTCTCGCCTCCTGGGATTGGGGAAGTTTTTGCGTCTGGCGGTTCTGGTCCAACTGCACCCAGTGCTCCACTCGCCTGAGAAACCTGTAGGAATCTTCCAGCTCCTCCACGACGGATGCCGGCAGCAGGTTCAGTTCCTTCAAGCGCTCCAGGCTGCGCAGGGTATTGGCTTCATCCAACTCGGGATGCCGTCCGCCATAGACAAGTTGCATGGATTGCACCAGGAACTCGATTTCTCGGATCCCTCCCACCCCCAATTTGACGTCGAACTGCTGCCAGCCCTTGCCGGGTCCCACGGCTTCTGCCAGGATGCGATCCCGCATGGCGCGCAGTTCATCCAGGGCCTGAAAATCCAGGAACCGCCGAAAGACAAACGGGCGGACTTCCTGCAGGAAGGCCATTCCAAGAGCCCTGTCCCCTGCGACGGGACGGGCTTTGAGGAGCATTTGACGCTCCCACGGGTGGCCGTGGTGCAGGTAGTGGTCGGCGGCGGCAGCCAGGGAGGGGACAAGGGGGCCGTCTTTCCCCTGGGGCCTCAACCGCATGTCCACTTCGAACACACGGTCTCCTCCGGTGCGATCGGAAAGGAGGCGAATCAGCCACTGGCAGAGGCGATTGAGCAGCACAGGGGCTTCGGCCGCGAGTAGCCCGTCCCGATGTCGGGAAGCATAGAGGAAGATGAGATCCACATCCGAAACATAGTTGAGCTCCTGGCCCCCAAGCTTTCCGAGTCCCATGACGGTCAGTTGCAGATCATCCCTGAGCTGCAGCCAGGTGGCGATGCCTTCGTCGCCCGCCCACCACTGAGGGTGCGTCATGAGAATCTCGAGGCCCACCTGCAGCGCCACGCAGGCGAGATCGCTCACCTGAGACGTCGATTCCTCCAAGGATGCGAGCCCAAGGAAATCCCTTCCGCCAATCCTCAGGAAGTGTCTCTGCTTGAATTCACGAAAACAGGCGAGCAGGTGTGAAAAGGATTCGGGCTCACCGCAGGCATCCAACAGGTCCTTGTAGAGCCCTGTCAGGGGATAGCGGCGGTAAAGATTTCTCCTGTTCCAGAGCCAGTCCACGGCATCGGGACTGCGGCGAATCAGAGTGGCCAGATATTGGGAGGATGCTTCGATGCGCTCGATTTCGTTCATGGGGAGCTATTTACCTTTTTTTCGAAAAATTTTAAGGGATTCAATTCGAGGGGAGAACGGCACCTTGCCCCATAGGAAGAAAACTTGCGCCCAACTGTACCAGGGTGTTGCAGCTCCTTGCGCGGACAAGCCTGTTTATCATACCTAAACTGAGCGATTCGGCACGGTCATAGACCTAGGCCTGCCGTGTGTTTCAACTGCTCTTCTTCAGGCCCAAGTGAATACCGGCGGTGTTCCGCTATTAGTCCAGAGTTTATCGAAGTTGAGCA
>NZ_BQXM01000004.1 GCF_022836495.1 Desulforhabdus sp. TSK
GGCGAGGGCCGAGGGGGCCACGGGGATGCGGCCTCCAGTTCTCTTGAGGCACCCCGAACCGGGAGATACCTGCCCGGCCCTTCGTCCCGCATGCGAAAGCTGCATCACGGAAACGGCCCCGTTTGCGCGAATGACGTCAGCCAGTTTCGACAACCCGGCGAGGTAGCGGTCATGATCGATTGCCAGCGGACAGTCCGTGTTGCTTCCGATCGGATAATCCACAATGCCGTCTTCTATAGTGATAAGACCGGCCCCGCCCTTCGCTCTTCTCTCGTAGAACCGGACCATCCGGTCGCTCACATACCCATCCACGGCGTAGTGGGTGGTCATAGGCGCCATGACGATACGATTCTTTACTTGTATTGCCCCGATCCGGATGGGTTCGAAAAGCCTCATGGTCGTGATCTCCCGGCTGTTGATTACTGATGCCCGGCACAATGCGCCTCGGCATGGTCCAGGTCCTTGAAACCGGATTTTATCGCCAGTCTTTCCAGCATCTTGAGGCTCAGGTTGACATCCTGCCGGCGGTAGTTCCGGACCTGTTGATGATAGAGCTCGATGGTTCTTTCCCCGTATGTTTCCAGTTCGCACCGAAGGTAGACGGAAAAGTTCCTGCCGTCGTCCGTTGCGTCGCTGCCCCTGCATACGCGGGAATACAGATAGGGGTATTTTTCTTTGATCTCGAGCTGCCAATCCGTCTCAATGGCGACCACTGCGTCTATGAGAGGATGGAAGTTTGTCCGGGGCAGCCGGTTGTCCATCCGGGCATATTTCTCCGTCAAAAGATTTCTGCCTTCCTGCTTCGCCTTTCGCAGATCGCCGAGATAGGAAACCAGCATCTCTTCGGTCCACTGCTCAAAGATGCTGCCCCGCACCTGGCGAAAGGTCTGAGGCGACTGTTGGCATGACACGGGATAGGCGCTCTTGACCTGTTGAAACATCTCCCATTCGCTGTCTAAAACAGCCGCAACCAAGCCGCTTTTCTTATGATCGGGAGTAGTCGTTTCCATAAGCGATACCGCAACCGTTTCCTTGCGCCAAAGTCTAAAAATCCTCATTGCCGGCGAATGCGACTGGTTTCTTCCCCGGTCGGTCCGCAAAGCTCGATGGCCGATTGGAACAGGTGCTAACCCTCCATGCTCATGTGCCCTCCGCAATAGCGGCAGGTAGGGTTCTTCGAGACATGAAGCTCCGAGAAATCCATTTCCAGGAGGTCGGCGTAAAGCAGTCGCCCGACCAGCAAGCTTCCTTTTCCCAGGATGTGTTTTATGATCTCCGATGCCTGTAGAACGCCGATAAATCCAGGGGACACCCCGATCACACCGGCCCTTGCGGAGTTGTCGGAAGATTGCGGCAAAGAGGGATAGAGACAGCGATAGCATGGACCCCTGCCGGGCGTAATGGTCATGACTTGTCCTTCGAACCCGGATACGGCCCCGTATACCCACGATTTTCGGGCCAGAATGCAGGACTCGTTGATCAGGTCGCGGGACTCGAAATTGTCGGTGCAATCGATTACGGCATCGAATTCCTTTATTACTTCGACCATTTCCGTTACCGATTCCACCCGCCGCGGATAGGCCACGACGTGTGTTTCTGGACTAAAGCCCATAATCGTATGCTGGGCGGAAAACACCTTCAACATTCCGATGCGATGCGGGTTATGCAAGATCTGTCGGTTCAAATTAGAAAGTTCGATACGATCGTCGTCAGCGACCCCGATCGTCCCCACTCCCGCACAGGCAAGGTAATAGATTGCAGCCGAAGCAAGCCCCCCGGCACCGAACACCAGGACTCTCGCCCGGGCAAGCTTCCGCTGACCCTCCGGCCCGATCTCGGGAATGGTGATTTGCCTTGCATGTCTTTCGGCTTGACGCGATGAAGGCCCCATGGCTATTGTTCAACTCCCCTGAAGACGGCCTCGGGATCCTCGAACATTTTTCGAAATCTCTCCTTTGCCCCTTCCCGTACGCGCTCTCCTTGCTCCTCGCTCATGCCCTGGCCGGTTATCCATTTTTCCAGCAGCCGCCCTCCCGGCAACCACCTCTCCATGGTCTCCCGCTCAAAGACCCACATCTTTTCGTCGACGCCCAGAGCGCAAAGAATATCCCATACTTCCTCTCTTTGCCGCATGTCGCAGTAGACGCACATCACGCACTCGCCCAACTTGAATTCCCCGATGATCTCCCGGTCATACTTGGCGGCTGGGACCATTTTCTTTTCGACATAAGGATCGATTTTTTTCGCCAGTCCGGCGAGTTCTTCAACGGGGCCGAAAATTATCCACTTTCCCCAGTGATCGAGGTACTCCCTGTTTGTGAGCTGCCTGCCCTGATAGTTGATGTAATTGTAATCCCCGTAAAAATGGCTTCGCGGCACTACAAAGATGAAATGAGATTCAGGTCTGTCGATGATCATCGCATCTCTCCTTCAGGTTCATCCCGCAGCTTCGGCGGGAATGATCTGAACGGTGTCCCCGTCGTGCAGCATTGTGTTCAGGCCTTTTAAATAACGGACATTTTCACCATTGTGATAGACGTTGATATGGTCCGGTATCTCTTCCAGCCCTAGCCCGGCGACCTCCCGCAACTCGGGATAACTTCGCGCCAAAAGATCGAGCACGGCGCCGAGCTGCCTCTCTTCCTCCACATCCAGCCGGATTCTTTTCTGATCTTTTGCCAGGCAGGCAAAAACTGAAGGCAGTTTGACCAAAACCATCATGAACCGTTTCTCCCTATAACGTTTCGGCAGAACCGCAAATATTCGCTCTCGGCCTTTTCAAGGAAACCCTTCTGCATCTGAAGTGTGAGCAGGATCGATTCGAGGGAGGCCTTGCCGGCTTGGAGGCTCGTCACAAGGGCTTCGCGTATGGATGCCCCCGCGGCGACCATCTCTCCGATCATGAGGCTGGTTCGCGTAGATACGTCGAGGGCTATCTCTGAGTTGCCGCGAATGAGATTTATGGCACGCATGATCTGGTCCGCCTGCTCTTCGGTAACACCTGTTTTTCGCAGCAGGACTTCCCTTTCAACCGCATTGGGAAGGTAGTCCATGAGGATCACGTAGAAACGGTCTCGCAACGCCGGATCGAGCAGTTCGGTGCCGATGTACTCCTCGCCTTCGTTAAGAGTTGCGAAAAAGACCACCCCGTCCGCGACGTTTAGCATTCCAAGCTCATCCATCCACACCTGCCGGTCGTCCGAGAGAATGGAAAAGAGCATGTTCAAGGCCTTGGGATGCTCCGGCCGGTTGATCTCCTCGAGGTGGATGACGCAGCCCGGGGTTTGGATTGCCTGAGGGAAGAGAAACTGCTTGTACTTCGTTTCGCCGCTTTCCAGCGCATATTCCCCGAACAGCTGGCCGGGTTCAGACAGGATTCCCACTTGGAACGTGGCGAGAGGTTGCTGATAGACCGCTGCATACTGATGCACGATGGAAGATTTTCCGCATCCCTGCCTCCCGGCGACAAGCACGTTCACGGGGTGCCTTTGTGAGATGCGATGAATTCTTTCCAGGATGCGCAACGTTTCATTGTCTATGTAGAAATATGGGTCTTCCTGAGGAATGGGGATTCCGTTCTTTTCTTTGAAGGACATGGCGTTTCTCCTTTATGGTCCTTTATGGTCCGATCGGTCTGTTGCGGCAACGCTCCCAAAGGCAGGAGGAACCTGTTGCAGGATGGTAACCCCGGTTTGATGCAATGCCGTTGCAGGGACCTTTGCAGCGTTCGGATATAAGTTCCGACATTTCTGGACCTGCTAATGAAAAAATATAATATGCTTATAGGATATGTCCGGTCATCGTCAACCGCGCACCACCTCCGTATTCTCGAATCAAGCACACGAAACTCTATTTACTGGGGCGCATACGGTTTTGAGCGTCGCATCTTTTCGCAGCCGGGCTGATTTCCATTAACCTGCCTTGGCAACAGCAACGGGCGCCTTCGGGCATACGGTTCCATAAGGTCTTTACACGGAGTATGAGTTTTCATTGCCAGTTAACGCACCTGATCAAGGATCGAAGCACATCGGGTAATTCATCTATCTTATCGATAAATTGAACCAGATTGTCATATTCTTTCTTAAGCGATTGTCTGCCGGCCGGGCTGCAACCAATTCCCAGAGTAAGTAAATTGATCCTTCTTCTCCGGCAAAACGCTATGGCATCGCCGACCCCGCACCCCCAATTGGAAGCACCATCGGTAATATGAATAAGAAACGGCTTCTTGTTTCTGACTTTCATATTCAGCGCCGTGGCGATTATCGCCTCCCCCGAAGCCGTCTTGCCGTGAGGCAGCACGGAGAAAAACCCTCCCCGGACGAAGATTTCCGTCAATCGGCACTTATTGTTGACCTCGTTGTAGGCAAACATCTTAGAATTTGGATTGAAGCTTTTGATCGCGGAAAACAGTGTTTGCACAATCGTTTCCGTTTGTTCCCACTTTTCCGGATCAGCCATGGACCCCGAAGCGTCAACCACTATTACGATATCGTTTAAAAGTTCGAACTCATTCTTTTTGGCGTGAAAGGCTGTTCCCGATGTAGGAGCCCTGTACAACCTTCTTCGGTCGATCTTGCCGGACGTCAATCCCCTGTTGTAGACAGTTCTCCTCTGCGACGCAGCCTTGATGATAAGCTTTAGTTTTTGAAGAAGGGCTTTGTCCACCCTATTGGGGGCATCCATGACGAGGTCGTTTTTTTCGATTTGCACGACGTCATCGATGTTCTTGACATTCCCTCTGACTTCTTCGCTATAATTTACCTTTCTGCGGAACGTGGATTCTATCTGACGGGCAAAGCTGTATATCGTCTCTTGAAGGGACTTCTTTTCTTCGTCTTCAAGTTCGACTTCTCTTAATTCGGGGTCCTGAATGAGAAAAGGGTCGGACCGGTCTCCGGGCCAGAACTTCACATAATTGAAAACCTCCGACCAAACGGACAGGTAGAGGTTGAGACGGTATTCGCATCGTTCGGTCACGCGTGGAATTTCAGGGCATTCGTGAATGAGTCGCCCGACCATGGAATTCAAAAGGGCCATGGGCTCGCCGTAGAGCTTGGCAAGATTGCCCACTCCCCTGACATTTCCGGCCGTGATGTCTCTGAACGGTTCCGTGTATTTTTCACCGCCCCGGTCGGCGGCAATTCTCCACCATAAATGGAGAAGATGAGTAAACGTAGGAGGAGTAAGAAAACCCTGGGCTTTGTTGGTGTATTCCCAAAGCCGTGCTTTTTCCGTGTAGATCCCTAGAACAGTGCAGTTGGAAAGACAATCCAGGTACACCTGTTCGCACATGTCGAGAAACAATTTGAGCTTGTACCGATACGGGGGCAAAGGAGTAGCCTTCTCAGCCCCGATTCTTTTCAGTCGTTCGCTCCATTCTCTCGTTTCAAATGCCTTACGAACGGTAATACCCACCATAATGTCTGTTCTGTCAGCCGGAACAGGATACACTCCGACCACTGGCGTCGGGTCGAGTGCAATCCCGTTCTTATGGTCCATGCCGGCCCAAACGATCGTACCCAGGTTCGAACCCACAAACGACCCGATTTTTCTAAGGCTCCCCAGAAGCTTTGCAAGCTCGATAACTTCAATCGGGGACTTGTCCCTTCTCCAGAAGGCCGAATACCCCTCCTCCCCTGCCACCGGGAAGCGGTCAACAACCCCGGATTCGGACCTTGCTACTGCGTCCATATGAATCACCTCCTGAACGAAAACCGGATCACGAGTTCTTCACCTTTTGGACGGACATCGGAAAACGTCAATGGAAAGCGGAAAAATGGAGATACCGTCAACCCGTTTGTTTCCGCTTTCCGTCTGTCGCCTCCGATATCCGTGAACGTAGTGCGTGTTCCCCTGCCGCCTGTCTTTTGCGGCAGGGGAGGCTCAAGTCATCATCTGATGAGCCTCACACGTGATCGCGGAAGCTCAGTTTCCCTTCTTCATGCTTGGTGCAGGTCATATTTTGCGCATCCCGCACCCAGCGCTTCCAGACCGACCCCATTTTTGTCCTGTTGACCGTGCACTGGCCCTGATCGGGGTTTGTCGGGTCGGCAATCTGCCACTTACACGTCTTACACGGCTTTGAAGTGCCGTCTTCATGATGCAACAGACTCGCTACAGTACTCATTTCGTATCTCCTTGGTACGGGAATGACGGGACTCCTGCTCCATTGGTTGTCCACAATTCGCTCACGCTCTGGAGCAGCACCCGAAGTCCGTTAGTTCGACAGGTCCACGTTCAGGTATTCCAGGTCTTCAGCGCCGAACTGCTGCTCGGTGCGAGCGATAATGGTATTCTGTCCGTAAGTCGGAATGTCCACAAACCGAGCGCTGAATCCCGCGACCCTGACGATGAGGTCCTGATGCTTTTCGGGCTCCTTCTGGGCTGCCTTCATTTCGGCTGTGCTCACAACATTGAACTGCACGTGATCGATATTCAGATCATGCCACGTATTCATATAGGCATGCCAGATGTCGAAGCCGTGCTTGCTGCGCATCATGGGCACGGATAACCGCTGGTTGAGCAGGTTCGCTTTCTGGTTCTCCTGGACCTTGGAAACCGATTTCAGGACCGCCGTCGGACCTTTCTTGTCCGTGCCGAAATAGGGGGAGATACCGCCGTCGTCAGCGGCCTCTCCACCGTAGCGGCCATCCGGGGTTGGGCCGGTACGCGAGCCGACTTCCATGTACAGGCCGACACCCTGCCCGACGGGCATTATCGGTCCGCCGGAGTAGTTCGTCACCTTCCTCATCTCGCCGCCGATGATTTCCTCGTAGTATCTCTTGATGATCCCATCCGCGTAATCATCATCATTTCCCCACTTCGGAGCGTTCTTGAAGTCCTTCTGCATCTGCTCGAAGCCTTCCCAGTTGGTCTTCAGGGCTTCCATCAGCTGCTTCATCGTATATTTCTTATCATCGTAGATGAGCTTCTTGATGGCAACCAGGGAGTTTCCGCCCACGACGGTCGTTATGGGGTTATGCCACCCATTGGGCTGCTCTGAGAGAGAACAGGCCTCAGCCCCGAGTTCCATGCACCCGTCGTCGATGCTGGAGACAAAAGGAAGCTGGAGAAAACGGCCTTCCATGTAACGGCTCACATCTTTGGCCCGGATCACAAGATTGACGCAGTAGGCGTATTGCTTCTTATAGGCGTCCCATAGTTGTTCAAAAGTCTCGAAGTTTTCAGCATACCCCGTTTCGGGACCGAGTTGCATGTCCGAATAAGACCAGTCGTAGCCGTTGGTCAGTGTGATTTCGAAGATCTTGCCGGGAAAGATGGAGCCGCCGCCTTCCGAGCGAGTCTTCTGAGTCTTTCTTCTGCCGACGAGTCCCGGCGACATGCACAAGACATTGGCCCAGTCATGGGCTTCTTCATCCGTGGCCCCGTTTTTGTTCAGGCTGAACTGGCTATAATATTTCATCTGTTCGGTGCCGATTTCGTCGTGTTTGATGGATGGGTATCCAAGTCCGTCCCGAATGCACTCGAACACGTGATACAGGGTCTTTACACGGTTTTTCTTGGAATATCTGAAAACCATGGAGGGTTCGGTGGTCCGGATATTTCTCGCACCCTCGAGAATGGCATCCGTCATATCGTTGCAGCCGTCGGAACCGTCCCCGTTGGTGCCGCCGATTGTGAATATGAAAAGATCATTGGAGCCGGGGAAGATCTCCCTATACCCTCTGGACTTGCCCGCACCGTGCTCAGAGATCTTCAGTCTTTCCATCTCGACCATTTCCACCGCATCCGCGTGCGTCATGGGCTGGAACGACTTGTTGATGATGCTGGTCTGGTAGTAAGGCCACAGGACCTTATCTTCCTTGTGCGCGTAGCCGCTGGCATACCTTTCGATGCCGTGGCAGAGGAGATAAGTGTACCACTTTGCCTGGAAAGCATCCTTCAACCCTTTGCAGGGTTCCGCGGGGACTCGGCGGCTGATCTCTCCCATCTCCAGCAACTCTTCCTTCCTTGCCGGGTCCGTTTCAAAGTTTTCCGCTACGATTTCGCACAGTCTCGCATGCCGTTTGGCCCAACTGATAACCGCCTTGTCCGCGATTATCATGGCTTCCCAATTATCGATCTTGCCGATCCAATCGAGCCCTTTCGTGCCGTCCCACGGCTGTTTTGCCATTTCAGCCTTTGCGTCGCGAATGTGCCCTTCGGCCAATTCGATCCGTTTCAGAAGGCCGTCTTCCAGCACGGTTTCGTAGGGAGGCACAACGCTGTTATAGCCGTGGGCAAACGATGGGGCCTCCATGCTGCTGACCTGGTACATCCGCTGCAAGTCGACGGGATCGAAATATTTTTCGCACTTCGATTGCAGGCTGTAGGGCTTCCAATAATTGTTGATCTCTTCCGCTTCGGCCGCCGGCTGTGGGGAATAGTCGCTTTGAAGGTAGTCCTTGACGTTCATGTAGGAAAGTTCGGGATAAAGCGGGAACATATTTGGATCTTCAGCATGATAGCCAATTATGAATTCGTCCTGCTGCACAACTACCGTTCCCTTGGTCAGAACGGCCGCCAGTTGCAGCGCGCGACGAATGACCTCGGGCTTCCCACGCGACTCCTTGTGCGATTCGGTGATGAGCCGCATTCTCTCGATGCCGGCCCTGACCCCTTTTTCGACAAACTCACCGGCCGAGGCGTGCTTCCATCGGCAGCGCCCCTTCAATCTCCTGGTTCTGTCGGTGGACGGCGCAGACAGATGTTCGTGCAGTTCCTCGTCCGGTATGTCGGCCTCTTTGGGATTAGCCAGTGGGAAATCGATAACCTTGCCTTTGTACTGGATAGGCTGAGCGAGTGTTGTCATGTTGCACTCCCTTGTTTTCTATTAGGAACGTTTCCGAAAGTTCCCGCAGGTTTCGGTCTTTTCGAATACCGGCTTGGAAAGCCAATATTTGCCTTTTTGGTCCTTGTGCTCCGTAACACAGTCGGCCTTGCCCGGTTCAAAATCGTCCTCACCCTCGGGCACCCGGAAAAAGAACGCGCATTCCGCACATGTAGCCATCGCTTTTCCTCTCGATTATTTGAGTTTACGCACTTAAAGTCTCAACCCGTCCTTGACATTCAGTCTGCTTTCACCTCCTTTCTCCTGGTTTGAGCCCCCTCTCCGTACCCATTCCAACCATGCCTCCAATGCTCACCTGGATGATGCCGGACTCGGCAAGGGCCTTGGCAAATGGCACCAGTTCTCTGGGAGAAATCTCTTTGATCCCCTTGTACCGGTATGTCTCTTCACGCCCGAGAAATTCGTATTTCTTCTCGCCGTAAACGTGGTACGGCAGAATATCCACACCAGTGAGTCTGTCCGCAAAAGAACGCAGGAATTCCACGCATGCTCGAAAATTCTCAGACGAATCATTGAACCCCGGGATGATCGGCAGGTGAATTCTCACGTTCGCCTCCGCCATTATCAGCGCCCTGATATTTTCGAGAATCGGCTCCAGAGGGAAACCCACGACGCTCCTATGTTTCTCGGGGTCCATGGATTTGATATCCACGAGAAAAAGGTCGATGCTGTTCAGTAGAGGCTGGATCACTTTCCATGGCGCAAAACAACTGGTCTCCATCCCAACATGGATCCCCTCCCGCTTCAGACGAGAGGCGAGTCTGAGAGAAAACTCCGGAAAGAGCAGAGGGTCACCGCCGCTGAGAGTGACGCCGCCGCCGCTTCGTTCAAAAAAGGGAAGGTCAGCAACCGCTTCCCGCACGATTTCTTCCATTGAATACTCTCTGCCCACAACACCCCTTGCCTCGGACAGGCATGCCTCCACGCATTTCACGCATCCGATGCATTTGCTCCGGTCTATCCTGCAAATCTGTGTCTTGCCACTCCTCACTATTGACGAGGCCCCGGTCGGGCATACCTCAACGCAGCGACCGCACCCGGTGCATTTGTCGGCGTAGAAATAAATCTCCCGCCTGCGGCTTTGTGTTTCAGGATTATGGCACCAGGGACAGTGAAGCGGGCAACCCTTCATGAAAATTGTGGTCCTTATCCCTGGCCCGTCCTGGAGACAAAACCGCTGAATCTCTGTGATGAGGGGAATTGCATCATTGGCCTCACGACCCGAAACGGCCTCATCAAGATTTGCCGCAGAATGTTCCATTCCGCACCTCCCAGCCGACACAAGAAGGCCACCTGTTCATGGAGAACAGGCTTCGTTGGATCGAATCGAGCAGAGCAATGCCCCTGCCGGCTGTGGAGCCGATAGCGTACATCGATACCTGCTCGAAGCAGGGTATCCAATCCGATCGACCAACTCGATTTCCGTGAATCAATATACCGCTATAAAGCTTCCGACAGTGTGGGTCATCTCTCACAGCTATAAGTGAGTGTGGAATTTGTCATGAACATTCACAATCGTCCAAGCGCGTAGCAAGCACCATCATGTGAAAAGAGCGGGGAAGAGAACAGAAAGATTGTGAATAATGTTTTTATCCTATCCATTATCACAGTGGTATTCAAATAATCATAATGAGAAATCCTTGTCAACCTTTTTTTTCAGGAACTGAAAAAAAAGAAAAAAGTGCCTCAGTCATAAGAAATTATCTAATAAAATCGAAAGAAAATCGTAAGAAGCAACATTTCTGTATTTTTTTTAGGAGATCTGTGGTATCTAATAAAAAAACGTTAAATTCTTAAAAATGTAAATTTTCCTTCGGTATCCAGGGGCGCTGAGGTAAATGTGTCTGCACCACAGCTTTTTCCCGTTGGGGTTACAATTCTTTTCCGTCTGGCCCCGCAGCTCTTGGCCGGCCATCCTGGAAAGAAATTGCGACGCCACGTGAGTGCGGCTCTGGAGCATTGAGGTTTGCAGTTGCGTCTCGATCAAGCATTGTTGGGTTCACCTCCCGGATTGCCCTGTGGAGCCCCGGTTTCTTGAAGAAAATGTTTTGTAATAGTTTGGAGGAGTTGGGATGAATGAAAACGTGGCTGAAAAGAAGGATGCGATACTCCGGGCTGCGCAGGAGATACTGGCCGAGAAGGGCCTGAGGCAGTCTACGGTTTCTGAAATAGCCAAACGTGCGGGGGTCTTTGACTCCGAAATTTACCGATATTATAAAAATAAAGAGGACCTTTTGTTTTATTCACTTTCGGAACGGATGGAGGGGGTAACGAAGGATTTGATGTTCCATTTCAGTGGAATTATCGGAGCCACTAATAAACTGAGCAAGATGATTTGGTTTCATCTGAGCATCAATGATAATGACTCGGATTCAACTCGAGTCCTTAAGTACCTGCTTTTTGAATGCCGCTCCAATAGACATTTTTATTCACATGCCGGTTATGAGGTTCTTCGCAGCTACACGGGAATCATGTTGTCGATTCTTAAGGAGGGTGTTGAAAGTTCGGCATTTAGAAGTGATTTCAGTCTACACCTCGTGCGGGAAATGGTTTTCGGACTACTTGATGAAGAAGCGCTCAGTTGTCTGCTTATCGGGGAAATCGACAAGACAATCCCGGACTTTGAGGCCATAATGTCTCTAGTTTTTGCAATGATTCAGAATGGCACACATGATCCGAATGAAGATACTACTGACAAATATGGACGCATTATAGAAGCCGCCAAGCGAGTCTTTGCCGATAAAAGCTATGATAAAGCGACAATTGCTGAAATTGCCAATGATGCAAAAGTCGCTGAACGAACGATCTATGAAATGTTTAAAACTAAAGAGGATCTTTTATTGGCAATTTCTGAAGAAAAATTCAAATCCAAAAATAAGTATATGGAAAGCCTTTTTGAGCCTGAAGAATCGTTAGCTAAGCTACAGCGTCTGATATATTATTTTTCTAATTTATTACTATCGGATCCAAAATTTGCTATTATATTTTTACGAGATACTAAATTAAACAAAAAGTTCAATATTAAGTCTTTTTCATATCTTTCCGATTGCATATCCACGCTGTATAAAATTCTCGACGATGGTAAAAAGGATGGTACCTTCAGGCAAGATGTTGATAATAGAGTTTTTAGGAATCTGTTCTTCGGGGCTTTCTCTCATTTGACGGTGAGATGGTTTGTGGTCGGCAAGATCACTCCGATCAAGATGATGGAGGAACTCAACGAAGTCTCATCCCTTCTATGCCGTTCGGTAACCAGGCGATTGGATGTGTTGAGATTATAGAAACTCTGGCTTTTCCCTCTGCTATTCCTCAACTTGACTCTGCGCCCTAAGACTGACCTTAACTTCCGGGAAAGTCCGCTCTGCCTGGCCGCTTCGTCTACTTCATAAATCTGTGTTCCTCTTTATGATGGAGTGCGCTGCGAATAGCTTGTTCGCTTTTTTCAGGCAGCTGACTTCTCTCGGCAAGTCAGAGCAAGGGTCCGCCCGGCACGCGCTGCGTTCTTGTAAATTTTGCTCCTGCCATGCAGGACGTGGCACTTTTTCCTCGCTGGTGTATTTTTGGGCAAGTTCTCAGAATTATTTTAAGGATCATTACTAGGCGGAGACTGAGGCGGCCTATCTATTAGCCCCTCCCGCCCTTTCCAGGCTATGTCGATAAAGAATCTCGGACTTCCCTGTATTGTCATTCCCTTCCTTTCTTTTGCATGGGCCATTGGCGACGCATGGATTGCAGTGATAATCAGTAACGCAGCTGCAAAATAAAACTGGTATTCACATTGTATTTTTTAGAAACCCGTACTGTTTTTAGGAAAAAGAAATAGTAACTAACTGAAATTAATATTAAAAAAATTTAATAAATAATAATCCTTGACAGCCAACTCAAGAATGTGCATGAATGCTACTTACGTGATGCAGAATTAAAGATACTCATTCTCACTCATTCGCATACTCAAATCTCCAAAAACCGCTCAAGCATTGCGCAATTTATTGATTTTAATTTTGAATTTAATATAGCGGCTTCTTTTTACTTTCTGAGTGCTACACATTTTTTAGAATATTTCGTGCAAGACTAACAAAAAACCGAGGGAGAAGACCATGGCTAAAGAAGAGAAAAAGCAAAGAGATCCAGACATTACTTTCTTTCATCCCGATCTCCTGGAAGTGCCCGAGGATTGCTCCTCCCCTTTCCTTAAAGGTTACCGGTGTAAGAGTTGCGGTCAGCTCGATTTCCCCAATTTGAATCCCTGCCCCAACTGCTGGGGAGAGGAATTCGAGATCGTACCGCTTTCGCGGAGGGGAAAGCTGTACAGCTACGCCGATATCTTCATCGGTCAACCGGGACTGCAGACGCCCTACATCATCGGATACGTCGATCTGCCTGAGAACCTGCGCATCTTTGCAATGCTGGATGGCGAAGTCGGGTCGTTTCAGTGTGGTGAAGAAGTGGAACTGACCGTCGGAGAGATAAGGAAGAACAGGGACGGGCTGCCGATATTGAGCTACAAATTTAAGAAGGTGAACGGATAACCTTTTGATTAAAGGAGTAATAACCATGAAGTTGCCACGGGAAGTATATATCGCGGGTGTTGGGGAGACGGTTTTCGGCAAACGTAAGGAGGACTTTGAAATACTCGGACGGCAGGCCGCCTTCGAAGCCATCAAGACCTCGAAGATCGACAGACCGGACGTAATTCAAAGCGCCTATTGCGGCAACGCCACCAACGGCATGGTGACGGGACAGACAATCCTGAAGGACATTGGACTGGTGGGGAAGGCGAGCATGGTGAACGTCGAGAGCGCATGCTCGGCCGGGGCCATGGCTGTGCACATGGCCATAAAGGACGTTGCCTACGGCATCACGGAGTGCTCCCTGGGCCTTGGAGCGGAGAACCATACACTCCACAGGGAGACGGGAACGGCTTTCACTCCGGCAATGAATGATATTGAAACCGTGCACGGCGCGGTCATGACCGGGAAGTATTCGATGCGCGCAACGCGTTATATGTATGAGACCGGCGCGACCATCGAAGATTTGGCTATGATCACGGTAAAAAACCGTGGTCATGCGACAAATAACCCCTATGCCTGGTTCAAGGGCAAGGTGTCGGTCGAAGAAGTGGTCAATTCCCGCATGATTGCCTATCCCATGACCTTGCACCAATGCTGCGGAATTGCCGATGGGGCGGGCGCGGTGGTTGTGTGTTCGAAAGACATGATCAAAAAACTCGGCGTCGACAAACCTGTCAGGGTTGCCGGGTCCGTCGTCACCTCAGGGCCGTACCACAACCGGCCAAGGGACATCACCGGCGATGATATCACTGAAGCGACCAGCGACCTGCTCTACGAGCAGTCGGGCATCGGTCCCGAAGATGTGGACATTGTGGAATTGCATGACGCCTTCACAATCGCGGAGCTGCTTTACTACGAATGCATGCGTTTCTGCAAAAGAGGGGAGGGCCTTCAGTTCCTGAGGGACGGCCAGTCGACGCACGGCGGGAAGTGCGTATTCAGCGCCAGGGGCGGGATGCTGTCATACGGGCATCCGATCGGCGCTTCCGGAGCCGCACAGATCGCCGCAAACGTGAAGCAACTCAGAGGCGAGTGCCCGGGCTATCAGGTGGAGGGCGCGAAAGTCGCCATGTCGCACGTAACGGGCGGCGGGCTGTCCGGAACCGAACATGCTGCCTGTACCATGCACATGCTGGTAAGAGGATGGTAGGTCTGTGGATAGAGAGTTCCCATGCAAGGACACTCAGAATAGGAAAGGAACCGTGCCATGGAAGTGGTGAAAGACAGAGTTGCTGTGATAATCGGCGCTTGTGACGACATCGGGCGAGCGATAGGTCTCCGCCTCGCCTCCAGGGGCGCCACCGTCATTGCTTGCAGTTCGGATGAAAAAGAACTGAAGGCTCTGGTTGGTTTCATTGAAGAGAAGGGCAACAAAGCGGAAGCCAAATTGGTCAATCCCACGTCCTCTACCGATATCAAACGGCTTGTCGACGACGTAATGAAACAGCATGGCCGTATAGATATCCTGGTGAACAACACTGACGCCCAGTGCGGAAAGTCCGTGTGTGACGCCTCTGATGAGGATTGGGAGATGGGACTTCGGGGGAATCTGAGCCCCACTTTCTACTTCTGCCGCGAGGTAATCCCCGGGATGCAGACGCAAAAGCACGGACGCGTGGTGAATATCAGCAGCATCGATTATATGGGATGGCCTGGCCAGTCCACCTATTCCGCCGCCAAGTCCGCTCTCTTCGGATTCACCCGTTCGCTGGCCCTGGAGACCGCACGGGACGGAGTGACGGTAAATTGCGTTGCCAAGGGCGATATTGCCACAGGTCAAATGAGCGAGGAACAGGCGGAAAAGATTGGCTCCGCCCTGCCCGTCAAGAGAATCGGACTCCCCGAAGATGTGGCCAGAGCGGTGGGATTTTTCGCCTCTGACTCTTCCAAGTATACGACCGGCCAGATGCTTTTCGTATGCGGAGGCAAGAGCGCCCACTCTTCCATGTCGATCTAGACGCATTATTTGCGAAAAAGCGGAGGCAAAAGATGGGAATTGAAAACAGAGTGGCCCTCATTACGGGCTCGGCGAGTGGGATCGGGAAGAAGACGGCCTACCGGATGGCTCAAAACGGGGCCAAGATTGTCATCAATGATATCATGCTCGACAAGGTGGAGGAAACCGTCAAGGAATTTGAGCAGGAGGGATTGGCGGTAATCGGCAAAGTCGCTGATATTACGAAAAGAGGCGAAGTGGAGAAGATGGTCGAAGAGACCATCGGGACTTTCGGCAGCCTCGATATACTCGTGAACAACGCCGGAATGGAGCGTGCAGGCGCATTGCGCAATCTCACCGAAGCCGACTGGGACATCACGCTGAATGTAAACCTCAAGGGAGCGTTCCTATGCAGTCAGGCGGCCCACAACCACATGGTTGGCCAGAACCGGGGTAGAATTATCAACATCGCTTCCAGGGCATGGCTTGGAGGGGCAGGGCAGGCGCCGTATTCTTCGGCCAAGGCCGGCGTGGTGGGGCTCACTCGGGTGCTGGCGCTGGAGCTTGGACGAAAAGGCGTGACCGCCAACTGCGTAGCCCCCGGTCTTATCCATACTCCGTTATGGGACGAGTTGCCGGATAAGAACAAGGCGTTTCTCCTGTCCAAGCAGCCTACCGGCAAACTGGGTGATGTGGATGACATAGCAAACGCAGTGATGTTCCTTGCCGATGACGAAAACGGGTTCATAACGGGTCAGGTCCTCTATGTATGCGGGGGTAGAAGTTTGTACTCCGGCTAAAAGGTGTTTGCAGGTTCCCGGCGATGAAACTATGGCTAGTCTTCAGGAGATAATCTATGAACGCTATAAATGATTCTCTGAGCAGTATAAGAGTGCTCGATTTCACCGGCGAGCTCGGACCCTATGCCGCTAAGCTCTATGCCGGCCTGGGGGCGGATGTCATTCATCTGGAACCCCTCACCGGCGACCCGATGCGGCAGGTAGGCCCGTTCTTCCAGAATACGCCGGGCATGAACCGCAGTCTCCAATTCCTCTATTATAATGCGGGCAAAAAGGGGATGGCGCTGGATCTCGAAAAGCCGCAGGGAAGGCAGATATTCCTTCAACTTTGTGAAAAGGCCGACCTTTTGCTGGAAAGCTTCGTCCCTGGCTATCTCGACAATCTGGGCATGTCTTACGACCGGTTGAGTGCGATCAACCCGCGCCTGGTGCAAACCTCCATAACTCCTTTCGGCAATTTTGGCCCCTACAGGGATTTGAAGGGGTCGGACCTGATCTGTTCTGCGATGGGGGGATTTCTCTATCTGGCCGGGATCGATCACGACAAGCCGGTCCGGTCCTGCGACAACCAAGCCTACAGGATGGCTGAAGCCTATGCCGCCGTCGGCAGCTCGATCGCCCTGCTTTTCGCAAACAGGACGGGGATCGGCCAGTTCGTGGACGTGGCTTGCCTTGAAGCCGTCGGAATGGCCCTGGAAAACGCCGCCCAATATTGGGACCTGGAAGGCGTTATCAGGAGAGGCAGGGGCAAAGTCGCCGGCGAGGCGACCATTCATCCCTGCAAAGACGGCTATTTGGCCATTGTTGCCATCATGGGCAAAAACAAGGTGATGTGGGATCCTTTCGTCAACTGGATGAAAGAAGAGGGGGTGGAAGAGTGGGAGGTTTTCGACAACGACAAGTGGATCGACGTTGCCTACCGCAGCTCTAAAGAGGTCTATGAAACCTTCTGCAGAATCTTTGAAAAATTCACGATGAAACACGACAAGCTGACCCTCTATGAAAAGGGGCAGGCCAACAAAGTGGCGCTTACTCCGGTGAGCAATGGCAGGGACCTTCTCGAAAACCCGCAATTGCGTCACCGCGAATACTGGAAGACGGTCTATCATCCCGACCTGTCCGCGGAGATCACTTATCCAGGCGCGCCTTACGCGCTTGGCGATTTAACGTGGCGGCTCGGGAACCCTGCCCCTGCCCTGGGGCAACATACTGCCGAGATCTTGAAAGAGCTCGGCTACTCGAACAGCGACATCGAATCCTTTGCAAAGGAGGGTATTGTCCATGTCGGCTAACTTCAAAAAAGCTCTCGAAGGAATTGTTGTCTGCGATTTTTCCTGGGTCGGTGCGGGGCCGATCACGACCAATGTATTGGCGCAGTGCGGAGCAGAGATAATAAAAATAGAGAGCGTCACTCGTCCGGACATTCTGCGCAAGGGGGGGCCATTTAAGGACGGAAACAGCCAGGGGCTTGAACGAAGCGGCTACTTTGCCAACCGAAACCCCAACAAGAAATGCATCGCCCTGAACATGAGCATCCCCGAAGCGCGGGATGTCGCGGTGCGGTTGATCAAGAAAAGCGACATTATCATCAACAACTTCCGAGTCGGGCAGATGGAAAAGTGGAAGCTCGGTTGGGAAGATGTCAAAGAGATGAACCCGCGTATCATCTACATCACGATGAGCCTTCAGGGCCTCACCGGGCCGCACAAGTCCTACATGGGCTACGGCGTGAATCTCAATGCGCTCTGCGGCCTCACTGAACGTTCCGCTTTCAAGGGCGGAAGGCCGTTTGGCACAGGCACCAATTACACGGACCATGTGATGGTGCCCTGCCACACCCTCTTCGGGGTCATGGCGGCACTTCTGCAGCGCGAAGTTACCGGGAGGGGCCAGACCGTGGCGGTTTCTCAGCTTGAATCCGCAATAGCAATGAAACCTTCCGATGTGATGGCCTACGCCGCCAATGGCGATCTGCTGGGGCCCCTGGGTTTCGGTGATGACCATGCCGCCCCGCATGGCGTCTACAAAACGCTCGGCTACCACAAATGGATAGCGATTTCGATTTTTTCCGAAGACGATTGGCACACCCTGAAAGGCATAATGGGCAACCCTGCGTGGGCCAACCAGACCAAGTTTGCCACGCTCGGCGCGCGCAAGGAAAATGAAGATGAATTGAATGCCGCCATTGAAGCCTGGACAAGCAACCAGCATGCCTACCAGCTGGTCGAACGGCTCAGGGCCGGAGGAATTCAGGCCGGAGAAGTCAAAGATGCTCGCGCGGCTGTCGAAGATCCCCACCTGATCGAGCGGAAATTCTGGACTTATCTCGATCATCCCGTCGTGGGCTCGACCCTCTACAACAGGGCCCCCATCGTTTTTTCAAAGACTCCGATCGAGATGAAAACGGCCGCGCCGCTTTTGGGCGAGCACACCCGAGAAGTCCTGAGCACCCTGCTCGGTTACTCCGAGGAAGAGATCGATCAGCTGGCGAAAAAGGATGTATTGACTTAGAACCACTACCAAAACAGGAGCACTAAGATGGATTTTTCCATTTCCGAAGAATATAACATGTTGAAGTCATCCATGCGCGAATTCGTAAAAAGAGAGCTGCTTCCGCTGGAAAAATCTTTCCTGGAGCGGGACATCTCGCTGTGGACCGAACCGGGACCCCAAATTGCCAAGGCCGATATGGAAAGGTTATTGCGGGAGAGCAAAAAGCTCGGCTTTTGGGGGCTGGAGGTCGAGGAAAAGTTCGGGGGCCAGGGGCTGGGCATGCTTGCCAAGACCCTGGTGCAGGAAGAGATGAGCAAATCGTTTGTCGGCTTTTCATTTCATGGTTTCCTGCTTCCCCCTGATGCACCCAACTTGTACTACCTGCATTCCTGCTGCGTTGGGAACCAGCGCGAAAAGTACTTTGTGCCCTACTGTGAAAATCAGTTGGATTCGGCGATGGCATGTACGGAACCCGGCGCGGGCTCTGATGTGAGCGGTCTCAAGACTACGGCGGTCCGCAAGGGCGACAAGTGGGTCATAAACGGCACGAAGACCTTCATCAGCAAGTGTGACAAGGAAAATCTCTTCTTTATCCTCATAGCCGTCACTGACAAGGATGCTCCGGCAAAAGACCGCTTTACCGCGTTCCTGATCGATCGGGATATGCCGGGCGTAAGGATCGGACGTGAGATTCCCGTGATCGGTGCCATGCCGACCTGGGACTTGATTCTCGAAGATGTGACCGTCGGGGACGATGCAATCCTGGGCGAGATCGGAAAAGCCTTCATTCCGCTTCAAAACCGGTTCGGGGTCCGGCGGATCGAAGTGGCCTGCCGCTGTACGGGTATGGCCGAAAGACTGATCCAAATGATGATCGACCAGGCCAACACGCGTACGACCTTTGGAGAGCCCCTGGCCAATCGACAGACGGTCCAGAACTGGATCGCCGATTCCACCATTGAATTGGAAACGGTGAGATGGCTCCTCTACTACGCGGCCTGGAAGTCTGACCAGGGAATTGAGGACCTTCGCAACGAGGGTTCGATGTTGAAGGTGGCTGCAACGGAGATGCTGACCAGGGTTGCCGACCGCGCGATCCAGGTCCATGGCGGTGTCGGGCTCTCCAAAGAACTGGGAATCGAATACGTGGCTCGCATGGTCCGCATTTGGCGTATCCTCGAGGGCCCCTCCGAGATCCACAGGTGGACGCTTGGGCGTACCATTTTAAAGCAGAAAAAGCCCTACAACGGATTCGTATTGGCGAAGGACAACGGGGATTAATTTCCCCCAAAATACCAGGACATAATTAGAGGGAACACTACCATGCCTGTAAATTATATGGTTGAAGACCATGTAGCCTATGTCACTCTCAATCGCCCCGACGCCATGAATTCGCTCGACCCCGAGTCTGTTGCGCAGCTTGCCGACATTTGGGCCGAGGTGCGCCGCAATGACGATATCCGCGTTTCTGTTTTGAGCGGGACCGGTGAGAAATCCTTCTGCACCGGGACGGACATGAAAAAGACGCCGCCTCCGGCCGAGTGCATGGCCTCCATCTGGCTGCGGGAGGGACAACCGATACTTCCTCACATGAGGATGTGGAAACCGATTATTGCTGCCATCAACGGCTATGCCATAGGAGGGGGCCTCGAGATGGCCCTTGCCTGCGATATCCGGATTGCCAGTACCACGGCTAAGTTCGGCCTTACCGAAGTGAAGGTTGCAAGCCTTGCCGGGTTGAACGGCACGCAGTGCTTGCCGAGGGCCATTCCCCAGGCCGTCGCCATGAAGATGCTCCTTACCGGAGCCATGATCGACGCCCAGGAAGCTTTGCGGGTGGGGCTCATAAGTGACGTTGTAGAGCCGGCCGAATTAGCCGAGTTGGCAAAAAAATACGCCGGCATGATCGCCGCCAATGCTCCGCTGAGCGTCAAGGCAGCCAAGCAGGCTGCCCTCATGGGGCTTGATATGCCGCTTGACCACGGCATAGCGTTTTCGCACCTGCTTTGGGGGACGCTCAGGGACACGGAAGACCGCAAGGAGGGTTTCCAAGCATTCAGCGAAAAGAGGGCCCCTCAATGGAAAGGCCGATGACAGCCGGGACTGCGCTGTTACACTGACTCTTGAATTAGAAGAGAGCGAGTGATCAGAACCGTGTTCTTCCTGCTGCTTCATTATATGTTGACAATAGCTTGCATCATTCTGCTTCAAATGAGTCATTGAATACTTAGCCGGCAAGAAGACTACAATTCGAATTATCCTGCTGATATCAATAAAGCACTGTCACATGATGGATTGAACTCCTGTTACTTTGCCGGCTGAGATTCGTTTCATCAACGTGGGTTTAAGACTCAGCAGTTCATCGGAAAATACCCGATTATTGCAAAAGAGCCGGATTGGAGCAGGAGTATGACCGCCAGAAAATGCATACGCTGTCTCAAGATATTTGGATGCATCCTGATGAAGCAACATCGTGAATGCACCGAGTGCGGGATGTGTGAAACCCTGTGCGCGGAAGATGTAACCGGAGGGTTGTGCACACCGTGCAAGGACGAATGGCTCCAATCCAGGCGGGGCGGAACGGGTCAGGCGGGGCGAAAACCTGCTGTTGCAGGGGGATATATGCAGGACGAGACTGCTTTCGCTCCGCTCCACCCCTCCTGCTGATGCAGAGGTCCGAAGCAGGTTAATGGGGGATGGACGAAGACAATCCTTTACAAGGTTTAAATCCGTCCTCCCGGTTCAGAAATAATGCCCGAAGCTTTAAAGAACGTCTTTTGCAGCATCATATAAGATAAGGAGGTGCTCAAATGAAAATTGCAGTGCTCGCCAAGGTGGTGCCTGACTACGAAGTCCCCGCGGGAGATTTCGAACTGGCTGGAAACCGTGCTCACGCTCGTTACACAAGAATGATCGGACTCTATGACGAAAATGCCATTGAGACCGGAATTCAGTTGAAGGAAAAATATGGGGCCACGCTAGGTATTGTTTCTTACGGACAAAGCGAGGATGTGCCCATACTGAGGAAAGCCATTGCAATGGGTGGGGACAGCCTTCACCTCGTGTTGGGGGAATCGGATGATCCCTATGTCATCGCCTCCAATTTGAAAATAGCCTTAGAGCAGCTGCAGGACGTCGACCTGGTGTTAGCGGGGCAACAATCCGCCGATTTGGACCGGGGGGTCGTTCACGGCGTTCTTGCCGAGATGCTCGGTTGCACGTTTTTGGCCCAGATCAGCAGGATCGAATCCGACCAGGGGCGCTGGACGGTGTGCCAGAATCATGAAAGCGGAAGCCGCATGCTCCAGTTCAGCGGCAAAGCGGTCCTTTCGATCACCAGCAGCCCTGAAAACGTGCCGCGCATTCCTGCGGTGCGGGCAATCATGGCCGCCAAGAAAAAGCCCGTGGAAAAGCTGCAGGGGACGGACGCCCCGCCGATGCAGGTGGAAGAGGTTAAGGTGGAAATCCCGAAACTCGAATCGGTGTGCGAATTCCTGCCCTTCGAAGACATGCAGGAAACCTCCAGGATGCTTTTGGCGAGACTCAGAGAGGAGCGCTACTTATGAAGACATTGATCATAGAAAAAATCGAGCCCAAAAGGATCGGTGAGCTGGTGACAGTGGGAAGGATACTTGGCGAAACACCCGACTTGTTGGCTCTTGGAGAAGGTGAAGTCCCGGGTACATATCCTCGCGCCTACCAGTGTCCGGAAACAATTGCCGCCAATTTGGTAGACGGCGTTGCTGATTTGATCCAAAGAGACGGCTATCAGGTGGTGCTCCTCAGCGCCACGACTCTGGGGTCGGAGATCGCCGGGCGTTTGGGGGCAAGGCTAAAAGCGCCCGTGCTTTCCGAGGTCATCGAAGTCAAACCGGACATGACGGTCAAACGGCCCCTCTATGGGGGCAAAGCCGTGGCCGAATACAAAATACAGGGAAATCCCGTTATCCTCACCATTCGCAGAAAATACTTCGAACCCGCGCCACTTGAGGGCACGACCGCGGCTGCCGTCTTCAACGTCGAATCCCCCTCCGTTGTGCTCCTTTCCGAGGAACAGGTGCAGACTCAGGGGGTGCGCCTCGAAGATGCGGAAATCATTGTCTCCGGCGGCAGAGGCATGGGCAGCGCGGATAACTTTGAGGTGCTTCGGGAGATGGCCGGACTGCTCCGCGGTGCGGTCGGCGCATCGCGGGGAGCGGTGGATGAAGGATGGGCGTCGCAAACCATGCAGGTTGGCCAGACCGGTAATATTGTGGCACCGGCCGTTTATTTTGCAGTCGGTATATCGGGTGCCAGCCAGCACCTGGCGGGTATCGCAAACGCCAAGTGCGTGGTTGCTGTAAATAAGGACGAGGAAGCCAATATCTTTAAGCGGGCCCGTTTTGGTGTCGTATGTGACTATCATAAATTCATTCCCGCTCTGATCCAGGCCTTAAGAGAGGAACAGTAGGCGATGAGAGTCCCCTATTGGAACATAGATTATGGTTTTTTGATAGACATCCTGGCCATTCCCGCCCTTGCGGTCTTTCTCTCGGGCCTTTACGGCCATTACAGGAAGATCCGCAAGGGAAGTGAGCGGTTGAAGACCCGTTCGGACAAGCTCCCCTGGAAGTTCGGGCCGGTTTTCGTGCGATCGGTTCTGACCAAGGGGATACTGGGTACGGTGATCTACCGCAAGTTTTACACGGGGCTGGCCCACGGGTCTGTTTTCTGGGGCATGCTGGTCCTTGGCCTCGGTACCACGCTTGCCTTTGCAAACCTCATCGCCAAGGTACCCGTTTTCAGCGGGTCCTTCAATCGCTGGTTTATGGCCTTCGGGTTGGACCTCGCGGGGGTCTGCGTTCTTGCCGGGCTCCTGTTTTTCCTCCTGCGCAGGCTCTTTCCCCCGGACAGACTCGTCACCCCCAGGGAGCGCAGCGGCTTTTTTCCCATGGCCTGCCTTCTTGCCGTAATCCTTGTTACGGGGTTTTTGATCGAAGGGATGCGCATCAGGGCTTCCGCCCCGGAGTTGGGTTCTTTCGTGGGCAATTTCGTTGCCGGCCTCATCCCGGGAAGCGATCACATCACTTCCTACCATCGGTACTTATGGTGGTTCCACGGCCTTCTCGCCCTGGCTTTTGTCGTCTATATTCCCTATTCGCCCATGGTCCACATGGTCCTGGCTCCGATCAACACCGCCCTTGCGGATCCGCGGCCCGGCCCGAAGATGGGGGTCATCGATTTTTCCCGGTTCGATGACGAGAGCGGGGAGGAGATGCCCTCCATGGGTGTGGCCAAGCTCGCGGACTTCAGCCGCAAACGGCTGCTCGACTTCGATACGTGCTTGTGGTGCGGCCGGTGCCACGAGGTCTGCCCGGCGGCACAAACGCAACAGCCACTTTCTCCCAAGATGGTAATGGCAACCCTGGCCGGATTTCTATCGGCAAATGACTTCACCGATGACTCCCTGGCCGATGCCATTGGTGTCGACGCCCTCTTTAATTGCACCACTTGCGCGGCGTGCATGGAGGCCTGCCCGGTGTCCATCAACCAGCCCAAAGCGATCATGAAGCTCAGGCAAAACCTGGCGATGGAGCGCTCTGAGCTGCCGGAATTGATGAGCAAGGCGTACAACAGCCTTGAACAGCGCCGGCACCCGTTTTTTGGCACCGGATCCGGCCCGAAGGACTGGCAAAAAGGAATCGATGTGCCGATCTTTGCCCCCGGTCAAACCGAATATCTGCTCTGGGTCGGCTGTGCGGCGACCTACGATGAACGGGCACAAAAGGTCGCACGCGCCATGGTAAAAATTCTCTCCGCTGCCGGCGTTTCTTTCGGAATCCTCTCAAAACCCCGCTGTACGGGAGACCCGGCCAAACAGATCGGAAACGAATTTCTTTTTACAGAGATTGCCCAGGAAAACATCGCCGAGTTTGACGAGCTGGGCATCCAAAAAATCATCACGCTCTGTCCACACTGTTTTAACAGCTTCACCCGTCATTATCCCGAGTTGGGCGGGCACTACGAGGTTATACCGCATTCGGTGCTCATCGGCGAGCTTATCGCGGCGCGCCGACTGGTTCCGGAAAAGAGCGATGAGTCCATTTGCCTGCATGATCCCTGCTATCTGGCCAGGCGCAACCACATCGAAGATCCGCCGCGCCTGGCGCTGGAGGCGGTGGGAAGACTGGTTGAGATGCCGCGGAGCAAAAGGGAAAGTTTTTGCTGCGGTGGAGGCGGCGGCAACTACTGGAGCGAGTCTTCGGGAGTCCGGATCAATCAGGTTCGCGCCAAGGAAGCCCTTGACACGAATACGGATGTAATAGCTACGGCCTGCCCCTTCTGCCTGTTGATGCTCACTGACGGTGCCAAGAAATATACCGAGGACCAAAAAGTGTTCGATATTGCGGAATTGATCGCAGCTCGGTTGAACCTAAACTGACAGGATAATCTCGCCAGTAGTGCCGGGTAAAAGTGAGCACCGGTTGGGCACTCCGTTATGGCGCGGTCTCTTGACCGCGCCATAACGGGAGATGCCAGGTTGAATGATAGCTTCTAACTTCCGCCGCTATGTACTGGGGCGTCAATGTCGGCAAAGCCAAAGTCATTTTGATTTCAATGGGGGGGAACGATGAAGAGAGCAATTTTTGGTTTAATTTTATGTGCTTGGCTATTTATTCCTGGCATGGCATCGGCAGAGACCAATGCCCGGGAGTACATTGCGGCGCCTCCAGGGACTCTTCTGTCCATGCTGTACTATCAACACATTTCGGGCGAATCTCTGTACGCCGACGGCAATAAGGTCGCCCATGCAGATTTGGACGCAAATGTCGGTCTATTCAGGGAAGTCTATTATTTCAATTTGGGACCATTTCTGGGTGCTGCGCACCTGATCATTCCATTCGGGGACCAAAGCCTTGATATCCCGTCAGCAAACGATATCCATCTTTCTGCATCGGGAGTTGGCGACCCGATCCTTCTGGGCAGCTTTTTTTTCATCAACCGCCCCTCGACCAAAACATACCTGGCTTTCAGCCCCTATTTCTTTTTTCCTGTAGGCAATTACTCCAACGATGGGGCATTGACCATGGGCGAGAACCGGTGGCGGTTCAGGGAAGAGGTCAATTTTACGCAGGGCTTTGAAGTGATTCCAAACCACAATGCCTATTTCGAAGTGCTGCTGGGAGGGGATTTCTTGACGGATAACGACGACTACGGGCCTAACAGCGCTACGATGTCGCAGGACCCTATTTTCAATCTCGAAAGCCATCTGAGCTACGATCTGACAAAAGACTGGTGGATTGCTGCAGATTTTTACGGCCACTGGGGCGGTGAAAAGACCGTTGATCATGTATCGTTTGACTCGATCAATACCCAAACCGTTGGTGGCACTCTTGCTTACAACCTCACCCCCGGTTGGCAGGTCCTCTTCCAGTACAAGGGGGATGTGGCGGTCGAAAATGGCATTCCGGCTCAGACATTTCTCGTTCGGTTGCTGTACGCTACCGATATAGGCAAACTTTGCCATTAGCCGTTCCGGGATAGTCATCTGCGCGTTCATCACCGCGTACATCCAGCACTCTCAGACCAGTCAATGTCCCTCTGCTGCTTCGCTCTTATCTGCTGCTTCGCTCTTAAAGGTGGGTAGGAGAGAGAGGGCTACTCACCGTCAAAGCTTTTTGAGACTTGCGATTCTTTTCCATCAGCATAATCGGGGGTGCAGGTTCACTTGTTTGTCTCATGTAAATGGCAAAGTTGGTGGATGCAATTATATATCTTAGCACGCTTGAGGAGATTAGCATATGCAACCCTTAAAACTACATCTGATTTTTTTTGTGGCAATGGTCATTATGGTATCGGGAACGCCCCTGGCTTTTGCACAACAGGAACCGCAGAAGATCAAGGCCAGGATAGAAATGAAATCAGGGGATGAAGTGACTTTTTTTTACGGGGGCACAGCTATAGAGAAGTGCTTTCCTGTTGGTGCCGTGATGAAAGTCTATGAAAAAGTGCAGGCTTTCGGTTTGAACGAGAAGCGGAGGATCGGCAAGGTACGAATACTTTCACATGAAGGTCCGAACTACTTCAAAGCTCAAGTGATCGAAGGCACAATAGGACCTGGGGATGTGGTGAAACTGAAACCCGGTGGCGGCCCCGCCGGAATGGCATGCCCCCCCATGCAGTAGACAGATAGGGAGGAATTGAGGAATCCGATGTTTTTTTGCAGTCAGATACTTCCGGCAAAGCCGGAGGTATCTGACTGCTGAGTCTCCTGGGAAACGGGCGCCATGCCCGGCGCGAGGTGTTGCTCAAACTCATCCCACTGCTGACTGTCCGTTCCCTGGATGCGACCCTCGATGAAGAGATCCGGGGAGCGTCTGTCCAGAAATTCCCCGTTGTTCATGGCGAGGTCTCCTTTGCGTGTCAGGAGGATGTCCGTGGCGACAGACTCACATGAAGGCAGAATAGAGAGGGAGGGTTTGAGCTCGTCACGGATTGCGCATCACGGTTTGTCTTGTCTTTCCGCACCAGAAGAAAATGATGCGGCAGGCTCGACCCCGCAGACGGCAGAGTAAGATGGCGTAAAATATTTGAGCTTGAGCCTGAGGGCCACGTTGACCAGGCTAATGAGCACGGGCACCTCGACCAGGGGGCCGATGACGGCCGCAAAGGCCTGGCCGGAGTTGACCCCGAAGACAGCGATAGCGACGGCGATCGCAAGCTCGAAATTATTCGATGCCGCTGTAAAGCTCAAGGTCGCCGCTTGCCCGTAACTGGCGGAGACCTTCTTCGAGAGGAAGAAGGAAACGAGGAACATAACCACAAAGTAGATGCAAAGCGGGATGGTGATCCGGATAACGTCGAGCGGAAGTTGGACGATGTATTCCCCCTTGAGAGAGAACATGACCAGGATGGTGAAAAGAAGCGCCACGAGGGTCATGGGGCTGATCGCGGGGATGAATTTCCGCTCGTACCAGTTCCGCCCCTTGGTCTTGAGCCCTACCAACCGCGACAGCATGCCGGCGATGAAGGGGATCCCCAGGTAGATGAAGACACTCTCCGCGATCTGCCCCATGGAGATGTCCACCACTGTTCCCGTCATGCCCATCCACCGAGGCAGCACGGTGATGAAGATGTAGGCGTACACGGAGAAAAAGAACACCTGGAAGATGGAGTTGAAGGCTACGAGGCCGGCGCAGTATTCCGTGTCGCCTCCCGCAAGGTCGTTCCACACGATAACCATCGCAATACAGCGTGCCAGGCCGATCAGGATCAGCCCGACCATGTACTCGGGATGGCCCGGAAGAAACGTGATGGCCAAGAGGAACATGAGAATCGGGCCGATGATCCAGTTCTGAACCAGGGAGAGGGTCAGCAGCCTGACGTTTCGAAAGACCTGACCCAGCTCTTCATATTTCACCTTGGCGAGGGGCGGATACATCATGAGAATCAGACCGATGGCGATCGGAATGTTGGTCGTTCCGACCTGAAACGCGTTGATGCCGTTCTTCACCCCCGGATACAGCCATCCTCCGCCGACCCCGACGAACATCGCCAGGAAAATCCAAAGGGTGAGATAGCGATCGAGAAAGGAAAGCCGCCTGGAAACGGATGATGCCATCGTAATACTCCTACTTGTCTGTCATCGCCCGGGTCAGGTTTTCAGGCATTTTCTCCACGAACCACCGGATCTCGTCCCGCACCCGCCGGTAGGGGATCATGGCTTCGTCGTCCGAGAGTGCATCGGCAGCCAGCCGTGGAGGGTCTTCAAACCCGACGCGCAGCACTGTGGTCTTGGCGGGGAAGAAAGGGCACGATTCATGGGCGCGGTCGCAAACCGTGATCACGAAGTCAAAATCGATCGATTCGAGTGTCGAGACATCCTTGGAACGATGGCTCGAAATGTCGACGCCAGCCTCGGCCATGGCCCGCACGCGGCCCTCGGGTCAATGCCGTGCGGCTGGACCCCGGCAGAATAGGGCTCGATAACGTCCCCTTTCAAAAAACGCGTCCAGCCTTCCGCCATCTGGCTCCGGCACGAGTTGCCCGTGCACAGGAATAAGACTTTCAGCTTCGCCATAGCGCTCTTCCCTTCCAGATCTTGTCGACGCCCCCAAGCAATCCAATCCTGTTTTTGTTGCACCATGTATTTCTCGATGCTTCTCACGCGTGCGTTACTTCCCCAGCCAGGTCTTCACCTCGGCCTTGGATGGAACTTTTCCAACCGATTTCACGGTACCGTCCACGACAACCGCCGGGGTGCTGAAGATCCCCTGCCTGGCAATTTCAGCGATGTCCGTGATGTATTCCACAACTGCGTCGGAGCCGGCTTCTGAAACTGCCTCCTTGACCACTTTTTCGGTTTCATGGCACTCCTTGCATCCAGGACCGAGTACCTTGATTTGCATGACATTTTCTCCTCTCATAAGTTGGCTGAGTTTCCTGGCGACAGTGTTGTGAGCCTCGCCTATCAGATCAACAGATTGAACAGGTAACTCTCACACGCAGATGGACCTATGCTGAAGCGTCTTGATCCGGTTGGGATCCGAAGCGGCTTTTATGACCTTGATAAATTTTTTCACCGTCGATCTTCTCCTCTATAAATTTACGATTACGAATATATTCAGTAAATCTGTATGCGTCAATATATTTTCGGACCTTTCATAATCTCTCCCTCCATGGTCCGTCCTGGATGTCATTAAGAGGCTGTCTAAAAGTTCGTTTCCTCGTTATTCCGTCGGCCTTTAAGCCGGAATCCACCCCAGCGAAGAGCCTGGATCCCGGCTAACCCCCGTGACCGGGCGGTCACAACGAAGGATGAAAAGCCTTAATGACGGCATTTTCACAGGAAAGACCGCCGGAATGACGAAACAAGGTGCATGCTCAGAGTGATTGACTCAATTTTTAGACAGCCTCTAAAGAAAATAGCAAAGCAGCGTATGCGGGAATTCCGACCACGCGAGCGACCCGCTGATTATTATCTTTAAATTCAAGCCACTCCATAATATTTGTCAAATACGATTTTTGAGAGGGTTTCGCTGCCTGTCCGGATGCCTTGAGGACAAGGCAACATCATACGAAAAGGGTTGCCCAAGGCTCGATTGCCGACTTTATCAGCTCTATTCGGACGCATCCTACCCGCATCCCTCTGAGGGATATATGCATGGAAACGGGCTGTGGGCTCTGTCTGGGTATTCTCGTGTAAGAATATGATGGATTCGAGGAGCAGGATGACTTGCCGGAAACCGGCATGGGAAGGCGTTCAAGCGGGTCGTCTCGTCAATAACTTCAATGGAATTTTTGAGTCCAATAATGAACGGTGAGTCAACACAGGAACCAGAGGTTGAGATGAAAGAACTGAGGCCCGATGATCGCCTTGGCGGACCATGGTTTCCGACATTGTGCTGCTCCGGGAGTTCCCCGACATTATCAAAGATTCCATTGCCGCCTATGTGGGATGCGTAGCGGGTGCGGTCCTGAAGGGCCAGTACCTCGAAGCCATCCGATCAGCGGGATTTGAAAATGTGGGGGTTCTCTCCGAGGATGTATTCCCGGTGGACTTGGTGGCTCTCGACCCGACCGCCAAGGCAATCATCGAGGGTCTGCACCTCTCGGAAGAGGAGTTGGCGGACCTTGTTCATTCGGTGGTCAGCATGAAAGTCGAAGCTTTCAAGCCCGACCCGATCCATGCAGGATGATCTCGTAGTTTCCTACGCTTGAACCCATACTTATGATGGATTTTTGATTTTCCCTTTCCTTTCTGTTTTTAGGGGTTATGATTTGTCCAACCCAGGTTGAGTACGTTATTTTAAGTTATGCTGAAAATATATCTTTCGCCAAGGTGAACGATGCCGATTCGGAGTAACTTCAAGTACCGCACCCAAAAATACTAAAAACATGATTTCAAAAAAGGATTCACAGAAATGGCGGAAGGTCAAGTAAAATGGTTTAATGATTCCAAGGGCTTTGGTTTTATCCAATCGGAAGACGGACATGATGTTTTTGTCCATCACTCTGCCATCCAGGGTGAGGGTTTTAAGTCCCTCAGCGAAGGTCAGCGGGTGAGTTTTACCGAAGAAAGAGGTGCAAAGGGGCCTCAGGCAACTAATGTGAAAAAGCTGTAGCCTGAAAATCATTCAGGTATTCTCTACAAATCATAAGAAGCTGGAGTGATGAATAGCTCCAGCTTTTTTATTTGGTTCGCATCGAGGATGATAACATGCACTTTTGATGTATTCTTGCCTCCGGGTGCGAAGATCCTTCGATCTTTTATGTATCTTTCATCCCCTCAATATCACATTCTTCTGATAGCAGGTTGGAATGAGTATTCCGGATATTCCTAAGAAGCGCCAGATGCCATAGGAGGCGATCCAATGCGTAAACGTATGATCATCAAAGATATTCAAAGTGTTACCCCTCCAGACGAAAGCTGGCTGGATCTGGTCAGCATAGCGCAGGCAGAGCTCACGTCTGAGGATCCGTCCTTCCCCATTGAGTCGGCTCTGAAGCCAGGCATGGGATCGGGCTGGCGGGCTTCCGAGCCGGGAAGACAGACAGTTCGGCTGTTGTTTGACGAGCCGGTGAGGATCAGGCGCGCTCATCTGGTGTTTCACGAAGAGGAGCGGCAGCGCACTCAGGAGATCCTGTTGCGATGGTCCTCCGATGGCGGGCATTCGTACCAGGACATTGTGCGCCAGCAGTATAACTTCAGCCCTCCCGACAGTACCCGCGAAATAGAAGACTATGAGGTTGATCTTGCCGGGTTGACGACACTGGAATTAATCCTTTCTCCCGACATCAGCGGAGGAGATGCCCGCGCATCGATTGCCGAGCTGCGCCTCGCGTGATCCCCATGCAAGTGTCACTTGTCCGAAGTACAGGGAAGCTGTGCTTTTGAGGAGGATCGAAGTATGACAGAGAGGGCACGGAGTTTATGAAAGCTGCACGTTTCATTGCCGCCTGGTCGGTCGCTATCTTATCATTTCTCCTGCGCCGGAGTTGCCGCGTCCGGTGGCATGACGACCCACGGCCTTCTCTGCATGAGGAGGGCTGTCCGTATGCCAACGCGATTCTGCATTGCCACCAGGTCGCCGCCATCATCGGGTGTGAACCGGGAACCGGCGCCATAGTCTCCCTCTCGGCCGATGGTGACCTCTTGGTCCCCAGTCTGTACGTACACGGTATTGTCCCCATTAGCCGGGGCGAGCATCAGAAAGCTTTTACCTTGACCCTATTTCTGGTAAAAGCTGGCTACTTGAGAATCTTTGGCATCCACGAACAACCCCACAACCCCAGCCACCTGTCTCATCGTAACGTCCACCCGGCGCATGGCATCGACAAATAGGAGTCTTCCGTAACCGTTTCCCTGAAAATGTGAATCAATGGCGAGACGCGCGAGCCTCGCAGCTGGAAGATGCGACCCGGGTGTGTCATGCCGGTTTTGTCGATGGCCGCCAGGATACCATTCGGCGGCTGAGCAATCGATTTGACACTTCCGGCTCGCTCCGGAGATCGGCGGAACAGAATGGGCTTTGGCACAGACTATTGTGGCGGCCAGAGGATCGGCAGCAGCCAGACGGAGACAAGCATGGTGATGATCGTCAGGGGGACGCCGACTTTCATGTAATCGGTGAAGCGGTAGCCGCCGGGACCCATGACGAGCAGGTGCGCCGGGTGCGACAGGGGACTTGCGAAGCTCGCGGATGCCGATATGGCTACGGTCATCATGAGGAGATGCGGCGAGATCCCCAACGTGCTTGCCGTGCTCATGGCCACGGGCGCCATCAACACCACGAGCGCCGCTGTGGGAATGACTTGCGTGCCGATGACGGTCACCAGGTAAAATGAGGCGACGACCCAGCGGGGTCCGAACCCGCCCACCGCCGAAACAAGGGCTTCAGCCGCCATCTCTGCAGCTCCCGTATTTTCGACAGCGACCCCCAGGGGCAGCATCCCCGCGATCAGGAATATCACCTTCCACTCGATGGCCCGATAGGCTTCATCCATGCTCAGGCATCCGAAAAGGACCATCAGAGCGGCCCCGGTAATGCCTGCAATGGCTATGGGAACAAGACCGAAGATCGCACTCAAAAGCACCGCAAGCATGATGAGGATGGAGATGCGGGCTTTTTCCAGGCGTGGGGCGCTGGCAGCATCCTTATCCAGCACCAGGAAATCCGGATTGCGTGCGAGGATTTCGATTTTACTGCGCTGCCCGTAGACCAGCAGGGCATCCCCAAACTCGAGGGGCATGTCCTGCAGCCCGGTGCGATAGGCCCGGCCCTTTCTCCAAATGGCCAGCACGCTGAGGCCGTAGTGATCGCGGAAGAACAGGTCGGCAAGGGTGCGCCCCGCCAGGTGCGTTCTGGGCGAGAGCAGGACCTCCGTAGCACAAACTTGCTGCGACTCGAGCTCCGCCAACAGGTTGGAGGTCTGTTCCGCAATTTCAAGTTCCTGAAGTCCTTCCAGGACTTCGAGATCACGCGGCGCGCCCTGGAGCAGGAGGATGTCGTCCGCCTGGACCGTCTCATGAGGGGAGGGCATGCACAGCGGTTCCCCGTCGCGCACGATGCCCGTCACGGTGAGGCCGAACGCATTCCCCAGGCGACTATCCACAAGGTTATGATCGGCAAGCACCGATCCGGCAGGAACGCGGACGGCCAACAGGTGATAGCGCCCCCCGGAGAGCTCTTCCACTGCGTCCGCTTCCAGAAAGCGCAGCTCCGAGACGAAGCCCAGTCGAGCGATCTCTTCGAGAGACTCGCGTTCTCCCTGCATCAGCAGCCTCTGCCCGATGGAGAGTTGATGGTGTTTCAGATCCCCCACGACATCCCCGTTTTCGGAGAGCACTGCAAACACATGCACACGGTGGCTGCGGCGCAAATCGCTCTGACCCAGTGTGAGTCCGACAAGCGGTGACCCTTCCATGACCTGTCCCTCGGCGACGGGAAGTTTCCGGGAAACGAGGTCCTGAAATGGGCTCGATGACTCGATCTGAAGGTGATGACTCCCGTGAAGACGCTCCAGGTGGTCGGGGCGGCCATGAACAATGAGGACATCCCCGGCCTGAAGGACGTCGGTTGGTCGAGGGCCGAGCATCAGCACCCCCTGCCGCTGGAGGGCCACGACAGTCACGTAAAGGGCCGTTCCCAGCCTGCTCTCGGCAAGAGTGTGACCATGGAGAAGAGAGCTCGGTGGGATGCGGATGCTGAAAATGAACTTGTCGAGGTCGTAAGAGCTGCCCAGCACGAGGCCGGCGTCAGCCTCGGAGCTCGAGCTCCGTGCGGGGAGCAGGTAGCGTCCGAAGATTACCGTGAAAGCAATGCCGGCGGCAACAACGGCCGCTGTGATAGGCGTAAAGTCGAAAATGGCAAACGGTCGCAGGCCGTGGGCTCGAAGGATGTCCGTCGCCAGGATGTTGGGTGGAGTTGAAATGCCGGTGAATGGTCCGCCCAGAAGGCATCCGAGGGCCAGGGGCATGAGGAGGCGAGAAGGGGGACGCCCGCTGCGCCTTGCAAGCTCCATGGTCGCCGGCAGCAGGATGGCGGCGACCGTCACCGTGTTGATGAGGGCCGAGAGGAGGCTTGCCGCAGCCATCAAAGCCGCCATGAGGATGGGTTCCCTCGCCTTTGCGAACCTCTGGAGCGGCTGGCCCAGCTGGTGTGCGATTCCGGTGCGCGTGAGCCCTGCCGAAAGGATGAACATGGCCCACACGGTGACGACAGCGGGGCTGCTGAATCCCGCCAATGCATCCTGCGGGGTGACCAAACCCGTCAACGCGAGGGCCGACAACACCAGCAGCCCCACCACGTCGACCCGCAACCGGCCGTCGATGAACACGACGAGGGCAATGGATACGATGGCAAGAAGTATGAGCATCTGAGCTGTCAAAACACATCCTTGTCGCAGGACTGTTGGAACCAAGAGAGGAACCGTCAGGACATGGGCCACCTCCAAAGCGTCGACGCACTATGCCATAAAATCCATCGAATGCCAAACAGGGTGTCAGGACGACGCCGATGCTCCGGCACTCAGTGTCCGGTCCTCACATCGTGGACCCCTAAACCTCCCGAAGAGAACTGCTCCATGATGATCTCGTGGAACTTCCTCTGCTGCGATGGAGACAGAAGCTCCCGCTCTTCCAGGATGTGCTCGATCACCTCGTTTTCCAGCTCCGCCTGATGCGTCAGGATCTGTTGGGCTACGGCACGGAGGCGATTCCTGTCGGGTGGATCGGCAAAAAGCCGGCGCGCCAGCTCGGTTCTTTCACGGAGCAGGTTTTCCCTGATCTGACCTACCCTCGGCAGAAAGGTGCTCCGAATCTCCTGAACCTGAGCCTTCTGCTCCGCCGTCAGATCCGGGATCAAATCCAGGTAGCCCTTGATGGCTCTCCGCCTTTCCCGGGAGCGCTTCAGCCGAAAATAAACGGCAGTGAGCGAGACGGATGCAAAGACGAGAGCCGAGAGAAATCCCAAAAAAAAGCTTCCCAAGTCCATTTTGAAACCTCAAATACGTCCAGAGAAGAATCCATGTTGCTAGATCTTCAGCCAGCCCCTCCTGAGGGAATTGTCCAAAATGACCCCTACGAGGAAAGCCACACCCATGTTCCACATGGCAAAAGCGGTCACGATGATCATCACGTAGAAATCGGCCTTCTTATCTCCAATGTCCTTCACGACAATGGCGAGCTCCGAGCCTGCGAAGAACAGGATCACGCCCAGGATGGCATTGGGGAAAATCTTGAAGATGATGGAAACGGAATCGCTGAAAAAGAGGGCAATGAGAACCAATATGACTCCGAGGATCACCAGGGCGCCCCCGGTCCTGGCCCCGAATCGCACATGCCCGGCCATTCCGCCCGCTCCGTGGCACATGGGAATGCCGCCGAACAGGGGCGAAACCAGGTTCATGATGCCCTGAGAGATGGCGATCTTCTCCTCGGTGACCTTTCTGTCGGGGAACAGCTGGTTGTTTTCGGCGACAATGGCGATCACCGCGTTGCCCAGGGTCAAAGGGATCTGAGGAATCGTGAAAAGCAGTGTGCCCGTGATGAGATCATTCCAGGAGATCATGGGGATACTGAAAACCGGCAGCTTGAAGCCGATGTGGATGGAGGCCAGCTCCGACATGACCTCCGGGTTCATGATCATCCCGGAGACAACTCCGATGATCAACAGCACAAACATGGCGGGAATTTTCGGGTTCGTGAGAAGGAGGTACGTGATGACAAGGGCGCAGCCCGCAAGGACGGGCGCTCCCCTCATCCGCTTGATCCCATCGACCATGAAGGTGAGGCCGAGGCCCAGCATGATGCCGCGAACCACAGGCTTAGTGGCCAGCTTGGCGATGGGACGAATGATCCCTGTCACGCCTGCAACCAGCCAGAAAAGGCCCGTGGTGAGGCCGGCGCCATAGACGGCTGCCGGGCTGATTCCCCCTGCGATGGCGGCCGCCCCGATGGCTTTCATGGGTTGAATGGGAAGCGGGGTCCTGTAGTAAAGTCCGGACGCCAGCAGGGTGATGCCGAACATGAAAAGAAGCCCCAGGGGGGGCATTTTTACGATGCTGATGTAGGCAACGACGAAAGGGATCAGGGTGCCGATGTCTCCGAACGCTCCCGCCCATTCCATGCGGTTGTAGAGATTTCTTGTCCTGACGGCCACTGCTCCCTCGGGGAGCTCTGCTCCGCCACCTTCAGCCCCACCCTTAGCCAGCTTGACGTTTGTTTCCATAGCCGAACTATCCCTTCTGAATTTGGCGTTTGAGGCCATGTGCTCACCTGTCGGCCGATATCAAATTGACATAGATATAGCCCATGGAGAGCGGAGGAAAATCATTGAATTCATTCAGCGCTCCCGTGGTCGGCAAGCGCGGTGGGCTCACCACCTCCATAAAATTTTCCACAATTCCCGACAGCCGTTCCCAAAGTGAAAATCGTGCTGGAGCCTCCTCGGCGTCCGGCGCGGCGGATCCCCTCGCCGCACTGATCATCCGGACGGTAAAATCCGGACCTGGATCGATCTTCGGAAGACTCCGGACTTTTTCACTCAGCCCTCGAAACTCCTCCAGCGTCTGGCGGCACTCCATGCACTGCTGGAGATGATACGCCAGCTGCCGCGCGGATGGGGCATCGAGCTCGTGATCCAGGTAAGCCGAGAGTTTCCTTCTCGCGTGGCGACATTCCATGGTCTGCTCCTTGTATTCTCCCGATGCTTTTCTTTTTACCGGATCAGAGAGGTGCGTCATGGCCTCTGCTGCCGGAGGGCGTCTCCCCGGATGCCTTTACCATCTGCCTCAAACGGCTGCGGGCCCTGAAGATGAGGGATTCCACACTCGAAACCGTTACATTCAGGATGGCGCCGATCTCCTGGTAAGACAAATCCTCGGTTATCTTGAGGAGCAACGCAGCCCTCTGTTTTTCTGGAAGCCGGCCAATTGCCGACATGAGCCGTTCATCCCGCTCCCTGTCGGCTATCTCTGCAGGCCCGGGAGGCGCTGACCCCATAAAACATTCGCCTTCGATCGAGATGCGGTCCAGGAGGCTATCCAGGCGCCTGCGGCGCTTCAGCTCGTTGGCCGAAAGGTTGTACGCGACCTTGAAGAGCCAGTTGGACACTTTTCCCCTGGGCTCAAACAGTGGCGCCGCTTGAAACATGCGCAGGAATACCTCCTGGGCAAGGTCCTGGGCCAGGTAAAAGTCTCCGACATACCTGTAGATGAAGCTGACAATCGGTTTCTGGTAGCGCGCTACAAGAGTCTCGAAGGCTTGTTCGTCATGGTTTGCAACAGCTCTGATGAGATGGAATTCCGGATCTTCCATAAGATACTCGATAGTCAGACCAGCGACACTCACCCACCCTCGGCGCTCTCCATCCGCGAAGCCCTGGAGGGGAAGCAGCACCCATCACACCCTGGACACCAAGACGGGGTGTTCCCATCATCCACTTCTCACAGTTAAACAACCGAAAGCTCAAAAACTTGCGTTCGAATCGGGGCAAATGAAAAAAAAACCGTTTCGGTTGCTCCATACTACACGTCCACACAATAATGTGTCGATCTCGCCCCTCGTCATGCCGGCAGTTTTTAAGCCGGCATCCAATTTCTTCTGTTGATTCCGCCTAACTGCCGGAATGACGAGAGGTTGGTTGAGTCAACATCATCGCCTGCCGCTCAAGGAGGGAATCGCACGTTCCCATAGCATGAAAACTTTCGACAACGTGTAGTAGATTGTACCTGGACCATCGTGTATGATCGCATCGACTCAAGCAAGCGGGTTTCAGGGCTTGGGTGAAGTCTCCGAACCCGCTCCATCGGGAGTTTCGGGAAAAAACAGAAAAGCCGTTTCCTGCGTTTTCGCAGGGCATTATACATTTTTGAAAGGAGATGAGCTTATGGACATTGATCTGCGAAAAATGACGGATGCCGAGTTGGATCAGTTGTGGAGTGCAGTTTTTATCGAACGCATGAGACGCCTGCAACCGGAGCCTCAACAGACCCTGCACATCGAGCTGGAGGAGGGTGTCGATGAGCATTATGCGGACATGATCCGCTGGTCGGATGGTGCGTTTAAAATGCCGCAAAACGAGGAATGAGGCGGGAGCTGCAGGAGCGATCTTTCGGAGGATCGCTGTTTTTCATCCCGGCCGCGGGGTGCCCTGGAAAAAGTTGAACGACCCTGAAGCACCCATGACCTGGCATAGATGATTCGATATTGCGCTGCCGCCCGCCGGGAAAGCTTTTGGCGGAGGCGGAGAGAGGCGGCTGGAAGAAACGCCATGAACAGACGATGTTTTTTGAGGCTGCTGGCAGGACTGCCTGTTTTCAGCGCATTGGCCGGTTCTTTATGGGGTGCAGCTCCATTCGCATCACAGGGCTCCGAAGTCGTTCCCCGGGAATCTATCGGACAGGCCTTTTCAGGGGAAGCACTCCAGTACGAGATTACTTTTCCCCTCTTCGGCAGAGTCGCCGTAGTGACGATGACCTTTACCCCCGCTGAGGAGAAGGGCAAGTACGTGGGTACCCTCCAGGGAGAGACCGTCGGTTTCTTTGGATTGTCCACGCGCTATCGGAAAGACAGCTATCGCTCCGTCATGGAAGAACTGGATCAGGGGACGCGCCTGAGGTCGCTCCTGTTCGAGGAACGGGTGCAGATCGGAAGCAAATCGAGGCAGCGCACGCATACTTTTGACCACGGCAGTCGCAAGTGGGTCCAGCGCAGGGTGGGGAAGAGCGGAGCCACCAGCGAAACGACTCACGATATTCCCCTTGAACGGGATTACAATGATTTTTTGGCTGCGGCATACAATTTCCGTTACGGCGTCTACGGTACCCCGGAGAAGGGCAGGACCTACAATGTGCCCGTCTTTCCCAGGAAGCGGGCTCAAACCTATGATGTGAGGATCGTTTCCTTGGAGGAAGAGGATCGCCTGAGACGCCGCGAGTCCCCCCAGGCGGGCAGCGCCTATCGCGTCGAGCTTGCCATGGACCCGGAAGTGCTGCATTCCAAGGGAGGCCGCATCGATGGGTGGCTCTCCAGGGAGCTATACCCGGTGGAAGGCGTCATCAAGGATGTGCTGTTTTTTGGAGATGTGCGCGGAACGCTCCTGAGAAGGGAAATGAAAGGAGCCGGCGAGGAGATCCATCTTTCTTCACCCCCGCATGCGTGAACCGAAGGGCCGGTGGTCCATGGTGCCGGCTCAGTCTCCGATGGGCATTCCGGCGAGGCCGGGAATCCATCATCTACTCTTGCCTGACGGTACATGGAACTGCGTTTTGATGGCCTGTAAGCCGCGGCCGAGATCCTCATTTTCGAGCACGACCGAGATGGAATGAACGGCACAGCTCAAGGCCAGGGGTTTGATGCCCGCAGTTTGGAGGCTCTCCGCCAGGACTCCTGCAATGCGGTATCGATCCCCGAAGTGAGGACCGTGAAGGAAAATGCCGGCTGCATCGTGCACTGAGGAGGCAGCGTTCGGCACGTGCGCCTGGAGCGCCTTCATGACGTCCCGGCGCTTGGAGCTCGAAAAACAAAAACTCACGACCACTTCATCCGGGCGGTCCCAATGGGCGACGAAGAAAGGCATCTTCGTTCCCAGGGCATCCAGCTCCCGGAGTGCATCCCCCATCTGCTTCAGTTCGGTCCGATTCAGGAGCAGGGTCCAGAGGTCGAGGTCCGGCTGTTCCAGGACGGCGTAGACCTTGAGGGTCTGTTCGTCGTAGGAGCCCACAACATTCCTGAACATTTCCTCTTTTCCCACATATGCGGCCTGCCATTCCAGGGGGGATCGATACGTGGGAAATTCAAAGACATCGAAGATGCTGTCGATGGTTTGCTTGGTGTCCTCCGACGCAACCACGACCGACATGGCGGAAGGGGAACTGGCGATCCCGATGGGGCGCATATCCTCGCGCGCCATGAGATCGAGAATCGCTCCCATGATGAAAGGCCTTCCATCGTGTGGAAATACCGAAAGAATACTGGTATCGTGGCGGAGCTGCGGCATTTCGCCGGCGCCCAGCTTGATGAGGAGGTAACTGGTGAAGCTGTTGATGCTGTCGGTAGACAGGGCGGTTGAGGAATGCCCCTTTCCGTCGTCGGCGATATGAGTCACCTGGCTGATATTGATTTGCTCGGCGGCCAGTCGACTGCAAATGCCTGCCAGAGACTCCTCGCCCTGGTTGGAGTACCAATCGACATAAGACCGTCCTTCCAAGATTTTTATCCCGCCCAGAGTTATTTTTGCCATGGCTCGAATGAATCCCTTCTGTGTGTGCTCAGATCAGTGTGGGTGGTTTGTCCATGAAGCCAGGTTGTGTTTGAATAGGCGACAGATTAATTCAGCATCGGGTGAGACGCAAATGCTTTGATTGTGTCTTTTTCCTTGCGCCGTTTTGGACAGCTGCTATAGGTGTAGGAGCTGAAGCGAAGATAAAAAGCAACCCATGAACCGAGCAGCAGGATATGATTTTGCGATTGCCTTCCGGCTTGACCATTTCCATACCTCCCGTTCTCCCCTGGGAATCCCGCAGCGCCGCCCTGACCATCCGCAGCCGGTCCGCATTTTATCCCTACCACATCACGTCCAGGCTCTGCCTGGCTCTCCTGGATCATTGCATCAAAACCTTTCACATTCGGAGCCTTTTGGACGTGGGCTGCGGCTCGGGAATCCTGGCCATAGCCGCTGCTGCGATGGGTGTTCCCTTTGTCGTGGGTCTGGATATCGACGCGAGGGCCATCACCGTGTCCCGGGACAATGCCGCCAGGAATCGCCTCCAGGTGCCTCCCCACTGGATTCTGGGGACGGTTGCCTCCCTGCGGGCCGGCTTTGAATGTGTTGCAGCCAATCTTCCGTTTGACCTGCTCCTGGAGACTGCTGCAGACCTGAAACGGCTCCTTCTCCCGGAAGGGCACCTCGTACTTTCCGGTTTCCACGACATCCATTTCCACGGCGTTCAACAAAATATTCTTGCGGAGGAGCTGCGGATCGAAAAGTGGTCGTCGGGCGATCTTTCCTTCGGTGAACTTCCTCCTTCGGGGAGTTACACGTGGATGGCGGTGTGGGCCAGGCGCCTTGCACAAAAGCCGAGTTCCGCCGAGGGCTTTGGGGGATGACGTTAAGTCACCCCGGTGAAACGGGGGTCTGGAAAGTCTTCATTTTCCTGGATTCCGGGCTCCCCCGGAATGACGAAAGTTGGTTAAGGCGACCACTCTGGGCATGGCCGCCGGCGGTGTCGCGCTCTGAAACGAAGGGAGCCTCCTGTGACGTTGTCCTGGAAGAGCCACGAAGAGACCGGATACTCTGTATGAATGTCGTTTTCTTTGGAATTGTCCTGGTCGCATTCGGTACCGCTGCATGGAACCAGCTGACTTGGATTCCGGCCGTCGGTGTGGAATCCCCCATGGAACGTGTGACAAAGGCCGTGGTGGATTCGGCCGGAAGTGCCGTGGAACTGGCTCTGGGACTCGTGGGAGTCATGTCCCTCTTTCTCGGCCTCATGAAGGTTGCCGAAGCAGGGGGACTCCTCCGGGTCATCGCGCGCCTGATCCGCCCCCTCATGATTCGGCTCTTTCCCGATGTGCCTCCCGATCATCCCGCCATGGGAGCCATGATCCTCAATCTATCCGCCAATGTCATGGGCCTTGGCAATGCAGCGACGCCGTTCGGCATTCGGGCCATGCAGGAGCTCAACACGCTCAACCCTCACCCCGGGACCGCCACGAATGCCATGGTGCTCTTCCTGGCCATCAACACGGCGAGTGTCACGCTGCTGCCGACGGGAGTCATTGCTCTCAGAGCGTCCGCCGGTTCTGCTGATCCAGCCGGCATTCTTCCCACGACCCTCTTTGCGTCCACCGTTGCCACCCTTTTCGCCATATTCATCACGAAGACACTGGGAAGGCTTTTCCCCATCCGTGAAACCGACGGACAGGGTACGACGGGCGAGAGTCGGGGGAATCCGCCCGGCGCAGAGGCCGAGGAAGCAACCGGCCAGGAGGATGCGGGGGAAGGCTACCCCGTCTGGGTCAGTGGTCTGGCCCTGGGAACTGTCGTTGCCGTCATCCCCTTCACGATTGTCTATGGCCGAGCCATATCCCCCTGGATTATTCCCGGTCTGATAGTGGGCTTTCTATCCTTTGGCATGGTGCGTGGAGTGCCCGTATACGAGGTGCTCGTGGATGGAGCCCGCGAGGGCTTTCAAGTCGCACTCCGGATCATCCCTTACCTGGTGGCTATTCTTGTGGCCATCGGCATGTTCCGTGCGAGCGGAGCAATGGAAATCCTGGTGAAAGGGCTTGGGGGATGGACGAGCCTGGTGGGACTTCCCCCGGAGGGGCTCACGCTGGCGATCCTTCGTTCCCTGTCCGGCTCCGGGGCCTATGCCGTCCTGGCCTCTTTCCTCAAGGACCCTGCCATTGGCCCCGACAGTTACACGGGCTACCTGATCTCCACCATCCAGGGGTCGTCGGAAACGACCTTTTACGTCCTGGCCGTCTATTTCGGCGCAGTGCAAATCAAGCGCATCCGCCATGCTCTGGCGGCGGGAATCCTTGCGGACCTGGTGGCGGTGGCAGCCTCCGTCGTCATCTGTGTGCTCCTTTATGGTTGAGATAAAAGCTTCAAGCATCCATGATGTCGTTGTGTCGAGTGGTGGCACTGCCTCGAGATGTTCTGGAGCAGGATGCAAGAATCGCTGGATGTGCTTTCAACTTTGAGATGCATCGGAAAAATACCTCAAGTATATTGGGGATGTAGGAGGCGCTATGAGCACCAGGGTATTGGTGGTGGACGATGAGGTCGAGTTTGCGGACCTCCTTCAGGAACGGCTCGAGATTCGCGGTTTCGAGGTCTTGAAGGCCTATGCGGGGGAGGAGGCTTTACAGCATCTCGACAAGGCGAGCCTGGACGTGGTGATCCTCGACGTGATGCTCCCGGGAAGGGATGGACTCTCCATTCTAAAGGAAATCAAACAGAAATACCCCCTCGTGGGGGTCATCATGTTGACCGGGAACTCAGACATCGAGACTGCGGTGGAAGGGATGAAGCTTGGAGCCTATGATTTCCTCATCAAACCCACCGAAATCAGAACCCTGGTGGAAAAAATCATAAGAGCCTCCAGGAGAAAGACCGAGCAGGAGGAGCGTATCCGGAATGCCGGAATCGAACAGATCATGGGTCCGGTCGGAGACCTCGCCGCCGGAATCGCCCATGAAATCAATAATCCTGTGGGCATCATGGTTGAGGAGGCGGGCTGGATCGAGGACCTTTTGCGGGAAGTGGATCTCCCTCAGAATGAAAACCTTCAGGAGCTCAAGCGGGCTCTCGAGCAGATCCGGATACAGGGGAAGCGATGCAAGGAGATCACACACAAGCTTCTGAGCTTTGCGCAGCGGACGGACCCCAGGTTTCGTCCCGTACAGATGAACGACCTCCTGGCGAAAGTCTTGACGTCATTCAAGGTGCATTTGCCCGAGGGTGTCACCCTTGAAACCCGGTATGAGTCCGAGCTTCCCATCGTCTCTGTTTCCCCATCGGAAATGGAGCAGGTGCTCTTGAACCTCCTTCGCAACGCCCTCGATGCTGTCGACCCAAAGAACGGTGTCATCACTGTCGAGACCAAGGTTGAAGGGGATCGAGTGGTGATACGAATCGCAGACAATGGCCACGGCATTTCAAGCTCCCAACTGGAAAGGATCTTCGATCCTTTCTTTACGACGAGACCGGTCGGGGTGGGGACCGGTTTGGGGCTATCTGTCTGCTATGGCCTGGTGAGAAAGCACGGAGGAAACATTTCCGTCGAGAGTGAACCGGGTGTTGGCTCTACTTTTCGTATTGAGCTGCCGATGGGCAGTGCGGAATGAGCCCTGCCGGCGGCACGGAACGAGGCATGCTTTTTTCTGAATCGGTTCTACAAGGTGGATCGATCATGCGACATATCAAGACGGTGTCAACTTTGTTTTATCTACTGGTATTGATCTTTTCCGTTTCCCGGGCGGATGGAGCCGGCTGGGTGCCGAGGCTTTCCGGAGTCACCTCCGCCGACATGATCGGGTTGTGGGGCAGTTCCACTTCAGATGTCTTTGCCGTGGGTAAAAAAGGCACGATCCTCCATTACGACGGCGCTGCCTGGATTTCCATGTCCACGGGGGTCTCTGCCGATCTGTGGGCCGTATGGGGAAAATCGGGGCAGGATGTCTATGCAGTGGGTGACGGCGGGGTAGTGCTGCATTTCAACGGGAAGGAGTGGGATTCGCTGCCGTGCGGCACGGATGCGCAGCTCCTGGGGATATGGGGCACTCCGGAAGGCCTTTTTGTGGTGGGATCAGGGGGCACCATTTTGCATTACGACGGAAAAAAATGGGAGATGATGGAGAGCGGGACGCCCTCCAACCTGTGGGCGGTGTGGGGCAGTTCCTCATCGGATGTTTTCGCCGTGGGGGACGAAGGGGTGATCCTCCATTACGATGGGCATGGGTGGGCTCCCATGAGGAGCGGAACATCGCACCAGTTCCTGGGCGTCTGGGGCAGTTCCGAAAATGATGTCTTTGCGGTGGGCTACCGCGGAGCCATCCATCATTACGACGGAAAAGGCTGGGTGCCCATGAACAGTGGGGCTCTTGCAGATTTTTGGAGCGTTTGGGGCAGTTCGGGGAATGATGTGTATGCCGTAGGGTCCGGGGGGACTGTTCTCCACTGGGATGGGACGTCCTGGACGCGCATGGCGAGTGGTACGTCAACGGACTTGTGGGGCATTTGGGGGAGCTCCACCGGCAATGTCTTTGCTGCAGGGTCCGGTGGGCTGCTGCTGCAGTTGGAAGGATCAGGGACCTCGGGGACCGCCCCTCGGGAGCCCGGCGATCTCTGGGCGGTGTGGGGCAGCTCCAATCGTCATGTCTTCGCGGTGGGTTCCGGTGGCATGATTCTGCATCATGACGGTAGAGGCTGGAACCGCATGAACAGCAACTGTACAGCCCGGCTCATGGGAGTCTGGGGCACTTCCGAGAATGATGTGTTCGCCGTGGGGGCACGGGGCATCATTCTCCATTTTGACGGAACGGAATGGAAGCAGATGACGAGCGGAACACAGCTCGATCTCTACAGCGTCTGGGGATTTTCTCCCCGGGATGTCTATGCCGTGGGCTCCGAAGGGGGCATTCTCCATTACGACGGGTCGACCTGGACGAGGATGACCGTCAACACCCAGGCGGGATTGATGGGAATATGGGGCCGCAATGAGAATGACCTCTACGCGGTCGGGTCCGGCAGCACCATTCTTCATCTCAGCGGAGAGGGCTGGCGGGAGCGGTAGGCTTCACAACTCCGCTGGGGAGCCCGACCACGATTTCCCGCTCTTGCCGGCGGATCGTAGCGCTGAGACGATGCCGAGTGATTGACGCAAACTGGAGGATCAAAACGGCGGTGGTAAATTTTTCACGCAATTGCTAAAGTCAGCGGGAAAATGCTCTGCTTATAAAATAGGGTGCATTTCATGCACCATTCGTATTGAAGCAATGCTCGAGCCGGCAACGGTGTGTAAAAACGGGCCGTTGTCATTGGATACAAATGACGAATGAACAGGCAGGCAGGACAGATATTTATTTGCTGCCTGGACGCCGAGGCGCCCCAAATGGATGGGGGAGGGCGACGCTCTTTTCATGTTTTTTTTGCTAGGATGTGATCTATGGCCCATCTTTTCAGCAGTCTGCGCTTCCGACTCATTCTTTTGGTTCTCCTTGCACTTCTCCCCGCACTGGGCGTGATCCTGTATACCGGGCTGGAACAGCAGCGAGAGGCAGCCGCCGAAGCTCAAAAAGCCGCCCTGCGTCTGGTGCGGCACTCTGCCCTGGACCAGGAGCGCATGATCCAGGGTGCGGCCCAGCTGCTTGCAGCCGTTGCCCAGTTGCCCACCATTCGCGAGCGTAACCAACCTGAGGTTTCCGAATTCCTGCGCCATCTGTTGGAGCAAAACCCGTCTTATGCCAACATAGGAATCCTTGATGCCGACGGTCAGTTGCTTTACAGCGCTCTCCCGCCCCGCACTCCGGTCAATTATGCCGACGCCCCCTGGTTTGCCGCGGCAAGAGAGAAACGGGAGCTTTTCATCGGTGAATACCAGATCGATGGTATCTCCGGCAAAGCGGATGTCCCTTTAGTCTACCCCGTATTGGATGGGGCCGGGCGGCTTCAGGTCATGGTATACGCCTCTCTGGACCTGACCTGGCTCAGCAAGTTGGCTGCCAAGATCGAGCTCCCCCTCAGCGCGACCCTGGCCGTCATCGACCGCCAGGGTACCTTTCTGGTACGCCACCCTGACCCGGAAAAGTGGGTCGGTAAAACCATTCCGGAAATGGAACGGGTAAAGGAAGTCTTGGCCAGGGATGAAGGGACCATGGAAGCAATGGGGATTGACGGCAATGTCCGTCTGTATGCCTTCAGCCCCTTGAAAGGGATGCCGGAGGGCCTGTTCATGCGGGTGGGTCTTCTGAAAAAAGAGGTATATGCCCGGGCGAACCAGGTTCTGATGCGCAATTTGCTCGCCCTGGGCCTGGTAGTGTTGCTGTCCCTGGCGGCAGCCTGGCTTTTCGGCTCCCTTCTGATCATGCGGGGCATCAAGACTCTGGTGGCCACCACCGAGAAGCTGGCTGCCGGGGATCTGAGTGTGCGTACCGGTTGGGGTCCGGGGTCTGGAGAGATCCATCAGCTGGCTTTAGCCTTTGATGAAATGGTGGCGTCCCTGGAGCAGCGGGAGAACCAGCGCCGGCAGGCGGAGGCTGAGTTGAGGGTGGCTCATGAGGAGTTGGTCAAGAAGCAGGAGCGCCTCGAAGAAGATCTCAAGGCTGCCGCATGCATCCAGGAAAGCCTGCTCCCTCATGGCTCTCCCGACGATGAAAGGCTGGGACTGGCCTGGCGGTTCATGCCCTGCAACAGGATTGGCGGGGATATCTTCAATATTTTGCATTTGGACGAAAACCACTGGGCAGTTTACATGGTGGATGTCAGCGGCCACGGGGTGCCTGCGGCCATGGTTTCGGTCTCAATTTCCCAGTTCCTGGCGAAACATAACAATGCAATTGTAGCTCCCGGTGAAATCATGAACATGCTGGATGAGGAATATCCCCTGGAGCGCTTTGATAAATTCTTTACCGTTACTTACCTCCTGATTGATGCCAAGAGCGGCGAGGTCACGTACAGCAGCGCCGGGCACCCCGCGCCCATACTTCTCCGCCGGGATGGCGCCCTGGAATTGTTGGAGGAAGGCGGGACCATCATCGGCATGGATCGGATTATCCCGTTTGAAGAAGGAAAAAGGCAGCTCTATCCTGGGGACAAGTTATTTCTGTTCACCGATGGAATTTTGGAATACGAAAATCAACACGGCCAGTTTTATGGGGAAGACCGGTTCCATCGAGAGTTGCAGAGATTTGCCGGCCAACCTGTCTCTCAAATCATCAACGGTCTCGTGCAGGCCTTCATGGCCTTTGGCGGGAATATCCATCCCCAGGACGATATCAGCATATTGGGCCTCGAATTTCTGGGGAAATCTTAGAGCTTATCCGTGATCAGAGCACCGTTTTCCATGCATTGAGGGGACATGCGAGCCCCTCGCCAACTCCAAGGCCACTCTTCCTTACGCAGGGTGGTCCTCAACATCAACCAAGGAGATAAGTAGATGGAGATTATGATCATAATCTTCTGGATTTTCTGCTCTATTGTCGCGGGGACCATCGCATCATCAAAGAACAGATCTGCCTTTGGGTGGTTTGTCCTGGCCTTTTTTGTTGGCCCTTTCGCCTGGGCGGTGGCACTCTTGCCGTCATTGGAGAAACCAGCACCAGTGGAAAGAAAACCCGAGCCAGCACACGAAGTGAGCCGGGCAGTAGCACTGAACGACAGGATCTCCACACTGACAAAAACCTGCCCAGCCTGTGGCGAAACCATCAAAACCAGAGCGCTCAAGTGCCGTTTTTGTGGTGAAGCCTTTGCTCCGGAACGGGTGAAAGCATTGGTGATAGCTCAATTCGAAAAGATGGCCATAAAAGAAAACGGTATGTTCAAGTGGTGCCCGAAGTGCAAGAAGTGGGACGCTACGATCGCCCCATTAATAAGGATGGGATTGGGTGGAATGGTGCCCCAATTGTAGACAAACCCAAGTCGAAATCAGGCGTGAATTGGGCATCTGATCCCGGTGGATATTTCTCACTTTGCATTCGAAACAGCCATTTTTTGCCCAAAATCGATTTGCACGTAAAATGAGAAACTTTAGACCAGTCCACAACCCATAATCCCGCACCAATACTGCAAAAATACCACTAAAGTCCGACCCAAATCACCAACCCCTATTCTTCTCACTCTGTGTTCCCCCCTTCACAGGGAGGAAAGCGCGTAAAGGCTTTACGCAATATGTACGCAAAAGAAAAAGGGGAAGTGAGACTTCCTCACAACCCCTTGATTTGTCTGGCAGGCCAGGAGGGATTCGAACCCCCAGCCCTCGGATTTGGAGTCCGATGCTCTAACCGTTAGAGCTACTGGCCTACAGGTGGAAACCTATATAAAGGTTTCTCCGGGGGTTGTAAAGCAAAATGAGCATGGGGCGAGAAATTGGGGGTTGCGGGGCGCATTTCCACCACTTCGTAGGAGCCTTCCGTATAAATAGAGAAGATAAATTATATTCATTTCTTAAAATTTTCTGTCGACTCCGTTGTAAATGGAATCAGGTTTGGTTAAGGTTATTACATAGAATTTCCGTATATCCATGCAAACCAGAAGGACAGAGGAAAAGGTGAGGGGAGATCATGAAAATCAAATATTGCCAAAAATATGAAAAATATGTGAGTCAGCAGCACTGCGAGTTCTTCAACGAGGGTGAGCACTGCGAGTTTTTCAGCCCCAGGTGCTGGAACAGTATCCGCGATCTGCTGGAGGACCAGGGGCGGCCCAAATGGGAAGTCAACGCCATTATCAAGCCCTTCAAATGCAACCTGCTGGATCGGAAATACTTGAACATTCTGAACGAGAAGAAGCGTCTTCGGCGGGGATCGGCTGCGTTGAGAGCCTGAAATGGGAGTCTTCAGTGCAAAAGTAGTAGATAGGCGTTCATCCTTGTTTCGTGGACTTTTGAATTCCATTCTGAGAACACCTCTTTCATTGATGTCCGCTCACCTCTTGTGTTAATAACATACGCTCAAAACCATCCAGGATCTGACAAGCTTCTCTGAGAGTTTTCCGAAGCCGGTTCGGCGTCAGGGTGCCTGTCGTGTCAGGAAGCGTGCGGGATCCTTACCTGCCGGTACGCATCGCCTGGCATCGTTTTGTCGGATGGAGCGATTCAAATTCCACTTCGAAGGCGTGTTCAGGGAGGCGTACGGAAACAACTCCCTCCATGCTCTGCCGGCAGTGCTGTTGACTCAAGCAACTTTCGCCATTCCGGCGAAAGCCGGAATCCAGGAAAATGAAGACTTCCCGGACCCCGGTGTTCACCGGTGTGACGCCAAGTCAACAACATTGAGCTCCGTCGAAGGGGAACTTTTCTACAGGGGCTGCCTTCATGCAGCAGAATTGCGGTGAGGCACCCGTGGCCATGCGTATTGTGTATTGTAGGAGCGAGCTGTCATTCCTTCTCTAAGAGAGTGAGCGCAGGTATGTTCAAGAAACTATTGGTTGCAAATCGTGGAGAAATTGCCATCCGCATCATACGGTCGGCCCAGGAGCTGGGGATCAAGACCGTAGCCATCTATGAGGAGACGGACAAGGCGGCAATGCATATCATGCGGGCCGATGAAGCCGTTTGTATCGGTTCCGGTCCACGCAAGGACTACCTCAGTATCGAACGGATCATCCAGGCTGCGAAGACGACGGGAGCGGAAGCCATTCATCCAGGCTATGGATTTTTGGCGGAAAATCCCAACTTTTCCAAGCAATGCACGGAAGCAGGCCTCGCATTCATCGGGCCGCCCCCCCAGGTCATCATCGATATGGGGAGCAAGGTCATCGCCCGTAAGATCATGCAGGATGCCGGCATTCCCGTCATACCGGGCACGCCCGTCCTGGACTTGGGGGAGGCCGGTGAAAAGCAGGCGGTGCGTTTTGCAGAGGAGCATGGATTCCCTATCATGGTGAAGGCCGTGGCGGGCGGTGGTGGCCGGGGGATCCGCCTTTCCAAGGACAAGGACGAGCTGCTGAAGAACCTGAAAGTTGCCCGCTCCGAGGCCAAAATGGCCTTTGGAAATGATGAGATTTATCTCGAAAAAAGCCTCATCAATCCCAGGCACGTGGAAGTCCAGATTCTTGCCGACGATCATGGGACCGTCATCCACCTGGGGACGCGGAACTGCTCCATCCAGCGGCGCCACCAGAAGATGATCGAAATCGCTCCCGCAGACCTCCCCAGGCCGCTCCTCGACCGTATTTGCGAAACGGCGGTGCGGGCAGGCGAAGCCTGCTATTATCTCAACGCGGGTACGGTGGAATTCCTGCTGGACGAGGAAGACCGCTTTTATTTTCTGGAAGTCAATACCCGCATCCAGGTGGAGCACAGCGTGACGGAAGTGGTCACCGGGGTGGATATCGTTCGCGAGCAGATCCGTATCGCATCGGGTGAACCCCTGTCCCTGGCGCAGGAGGATGTGACCTTCAGGGGAGTGGCCATCGAACTGCGGATCAACGCCGAAGACCCCAAAAGCAATTTCATGGCCAGTCCGGGGGTAGTGCAGATTTACATGTCTCCCGGCGGCCACGGGATTCGACTGGACGGTGCGGTCTACCAGGGATACGAAATCCCCAGGTATTATGATTCGATGCTGGTGAAGCTCACCGTGTATGGTTTCACATGGAGCGAGGCGGTGGATCGCCTCCATCGATCTCTCAGCGGTTTCGCCATTGCCGGCGTTAAGACGACTATCCCGTATTACAAACAGATTGTGAAGGATCCCGATTTCATCTCCCAGAACTTTGACACATCCTACATCGAGACCCATCCTCATCTCCTCGACTACCAGGAAGAGGTGCCGGAGATGGAAAAGCTGGCGAGCCTCGTGGCCGAGATCAATGCGCACGGGTATAATCCGTATGCGGAATCTTGACAGGCTGCATAAAAGTTGAAGCACATCAAAGTCTTGAATCAGGCATTGTATGCCGTGAGCCAGATATAGGAGCCCAGTATGTCGGAGCCCGAACGCGTTACTCCTCAAATGTCCTCTCGCGAAATTCTTGATTTTCTGCGTCGCACTCCCGGGTACTTCATGACCAACAACGAGCGGGATGTGTCCCAGTCCGATTTCAAAGGGCGCATCATGCCCAGCACCACCCTGAAGGTGGCGTCATACCGGGATGCCGCAGGCTATTTCGCCTTCGAGATCTCCGGAGGCGTTTCCGTGCACGTGGATCTGCTCCGTAAGCAGATCAATCCCTTTGAAAAACTACGCCTCGTCCGCAAAGCCATGCCCAACACTCTGTTGCAGACCGTCTGTCGCGGGCGCAATCTTTTCGGCTACCGCCCCTATCCGGACAGCACGATCCGGGAGACGGTTCGGCTCTTTTCTCGATACATCGATGTCTGGCGCATTTACGACTTTCTCAACCATATTCCCAACCTGCTGGTGGTTGCCGACGAAGTCAAAAAGGCGGGCAAGATCCTCATGCCCTCCATCTGCTTCAACACCGGGCCGGAGCACACCAATGATTTTTACGTGGGGAAGGTTCAAGAAATCATCGACGCCATGGGGGAAGACATTATTCTTTCCATCAAAAACCACTCGGCTGTCGGGAGTCCCCACCGCATCGCAAACCTCGTGGGAGCTATCCGGAGCCGTTTTCCCAACCTGCTTCTCGCCTACCATGGCCACAACACCGACGGCACCGACCTGGGGCGCATGGTTTCGGCCGTGCTGGAAGGGGTGAAAATCGTCGAGGTTGCCGACCATGGCCTGGGGGGCATTTACAGCCAGGCCCCAGCCCTCAGCTTCATCCAGATCCTCCACGACTACGGCTTTCAGCCGCCGGGCTTCAATGTGCAGCCCATCGTGGACGCTTCGGACATTCTGCGGCGCGAACGCCGGGTGTATGAACGTTTCGAAACCCCATACCGGGGGTTCGATCCCACTGTCAAGCGGCACAAACTGGCGGGAGGGGCTGCCAACATCGCTTTCGAACAGGCGGAAAAGCTCGGTTTGATGGAGCGTGTCCACGAGGTGATGAGCGATCTCATCCTGGTGAACCGTGAACTGGGAAATATCTGGTCCGTGACGCCGGGAAGCCAGATTTTCTGGACGACGGCTGTCAACAACGTGATGCACGGTCGTTACAGCAAGCCTTCGGACGATTTGAAGCGGTTGCTGTTGGGGCAATATGGACCGTTCCCCTTTTATGAGCCTCCCGAATGGATCTACCGGCAGGTCCTGGAAAGCAACCGGACGGACGGCAAGCGCTGGAGGCAGATCCTGCGCGATGAAGGCGGGATCAGAAAGATTCCCGACGAAGACTTCGACCTGAAGCGTCATCAACTGGTGGAGAAATTGAAGCGCCCGGTCACCGATGAAGAGCTCTGCCTTTACCTGCAGTTTCCCCGGGATGCCATGGATTATCTTACCTTCGAAGAGCGCTTCGGTAAGACCTGGCTGCTGCCTCCCGAAGTCTGGCTGCGGCAGAAGGGTTTTGATGAGGGTGAGCGCATCACCATTCCCGACTACGATGGCAAAACCCACACCATCGATGTGGTTTCCACGCGCCGTGTGGGCGATTCCGTGCAGACGTCGCTCCTGGTGGACTATCATTTCCAGTCCTACACGACGCCCGTTCCCAAGAGAACAGCCGGGAGATCCTGAATACGTTTCCACAGAACAAGATGTCCATTTCGCACCGCGTCATGCCTGCAGTTTACTATGAAAATCCCCCTCAATCCCCCTTTGATAAGGGGGGAGGACTTGCCTTTCCCCCCTTTGGCAAAGGGCGGCAGGGGGGATTTCATTTGATGCGGGCGAACACCAGCGTGTTCATGACCGTTAAGCCGGCATCCAGTTTTTTCCTCTGGATTCCGGTTATAAGGACTCGCGGAATGACGAGGGAAGCTCAATTCAACAGCATTGTTGGCGTGCGCTGCCGGGGAATGAACCTGCATGGATGAACTGCTGGATCTCTTTTCAAGCTATCTGGCGGTGGAGAGGGGGCTGAGCGCCAATACACTGGCTGCGTACAACGCCGATCTCGTGGATCTCTCCGGATACCTCCAGCGCCAGGAAGTTTCGAAGTGGGAAGAGGTGACTCGAGACCATCTCCTGGCCTACCTGGAGGCTCTGGGGGAAAGCCTCTCCCACAGGAGCCGAAGCCGGCGGCTGGCGGCCATCCGCTCGTTTTTTCAGTACCTGCAGCGGACGGGGAGAGTGGAGAAGAGCCCTGCGTCCCGCGTGCAATTTCCCAAGTTCCGCGCCGCGTTGCCCAGGGTGTTGTCCTCCGGCGAAGTGGAGGCGCTCCTGGACCAGCCCGACACGACTCAGCCCCTGGGGCAGCGAGATAAAGCGCTCCTGGAGCTCTTCTACGCCACGGGGCTGCGGGTGAGTGAACTGACGGACCTGCAGCTCCAGCAGGTCCATTTCGATGCCGGCTTCCTGATCGTGCGGGGAAAAGGGGACAAGGAGCGCCTCGTCCCCATGGGCGAATACGCCACCGAAGCACTGAGAGACTACCTGCAGGAGGGCCGGTCCCGCCTCCTCCGCAACGGCTTCAGCCAGGAGGTGTTTCTGAATCATCACGGCAAGAAACTGTCGCGCCAGGGCGTATGGAAAATCATCAGAGCGTACGCCCTGCAGGCGGGGATTCATCAGAGCATTTCCCCCCACATGCTGCGCCATTCCTTTGCCACACACCTCCTGGAGAACGGCGCCGACCTGAGGTCCCTGCAGGCCATGCTGGGGCATGCGGATATCTCCACGACACAAATCTATACCCACGTGGCGCGAACGAGGCTAAAGGAAATCCACGAAAAATATCATCCGCGCTCCTGACAGGAAGGGCTCATGGAAGTCGTAACCACACACATCAATGCCGATTTTGACGCCATGGCGTCCATGATTGCGGCAAAGAAGCTCTATCCCGACGCCGTCCTGGTTTTTCCCGGATCTCAGGAGCGGACCCTTCGTGAATTTTTCATCAACTCGACGATGTACATCTATGATTTCAAACGGTTGCGTGATGTCGACCTGACGCGGATCCACCGCCTGATCCTGGTGGATACGCGTCAGATTTCCCGCATCGGTCGTTTTGAAGAGATCATTCACCGTCCGGATGTTGAAATCCACATCTACGATCACCATCCCGACACCTCGGAAGATATCAAAGGGCAGGTTTCCGTCGTGAAGCCGGTGGGCGCTACGGTGACGATTTTGACTCAGCTCCTGCAGGAGCGCGGCATCGAGCTCAATGCGGAGGAGGCGACAATCCTCAGCCTGGGAATTTACGAAGACACGGGATCGTTCACCTTCAATTCCACGACCCCGGAGGATTTCGAAGCGGCCGCATATCTGCGCCGCTTCGGAGCGGACCTCAACGTGATCTCGGACCTGGTCACCCAGGAACTGACGGCCGAGCAGGTGGGGATCCTCAATGAGCTCATCCTGTCCGCGCGTACCTACGACATCCAGGGCATCGAAGTGTGCATCGCCACCGTTTCCGTCGACAAGTACGTGGGCGATTTTGCTTTGCTTGTCCATAAGTTGAAAGACATTCACAACCTGGATGTGGTGTTCGCCCTCGGACGGATGGAAGATCGCATCTATCTTGTGGCGCGCAGTCGGATTGCCGAGGTGGATGTGGGACAGATCACCGCCCACTTCGGCGGGGGAGGGCACACCACCGCGGCTTCCGCCACCATTCGCGACCTGACGCTCAATCAGGCCGAAGACCGCCTGCTGGAAATTTTGAAAAGCTGCATCACACCCTTTCCCATGGCGGAAACCCTCATGAGCAGCCCGGTGACCTTTGTGGAAGCCGACGCCACCATCACCGAAGCCGAGCAGATCATGGTGCGGTACAATATCAATTCCATGCCCGTTATGGAAAAGGGTGTCATCGTGGGACTCATCACCCGTCAGGTCCTGGAAAAAGCCATCTTCCACAAGCTGTCGGAACATGCGGTGCGCGAATTGATGAGCTCGGACTTCATGACGGTAAGCCCCCAGGCGACACTCCTGGAAATCCAGACCTGCCTGGTGGAGCATCAGCAGCGCATCCTGCCCGTCCTGGAGGATGGGAAGGTCGTCGGCGTCATCACCCGTCGAGACCTGCTCAATTTTCTGGTACGTGACCATTCCAATAAGCCGCAGACCCTCGGCGAGGCTCTGAATCCGGCGCAGTGGCCCAAGAGAAAGAGCATCAACAGTGTCGTCATGGAGCAGCTGCCCCACGAGATCGTGAAGGTTCTCAGGGATATGGGGAGGCTGGCGGATCAGTTCCACTTTAAGATCTATGCCATCGGCGGTTTTGTGCGGGATCTTCTGCTGCGCCGTCCGAACCTGGACATCGATATCGTGGTGGAAGGAGACGGGATCGAGTTCGCCAAGGCCTTTGCCGAGCGCAGGGGTATTCGGGCTCGCTGCCACAAGAAGTTCAACACGGCCGTCCTCATTTTTTCGGAGAAGCTGAAGGTGGACGTGGCGTCGGCCCGGTTTGAGTACTACCAATACCCTGCAGCCCTGCCCATCGTGGAATTCAGCTCCCTCAAGATGGACCTCTACCGGCGGGATTTTACCATCAACACCCTTGCCCTGGCTCTGAACCCGGATGACTTCGGACAGCTCATCGATTTTTTCGGCGGCCAGCGGGATCTCAAGGAAAAGACCATCCGGGTGCTGCACAACCTGAGCTTTGTGGAAGACCCCACGCGCATCATGCGTGCCATCCGCTTCGAGCAGCGGTTCAATTTCAGGATCGGGAAGCAGACGGCCAACCTCATCAAGAATGCGGTGCGCATGGGGTTGATCCAAAAGCTCGGAGGGCGCCGCTTCTTCCATGAGATCGAATCCATCCTCCGGGAGGAAAATCCCGTGCCGGCCCTGCGGCGCATGGATGAATACGGCGTACTGAGCCTCCTCTCGTCCGACATGCGGTTCGATGCCAGGATGGAAGAGCTTTTCGACCGCATCCGCAACGTCATTTCCTGGTATCGCCTGAGCTTCCTGGATGAGCCGCTGGAGGGGTTCTGGGTCTACTTTCTGGGGCTTCTTTCGGGCTTGCGGGAGAAGGACCTTGAGAACGTATCCGATCGCCTGGTCCTCTCCGAGACACGGCGGGAACGCCTCATCTGGACTTACAGGCAGGTGGAGCCTTTGCTTCGGGGGTTTTTCCAGTTGCCTGAGCAGCGTCCGAGTGATATCTATCGCACACTACAGCCATTTAGACCTGAAGAGCTTTTGTTCATGATGGCCCGTACCGAGTGGGAAGCAGTGCGCAGGGCCATCAGCCATTACTTCCACCGCTACCGTAACGTTTGCACTGAGCTGAAGGGCAGAGATCTCAAAGCCATCGGGGTGCCTCCCGGCCCCATCTATCGGGTGATCCTTGACGAGCTCCTCGATGCGCGGCTCAACGGAGCAGTGAGGAGTCGGCAGGACGAGTGGGCTTATCTCAAGAGCCTCCATCCCGAATTGTTCAAGGATGTCCCGGAAGAGTCCCGGGCGGCCTCTGCCGCCTCGGAAGCTGTCTGAAAACTTCCTCTCCCTCGATGGAGAGGGTTGGGGTGAGGGTGAAAATTGAAAAGTTCATGGACGTTTTATGACTGAAGATATCATTGCAAATGTGCTGCTCTATGCAGTCCCTTTGCTTTTCGCGGTAATTTGCCATGAGGTCGCCCATGGGTGGGTGGCTGAGAAGCGGGGTGACCCCACGGCGCGGGTAATGGGGCGCATCACTCTCAACCCCGTTGTGCACATTGACCTGGTGGGCACGATCATCCTGCCCCTCATCCTGTTGCTCACCCGCTCCCCCTTCCTGTTCGGTTGGGCCAAGCCGGTACCCGTCAATTTTGCCAACCTGAGGGGAGGAAGGCGCGATATGGCGCTGGTTTCCCTGGCGGGGCCGTTCACCAATCTTATTCTGGCGTGTCTCAGTGCCCTCCTGTTTCATGCCATCCAGGGAGACCGGATCGCACCTCCGGGAAGGTTGGATTGGATCCTGCTGCCCCTTCGGCACATGGCCGTCATCTCGGTGGAATTCAACCTGGTGCTCATGGTGCTCAACCTCATGCCCATTCCCCCCCTGGACGGCGGGCATATTCTCATGGGACTCCTTCCCATGCCCCTGGCTCTCAAACTGGAGAGCCTGGAAAGGTACGGTCTCCTCATCGTCATGATCCTCATCGGCACCGGGCTGTGGGGATATGTCGTGCGTCCCGTGGTCTACACATTTGTCCGTATTTTTTTGTACTGATCGCCTGGAAAATCGTTCAAGGCGGGAGGCTTGTAAATGCTGGGAAAAAAGCGGATTCTGAGCGGGATGCGTCCCACGGGCCGCCTTCATTTGGGCAACCTGCACGGGGCTCTCGACAACTGGATTCAGCTTCAGGATCAATATGAGAGTTTTTTCTTCGTGGCCGACTGGCATGCGCTCAGTACCGATTATGCCTCTCCGGCCCGCATCCGTCGGAACACCTGGGATATGATCCTGGACTGGCTGGCTGTCGGTTTGGACCCGCAGACCTGCACCCTTTTCATTCAATCGGATGTCCGGGAGCACGCCGAGCTCTACATGCTTCTCGGCATGATCACCCCCCTGTCCTGGCTGGAACGGAACCCCACGTACAAAGAGCAACAGCAGGCGCTGCGCCACAAAGACCTCTCCACCTATGGGTTTTTGGGCTACCCCGTGCTGCAGGCTGCGGACATCATCCTCTACAAAGCCAACGGAGTGCCCGTGGGGAAGGACCAACTGCCCCACGTGGAGTTGACGCGCGAGATGACACGCCGGTTCAACTCCCTGTATCAACGGGAAGTATTTCCCATCCCCGATCCCCTCCTGACGGATGTGCCCGTGCTTCCTGGGCTCGACGGGCGCAAAATGAGCAAGAGCTACAACAACTGCATTTACATCACCGAACCGGAAGAGACGGTCCGGGACAAGATAGCCGGGATGAAAACGGACCCTCAGCGCATCCGTCGCAGCGACGCCGGTGATCCTGCACTGTGCCCTGTTTTTGCCTTCCACAAGATCTATTCCCCGTCCGGTGAAGGGGCGGATGTCGCCGAGGGATGCCGCACAGCCAGGATCGGGTGTGTGGATTGCAAGAAGCGCCTCATGGGCAATGTCCTGGAGCGGCTGCGTCCCATCCGGGAGAAGCGGGAGCAGATGGAGCACCGGCCGTCCTGGGTGATGGAAATCCTCCGGGCAGGGAGAGCTGTGGCGGCTAAGGAGGCCGGCAGGACCTTGAGGGAAGCGCGGGAGGCTGTCGGGCTGGGAGCGCCGCTGGACGAGGCTGCGTTTTTCCGTGGAGTGGGTGACTGAAATGCCTTTGCGCAAAAAGCATTCACACCTGGGTGGGGCTCCTGCCGAGGCGGGAGGGGGAGGAGAAAACTCGAGGGGTTTCTCCCCGGAGGCTATGAAAGGGGTGCGCCTTCAAAAGGTGATCGCCCAGGCGGGCATGGCTTCTCGACGCGCTGCCGAAGAGATGATCCGGCAGGGAAGGGTGACCGTCAATGGCCGGGTGATCACGGAGCTCGGCCACTGCGTGGATCCCGCCAGGGATGAAATCCGCGTGGATCAGCAGACGATTGCTGCCGAGGAAAAGAAGGTCTACCTGCTCTTTTACAAGCCCAGGCAGTGTGTTACAACCCTGCGCGATCCCCAGGGCCGGCGGACGGTTTTGGACCTTATCCCTCCGATGGGGGTTCGGTTGTTTCCCGTGGGGCGACTGGATTATGATGCCGAAGGACTGCTGCTTCTCACCAACGACGGTCTGTTGGGCAATCGGCTGCAGCACCCCCGCTATGGCGTGAGCAAAGTCTACGAGGTCAAGGTACAGGGCCGACCGGCTCCCGAAGCGCTCCAGCGCCTGCGCTCGGGCATTTCCCTGGAGGAGGGAACGACGTCTCCCGCGGAGGTGACGGTCATGGGGACTCTGCCGAGAGCCGCCTGGCTCCGCATCGTACTGCACCAGGGCTGGTACCGGCAGATCAAGCGCATGATGGAATCCGTGGGGCATCCTGTATTGAAGATCAAGAGAGTGGCCTACGGTCCGTTGACGTTGGGAAGACTCGCTCCAGGGGACTATCGTTCCCTTTCCGAAAAAGAAGTCCGGCGGTTATACAATCTGGTTCCACTTGAACAGGAGCAGGCCGAAAGGAAATGAGCAGCAGAAACCGAAGAAATTATCCGTACAGCTTAGATGAATCTTTGGTTGCCTCTCGGGAAAAGCCCAAAAAGCGTGGACCCTTGCGCATCCTGGTGGGGGTGCTTTGCGTGGCCTTGCTGGCGGGAGGCTTTTATTTCCTGGCCAGTGCGTTTTCCCCTGAGCGCGTGTCGTGCATCATGCCGTTTCCCAAAAAGCTGCTGGCGCTCCGCTTTCAGCACAACGGTCAGGAAGTCATCCTGCTGCCGGAATCTCAGGTGCTGGTGAACCCGAGAGATTCCATTCAACTCCTGGCGGTTCAGACAGACGGCTGGGTCTCCTGGGGTACCAAGGTCATCGCCTCGGACATGGATATTGCAGCCATCATGGGCCGACCCGCTGTCATTCGGGAGCTCATGCCCCATGAAGATTTTGAAACCTCCAAGACAGTGGAAATCCGGGTTCTGCTCTGGAACCGTGTCATTGGAAAGGTCTCCTTTCTGATCGAACTGGACGGCAAGGACTGGCTCCAGAAAGCCAATGCCGCAACGCAGGACGATCAGAAAATCAAGTACCTGGAGAAAGCCCTGCAGGGAAATCCCGGCAACGTTCTGATTAAGACGCAGTTGGCGGCCCTGTACGTCGAAAAGAAGAAGCTCGACGAAGCGGCGCAACTCTACAAGCAGGTGGATCAATCGGGTAAATCCAAGTCCGTTCTCGAACACCTCCTCGAGGTCTACAAGCAGCAAAACCGGACCGACGAGGCCCTCATGGTCTACCTGGATCTCTTGAAGCTTTCGGAAGACCAGGAATATTTCAAAGAATTCCTCCAATACGTGCAGAAAAGCAAGCCCAGGGACGATGCAGTGAAGTTCCTGGAAAAACACCAGAAAACTATCCCTCCGGCGTTCCGGAGCTCTTTGATGCTCTTCTTGGCCGACCTCCACACGCAGGCCCGAAACTGGGATAAGGCCGCTTCCAATTACGAGGGTGCCATCCGGTCCGGCATGAAGGACCAAACGGTTCTGTACAATTTGGTCGTTTCCTACCAGCAGAGCGATAACCTGGACAAGGCTATTCCCGCCATGGAAAGGTACCTGCAGTCCAACCCGGGAGACCTCAAAAGCTGGATGCAGCTGGGGGGGATGCTTGAAAAGAAGGGATCTGCCGGAAGGGCCGTGGAGGTGTACCGGAAGATACTGGAAAAGAATCCCCAGAATAAAGCGGCTCTGCTGCGTGTGGTGGCGCTCCTGGAAAAAACGAACGACAAGGACGCCCTCCAGGATGCTTACGAAAAGCTCGCCGAAATGCAGCCCGACAACCGGACGATCCAGCACAATCTCGCCGTTCTCTATTACGATGCGAAGAAATGGGATAAAGCGGCGGACGCATTCCAGGCCATTGCGGCCCAGGATCCCAAAGATGTGGAGTCCAGGAAGTACCTGTTGGATATTTATCGCAAAACCAACAATGACAAGGGGGAGCATGAAATCCTCAAGTCCCTCGCCCTCATGGATTCGAAAAACACGGGCTATTACGATGCCCTTTTCTCGTCCTACGACGAAAAAAAGGATTACAAGGGGATTGTGTCGCTCTTTCAGGAAGCCACTGAACGGAACCCGGATTCAGTGGCCTTCCATAATTATCTCCTGTACGGCCTCCTGAAACAGGGAGACAAAAAGGGAGCCGCAAAGGAACTGGAAGACCTCATCCGTCTTCAGCCCAAAGAGACGAAGCACTTGAAACAGGCAGCCGATCTCTACGCCAGCATCGGAAATTACCCCGAGGCATCCAAAAAGCTGGAACAACTGTTGAAAATGGATCCCAAAAACAAAGAGATTCAAGACCGGTATCTGCAGCTTCGCCGAAAATCCTTCGGTCCGTCTTCCCCCACTGCCTCCACACCTGCGGCCACCGCCGCCCCTGCCGAAAAAACTGGGGAATCGGGGAAACCGACTGAAAGCGCAAAGCCCGGCGCCGAGGGGAAGCCTGCAGCCGCGGCAAAACCTACAGTACGGGAAAAATCAGAGGCCGGATCGAAGCCTGAAGAGGTTCCCAAATCCGCAACAGCACCGAAGGCGGTCGTTGCCCCCAAAGCCCCTGCGGCCAAGAAAACTGAAGCGGCCGCCGGCAAGCCCCCTGAGGATGCAAAACCGTCGGTCCCCCCCAAGACCGAAGCCGGCGTAAAGCCTGCGGTTGCCTCGAAACCTGTTGCCGCATCCAAGCCTGCTGCCGCCGCCAAGTCCGACCCCGATGCCAGGCCCGCCGCTAACACCAAGCCGGCTCCGGCGTCACCATGACCGGGTGGCGCCCTGTGCACTCAACCCTTCCGTTGCTGGCTTCGGCTCTGGGGTGTGCTCGGGTAGCCCGAACCAGCACAACCGTTTTTTGTCTCGGAGGATATTTTTCGGGCGTATGTGTATGTGAGCTCCATGAGCAATGTATTGATCATAGATGACGATCAGGACATGTGCGCCCTGCTGGCAGTGATGGTCCGGAAAAGAGGACACGAGCCCACCTGCGCTCACACTCTTGATGAGGGGATAGCCGCACTCTCTGCTGAAGAGTTCGATGTTGTCTTCCTGGATGTGAACCTGCCCGACGGCAGTGGACTGGACGCACTACCGATCCTGTCCCAAACCCCTTCTGGTCCCGAAGTGATCATCATCACCGGGGCGGGGGATGCCGATGGTGCAGCCCTGGCCATTCGCAGCGGGGCCTGGGACTATATCGAAAAGCCAGCTTCCATCCAGCACATGATGCTGCCTTTCGTGCGAGCCCTTCAATACAGGGAAGAAAAGCTCGCCCGTTCTCATGCCGCTGGTGTGATGGTTTTGAAACGGGAAGGCATTGTAGGCAGGAGCCCCCAGCTCCTGGCCAGTTTCGATTTGCTGGCCCGGGCCGCTCCCACGGAGGCCAGCATCCTTATCACGGGCGAAACCGGTACAGGCAAAGAGCTCTTCGCGCTGGCCGTGCACGGGAACAGCCCGCGAGCTTCCCAATCTTTTGTTGTGCTGGACTGCTCCGTTCTTCCAGAAACTCTCGTGGAGAGCCTCCTTTTCGGACATACAAAAGGAGCCTTTACCGGGGCCGACTGTCCCAGAGAGGGGCTGATCAAGCAGGCCGACGGAGGAATGCTCTTTCTGGACGAGGTGGGAGAACTCCCCCTCAGCCTTCAGAAGGCTTTCCTGCGCGTCCTGCAGGAGAGACGGTTCCGTCCCCTGGGCAGCAGAACGGAGGTCTCCAGCGATTTCAGGCTGGTAGCAGCCACCAACCGAAACCTCTCTCGCATGGCGGCGGAGGGAGCGTTCCGGGAAGATCTGCTCTTCCGCCTGAGAACCTTCTCCATTGAGCTGCCGCCGCTGCGAGAGCGCAACGGGGACATTTTTGAACTGGCGGTGCATCACCTCGCCAGGATCTGCGAACGGCACAGGATCGGCCTCAAAGGGTTTGTGCCTGAATTCATCGAAGCCCTGACGCATTATCCCTGGCCGGGGAACGTTCGCGAGCTCTTCCATGCCATGGAAAGCGCCGTGGCTTCCGCTCATTACGAGCCAACCCTTTATCCCAAGCATCTGCCCGAAGATATCCGCATCTTCCTGGCTCAACACTCGCTCATCAGAGCGGGTCAATCGGTACCTCCCCGTCTCCAGCCCGACCTGGAGCCCGAAGCCCCGCTCCCGCTTCGTGAGTATCGCGAAGCCATGGACCGACAATACCTTCAAAATCTGATGGCTCACACGCGTGGAAACATCCGGCAGGCTTGCCGACTGTCCGGACTATCCCGCTCCCGCCTCTACAGTCTCCTGAAGCTGCATGGCATCAGGCCCACGGAGTGATGCCCCGGATGCTTCCCGGCAGTTTCCTCCCCCTGAGTCTCATTTTTGGGAATTTGTCCTGAAAACAGGACACCACATGGCTCTTCTCCCGGGACGCCTGCAGGCTGGCTATGCACTGGACGGGCCTTCCGCGCCGTAGGGAGAAGGCTTCGGATGCCTGGCATTCAGTGGCATGGATTCTGCTCAAAGGCTTCTCCCAGGATGGTCCAGCACGCGCCGTTCTCGACCAGGCGGGACCTGCCTGTCGGGCAGAAAGAAGGTAACACCTCGGGGGCATGAGTACAAATTCAGGAGGAAAAGAAATGTTCAAGGGAATGAAACTGGGGACAAAGATTTTGGGTGGATTTGGCATTCTCATCATCCTCGCACTGGGGTTGGGGGGGCTGGCGGTGGTCAAAATGAAGGGAATCGAGTCGAAATCGGTGATACTCTCGCGGGAGTACGTACCGGAAACCCTCATCGGCAGTGAGTTTGAACGGAATGTTTTCAGCACCATGTTTGCCATCAGGGCGTATGGGTACACGGGAGAGAAACGGTTCCATGAAGAAGGCCTGGCGGCCATGGCGGAAGTAAAAGAGACACTGAAGAAAGCTGAAGCTCTTGCTGCCGCGGCCCTTCACCTGACCCAGTTGAAGGCATCTGTCGGTGAAGCTGCAGAGTCCATGACGGAGTATGACCGGCTCATCAGGGAAACGGAGAAAAACGTCAACGAGCTGGCCAAAATCACTGCTTACATGCAGGAGCAGGCTGAGAAGTATATGTCTGAAATCGAGGCATTCACAAAGAGTCAGAATGAAGCCCTCGCCGCCGAAATGCAGCAGGGATCCGCCCACGATGCCCTGACGGAGCGCCTGAAAAAATTGAAACTGGCAGAAGACATCAGAGAATTAGGGAATGCGGCCCGCATCGCCAATCTGCGCTCGCAAGCACAGCGGGACAACCAGCACATGGCGGAGGGCATTCAAAAGATTTTTCCCGTCATCGAAAAAAAGCTCCAGGATCTATCATCCATCACGCGCCAGGCTGCCAATCAGCAGCAGATCGAGGAGATTCGTAAGGCAGCCGCCAATTACAAGGCGGCCATGCAACAATACAGCGACATTGCCATGGAGTTGGAGCGGCTCAACACCGCTCGAGTGAGTGCCGGATACAAAGCCATGGAAATTTCCAAAAATCTGATGAAAGCAGCGATAGAACAGACTTCCCAGATTGCCAACAGTGCATCGGATTCTCTCGGTGCCGCATCCACGACCATGCTCATCGGGCTATCTTTCGCCTTGATCCTGGGTATAGCTCTTGCCCTGGTCCTCACGCGATCCATTACGGCTCCTCTGCGCCGCATCATCGACGGACTGGGTGGAGGGGCAGACCAGGTGGCGTCAGCTTCAGGACAGGTATCGTCCACCAGCCAGTCCCTGGCGGAGGGAGCGAGTCAGCAGGCGGCAGCCATTGAAGAGACCTCGTCTTCTCTCGAGGAAATGTCTTCCATGACCCGGCAGAACGCGGACAATGCCCGGCAGGCCAACACCCTGATGAGCGAAGCCCGGCAGGTTGTCGAGACGGCCAACGTTTCCATGGAGCGGTTGACGGGGTCCATGACGGAGATTTCTCAGGCCAGTGAAGAGACATCCAAAATTATCAAGACCATCGATGAAATTGCGTTTCAGACCAACCTGCTGGCTTTGAACGCAGCCGTGGAAGCCGCCCGCGCGGGGGAGGCGGGAGCAGGTTTCGCCGTAGTGGCCGACGAAGTGCGAAACCTGGCGCTGCGGGCTGCGGAGGCTGCCAAAAACACGGCGAGCCTCATCGAAGGAACCGTCAAGAAGGTAAAGGATGGATCGTCCCTGGTTGCTCAGACCAACGAGGCCTTTCAACAAGTGGCCAACGCTTCCAACAAAGCAGCGGAGCTCGTGGGCGAAATCAGTGCAGCGTCGAGTGAACAGGCTCAGGGAATCGACCAGATCAATCGGGCAGTGACGGAAATGGACAAGGTGACGCAGCAGAATGCGGCCAGCGCTGAGGAATCGGCATCAGCCTCGGAGGAAATGAATGCTCAGGCTGAAACCATGAAGGACATGGTGGGTGAGCTTGTCGCCATGGTGGGGGGCACGGCCGGGAGAAACGGAAAGGAGCCCCAGCGAAGCCATCCGGTCCTGTCAGTCGTTGCCGGGAGGAGGAGAGAGACGCCCAGGGTTCTGCTCTCTCCAAAAAAAGCGGCGGCAGCGCCCCATGCCGGCATTCCCAGACAGGCCATAACCTTTGAAGAGGAGAGCTTCGAGCACTTCTGACAGTTCCTGCGGGAACCGGGTAACTTCTGGGAGCGTCATCCAGGGTCGGGAGTCACGAGAGGGCTCCCGGCTTGCTTACCTGCCAGATGCTTTCGAAGGAGAATCTCATCGAACCCGGGTATCACGAGGTCTTTGATGCGAGCAACTTCTTCAAACCCTTGTCGCCGATAGAAAGAGCGTGCAAGTGTGTTGAAGGCAGAAACAGTCGCCCACAGGTTCCTCGAATTCGCCAGGAAACGCGATTCCACCCACTGCAGCACCTCCCCACCCAGCCCCTTCCCACCATACTCTCCCAGAATGGCGAACAGCTCGATGTATGGTCCCATGAGCCACGGATATCTTACTGAAAGGACACCGGCAGTTTGCCCCTCTATGACGATGGCATGCCGGTCGAGGCCGGCGTCATGTCGATGAAGATAATTCAGCAGGGTTTCTGGACGATAGCCAAGGGTCCGCCAGGGTTCCATTGCCGCCAGTCGGCGGCTGAGGCCGGCACTCTGGTCTTCGTCCAGGACAACGAGGCTGCAATGGGGCAGTTCGATGTGAAGCGCGTCCCGGGTTGGATGGTTTTGAGGGGGTCTGTCACGTTCCATTCTCTTGATGGACTCTTTCTGGGGGGGGCAGCCGTAACATGTTCACTCAAACTTAGAGGCTGTCTAAAAATTCGTTTCCTCGTCATTCCGGCAGTCTTTTGCCGGAATCCACAGAAAAAACTGGATGCCGGCTAAAAAACTGCCGGCATGACGAGGGGCGAAATGGACACCTTATTCTGTGCACGTGTACTAAGGACGCACCTTAGCGGAGTCGAATAAGCTCTTCGAGGCTGACGAAACGGTAGCCCTTGCCCTTGAGCTCCCGGACAATGCCGGGCAGTGCTTCCCCCGTATGATAGCCGCGTCCATTGATATGAAAAATGAGAATACTTCCAGGCGTCGCTTTGGAAACCACCCATCGCGTCAATTTGGGAGCCGTTTCCCCACGGTCAGGATCTCCGCTGGGGAAAGTCCAGTGTACGACCCGGTACCCCAGGAGCTGCACTACCCGGAGCGTATTCGCATCGTGATTCCCTGCCGGAAAACGAAAAAAGATCGGCTTCCTGCCGGTAATCTCTTCCACGAGCTTTTCAGCCTCCAGGATTTCCCTCTTTTGAGCTTCGTCGGACAGTTTTTCCATGTGCTGGAAATGGTTTAACGAATGGTTTTCCAGGCGTATGAATTCATACCGGGAGATCCTCTGAAGCTCCGAGCGGTTTCTCACGGCAAATTTTCCACTGACAAAAATGGTGCAGGGGATCTGCTCCTTTTCAACGAAATCCAGGATCGTTTTGTCGAGCCACGAGGGAGTCTTGGTTTCGCAGGCATCGAAGGTCAGCGCTACGCATTTTTCCTGTGTCGCCACTCGGGTGATCACCTCTCCCGCGACTGGCAGGGTAGCCAGTGTCCAGAGGATCGTACCCATGCCGGCGATGAGCTTCATTTTCATACTATTGCCTGCTGCGCCCGCGCGCGGAGAGTATGCCAGGAGATTTTTATTGCGCATGTTCCATTTCTGTTGTATAAAGCCCCCACATTAGATGGGCGGGTAACTCAGCGGTGAGAGTGCCATCCTCACACGGTGGAAGTCGGAGGTTCGAATCCTCTTCCGCCCACCATTCTTGAAAAAAACATCGGGCTGACTCGGCAGGGTCAGCCTTTTTTTATTCCCACCCAACCCATGCAGACCGTCATTCCCACCCGATGACTTCATAGCCCTTTTCCTGGAGGCAGCGCACCATGAAATTCTTGAAAATAGGACTGGGCTCCGACGCCTTGATGATGCCGTGCACGAGACCCGCCGCAGCGCCGGTGGCGGCGCCAACCCCGAATCCACGCCCCAGGTTTCCTGTCACAGCTCCGGCGGCCCCGCCGATCACTGTCCCTCCCGCCGCACCCACAGCCGTACTTTTGGCCGCTTCAATGCCCGCATCGGATTTGACATACTGATCGGCGAGAACCTCGCATTCTGCAATGTCCTTTTGGGCCTGAGCCTCACCGACCTCCTGGAGATGGGGGTTGGGATACAGTACGGGCCCGGTCGCGCAACCCGCCAGGAAAAACATCGAAATGCCGAACACTACCGCTTTCATAGATCACCTTATCTTGTGGGAGGATTGGCAGGTCAATTTCCATGGATCAAGCACAATGTGCACAACATAAGAAAATGTCCTGTGAAAGTAAAGAGCCCGTAACATAACCTCGTCCCGAGCCTCCTTGCGGCTTTCGCCTTCACGGCGCGACCTTGGAAAGTGGATCGGTTCCTAGAAGGGAAAAAATTTAATCATGGATTGTCGTAGCAAGATGTGAAATAAAGTTCGAAATCATTTGTTTTTTGTATAAAATTTAGGCGGCCTTCCTGGAAATGGAAAATGGGGAGTTGCATCGTTCGACAAATGGGGGCGGTGCAAAAGATGAAGTTGTGGTGTATTCTGCCGGAGTCGCTGGACCTGATGTTGATGCGAGATTTGCGGTCGAATCGATGCCATTAGGTTGTTTACTGAAGGAGGAATTTATAGGGACGAGATAAAAAAGGGCTTGCTCAGTCATCCGTTTTTCAAAGACTTTCAATCCACCCACATAGAGCTTCTTGCCGATTGCGCAAATGCGGAAAGCTTCGCGGCCGGCGGATTCATTTTTCATGAGGGGGAGCCAGCGGAGCGACTCTACCTGCTGCAAACTGGGAAGATAGCGATTGTGCTGCACATGCCGGGACAGGACCCCACGGCCATCATGACCCTCGGTCCAGGGGGCGTTGTAGGATGGTCATGGCTTTTTCCACCGTACCGCGGGCATTTCTGCGCCAGGGTCGTCGAGGATACTACAGCCATCACACTCAATGCCAAATGCATGATGGAAAAGTGCTGGGAGGACTACCAGCTCGGATTTGAACTGATGTGGCGGTGTGGACAGGTGATGGAGGAGCGGCTTCATGCTACGCGGGCTCAACTTCTTAACCATATGAATTTCTGATTCTTTGGGAACAGGTGCCCGGGTCCGTCGTGGGGATTCCCGCTCTGCCGGCGGCAGTTCCTGATGCTGTTGTCCCCCAAGTTACTACTATAATGATAGATCCAGACGCCATGCGGATCCGAAGACGCCGCCTCCCCTCAGGGAGAGGACCGAGATGAGGGAAAATTGACTTTGCAGGCCCCCTCTCCCCAGCCCTCTCCCCCCAAATGAGGGCGAAGGAGCCTGAATGTCTCGTTGTCGTGCTGATTACAATCTCTTGAAATGACCCAGCGGTCGATTTGCCCATTCGAGAGCGATCCCTTCACGCATTCTCGGGCGGCGTTCACGCCAGCGTCCGAAGGTGCAGCGCAAGCCGCCATCCATCGTTGATTTCCTACTGTCAGAAAGAGGAGCACCTTTGACTTAAGTCAATGAAGCAATTTTCTCAACCGTGCTAAGAATGATGGAATTCCACCTGTCCGTTGCAGTTTCCGAGCTCGAATGTAGACTTTTATTTTCCGGTCCACCAAAAAGTTTGTGCAGGAAGATTTATCCAACCGTTCAACCGGAAAGGAGCCTTAGGCATGAAGAGACTTGTAATTTTGGGACACGGTACCGGCGGCACGATCGTGGCTGCGAAGATGCGTGAAAAGCTCTCCGAACGGGAGTGGAAAATCACCGTCATCGACCAGGACTGGCAGCACCACTATCAGCCCGGATGGCTTTTTATCCCCTTCGGCATTTACACGAAGGACGACTGCGTCAAGCCCAAGACCAGGTATGTACCCTCAGGGGTGAACTTTGTCCTGGATGAAATCGTCGCCGTCGATCCCCAACAGAAACAGGTCCGAACGAAACAGTATACCTTTCCTTATGACTGGCTGGTGATAGGCACCGGCTGCCGCATCGTCCCCGGCGAGGTCGAGGGGATGGCGGGGCCCGGCTGGGGGAAGGATATTCACAATTTTTACACTCTGGACGGGGCTGTGGCTCTCGCCGACAAGCTGAAATATTTCGACAAGGGGCGTGTCGTGCTCAATATCGCCGAACTGCCCTTCAAATGTCCGGTGGCTCCCCTGGAATTCGTTTTTATGGCCGACTGGTTCTTCACGGTGAACGGCGTGAGGGATCACGTCGAAATCGAACTGGTCACCCCACTGCCCGGAGCCTTCACCAAGCCCAAGGCCGCCGAGATCCTGGGGCAGGTCTGCGAAGAGAAAAACATCAAGGTGACGCCCACTTTCCAGCTTTCCTCGGTGGACCCGGAACGCAAGGTCATCAGCAGTTATGACTGCCGAGAGGTGAACTATGACCTCCTGGTGGCGATCCCTCCAAATTTCGGTGCGCAATATATTATCGACAGTGAAATGGGCGATCCCATGGGCTACATGGAAACGGATCACAACACGCTCAAATCCAAAAAATTCGACAACATCTATGTCATCGGCGATGCAGCCAACGTTCCCACCTCCAAGGCCGGGTCTGTGGCACATTACGAGGCGGACGTCCTGGTGGACAACTTGAAGCGGGAAATTGACGGACATGCCCCCAGGCCGGGGTACGACGGGCATTCTACCTGCTACGTCGTCACCGGCTACGAGAAGGGGTCTCTTCTCGACTTCAACTATAAAATCGAGCCGTTGCCGGGGAAATTCCCCTTCCCGGGCCTGGGCCCCTTCGACCTTCTGGGCGTGAGTTTTTCCAATTATGTCGGTAAAATGATGTTTCGCTGGGTTTACTACAACCTGATGCTCAAGGGCAGCCACCTGCCTCTTGAAAACCAGTTCGTGCTGGCCGGCAAGGTCCGGGGCATTCTCTCCCCCGATTTGGAAATGCCGCTGAGACAAAGGAGCATCTCATGTCCGACGAAGCATTGATTCTGGAGCGTCTTGCCAAGATCGAGGAAAAACTGGATCGGATAGCCGGCCTTGAAGAACGGCTCGAGTCTTTTGCCCGTCCATTGGACAGCCTGGTGGACCTGGGGAAGGATATGAGTCTCCTCATGAGCCCCTCGGCCAGGCTGCTCACCGAAGAGCTGGCGGAGGTGGAAACGGGATTCCAGCTGGAGGATATCCTGGGGACGGTGAAACGCCTGCTCTTGAGCTTCCGCCATCTGACCTGGGCCCTCGAGCAGCTGGAAAACCTCATCGACTGGTGGAATGACATGGAGCCCATGCTGAAAGTGGCCGTGCCCCATTTCATCGATAAGCTGGATGAGCTGGAGCAAAAGGGCATTTTCCGCATCAATCGCGCCATGATCGGAATGTATGCCAAGATTGCCGAGAACTACAGTCCCGAGGATATCGAGGCCATGGGAGACGGATTCGTCCGGATGCACGGGATCATCCGCAAACTTTCCGAGCCGGCGACCATTGATCTGCTGGAGCAGCTCATGAATCTGCCCGCACAGATGAATCTTGCGGAATGCAAACCCACCGGCCCCCTGGGCATGGCGTTTCGACTGATGAATAAGGATGGGCGCAACGGGCTGGGGGTTGCCGTGGAGATGACAAAGGCCCTGGGGAAAATCAAGCAGATGAATGGAGCCCCGCAGGTGGAAAAGGAAGGAGAGCCGCAGGAATCGTCATGACGCCGTGAGTGGATGAATGCGCCCCTCCATCCGGACCCCGTTTTTCACCGGGGTGACGTTAAATCAACAATCCTGATCCCCCCGCGTGCTTCGAGCGGGGGGGTGTTCCTGATCATCTCAATTTCATTATAAATAATCTAAAAAATGCCCGCATAGCACGGCTTCCCCCCACTGAGCATTGGATCAAATGCACCGAAACATGGTACACTCCTGAAAAAAAGGAGAACAGGGTGCGAAAGATCATTGTCGGTATCGTCGTAGCGCTTCTTTTGCTTTCGGCACTGTGGGCGGGGGCTACACACTGGTTCGCCGTCAGAACGGAGGAACAGTACAAAGCCATGCTTGAACGGGCCTCCGAGGGCGGCCAGGTTAAATCCATCCGTTTTGTCAATGAAAGTTATCACCGGGGTTTTTGGGTTTCAAAGGCGCGAACCGCCGTGACACTGCAGCACCCGGCCATGGCCTCCCGGGAAATGGCACCGGTGCGGTTCACCCTGGACCACGAGATTTATCACGGCCCTTTTCCTTTCGGCGCCAAATCCCCGGAAGGGCAGGTGCGATGGAAGCCCTGCATGGCGTTCATCGAAACGCGCATGGTGCTGGATCCGGAAGCCCAGAGCAAGCTGAAGGAGCTGTTCGAGAAAATTCCAGAGCTGGCGTCCATGCGGAACTACACCCTCATCCATCTGAACGGGAGTGGGGAAGATCATTTTGTTATTCCTGCCTTTCAATATACTTACGACGACAAAGACGGGGCGACCGTGGACTGGAAGGGCCTTTTTCTCCGAATGGATTTCTCGGCGGATTTGAAAAGGTTCAATGGCACGGTGCGCATGCCCGGCCTGCAAGTTTCGGCAAAGGATGTCGATCTGAAGCTCCAGACCATGCAGCACACTTTCAGGATGCAGGAGGGAGCTCACGGCTTGTGGCTCGGGGAGGCTGCCTTCGATGTCCCGAATTTTGATTTCGTTCCCAAGGAGGAGAATGGGGATTTCCACACGGTTCTGGTCCAGGGCCTGAAGATGAGCACGACCGCCGGGGCCTCGGATGAATCCATCACTTACGGGCTTGCCCTGGAAGCAGGAGAGATCCAGATAGACGGGAGCCGGTATGGCCCGGGGGTCTTTCAGATGGAGATTCGGAACCTCGATGCGGCATCCATCGTCAGATTGCAGGGAACGGCCAACCGGGTGGAAGCGGCGGATCCGTCCCTTTCTGCCGAAGCGCTGCAGGAAAAGCTGCAGGCTGAATACCTGGACATTCTGGCCGCCCTGCTCAAAACCTCCCCCGAGGTGGAGATCACCCGCATGGAGTTTAAAACCCCTTTCGGGGATTTCGCAGGAACCGGAAAGGTGACTGTTGATGGGGACAGGTGGAAGTCCAGCCCGGATCTGTCCCAACTGCCTTCAGCCCTGACTGCAGACGTCCAGTTGAAAGCCGGAGAAGATCTTGTAAAGCGTGCAGTGTCCAATATAATCAAAGGCCAGATCCTTGCCCATGGAGGAGAAGGGCTGGGAAAGGGACTCGCAGAAGGACTCATGGACACCATGGCGTCCAGCATGGCTGCCGAACAACTTCAATCCCTGACGGCACAAAATGTTCTGGTACTGGATAACGGCGTTTACAGCCTTCATGCAACCTTCGATGATGGCCAAACGGTGCTGAATGGGCGCCCGTTGCAGCTTCAAGACTTCATGCAATGAGCCTTGCCCGGGCAGCGGTTTGCAAGGCTTCACCAAGCTCAGCCCGGAATCTGAATGGGAGAATGCGTGGTGCTCCATCCTGCACGTTTTCAGTTTCATTCGGGGCGGATCCAACAGAGTGTCCTGGTTCTGTGGATTTTGCTGATCTCATTTCATCCCACGACCATCTTTCCGGGCATTGCCGGACAGGGGGAGGAGTCGGCGGTTCCCACGGTGACCCTGTTTTGGAGGGAAGATTGTGGGCACTGCAAGAAGGAGAAAGAGTTTCTCGCCGCTCTCCAGAAGGAATGGGGACCGCTGCGCATTCGCGGTATGGACGTTGATCTCCCGGAGACACGAAGGCTTTTCGACCAGTTGACGGACAAATACGATCTTCCCAAGGTCACCCCCATCACGGTCATTGGCCGTAAATTCCTCGTGGGCTACGCAGGACCTGAAACTACCGGGAAGCAGATCCGGGAGCTGCTCCAGACCGAAGACATGAAGGCGACCGTGGAGGAATTGCTGGTGGGAAATCTCTCTTCCGCCGGCGGGGGAAGTGTCTGTCCCATCACAGGCCCCACTACATCGTGCCGGCCGGGTGCAGGAGAAGAAACCTTCAGCCTGGACATTCCCCTCCTGGGGAGCGTGGACCTGAAGCAGTTCACTCTGCCGGTCCTTTCAGTGGTGCTCGGCCTGGTGGACGGGTTCAATCCCTGTGCCATGTGGGTGCTGGTGGCCTTCCTGACGGCCCTGGCACAGGTCGGCTCCGTGAAGCGAATGATCCAGTTTGCAGGCCTTTTCATTCTGGCCCAGGGGATCATGTATTTTCTGATTCTGAACTCCTGGTTCCTCGCTTTCGACTTCATCCGGGCAGATCGGATCGTAACCCCCATCATTGGACTGATTGCCGTCGGGGGAGGAATTTTTTTCCTGTGGGAGTTCGCGACATTCGACGGCACCTGCAAGCTGACGAACTTGGAAAAGCGCGCGCAGACCCTTCAACGCCTGCAATTCCTTTCCAACCAGACTCTGACCCCCCTGGTGATTCTGGGAATCCTCGGGATTGCTCTGTCGGTCAATGTGGTGGAGTTTGCCTGCTCCATCGGCATCCCACAGGCGTACACTAAAATCCTCGACCTCAACGATGTTCCGTTTCTGAGACGTGAAATTCACATGGGCATCTACATTCTTTTCTACATGCTCGATGACCTGGCGGTCTTCGCACTGGCCATCTGGAGTATCGAAAAGATGAGTCTCACCACAAAATATTCGCGACTCACCAGTTTCGTGGGAGGCGTTCTCCTCCTGATACTCGGGGCGCTGCTCCTGGTGGCTCCGGAGAAGCTGAGGTTCTGACAACATGCCCAATCACCGCACAAGGAGGTGGCTTGATGGAAAAGAACAGGGAAACACGGGATGAGAGCAGGGAGAGCAGAAGGTTCTTTTTGAAAACGGCCATCGTGGGAAGCGCGCTGCTTGCCGCAGAACTGTCGCCCCTGGCTTCGACAGTCAGGGCCGCAGCGGAAAAGAATCCCTTGAAGCTTCCAGTCCTTCCGTACGAGGAGAATGCACTGGCTCCTTCCATCTCTTCGCGCACCGTCGGATTCCACTATGGTGCTCATCACAAGGGCTATTTGGACAACGTCAACAAAATGGTGCAGGGCACCCGATGGGCTGGAGCATCCCTGGAAGAGATCGTCAAGGGGACCGCTGGAAAAGCCGGAGAGGAGGCGCTTTTCAACAATGCCGCTCAAGTGTGGAACCATACGTTTTACTGGCAGAGCATGAAGCCGGGCGGCGGAGGTGCTCCTTCAGGCGATCTGGCCAAGAAGATCGAGGCTGCTTTCGGGAGCTTCGACACCTTCAAACAATCCTTTTCCGATGCCGCGGCCACTCTGTTCGGGAGCGGGTGGGCCTGGCTCGTCAAGGAAGGCGATACCCTCAAAATACTCCAGACATCCAATGCACAGACTCCCATTACGGGAGGATCGACTCCCCTCCTCACGTTAGATGTATGGGAGCATGCCTATTACCTGGATTATCAGAACCGCCGCAAGGACTACATCAGTGCTTTTTTAAACCATCTGGTCAATTGGGATTTTGCAGCGAAGAATCTGGTGTGATCTCATAGACGGCAGGAGCTGAAACCTTTATGAGAACCTGGTTGGTAACAGGGGGCGCCGGCTTTATCGGCAGCAATTTCGTCCTGCATTGCAAGCGACGCTCCACAATGCGCATCATCAATGTGGACCGGCTGACTTATGCGGGCAATCTGATGAATCTGGAATCCCTGGAGGATGATCCGGAGCACATCTTTGTGCAGGGAGACATTCGAGACCGTGACCTCCTGCGGGAATTGTTGAACAGATATCACCCGGACGCAGTCTTCAATTTTGCTGCAGAGTCCCATGTGGATCGATCCATCGTCGGTCCCGACGACTTCATTCAAACCAATATTGTCGGGACCTTTCATCTGTTGGAAGAGGTCCTGCATTACTGGGAGGGCATGTCGGGCGTGGAACGCAAAGAGTTCCGGTTTCTGCAGGTTTCCACCGATGAGGTCTATGGATCTCTGGGGCCGCGGGAGCACCCTTTCAGCGAAAAGACCCCTTACGCACCCAACAGCCCTTATTCAGCCTCCAAGGCCGCGGCAGATCATCTCGTGAGGGCTTATTTCCATACGTACGGGCTTCCGACCCTTACGACCAATTGCTCCAACAATTACGGCCCGCGACAGTTCCCGGAAAAGCTCATTCCCCTCATGATCCTGAATGGAATGGCAGGAAAGCCCCTTCCCATCTATGGCGATGGGCAGAATGTCCGGGACTGGCTCTATGTGGAAGACCACTGCCGGGCGCTGCACCTGGTTTGGGAAGCCGGGAGAGTGGGGGAAGTCTACAACATCGGCGGGTCCTGCGAAAAAACCAATGTGCAGGTAGTTGCCAGGATTTGCGCCGTTCTGGACGAGCTCTTTCCCGACGCAGCCCATTCCCCCCATTCCTCCCTCATCGCATACGTTCGGGACCGGCCCGGCCACGATCGGCGTTATGCCATCGATACTTCGAAGATTCATCGTGAGCTGGGATGGAAGCCGGAGGAGACTTTTGAAACGGGTATCAGGAAAACCATCCAGTGGTACATCGAGAATCCCAGCTGGGTGCGGTCTGTGCAATCGGGAGCGTACCGTGAGTGGATACTGAAGCACTATACGATTTCCGATAGAAAGCAGTCATGATCCTGATCGATATCTTCAAGGAATGGCCCCCCGTCCTGCAGGCACTCTGCGGGACGGGCTTCACTTGGTTTGTCACCGCGCTGGGATCCGCGGTGGTGTTTACCTCCCGGACAATGAACCAAAAATTGCTGGACGGGATGCTTGGCTTTGCGGCAGGGGTCATGATCGCTGCCAGCTATTGGTCCCTCCTCGCGCCCGCCCTGGAAATGGCCGAGGGGAAGTCCCTGCCTGCCTGGATTCCCGCAGCGACAGGATTCCTCCTGGGCGGATTTTTCCTCAGAGGCATAGACAAAATTCTTCCACACCTGCACCTGGGGGCTCCCATGGAGGAAGCAGAGGGAATTCACACCCAGTGGAAGAAATCCATTCTTCTCGTGCTGGCCATCACCCTCCACAACATCCCGGAAGGTCTGGCCGTGGGGGTCGCCTTCGGAGCAGCGGCGGCGGAATATCCCGGCGCAACGCTGGCCGGAGCGATCGCTCTGGCTCTGGGCATCGGGTTGCAGAATTTTCCCGAAGGGATGGCTGTTTCTATGCCCCTGCGTCGTGAAGGGGTGTCGGCAGCCAAGAGCTTCTGGTATGGGCAGCTCTCCGCTGTCGTGGAGCCCATTGCAGGAGTCCTGGGGGCGGCGGTCGTTGTCACCTCACAGGCCCTCTTGCCCTATGCCTTGAGCTTTGCTGCAGGAGCGATGATCTTTGTGGTGGTGGAGGAGGTGATTCCGGAGTCCCAGCGGAGCGGCAATTCAGATTTTTCCACACTCTGCTGCATGGTGGGCTTTGTGGTCATGATGGTTCTGGATGTTGCACTCGGTTGAGGTCCCCGCCGGCGTCCCGACGTTCGCACTCGAAAATCCCCGTCTGGCCGAAACGGGCGCGCAACCCCCCCTGCGGAAAAATCTCCGAAAAATGTATCGTTGACGGGCGCTTTCCTTGGAAATGCCGCTGCTTGGATCTCCTCAACTCAGGTATGCTCTCAGTTTCTGCTCGGTGCTTTCGTTCATTTCCCTGAAGATCGCTCCTACCTGAATTTGATTGCCATTGTCCAGGATGCGGCGTGCATCGCAGTCCAGATGCACCATTTCATCGAGATTGGGCAGATGGAGCGAAAGGCTGAAATGAGGAAGCTGACCAAGGGAAGTGATTTTGAACTTGGAACCCTTGGGATAAGAAACCAGAACCCCTCCGAGGGAAATATCGAGGATCACACCCGCCAGCGTTTCGACGCGGTCCCCCGTCTGCAGGTGTGTGGTCGCCAGAAGCGTCGTCTCCTTGCGGGGATACTTGCGCCTTTCTTCCATGAAGCCTTCTCGCAGAGCGAACCCCTCCTTGGCAAGATAATCGGCGATGATCTTGTCCAGAAGAGAGGCGACCGTGCGACACTCGCGATGAGCGGCTTTTCTGAGAGCCTCCCGCACGCCCTTATTCATTCTCATGCTGTAGATGACGTCCTTTTTCACGGCTTTCCTATGCTCCTTTTTCGAGAAAAACCAGAACTGACTGAGCGGCATACTCTCCGTGAGTGCAGATAGACTTCTGAAGCATTCACATCTGCCCGTACCGCTCTGAGAATGGGGTGAATGTGTTGCGTGCTAAGAGTCACTCTATAAGTCTTTTATAAGTAATACAAGCTTATTTTACGGAAAAATTCAGCAGCTTCTCATCTAGAGATACTCATTTGATCTTGATCCAGAGGATCTTGGCCGGGTTGGGACCTGGATTCTTCCACTGGTTGGGCATTTCAGAGGTCAGGTAGATGACATCGCCTGAGCGCAGGTTGTAGGACCCCTTTTCCATTCTTACCTGCAACTTTCCCGAAAGCACATAGCCGATTTCCTCCCCCTTGTGAATGAAAAAGTGCGAGGAAATACTTTTACCCGAAGGAATTTCAATGAGGTAGGGCTGCGCTTTGGGATCGAAGTCAATGGGCGTCAGAAGCTTTGCAGAAATGCTCCCCTCGGGAAAGTCAGGGATTTTCACGTCCACCGCCTCCTGGGACGGAAAGATGATGCGCTTCTTGACTTCCGTCTTTTCATGGAAAAAAGCACTGACGTCCACCGACAGCACTTCGGCCATTTTCATGAGAGCAGGCAGAGAGGGGTAGATCAGGTTGCTCTCTATCTGGGAAATGCTGCTGGGCGTGACCCCCACCAATTTGGACAGCTCGGTCTGCGAGAGTCCTCTGCGCGTGCGCAGTTCCTTGAGGCGCAGACCCAGATCGATGGCCCCCGTCGTGCGCTTTTCTTCATCGAACGTGACCGTCAAATCCTTTGCCCAATAGATATGCGGTTTGTGGATATCCTCCGTGTCCCGGTTCTCGGCTTTGAGGACTGTCAGGGAGGTTGTGCCCCTCTTGATGCCAAGCTCGATGACCACCTGGGCAATCTGGCTGATATGCGCCCGAAGCCGCGGAGAATGGGCTTTCTTCTCCATGATCCAGTAGGCCACCGTATTGAGCTCATACAGCCGTGGGCAGGAGTGGGAGTAAAAATTGAGAATGTGCTCCTCGCCGCCCCACACCTCCTGCATCCCGGTGAGACTCTCGAAAACGAAGCGCACATCCCCGATCATGTTTCCATGAACGCCGTAAAGGACATCGGTGACCGATTCGATCCGTCGGGGCTCTTCCACACGGAGAATGGTGCAGGGGAAATCCGTGCCGTTTTCTTCATAAAATTTTAGAAAAACTGGTGATTTAGCCCCCTTACCGCAGGTGAAGCAATCCAGTATGGTGAGTTGAGGGTTCTCGGCCAGTGGGCCGAGTTTTTCCAGCAGGTTCTTGGGAGAACGGTCGAAGCAGACGTAAATGAGGGGGCGACTCTGAATTTGCGAAGCCTGTATGAAGCTGTGGCAAAACACCGAGGCGAGACTCCCCGAGTCGTCGTGCCATACCACATTGTCGCCGATGTAGAGGCCGCCCAGGATACGATCCAGTTGCCCGATGCCCGAAGTGATACGAAGTCTTTCCGACATGTTTGCTTTCCTCAATGTCAAAAGGAGCAAGGAGGGATTATGATGACACGCTCGATGCGATTTTTCAAATGCGCCCCGGTCTCATTTTGCTCGTGATCTAGAGCAGGGCATTGTCATCCTCAATGGCTGAGGGATTCTAAAACCACCGCATGGGAAGACGGTTACCGAGGCGGATACCCTGTGGAGAGGCAAGGGCCTGGTAGGGCCATGTTTCCACTCCGGCTTCTTGAGCTTGCAGGAAAAGGTCCGTGAAGGCCGGATCAATGAAGTCCGCCGGGGCGAAACAGTCTGCGTCGGGCCTCTGGATGACATAAAAGCATGCCGTCCGCTGCCCCTGCCGGGCAAGCGCCATGAGCTCCTGGAGGTGCTTTTGTCCCCGGATCGTCACGGCATCTGGAAAATAGGCGACCCCGTCTTCCACCAGTGTGACATTCTTGTTCTCCACCCAAAGAGGGCCCGACGGTCCATTGAAAAAGCCGTCAATGCGGCTCCTGCCGTATTTCGCTTCACTTTTGAAGGTGTCGTAACCGGCGGTTTCCGGCATTAAGCCCGCCTGCCATGCAGCCCGGAGAAGACGGTTGGGTACCAGGGTATTCACACCAACCCAAAAGCCTTGCACACGCACGAGCTCCAGGGTAAAAGCCAACCGCCGTCCGGCACGCTCCGCCGGTGAGATCAGAACTTCGGCGCCGACCTTCAAGAGTCCCATCATGCTCCCGGAATTGTTCGTGTGGACCCAGAACGTTTCGCAACCGGCCCTCACTTCCACCAGAAAACGTTTTTCACGCCGAAGGAAAACGGCCGGAAGGCTCCCGGGAGGGAAGGGAATGAGGGGCTCGCCTTCTATGGAAGAGCAACAAGACATGCGTTCAATTTTGAGGCCTCTGGAAGGCAATCTATACGCATTACCGTGAAAATTCCCCTCAATCCCCCTTTGATAAAGGGGGAAGCATGGCGTTTCCCCCCTTTACCAAAGGGGGGACAAGGGGGATTTCTATCGGTGGGGGTGAACACTGTCGTGTTCATGACTGTTATGCTACTGATCCGTTTCAGAGGGCTCAGGCATGGCCGGCATGACGATCTTCTCATAACCGGCGGGGAGCTCGAACAGAGCATCATCAACGGGGCCGTCCTTGATGTTCTTGTACTCGACGATGGCTTCCGGGTCCTCGACCTTAATGGGAAAGGAATATTTCGTGGAAATCCATACGGTGACCTTTTGCCCGTCCTCGGTGACTTCGTATTTCTTGCTCTGAAGCCCCGCAACATGGTCGTCCGCTATAAACTTTGCGTTTTTCTGCTTCTCCTGGGTCCACTCCTCGAAAAGGTTCCCCTCCTCTTCGTAGGGCATCTCGATATACTTCTTCTCTTCCGGATCGATCATCCAGGAGATCTTTTTGTCCGCCCTGATGATGACAATTTGCCGTTCACCTTCTTCAGTGGCTTCCTGGCGCATTTTATTGCCTTTCACATAGACTTTCACGATCATGGAGTCTTCCCCCTTGGGTTGGAACACCATGTCCGCCGAAAATTCAGCGGATAAGACCGGAGTCGAGGCGAGCAGGATGCCCAGGGCCATTGCTGCCAGCAGCCCGAAAAATTTATTCATCTCCACGCATTTCATCGAAAATCCCCTCTCTATGTCATCTCTGTAAGCGTTCTCGAACATACAACAAAATTCGTACTGCGTATATATCAGAAAATGGAATCCAATGCATGCGCTCAAATGAAGGGGGAGTATCTTCTGGGAAGAGATCCCATGGAGATGAAAAGGCGAGTGGAGCACTTTGTCTTGAGAGGAACTCTATAGACCAGGGGAAAATGGCAGTCAACAGGTTTGACGAACAAAAGAGGGGGCATCAGCCCCCCCTTTTGTTCACGCCGGCTTTCCGTTACATGGCGTTCTTGTAGATTTCAATGACATCTTCCAGGGTCGGGCAGCGTGGGTTGGTGAGCCCGCAGGCATCTTTCTGGGCATTTTCCGCCATGACGGGAAGATCCTGCTTCTGGACACCCAGCTCCTTCAACCCGCCGGGGATCCCCACGTCGGCGGAGAGCGTCTTGATGGCCTCCAGGGCTTTTTCAGCGGCTTCCCGCTGGGACAGTCCGTCCACCACTTCTCCCATGGCAATGGCGATATCCACGAATCGGCTCACCTTGGCGATCATGTTGAAGCGCTGCACATGGGGCAGAAGAATGGCATTGCATACGCCGTGAGGCAGGTCGTAGAAGCCTCCCAACTGATGCGCCATGGCATGCACATGACCGAGGCTGGCGTTGTTGAAGGCCATCCCTGCGAGATATTCAGCATAGGCCATGTTGTCCCGGGCGACCATGTCCCCTCCGTGGGCCACGGCAGCCCTCAGGTTCTGTGAAATGAGCTGAATGGCTTTGAGGGCGCAGGCGTCCGTGACGGGGGTGGCGATGGTGGACACATAGGCCTCGACAGCGTGCGTCAGGGCGTCCATTCCGGTAGCGGCGGTGAGGGCCGGCGGCATGCCCACCATGAGCAGGGGATCGTTGATGGCGATATTGGGAGTGACTCTCCAGTCGACAATGGCCATTTTTACCTTGCGGCTGGTGTCTGTGATGATGCAGAAACGGGTCATCTCACTTCCCGTCCCGGCGGTCGTATTGATGGCAATGAAGGCGGGCATGGCCTTCGTGGACTTGTTCACCCCTTCATAGTCGCGGATGCTTCCGCCGTTGGTGGCCACAATGCCGATGCCCTTGCCGCAGTCGTGAGAGCTGCCGCCGCCGAGGGAAATGATCATGTCACAATCGTTGTCTTTGAAAATTTTCAAACCGTCATGGACATTCGTATCCGTCGGGTTGGGAATGGTGTCGTCGAAAACCACGCAGTCCACTCCCGCGTCCTGCTTGATGAGGTCGACGATCTTCTGGGTCAGACCGGCCTTCGTGATGCCCTTGTCGGTGCATATGAAAGGCTTGGCGGAGCCCAGCGTCTTGATCTGTTCACCCAATTGCTTATGGGCGCCAATGCCCATCAGCGTCACGGTGGGAATGTAGAATCCAAATACCTGCTCTCCTGCGGCCATGGTAAGCTCCTTCTTTTGTAAGCGGTTCAAAACTCCTGCACATGTTGCCTGCCTAATTTGCAAGGAGTGAACCAATCTAAATAGGACAATGAATACAATAGATTAGGTTAAGCAAATTGAATTCTGAAGGAATCGAAGGCTTTCGGATGGGTCAGGATAACGGGGGCTTCACGAGCAGACTGTGTCAATGACTATTTTTTATTAATAATATCGCGATCTTATGAAGATGTGTCGTCTTGATACAATCAGGATGAAGATTGGGACAAAGAGAAACACTGTGCCTTATTCGATACAAACAGGCGGGGGAGCTCATTCGAGACCATATTCCTTCAGCTTGCGATACAGAGTTTTGCGGCTGATGCCCAGAGTGTCCGACGCCTGAGACCGGTTTCCCGAGGTATGCTCCAGCACCCGCTGAATGTGCTGCTTTTCAAGCTCGTAGAGGGAGAGCAGGGGACGCTCCCCGTGGAGCACCGTACCCTTGTACCGGTTCTGTTCCGCCAGTTCACGGGGAAGGCCCTGGGCGGTGATGATTCCATTTTCCGAAAGGATCATTCCCCGCTCCATGACGTTCCTCAGTTCACGAACGTTGCCGGGCCAGGAGTATTCCATCAGCAGGTGCATGACATTTTTGGAAATGCGGCAGGGGGGCTTCCCCGCGCTCAGAAGGCCCAGGAAATATTCCACGAGGAGAGGGATGTCCTCTTTTCTCTGGCGCAAGGGAGGCAGATCCAACTGGAAGACGTTGATCCGGTGGTAGAGTGCCTCGTGAAACCGGCTGGCTTTCACTTCTTCAGCCAGGTTGCGATTGGTGGCGAAAAGAAAGCGCACGTCCACCTGCCGCTCCTGTTTGTCTCCCACCCGCCGAAAGGTCTGATTTTCCAGAACTCGCAGGAGGGAAGCCTGTACCTCCAGGGGCAGCTCTCCAATTTCATCCAGGAACAGGGTCCCCTGGTGAGCGAGGGTCAGAAGCCCTTCCTGGGACTCGGTTGCCCCTGTGAAAGCGCCCTTGCAGTAGCCGAAAAGCTCGCTTCGGATGAGCTCCTTCTGGAGAGTGCCGCAATTTTTGATGATGAGGGGGTTCTCCTGACGCCTGCTCAGGCCGTGGATCGCCCGCGCTACAACGTCTTTGCCTGCGCCGCTTTCTCCCGTGATCAATACCGGGACATCTGTGGGAGCGACCTTTCCGATGAGATATTGGATGTGCTGAATGGCTGCGGATGAACCGATGAAGCGGGGCGACGGCTGGTAGCTCTGTGTGTGCCGCAGGAGACGATTCTCCCGCTGCAGGCGAACGCGCTGAAAGGCTTTTTCGATGACCAGCTCCAGCCGGTCCAGGGTAAAGGGTTTGGTGATGTAATCGTAGGCCCCGCTTTTCATGGCCTCAACGGCGCTGTCAATGTTTCCATGGCCGGTGATGATGATCACTTCCACATCGGGGAGCGTTTCCCGGAATTGCTCCAGGAGCTCCAACCCATCGCCATCCGGCAGCCGGATATCCAGCACAATGACATCAACCTGTTGTCGGCGGACCAGCTCGAAAGCCTCATGGGCGCTCCCGGCAGTCCATACCTTGCGATGGGGATCGGAAAATTCCTTCTTTGCGAGGCGGCGGATGGATTCTTCATCGTCCACCACGAGAATGCGCATGGGTTCAAAAGGCGCCATGATCGATCCAACCGCCTCCTTCACAGTGTCAAGACGGGCAGAGCCGAGGTCCCGCTCGGCAGCCGCACCAGAAAAGTGGACCCTTTGAGCTCCTCGCTGCAGACGACAATCTCGCCCCCGTGATTCTGAATGATATTGTAACAGGTGGGCAGTCCGATCCCGATGCCTTTCCCAGCCGGTTTCGTGGTAAAAAAGGGTTCGAACAGTTTGTTAAGGTGTTCGGAAGGGATCCCGGTCCCAGTGTCCTCCACCGCCAGTCCGACCCACTCCTCTTCCCCCGAGCGCCGGGAAAAGGTGCGCAGGGTGATGCATCCCTTCTCACTGGTGGCGTCCAGGGCGTTGAACAGGAGATTGAGGATCACCTGCTTCAACTGGGAGTCATCCCCGTAGATGGAGGGGAGGGGATCCTGTAGCCTCAGGCGGATATGTTCCTTGGGGTATGCCTTCAAGTGATTTTGAAGGAGCTTCAATGTATCTTGAATCACCGAGCTCAAATCCAGCGAGCAGAAATGGTTGGACTTGGGGCGGCCGAAATCCAGCAGGTTCTGCACGATTCCCTGGCATCGTCGACATTCCTTCAAAATGATATCGATGTATTCGTCGAAGTCTTCTGCAAGGTCGGGATCCACTTTTTCTTTCAGGCGCGGCAGGCGGCGCTTCAACCCTTCGGCAAATCCCGAGATGGCTGTCAGGGGATTGTTGATTTCATGAGCGACTCCGGCCGCCAGCACTCCCACTGTCGCCATCTTTTCCGCCTGATAGTATTTGGCCTGATATTCTTTCTCCGTCGTCACGTCGCGTTTCAAGACCAGAATGTGGCAGGGAGTGCCTTGGGGATTGCGCAGAGGAGAAGCCGTGATTTCAAAATGCCTGTTTTTCCCGTTGACGGGAAAAATCTCCAGCTGCCTGCACACCTTATTGGTGGCCAGAGCGATAACCATGGGACAGGAGGCGCAGCGGCATTCCTGCCTCCGGAAGACCTGGAAGCAAAACTTTCCCGCGGGATCGGTTTCCTCAAAGACATTGTAGAACACCTGGTTGACGGAGGTGATCCGAAAGTCGAGGGAAATGATGGCCATGACATCGGTGATGCCGTCCAATATGCCCTGAATGTGTCGTCGCTTCAGCTCAAGCTTCAGGTTGGAAGCCTGGAGCTCGGCCACCTTTTCCTGCACCTCTTTGAAAAAGCCGAGCTTGGCATATTCGATGCCGATGAGGTCCTCCAGAGTCGGTTTTTGGCTCATCACCAGGCCTCCCAGCAGATGTGGAGGAGATCTTCCCAACCGGCAGGGCGGGGGTTGGTGAGCAGACACACGTCGTTCACGGCCATTTTACAGAGGTCCTCCAAACGGGAGCGATCCTGAACAATCTCCCGGAGGCGCACCGGGACATTCAGTTCTCCGCAGTAAGTCTCCAACATTTCGATCCCCGCCGCGGCTGTCTCTTGGACGGAGCCCAACGGTCGCCCCAGGAGGATTTCACCGATGACGGCGATTTTTTCGGTGCAGGCAGAGAGATTGAACCGCATGACATGGGGAAGCAGAATGGGATGCACGAGTCCGTGCAGGGTGTCGAACATGCCCCCCAGGGAATGCGCCAGGGCGTGCTCCGCCCCCAGCCCGGCATTGCTGAAGGCCATCCCGGCGGCCGTGCTGGCGATGCTGAGCTGTTCCAGGTGCTCCAGAGACCGCGTCGCAACAGCTGGCTTCAGGTGCTGCAGGATCAGGCGGATGGCCTGGAGAGACTGCACCTCCGTGAAGGGTGAGGAAATCTTGGAGACATAGGATTCAACGGCATGGCACAGGGCGTCGATGGCTGCCGCAATGATCAGCTTCTGGCTTTTGGTCTCGAGGATCAGGGGATCGATGATGGAAATGTTGGGCACAAGGGTCCGGCTGATGATGGACATCTTTACCTGACGCCCCACGTCGGTGATGATGGAAAACTGCGAAATGTCCGATCCGCTGCCCGCTGTCGAGGGAATGAACACCATGGGCGGGAGGGGGCGGTGAATGCGATTGGCGCCTTCGTAATCCTGGATTTGCCCCCCGTTGCTCGCCACTAGGGCGATTCCTTTGGCGGCATCCATGGGGCTCCCTCCCCCCAGGGCGATGATGACATCGGCGCCCTGCTGGAGATAATATTCCGCTCCCTTGTGGGTCTGAAAGTCTCTCGGGTTGGAGACCACCTCGGAATAATAAACCCAGCGCAGCTTTTCGGCCTCAAGAACTTCAATGACCCGCGCTACCCAACCGGCCTCTTCCAATCCCCGGTCGCTGACCAGAAAAACCTTTTCGCCTCCGAGCTGCCGTGCGCACAGCCCGGTGTAACTCAGGCTTCCGCGTCCGAAGATGATTTCAGGGATGGAGAATTTGTGCACTCTGGTCATGAATAACACCCCCATTCCGGGTGGGAGGGAATGTAGAATCGCCGAACATCGCCAAGTGATTCATAACCAGAAAAGAGCTCTGAGAAAAGACGGAGCGCCAAACCTTCTTCCGAGGTATCGAAGGGAGCGCCGGCCAAAGCAGCCCTGCGATACCTCGGAGCAAACGGTCTGTATCTTCAAGGAGCCATTTGTACGTCTACCAGTTGAATACCTGGTCGAGCTCCTCATCCTTGACCTGGAAGGTGATTTGGTGAGGGGCGACAGGGGTGTTGGTAAAAAAACGCGGCAGCCGGTCGTGCTGGGCCGTGAATCCTGCTCGGGAGTTGAAGTCGCGCTCGGTCTTTAGAATCTGCTTGCCAAGCGCCGTCACGTCGTCTCCCGTGAGGTTGAGTCCGTGGAAGGAGTTCAACATATCGATGAGGGCCTGAAAAGTTTCGGGCTGATCCATGAGGGCGAAGGCAATGAAGAGACACATCCCCGTGGAATCGATGGCTGCCGTGGCAATCTGCAGGTTGCGCGAGAGCTCCACCTGGCCTTCGGGCTTAAGGGGATCCACCTCACCGCCGACTTTCAGGATGTTCGTGGCCACAGCATAGCCTGCCGTGTGATCAGCCCCCATGGGGCTCGTGGCGTAGGTGACGCCGATACCCTGGACGGCCCTCGGATCATAGGCGGGAAGGGCCTGGTTCTTCACAACGGGAACCCGCTCCACGCCGAACGCTTTGCCCGTAACTGCCGCTCCACTGCCGAGAATGCGGCCGAGAGGCGTACCTTTCCCCACCTGGTGCACCAGGTCGATGGCACCCTTGGAATCTCCGAACGGGATCAGTCCGGCCTCCATGGCCACACCGATGGTGACGCCCATTTCGATGGTGTCGAGCCCGTAATTGTCGTCCAGAAAATCCAACATGGCGATGTCGTCAAGATCGCAGATGCCGCAATTGCCGCCATGGGCCCATACCGTCTCGTATTCGGGCTGCTTGGTGAGGTAATGTCCATCCTTGTCGTTGTAGATCCCCGAACAACGGATGACGCAGCCACGATGACACCCGTGGGTAGCAAGACCTCCCCGGGCCGTCTCGGTTTCGGCCTGGGTTTCACCGCTGATCTTGTGAGCGCTTTCGAAGCGGCCTTCTTTGAAGTTGTAGGTGGGGTATCCGCCGGCTTCGTTGAGGATATTGGTGAGAATGTTGGTCCCGTAAGCGGGAAGCCCCTGCCCCGTGACAGCGTGGCCTCGAAGGCCTGCCACAAACTTCTTGTTGGCTTCCTTGTACTTCTCAGGATCCTTGGGAGAACGCATCTTCACGCCCGTGTCGTCCAAAACGATGACCTTGATGCACTTGGAGCCCATGACGGCTCCGAGTCCCCCACGTCCGGCATGCCGCGTCGGCCTGAGCTCGGGGTCCGTACAGGCAATGGAGGCGGAGCACATTTTCATTTCCCCGGCAGTTCCGATGGAGATACAGGCGATCTGGTCTCCATATTCCCCTTTCATTTTCTCAATGAGATCATAATTGGGGAGCATCTTGAGAGAATTGTCTTTCTCGATTTTGACGCCGTCTTTATTGATGAAGATCTTGTAAAGGTCGTCGCCGTCGGGCTTGCCTTCCAGAATGATGGCGGCATAGCCCAACCGTGCCAGAACCTGGGCGGGCTGCCCCCCTGAGTTGGCTTCCTTGATGCCTCCCGTGAGAGGGCTCTTGGCGCCGATGGAAAGGCGGCCGGACATGGCACCCGTGGTTCCGCTGAGAGACCCGGGCGCGATGACAAGCTTGTTTTCAGCCCCCAGAGCATGACAAAGGGGGGGGACTTCTTTGGCCACGAGGGTCGAAGTGAGGTTCCGTCCCCCCAAACCGGTGTAGGCGCCTACAGGCTCCTCTTTGGCTTTTGGACCGCCCTGTGCTCTCGTGTCGATGCGTAAAATCTTGTCCATGGAATCCATCCTCCCGAGTCTGGAAAATTTGGAAAGCTAGATTTGCCCTCAATAAGGCGCATTCTGTCCAGTGTGATCAGGAACTTATCGTTTCCATACCGAACACCAGGCGATCCACAGCGGACCGAAGGTGCCTTTCCTAAGAACATATTCCAAGTTCCTTGTAAACATATCAATTTTGGCACAATATCCACTTGTTGGAGCTTTTGGAGGTGAGCTTGTCATCCAATGAAATTAGAGGTATATATGTAGCCCTTTGGAGAGATTGCTTAGGATCGTTCAAAATACATACCCTTTTTACAGGTAAAAAAGATTCATACTCTGGGGGATTGATATGCAAATGAAACGTGTTGCACTCTGGATGGCAGCTTTTTTTCTCTCTCTGTCTTTTCTGTCACCTTCCGTGGGACTGGGTGTGGAAAGATCCGCAGCCAGGAAGGCCAAGGTACCCGGCGCCTCCGGGAAGGCTGCGAAAACAGAGCCCGCTCAGACGAGCACGGCACCTTCGGAAGCCTCTCCGGGTCAGATCGATGCCCGGGGTGCTGTCCTGCTGGAGGTGTCGACGGGCAGCCTGCTCTTTGAGCAAAATGCCGATGAGGTCATCGAGCCCGCTTCCTTCACGAAGATCATGACGCTCTACCTGGTCTTCCAGGCACTCAAACAGGGGGTCATCCATCTCAACGACGAGGTGTACATCAGCGAGGCGGCCTGGCGAACCGGGGGCTCCAAAATGTTCGTGGGGATAGGGAGCAAAGTCCCTCTGGAGGATATTCTGAAAGGCATTGCCGTGGTTTCCGGCAACGATGCCTGCGTGGCGGTGGCGGAGCATGTGGCGGGGAGCCTTGACGCCTTTGTGGATGCCATGAATCAGAAGGCCAAGGAGTTGGGAATGACCAGGACCCATTTCGTGAATCCTCATGGATTGCCCGCCGAGGGACAGGTGACGACCCCTCGGGATATGGCCACCCTCGATCTGTCCTATCTCCAGCACTTTCCCGAATCCCTCAAGTATCACTCCATCAAGGAAATCTCGTACAACGGGATCATGCAATACAATAGAAACCGCCTCCTTCTGAGGGATTCGACCGTGGATGGCTTGAAAACGGGCTTCGTGGCGGAAGCCGGCTATCACCTCGCAGCCACGGCGGTACGCGACGGGATGCGTTTGCTGGCGGTGGTCATGGGCGCGGCGAGTCCTTCAGTGCGTGAGCGCGAAGCCTCCAAGCTCCTCAATTATGGATACCGCTACTATACCCTGGTCCAACCCTTCCCTGCAGGCCAGCCGCTGAAAAAGGTGCAAGTCTGGAAGGGAAAGAAGGATGAGGTGGATCTTTATCCCGTCGAAAGCCCCAACTTCCTGGTCCGCCAAACACAAAAGAATGTATTGAAATGGGAGGTGCAGGTGCCGGATGAGATCACGGCCCCCGTCACGGCAAAGCAGCCTGTCGGGCAGGTGGTCTTCTTCCTGTCTGGCGAGCCCAAAAGGACTGTTTCACTGGTGAGCCAGGAGGACATACCACAGGGAAACTGGTTCAAAAGGGTGTGGCAGACCTTGCTGGCCGTTCACAAAATCAACTGGCGATGGTTTACAGGGATCATGGGGGGAATCGCTCTTTTCATCATTGCATTTCTCGCCGTCACGAGGATGCGCTCTTCTTCACGGCGGTCCCGGTCCTTCGGCAGGTAATTTCTCTCTCCAGGCTTGTCCACAAATACAAAAGCGTGGATGCCGAGGGATGCACCCTTGTTCAAGATGCATCCTCCGGTCTCTCCACGCCTCTGTATGGAACGGATGGAGCCCCGGGTTGGTGTGATTATCGGCGGCTCTTCTTTTTGGTGAGATTTCCTATCTCACAGGAAGGCGCCATTCAGGAAGGGATCCCCAGCTTGGGAAATATCCAGCGATTGATCAAAAACCATCCGACTGCTGCCGCGATAAGAAGAAGCAGGTCCCAGGTCATTGTTGTCTCCAAGTTTCTTTAACAGTCTAAGGGTGAAACCTCAAAAAAAGAGGCGCTTCAAAGGATCGGTCGCTTCAGCTTCCAGCCGAAGTGCTCTCAACATCACTTGAATCCCCGGCTGGGACCGGCGGAGTCGGAGCTGGACGCACCTTCCGTTCCCGTCGCCTTGCAGAAACAGGACATGACACGTTCCACTGCGTGCCCCTCGCATTGTGGACACGCCACCTGGTCCTCGTCGGAGGAATTCAACACCAGGATTTCGAAATCACTCCGACAGTTTTTGCACCGATACTCATAGATGGGCATGCTTGCGTTCTATCCCTCCCTAAAAAGAATCACTGGTTGTTGCATTGAGCCTTGGGGCTTTGAAATGCCTCCGTCTAGAAAACTGAATAAGAATAATGTTTCTCACGAGACTTTCAAGAGGAGAAAACTGGGGTCCTCCGCGCCACGAATCTCCAGGCCGGTTCGGGATGCATCGCTGGTTCAGGCTTCCTTGGCGGGGATGGGCCACTCTCCCCGGCTCACCAGCACCTCCTTGTAGGCCGACAGCGCCGCGTTGACCGCGGGAAAGCCTGCGTAGATGCCGATCTGAAAAATGGTCTCTCGCAGCTTATCGGGAGGAGTGCCCACATTGAGCGCCCCATGAAGGTGCACTTTCAGCTCGTCGATTTTCTGCAGGGCCGCGAGAGCGGCGACGGCGACCATCTGCCGTTCGGGCAGGGGCAATATTTCGCGGGAGTACATATTTCCCGTGATGAAGAGGGAGAGATCACGCGCCAGCCCCGGATCGAATTCCTTCCACAGACGATAAGGGACGTCTATGGCCACGGGACCGGTGAAAAGAGCCTTTGCCGTCTTCTGTGTTCTTTCTACAACGTCTTCTTTTCCCATAAAATTACCTTTCGTAAAATTTCCATTGTGAGATTTCGCGGTTTCCAGTCTCTAAGGGTGCTCCATGGTTATATTCAGGGCGTGCCGGCACTGTGGAGCGTCCTCTGGAACGTTGCATCGGCGAGCTGAGCATTGCCGATTTTCTCAAAGTTGACAAGAAAGAAGATAGCCTTTAAGGTAGCAAAGTTTTGAATTCAGAGAAAAATATTGAAAGAAACAGAGATGAGGAGAAATCATGAAATCTTGCGAGTCAAAATCTTGTTCGAGTTGTGCAAGCAACGATAAGAAGTCAAAAGATGAGCTGATTGAGTGCAAGCTGGCTCGGATCAAGCATAAGCTGATTGTCATGAGCGGGAAGGGCGGGGTGGGCAAGAGCAGTGTCGCGACCTACCTCTCGCTGGCTCTGGCTCAAAAGGGCTACCGGGTCGGCCTGATGGATGTGGACCTGCACGGCCCCAGCATTCCCAAGATGTTCGGACTTCATGGGCTGCTCAACATCACTCCCGAGCAGGAAATCATCCCCCATGAATATCGGCCGAACCTCAAAGTCGTATCCATAGAATCCATGCTGGAGGACACTGATTCGGCGGTCATCTGGCGAGGGCCTCTGAAGCACGGCGTCATTCAGCAATTCATCGCCGATTGCAAATGGGATGACCTGGATTTTCTCGTCGTAGACTGTCCTCCTGGAACTGGTGACGAACCCCTGAGCGTGGCGAAGCTGATTCCCGGGGCCAAGGCGGTCATCGTCACCACGCCCCAGGAAGTGGCGCTGGCCGACGTGCGGAAGTCCATCAACTTCTGCCGAAAAGTCAATATGGAAATGGCAGGCCTTGTGGAAAACATGTCGGGGCTTTTCTGCCCTCACTGCAATGAATTCATTCCCATCTTCCGCACCGGCGGGGGGCAGAGGACCTCCGAGCAGATGAAGATCCCCTACCTGGGAGCACTGCCTTTCGATCCTGCAGTCGTGGAAGGCGGAGACCTCGGACGGCCCGTCCTGGAGGACGAAACGGAAACGCCCTTCAAGAAGGCCGTCGTCGCGTTCGCCGATGCGGTCCTGGAAAGGCTGAAGGACAGTCCGCCTCCCTCCACGGAAAAGGACCAGACGGTTCACTGAGAAGACATTTTACCCACAAGAGAAGGATTCAAGGCAACCATGTTCAACATCTCTCTGGAACAGAGCTCCCTGACGGATGAGCAACTGAAGGCTCTCCATGAAATGTGGCTGCGATGCACCCGGCGCATCATCCTGAGCACGACGCTTGCGGGAAGCGGCCATCCGGGTGGATCCATGTCTTCCCTGCACCTGCTGCTGATGCTCTACAGCACGCTGCGCCATCGGCCCGACGACCCCTGCTGGACCGAAAGAGACCGTCTGCTGGTGAGCATGGGACATATCAGCCCCGGCGTCTACAGCGTCCTGAGCGAGTTCGGCTACGTGCAGGAAGAAGACGTCTTTCTGGATTTCCGGCAGGCGGGATCCTGCTTCCCGGGCCACGTGGAATCCTGCGTGCCCGGTGTGGAGTGGAATACGGGCAACCTGGGTCAGGGGCTGTCGGCAGGAGTGGGCATGGCTCTCGGTCTGAAGCTCCACAAAAATCCGGGCAGGGTAACGGTTCTCATGGGAGATGGGGAGCAGCAGAAAGGGCAGATCGCCGAAGCCCGGCGGTTTGCCGTCAAATATGAGCTCGGCAATCTCCTGGGGATTGTGGATCGCAACCATCTCCAGATAGGAGGCAGCACCAACCAGGTGATGCCTCAGGCCATCCGTGCCGACTATGTTGCCGCGCGCTGGAACGTTTTCTATGTGGAGGACGGCAACGATTTTCAGCAAATCTTCCAGGTTCTGAGAAAAATTCATCGCCGTGATGTAGACGACCCGACCATGCCCTCGGTGGTGGTGGCCCGAACGGTCATGGGCAAGGGCGTGTCCTTCATGGAGAACAAGGCCAAATATCATGGCTCCACCTTGAACATGGAGGAAGCTGCCCAGGCCTTCGCGGAACTGGGGATCGATAATCCTCTGCCGGAGCTCAAGGAAAAGCGCAAGGTCCGGCAGATTTTTCAGAACCATTTCTGTACGACACAGGGCCACCCGCAAATCCTGACGGGAGAGCCCAGGACCTACGGCCTCGATGACCGAACGGACAATCGTTCAGCTTATGGGGCCGTCCTGGAAGATCTGGCGCGCCTGAACAACACAGGAGAAGTTCCGAAAGTCCTCTGCTTCAGCTGCGACCTGGAAAGCTCCGTCAAGATGCAGGGCTTCCACAGGCTGTCCGATAAGGCCTTCTTTGAGGCGGGAATCCAGGAGCATCATTGCGCCACAATGGCCGGAGCCGTGAGCAAAGAGAATTTTGCCGTTTTTTTCAGCACATTCGGAGTGTTCGGGGTTTGTGAAACCTACAATCAGCATCGCCTGAACGACATCAATGACACGCAGGTGAAGCTCGTCTGTACCCACGTCGGTCTGGATGTCGGGGAAGACGGACAAACACACCAGTGCATCGATTACCTGAGTCTCCTGCAAAACCTCTATGGCTTTTCCATATTTATGCCGGCCGACCCCAACCAGACGGATCGCGTCGTCCGTTACATCGCTTCCCGCTCTGGAAATTTCTTCGTGGGCATGGGACGCTCAAAGATGGCTCCCGTGCTGGACGATAAGGGGCAACCGGCATTCGGCGGGAGCTACCAGTTTGAGCCTGGAAAGGCCGACTGGCTCCGCCGCGGCTCCCATGGCGCCATTTTGAGCTACGGGCCGGTCCTGCAGTTCGCCCTGGACGCCCGTGACGAACTGGCTCGGCAGCATGGGCTGAATCTGGCCGTCTTGAACTTCGCCTCCATCAAGCCCATCGACACGGCTTCCATTCTGGAGGCAGCCGCCACGGGTCTCCTGATTACTGCGGAGGATCACCATGCGGATACAGGTCTGGGAGCCAGGGTCGCTGCCGTTCTGACAAACGAAGGCCTGCCCAGCCGGCTGATTCGGTTGGGGGTCAAGAAATACGGGCAATCCGGCAAGCCTTCGGATCTGTATCACTCCGAAGGGCTGGATGCGCCGGGAATCGTCCAGGCCGTTCTGGATGCCAGGGCGAAGGGATGGCTGAAAGCGTAACGGCAGGACCGGTGCAGGCTGGCGAAGGTTTCTATTGGAGCCCTGTCCTGAGAAATTGATCCCGCCATGAGGCTCTCCCCGTGTTTTGATGCGGGGATCAACATAAAGAAGGCTTGTCCGGGCCATGGCCCGGGCAAGCCTTCTTACTTTCCACCGCGAAGGGTAGACCGCCAGCTGCTCAGCAACCGTACCATCATGCGGGTTCCTGCGTTTTATCCTTGTAGACCTGAATCATGTCGGGAATCAGTTTTCGGATGAACTGCCCCCGGTCGGCCTCGAAGGCTTCCTGGTACCCCTGAAACCCGGGATGCTGCGGGGAAAGGGCAGGGGTTTGATGCTGGCGGGCAGCGAACCGGTCATTGAATTCCTCTACCATCTCCACGAAGGGCACATTCAGGGTGTAGAAATCCTCGATCCATCCCAGCCGGTGCAGGGCTTCAAAGCGCAGCTGGTCCAGCATGAAGAGGGCAATATCCATCACGGCCATTTTGGCGGGGCTCTCCAGGTTTTCGAAGTGTCGCCCCGGCCCCCAACCTTTCACACCCATGATGAATTCGTACAGGAGAGGGGAAAACTCTTCCCCTCCCTGAATCAGCTTGGCAAGGGTCGCATCGCTGATATCCTTGCAGCAGGTCCTCGCGTCGAAGCTTTCGGAAAATCGATGGATCCAGTGTTGGAAGCCTCGTTTCGCCGCCAGCTGCCGGCGTTTTTCTTCCAGATCCAATATCTCTGCCACTGCATCTCCTTGAAAGATTGAAGTTTGACTCGTGACATGTGCCATGAATCTCGACCAAACGGAGTGACAGCTCCCCGTCGACTCCGTGCATCCCAGAAACTATCCTCAAAATATGTCTGCCGAAAAGGTGTAGATTTCCGCGTCGGGATCCCGCCAGGCATCTGAGGGCAAACCTGCCTTGCGGCACGTCCATTGGAGGAATGTCTCCCGATCCCAGCCATGCTCCGTCGCCACCTGCGGCAGCAGGAGGCCGGAACGGTGGCCCTTTCGCAGCCAGAGTCCGTGCTTCCCAACCTGGATCCGGGCAGGGTCCGTGATACGTTCCATGGGGGTCAGGATGGAAAGCTCCACATCGATTGCATCCAGTTCTTCAGGCTGCAGGGCGCAGAAGCGCGGGTCGAAAAAAGCCGCCTGAATGGCCATGTCGCGGATGGTTTCCAGGAGTGGACCCCGGCCTTCGATCATCCCAACGCAGCCCCGCAGCTCTTCTCCCTTGTGGATACAGACGAACGCTCCCCGGTGCTCCTTCAGTTTGGGCGTGGCCTGGGGAAGCTCCTTGACGGGCTTTCCCAGGCACCGATTGCGGATCGCCTGGACGGCAACCTCGCGCAGAGTCTTCTTTTCGTCCTCTGTCAGCCCAAGATCCACTCCCACTTTTTGCTCTTCGGCAGGGGAGGTGTCCTTTCCAGCCTCCGCGACTCTGTAGACAGCAGCCGCCATGTACCCAACGACCCCTCTCTTATCCCCCGTGATGTCCCCGGAATTGGCGTAATGCAGCACTTTGGCATCGGCAGGTCCCAGGCTGCGGGCCATCAGCATGAGGGTCAGGATGGGACCGGCACCGCAGGCTTCGCCGCGGCTGTTCTGAAGATCTTCCCACAAGCCCTCGGGATCGTAGGAAGAGACGCGGTCCAGGACTTTTTGATCCAGCTCCCGGGCTTCCCTGTCGGAGTGGAAATGGGAAAGATCGCTGCTTGCGATGACGAGAGTATTCTTTCCCCTGCAAATCGTGGCGAGCAGTTCCGCCAGACGACGGCAGAATTCGATGGATTGACTCCCCATGACAATGGGGGTGAGCTTAAAATCCTCCAGTACGACCTGCAAAAAGGGAAGCTGGATTTCCAGGGAATGCTCCTGGGCGTCTGCCTGGGGCACATATTCCACAAGGGAAGGGTGCTGCAGCAGAGCATCGATGATCTCGTGGTCCAGAGGAACGACTCCGAGGGGGGTTCTGTACCCGCCCAGGGGGTAGACACTGGCTCCTTTGAAATATGCGCGGTGGCTGGGCGCCAGGATGACGACGCGATGAAAGGGCCGACCCTTCAGGAGCTTGTACGCGTAAGCAGCGACTCCCCCCGAATACATGTAGCCCGCATGGGGGACGATCAACCCCAGGATCTCCCCCTGCACGGGCGTCAGATTGGCCTGGTCCAAATACCTGCTGATATCCTGCTTCAGGGTCGCGGGATCGCCGGGATACCAGCTCCCTGCAATGACGGATTCACGAATTTTCTCTTTTGCCATGGGATCCTCCCCTTTTGAGACAGGCCACCGGCCCGCAAAGGAATCATTTTTTCTGGTTGCAGGGGATCATGGTCTTGCGAGACAGTGGCGGACATGATGGTTGCCATACTGCCACTGTTGAATGTATCTAACCATGGCGCTCTGAAACTGTCAACAAACAAGCCGGAGAGACCGGATGGGCGGGAACAGGGTGCTTTCGGTGGAGCCGGAAAGCCCTCCCTCACCGTTCCAGTCCCTTGATTTAAGATACGGAATTCTATATGGTACGGGGCCTTCGAGGGCGAGAGGCATGACGCCTCCCGGAAGGATGGGGGGGTGGCCCAGGAAGCCATTGCCGGGGGAACTGTCGGGCATGAGGGCTCCCCTTCGCCTGGAGCTCATTTGCGGACAACGATCTTTCATTCAGGAACAGCTGGAAAAACTTTTATGAAAGTGAATCTCAAAAACGTCGCCGTAGTGCTTCATGAACCGCATTTTCCCGAGAACATCGGATCAGCCGCCCGGGTGGTGAAAAACATGGGCCTGGGGCAGTTGATCGTCGTCAATCCGTTCGACTGCGATCTGACGCGCATCCTGAGGCTGGCGACGCACGCTGCGGAGGATGTGGTGGCGGAAATAGAGGTTCATGACACTCTCAGGGACGCTCTGGCACCGTTTCAATTCATCGTGGGAACCACCGCAAGGATGGGGTCGCACCGCCACGGCATTCAAACCCCACGGCGCATGGCCCAGGAACTGGCAGCCGTCAGTGCCGACAATCGGGTCGCCATCCTTTTCGGCACTGAAAGCCGGGGCCTGGCCAACCAGGAGCTGCGCTACTGTGATGCTCTCGTCACCATTCCCACGGCGGATTTTTCATCCCTCAACCTGGCCCAGGCCGTCATGGTCATCGCCTATGAGCTCTATATCGCCACCATCGAGGAGCCCCAGCGGTTTATTCCCCGCCTGGCCAACAGCCATGAACTGGAGGGAATGTACGACCACCTGACGCGGACGCTCTCCCGGATTCACTTCATCAATCCAGAGAACCCTGAATACTGGATGACAAGCGTGCGGCGGGCTTTCAGCCGTGTGGGACTCCGGGCCAGGGATATCAAGATCATTCGCGGTATCTGCAGGCAGATCGAATGGTATGCAGATCAAAAAGACAAACAGGAGCCCCTTCCCGTTTCATCAGATGCGGGGCAATGACCGGGAGGGGCTGAGCGGTCGGTTTCAAACAGCACACGATCCTGTCGCTCTTTCGTGAATGCGGGGGGCTCTATTCCTCGATGAGAATTTTGTGATCCACCAGGGACATCTTGCGAATCCGGCCCCGAACGGTTTTCTGCTCTCCGAAGATATTGGCGATACGTACCTCGTCCCCTTCGTTTTCCAGGACGTCCACAGCTTCCAGGATCAATTCCTCTTTACCGTTCTTAAAGAAATAGGCGTTGGCTTCGCACATGGTATTCTCCTCAGATCTTGGTCCGCCGATGCTGAATGTTCTCCCGGAAGGGGAGTCAAACACCCTTCCGGATCGATTGCCCTTTTCATGGCCCACTTACCTTAATACAAAACTTGCATCTGTTCAATGGGCCTGTCCACAACAGATGCTCACGCGGTCCGGCGGTTCCTGCGCTTTCCCAAATTCAATTGGATGAAATTTGAGACCTGTTTCATCGGACTTATAATTGACATCCATCTTCATGTGTGACATTCAGGCCTCAGTCGAGAGAACGATTCCACGTCCATTCCACATCCATACCCCTGGAGAGCAGGGCAAACGGGAGGCTCCCCCATGCAATTCATCGATCTGGCTCAGCAGCAGAAGCGGATCAGAGCGAACCTCGAAAAGCGGATACAAGCCGTTCTCGACCACGGTCAGTACATCATGGGGCCTGAAGTCCTGTCCCTGGAACACACCCTGGGGGAATATGTGGGGGTCGAGCACGCCCTGGCCTGTGCGTCCGGAACCGATGCGCTGCTCCTGGCCCTGATGGCCTACGGCGTAGGGCCCGGGGACGTGATCTTCACCACCCCTTTTACCTTCATGGCGACGGCTGAAGTCATTGCTCTCCTGCGGGCCGTGCCCGTCTTTGTGGACATTGATCCTGTCACCTTCAACATGGATCCCGTCCAGCTCGAAAAGGCCATCCACGCATTACGCCGGCGGGATTCCACCACTCACCCCCTCCCCGAAGGCCTCCTGGGGGAAGCCACTGAAGCCAGGGGAATCATGCCCGTGGATCTCTTCGGCCTTCCCGCCGACTACGGGCCCATTCTTGCCCTCGCTGAATCCCATGACCTTTTTGTCATCGAAGATGCCGCGCAGTCCTTCGGAGGAGAGCGGAATGGAAAAAAGGCATGCGGACTGGCGCACATAGGATGCACCTCTTTCTTTCCCGCCAAGCCCCTGGGCGCCTACGGCGATGGGGGGATGTGCTTCACCCGGGATTCCGGGCTTCAGGACACGATGCTTTCCCTGAGGATTCACGGGCAGGGGAACAACAAGTACGAAAATCTGCGGATTGGAATCAACGGGCGGCTGGACACGCTTCAGGCAGCCATCCTTTTGGAAAAGTTTGCCATTTTTCCGGATGAATTGGAGCGGCGCCAGGAAGTTGCTCAACGTTATAGGGAGATGTTGAGGGCTGGGGGAGTCCGGGTTGCCGTTCCTGAGGTTCCGCCGGGATATACATCTGCCTGGGCACAGTATTCAGTCCTTGCACCGGATGCGCAAAGTCGCGAGACCTTTCTGGCGGCGCTGCGGGCGGGCGGCATTCCCTCGGCGATCTATTACCCGACCCCTCTGCACCTGCAGCCCGCTTATCGCTTCCTGGGGTATTCCTCCGGCGATTTTCCCGTGAGTGAAGACTGTGCGGGTAGAATTTTCAGTCTGCCCATGCATCCCTACCTCACGAGAGAGCAGCAGGAGCAGATCACCGCTGTCCTGTGCAGCGTCAAGGTTCCGTGACGGTTGTCCGGGCGATGGCATGGGTGAGAGAGGGGCTTCTGTAGAGGACCAGGCGCTCTGTGCCGCTTTGCAGTCGTTGTACGGGAACGAGTGTTTTGGGAGGGAAATGGGGGCCATAGGCGAGCAACGTCCCTTCCCAGCCGTCCAGCATGGCTTCCAGGGCATAAAAAGGCTTGTCGGGGTAAACGTAAAGGCAGTCAGCCTGCCGGAAATTCTGGGTGAGGTAGTCGGCACAGATGAACTGCGTCCGCTGCTGCATCCCCAGGCATCTGGCAGCGCGGAGGGATTCGCGGCACAACCGTTCATCCACTTCGATGCCGACGGATCGAGTGAACAAACCGGCCAGGCAGGCCACCAGCCCGTCTCCGCTCCCCAGATCTACGAAGAGTTTGAAGCGCGACAGGGGGATCGACTGGAAAAAATGGAAGACCTGCGGCGCCATGGATGCCGCCCATGCGCCCAGGGCCGTGAAACGGTAGGGCCCGCCACCCTCCTGTTCCAGGGCACTGTAACGCTTTTGGTAGTAGCGGGCGATGCGTGCAAAGTGCTCTTCCCCGTGCCCCATGAGCTCATCCCTTGTGGCGCAGGAGCGTTTTGGGACCGTAATAGCCCGCCGGTACGGAGGTGAGGGGGAGTACAACGCATCCCTTGCCCAGGAGTGCGCCGGGGTTGGTCACGGCATTGCACCCAATTTCCACCCGATCCCCGAGAATCGCTCCGAATTTTCTCAGCCCTGTGTCCATCGTCCGGTCCGCGATCTTGAGGCGAACGGAGCCCTCCCGGATTCTCAGGTTGGCCAGTTTTGTGCCTGCGCCCAAATTGCAGTCCTCTCCGAGAATGCTATCGCCGATGTAGGCAAAGTGGCCCGCTTTGGCCCCGTTCAGCATAATGCTGGACTTCATTTCCGTCGTGTGCCCCACGACACAGCGGTCCCCGACGATGCATTTGCCCCGGACATATGCCCCCTGGCGAATTTCCGTGTGAGCACCGATCCAGGTGGGGCCTTTGAGGAGGGCTCCCGGTTCGACGACGGAGCCCGGTCCGAGATAAATGTCCTCATCCCACAGGACTGAACCGGCATAGAGGACGACGGCTTCGGTGGTTTCTTTGCCCTCGACTTTCACACGAAAGGTTCCCTTCGTGACGTCGCCTCCCAGCAATTCAAAATCGTCCTTCCAGACTTTTCCCTCCCAGAGGAGGAGCGTACGCGGCAGAGGCTGCCGAAAAAAGCCGAGGGATTGCACATTGCCTTCGAGGTTTGCCTTCAGATAGGAGGGGAGATGCTCCAGGGCCTCCCAGACATGGCGGCATGGCGAAAAGAGCTCTCGGTGTGAGAAGAAATTCAGGTCGAAGAATGCTTCAGGAAGCAGAAAATCCATAAGATCGTCACCTGTTGAAAAGAATAAGGAGCTAGGCCTGCATCCGGGCATGCTCAATCTTGATGCACTTGTCCATCACGACGGTCAGACCCGCCTGGCGCGCCTTCTCGGCGGCCTCCTCATGCACCAGGCCAAGCTGCATCCAGACGACGTCCGCCTTCACCTCGATGGCCTCATCCACAATGGCGGGAATGACTTCAATGTTCCTGAAGATGTCCACCACGTCGATGTGCCCGGGAACGTCTTTGAGCGTCGGGTAGCAGGTTTCGCTGAGAACCTCCTTATATTTGGGGTTGACGGGAATCATCTTATAGCCGTGTTCTTTTAAATATTTAGCCACTTTGTGACTGTCCCGCTCCTCCTTGTGGGAAATGCCCACAACAGCGACGGTCTTCGCGCACTTCAGGATTTCAGTCACCTCTCGAGTCGTCGCGTTTGGACCTGGAATTTGGCACCCACCCATAATGCGCTCCTTTGCAGTTGGAAGGTTGATTGAGGAAGAACAAGGGGCCACTCGCGCCGTCGGTTCCCTCGGAGGGGCGTATTCTGGTGATCACTTGAAAATTGAAAGAATGGGGAGCCCCCAATGGCTCGGAATCCACTGGGAGATTGGCTTCTGCTTCCCGCGGCTCAGATTTCCGGTGGACCGGCGGGAATGAGGCAAACAAAGACAAGGGTGTTGTCCCCCGTGTTTCTGAATTGATGCTCTTCGTTGCCGGGAATGAAGACGACGTTCGCCTTCTCGATGTCCTCCCATGCGCCGTTGCGCAGCACCTGGCCTTTGCCCGCGTGAACGAAAATTTCATGCTCCCAGGCGTGCGTGTGGCAGGGGGTGTGGCCGCCTGGAGCCAGTTCAAAGATGCGCATGCAGAAGTTGCCGGCACCGTCGTCTTTGCCGATGACCACCCGCCCTGTGACCCCTTTGGCGGGATGGCTGTCAAACACATGCACGGGGGCCTCCGGGTATTGAATGACCTTCATGAAAATTTCCTTCTGGAGAGTGGAGGGGAGGGGCAAAATGCTGTGGAGACGATTTTACCCCGTCACGACCTCAGGAGAGAAACTTCTTTTTGAGCGTATCCCAGGGAAGAAAAATGGCAAGCAGTGCAGCGGAGATCAGGTAGAATGCCACAACCGATGCGGGGAAGGTCAGGTATAGTATCGCGTAAACGGGAAAGAGCATTGCAAGTGACAATGCGAACTTTATAGTAATTTCCACCAGGGTGCTTTTTTGATCTTGCTTTTCTTCCATCGCCTCACTCCCTTTGTTTGGTCGAGTGGTTTGAAACAGCGTCTTCGCGGGGTCTCGGACGCTGTGGCCATCATTCCCAACTTTTCCAGCGGCACACGCCGCCTTTGGGACAAGAATTTAAGCAAGCCGATTTTTTTTTGCAAGAAAAATGCACAGAATGTTGATCATTACTTCACAATGGGTGAGGGGAGAGGCTCGCACGATTGCCGGCGGATTCCTGCAAAAGCATCGTTAAAAACATTATCCATGGAAATTTTCCGATCTTTTTGTTGCACGGTCAAGACGCTTTGTGTATAAATGCACACGGAGAGCAGTGAGATTCATACGGAATGCAAAGCCTGTGCCCAACAAAGAAAACGACAACCTTTGGAGATGGTGCCCAAACGCTGGTGGGGTTCTCGATATATTTTAAAATCAGCTCAGGAGGATAAGCATGGCAAACGCAGTAACTCAAAGTATTCTGGTGGTCGGAGGCGGCATGAGCGGACTCGCCGCCGCCATCGAAGCAGCAGAAGCGGGCCACGAAGTCTATCTCGTTGAAAAAAATCCATATCTTGGGGGGCGAGTGGCGCAGCTTCATCAGTACTTCCCGAAGTTGTGTCCGCCATACTGCGGTTTGGAGCTCAACTTCCGACGGATCAAGAACAATCCCAAGGTTCGGGTCCTCACCATGGCCGAGGTGGAAGCCATTACCGGCCGGGAAGGGGATTTCGACGTCACCATCAAAATGAATCCCCGCTACGTGAACGAAAAGTGCACCGCATGCAACAAATGTGCGGAAGCCACCACCATGGAGATCGACAATCCCTTCAACTACGGGATGGATAAGATGAAGGCGGCCTATCTGCCCCACGACATGGCGTTCCCCATGCGCTACGTTCTGGATCCGGCGCTGGTTGCCAGTCCGGAAGCGCAGAAGGTGAAGGACGCCTGCCCCTATGGTGCCATCGACCTCACCATGGAGCCCAAGACTCTGACCCTGAAGGTGGGAGCCATCACCTGGGCCACGGGATGGAAGCCTTACGACGCCGCCAAGCTGGACACACTGGGATTCAAGACCTGCCAAAACGTCGTCACCAACGTCATGATGGAAAGACTTTCCGCCTGGAGCGGCCCCACGCAGGGGAAGATCGTCCGCCCCTCCGACGGGAAAGCCCCCGAAACCATCGCATTCGTTCAATGTGCCGGCTCCCGAGATCAAAACCACCTGCCGTTCTGCTCCTCCATCTGCTGTCTGGCTTCCATGAAGCAGGCCACATATGTTCGTGAGCAATACCCCGACGCCAAGATCTATATCTTCTACATCGATATTCGGGCGATGGACAGGCTCGAGACCTTCTACCAGAAGGTCAAGGAAGATCCCAATATCCGTTTCTTCAAGGGAAAAGTTGCCAAGATCGAGGAAGATCCGGCCACGAAGAATCTTATCCTGCGGGTCGAGGATACCGCCGCGGGCGCCCTGCACCAGATCACAGTGGATATGGCGGTGCTTGCGACGGGAATGCAGCCCAATTCATCCGAAGACACGCTCCCCGGATCCATCCCCATCGATGAATACGGATTTGTCGCAACCCTTCAAGCCCAGCCGGGCATTTATGCTGCCGGTTGCACCCGAACCCCCGTCGCCGTTTCCGAATCGGTACAAGATGGCACGGCCGCCGCACTCAAGGCCATCCAATCCATTGCCAGGAGGTAGACTCAATGGAGAAAAAATTAGCAGTATATATCTGTACGGGATGTGGCATCGGCGATGCCCTCGACATAGATCAGCTGAGCAATTTGGCCACTTCCGACCTTTCAGTTCCCATCTGCCGGACCCATGCGAATCTGTGCAGCCAGGAAGGCGCCCAGCTCATCAGAGACGATATGGCCAATGAAGGTGTCAACAGCCTCGTCATCGCAGCATGTTCGCCCCGCGTCATGTACGACGTCTTCAACTTCGACGGCGTTATCATGGAGCGCGTGAATCTTCGCGAGCAGGTTGTCTGGTGTCAGCCTCCCAAGGAGGAGGATACGCAGATGATGGCAGAGGATTACATGCGCATGGGTGTGACCAAAGCCACCAAGATGGACCTCCCCGAACCCTACAAGCCTGAAGAGGAGCTGTCCCGGGATATTCTCGTGGTCGGAGGCGGTCTGACGGGCCTCACCGCATCCCTGGAAGCGGTGAAAGCGGGTTTCTCCGTCGTTCTGGTGGAAAAGCAGGCCGAGCTCGGCGGCTTTCAGAAGAAGGTCGCCAAGAAGGTTACCTTCCCCTACAAAGACATTCAGGACAACGACATCGATCAACTGATCCAGTCCGTTCAGCAGAACGACAAAATCAAGGTCTACACAGGGGCCAAAGTCGAAAAGCTCGTGGGTGGGCCCTGTGTCTTCAACCTCACGGTAGCCCAAAACGGCTCCACCTTCGAGCACCGCATTGGAGCGGTGGTTCAGGCCGCCGGCTGGGAACCCTACGATCCCGCCAAACTGGACGCCAAGCTGGGCTATGGTGCTTCACCCAATGTCATCACCAATGTTCAGTTCGAAGAAATGAGCCTTGCGGGCAGCATCACCCGCCCCAGCGATCAGCAGGCGGTCAAGAATGTTGCTTTCCTCCAGTGCGCAGGGCAGCGTGACCCCAACTACCTGCCTTATTGCTCCGCCACCTGCTGCTTCACGGCGCTGAAGCAGGCCATCCAGATCAAGCAGCAGAATCCCGGCAGCAATGTATTCGTCTTCTTCAAAGAAATGCGCACCCCGGGTCAGGGTGAAGACTTTTACCGCAAGGCCCAGGAGGAAGGCGTTATCTTCGTTCGCTCTCAAGACCCGGAAGTCCTTGTCAGGGGCAGTAAGATCGAAGTTCAGGCTTTTGATGAGCTCCTGGGGGATACGGTCCTCCTCGGAGATCTGGATCTCGTCGTTCTCGCCACGGGCATGGTGCCTCGAACCGCTTTCGGCGAGGATTGCAGGGCAAAGGAAAAGAAAGAGGGCGAGCCTGAGGTCGAGGTTCCGCAGGATGCCATCCTTGCCTCGGACATTCTGAATCTCCAGTACCGCCAGGGGCCGGAGCTTCCCGGTCTGCAGTTTGGCTTCCCCGATTCACATTTCATCTGCTTCCCCTATGAAAGCCGCCGCACGGGTATCTATCCTGCCGGTCCGGTGCGCCGCCCCATGGGTGTGGCCAATTCCATCGACGACGCCACCGGCGCAGTCATGAAGGCCATTCAGTGTATCGAGCTCACCAGCCGCGGGCTTGCGGTGCATCCGAGGGCAGGGGATGCCAGCTATCCCGAATTTTTCATGCAGCGTTGTACTCAGTGCAAGCGGTGCACTGAGGAATGTCCTTTCGGGGCCATCAACGAGGATGAAAAGGGCAATCCGCTGCCGCAGCCCACTCGCTGCCGCCGCTGCGGCGTCTGCATGGGTGCGTGTCCCGAGCGCATTATCTCTTTCAAGAATTACTCGGTGGCAATGATCGGTGACACCATCAAGTCCATCAATGTACCCGAAGAATACGACGAGAAACCCCGCATCCTTGTTCTGGCCTGTGAGAACGATGCGTATCCCGCTTTGGACATGGTCGGTCTCCGGCGCATGACCTACAATGCCTGGGTGCGCGTGCTTCCCGTACGCTGCCTCGGCTCCATGAACCTGGTGTGGGTTGCCGACACGCTCTCCAAGGGCATCGACGGTGTACTCCTCCTGGGCTGTCAGCACGGCGAAAACTACCAGTGCCACTTCATCAAAGGAAGTGAGCTGGCAAATATCCGTTTGAGCAAAGTCAAAGAGACACTGGATCGACTCGTTCTGGAATCCGATCGCGTTCGCTTCGAAACGGTAGCTATCACCGACTACGACAAGCTCCCCGCTCTTCTCGACGAGTATGCTGAGAAACTCAATGAAATCGGTCCCAACCCCTACAAGGGTTACTGATTCTCTTGCCATGCCCCCATGTCCCTCCCGGACATGGGGGTGCCGATGAAAGTCTGGAGCCGGGAGCTGAAAGTAAAAGGACCCCCTGAAGCCCTATCTCGAGAGTTCTTGTCTTTTCGGTTGCCAAAACTCCTGATTTTACAAGCTATGCTTTGTAAAAGTCATCCTTCTTCTTTTCATGGTGACAGGAGGCCTCACGATGAGTAACAGAGTCGACCCAACTCTAATCACGGAATTGGAACATTTTGGTCTTAAAGACGCCCATAAATGCTATAATTGTGGAAATTGTACCGCCATTTGTCCCCTCTCCACGCCGGAAAACCCCTTCCCCAGAAAAATGGTGAGGCTCATCCAGCTGGGCCAGAGAGACAAGCTCCTTGAGGCCCCTGAGCCCTGGCTGTGCTATTATTGCGGGGATTGTTCCACGCGGTGTCCGCGTGGTGCCGATCCTGGTGAAACAATGATGGTGATGCGGCGCTACCTGACCTCCCTTTACGATTGGACGGGATTTGCCCGCAAGTTTTATACCTCCGAACGATTTGAAATCATGGCCATCGCCATTGTGGCAGTGCTCGTAGGGCTTGGCCTCCTCCTTTTCAACACGGGCAAGCCGAATTGGGACCATGCAGCCATCAACTCATTGTGGCCTGCCGAGCACATCGAAATCGCCGACCTCATCATGGGTGGTATTCTTTCGTTCTTACTGCTCAGCAATGTCTTCAGGTGCTTCAGAATCATCATGGGTAAAATGGCCTTCAAGATTCCGCTCAGATACTATGCGAGTGAAGCCAAGGAGCTCTTGATCCATACGCTGACCCAGAAACGTTTCAGCCAGTGTACGGACCGCATGCAGTGGTTTGTCCATCTCATGATCATGACCGGTTATTCCTCCGTCTTTCTGCTGGTCGTTGTGTTCATCCGGTGGTTTCAACGGGATCACATCGAATACGCTATCTGGCACCCCGTCCGTCTTGTGGGCTATTATGCCACTTTCGCCATCCTCTATGGCACGACGTACGCCATCATCGGCCGACTGAAGAAGAGCAAGGCCCCCTATAAAAACTCTCATCCGACGGACTGGATGTTCCTGATCCTGTTGCAGCTCACCACGCTGACCGGTATCTTCATCCATTTCACCCGGTTGCTCGACTGGCCGGCAACGACCTATTTTCTTTATGTGATTCACATGATGGTGGCGGTGCCCATGTTGGTGCTGGAAGTTCCTTTCGCCAAGTGGGCTCATTTGGCCTACCGTCCCGTCGTCGTCTTTCTCCTGAAGGTGAAGGAGCGCTACGCTCAGGAAACCGCTGCGCCGGCCACTGCCGAGGCCGTTGTGGAGGGGGCGATCTCCTGAGCCCGTTCGACTCCTTCGGTGCCCTGACCCTGCAGGTGTCCCGGCATCACGGATAGAAAAACAAAACCCATGATGGACCTTACCCGGTGTCTATCATGGGGTTTTTTTTGTGATTGCTCCTCGTTGGCGTCAAGGGGGCGAAAGGGCTATTCCCGCGCTTTTTTCCAGTCGATGGGGAAAACCGGTGTCTGCTCCGCAACAGCGGGCGGCCACACCAGTTTCAGCGTGCCGTCGATCCATTGACCAACATAGGTCGGGAGCTTGTTTTGGCGGCTCATCTTTTTGTAGGATGTAAATTGAACCGGCCCCAGCACAGTCATCAGGTTTGCTGTTGTCAGAGCAAGGCGAATCTCTTCGGGCTGAAAAAACTTGGACCGTTTCAGAGCATCCACCATCACCTGAGCCGCAGCATAGGCCTGAGCTCCGTGATATTCGGGTTCCACTCCGAACCGATCCAAGAATTCGTGGAAATATTCCTGCACCCCTGGAAAAGGGAGTGCAGGATGCCAGAGGATCATGGCGAAAACCATGGCGCCGCCTTTACCTGAATTTTCTTTGAAATGGCGGTGTGTGAATGCCGGCGTTCCACCCAGAAACAGGTGGGGAGCTATATCGACCTCTGCTGCCTGGCGCATGAGGAGCGAAGCATCCTTCACATGGGAGATCATGTAGACCAGGTCGGGACCGGCGTCTTTGACCTTTAGCCACATGGGCCTGTGATCAGTCTCTTTGGGGTCGTAGACTTCCGCAAGGAGAAGCTTGACGCCGAGGCTTTTGCATGTCTCGTCCATGCGCCTGGCTCCAGAAATCCCCAGGGGGCTGTTCTCGTAGATAACAGCCGCAGTTTTGGGTTTGGCGACCTGCCCCAGGAAGGATTCCACTCCAGTCCAGTAGTCAGTGGCGGGCGTGTTGAGGCGAAAAACATACTCCCAGCCTTTTTCGGTGATCTTGTCGTCGATTGAGGTATTGACCAGGAAGGGGACCTGTTCCGCTTCAGCGACAGCGGCAATGGCAGCCGTTTCGAAACCGCCGTAGCCTCCACCCAGCATGAGGACCTTGTCTTTCGCGATGAGCTTTTCCGCCAAAGCCGCGGCTACTTCCGCACGTCCCGTATCGTCTTCGAAGATAAAATGGAGCTGCCTCCCATTGACTCCACCGGACAAATTGATTTCCTGCATGGCCAGCTCGAAAGATTTCTTTTCAATTTCTCCGAATTTCGCCTTGTCCCCTGTGATGGGAAGAATGATGCCGATGGGGATGGCGTCCTGGGATGTACGGGCGTAAACCTGGAGATGGACAAAACAGAAAAGAGTGAGCGAACAGCAGATTGCGAGGTTTTTTTTCGTCACATCGGGCTCCTTGAAAAGAATGACCGGTGGAGGCGCTTTTCAGATACCTTGTGGAATCAGTATAGCAGTCTGCACCCGCACTTTGCACTCTTTAGCTGTTTCGTCACTCTCGATGGGTTCAGCAGGGGGCGTTTTATGCATCATCATTCCTGAAGAAATGCCTGCCTTCATGTCGGGGTGATTACTTCAAAGGAGCTGTAATGTCACTTCCGGTGCTTTCATCGGTTCAAAAAGTAATTGCTCAGAGCAGTCGTGTCTTCATGCATCCCGAGGCCATTGAGCCTGCCGTGCGGCGCTGGGGGAGTCTGGAAACCGGTCATGGAGGATGGCGGCATCCGTGCCATTTTTTTGATGGTACGGAAGAAACAGTCCGCTGGATTTTCGTCCTGGATGTCTTGAATCACTGTTTCTGGCCCGATATCGGCAAACCTGTCTGGACAGTCACCTTTGCAGGATCTCCCTGGTCGGGGTACTGGGGGCTGGCAGCCGCCCTCAAGCGCGCTCAGGAGGCTGGAATGCCGCTCACAAGCTCCAGCTTTCTGGCCGGCATGCCGGAGGAGACTCTCCGTCACATTTTCTCCGGAGAGGGCGAAATTCCACTGTTTGAAGAGCGGTTGTTCAATCTGAGAGAAGCCGGACGTGTCCTCCAAAGCCAATGGCAGGGGGATTTTGTCCATGTACTGGCGAGCGCAGAGGGAGACGCGGTGAGGGAGGTGCGAAACATTGTGGATGCATTTCCCAGCTTTCGCGATGAGGCTTGCTGCAAAGGTGAAACAGTCTATTTCTGGAAACGGGCCCAGATCTGCGTGGCCGACATCCATGCGGCGTTTGAAGGCAAGGAATGGGGGCAACTCTCGCGAACGGAGGAACTGACGGCCTTCGCGGACTACAAGCTGCCGCAGGTGCTGAGGGAACTGGGAGTCATCTCCTATCACCCTGAGCTGGCCCGCAGGGTGGATGCCATGGAACTGCTGGAGCCCGGCGGCGAAGAAGAGGTGGAAATCAGGGCCATGACAGTTTGGGCGGTGGAGGCCTTCAAGGAGGCTTTTCGCACGCAGGGGAGGGAGGTCACGAGTGCCTGGGTCGACCACTGGCTCTGGCAGCTGGGGCAGGAAGATCATTTCAGAAAACGCCCGTATCATCGATGCCGCACGATATTTTATTGAGATGGGAATCGCTTGCTTTCTGGAGGAGGACTTATCTATAATGAAGCCTCGTTTGAGTCTACAGCATCGAGTTTCGTAGAGGGCAGCGCACACGCCGACAAACTCAGCCACTGAGAAAGGAGCGTAAAATGTTATTCATGGCCATTTTCAACTATTCTCCGGAAGACCGCAATCTGGTTATTGAAAGAGGCATGGGAGGAACCGACAAGGACATAGGTGTGAAGGTCAAGGGCGAATGGTTTGACATCTCCGGCCATCGCGTTTTCCGCCTCTTTGAAGCCGATGATGAAATTCATCTCGCGGCCTCCATTTATGGCTGGACCGATCTGGGTGTGGCGGAAATCATCCCGGTGATGGACACGGACAAGGCTCTGAAGCTGCTGAAGAGAACCCTGAAGAAATAGCAGGCGTGTCCTGACGGTTTGCGTCACCTGCGAAAGCGTTTGAAAATCCTTCAAGCATTCCCCAGGGAATGGCTTGAAGGATTTTTTTTGCCTGGAAACCATTTACAATGGTAGCGTTGACGAAGGGTTTACAGAGTATGAAAGATCTACAGGAATTGTTGAGTCGCATCGAGCCCTGCTCTGCGGAATGGGAAGAAAAGGCGTGGGAAAGGCTGCGCTCTCAGATCCGGCCTCGCGGTTCATTGGGGCAACTGGAGGTCATCGGCGCCCGGTTGGCAGCCATTCAAAGGACCCTCAGTCCCTCCGTGGGGAAGAAGCTCATTTTCACCATGGCGGGCGATCACGGCGTGGCGGATGAAGGTGTCAGCGCCTATCCCCAGGAAGTCACCGGGCAGATGGTATACAGCTTCGTTCAGGGATGGGCTTCTATCAATGTTCTGGCCCGGCACGCCGGAGCCGATGTCCGTGTGGTGGATTGCGGTGTCGCGGCCGATCTTCCAGCCGATTGGAACATCATCCACCGGAAGATAGGGAAGGGGACGGCCAATATCTCGAAGGGCCCCGCCATGAGCAGAGAGCAGGCCATTGAGGGGCTGCTCCTGGGAGCCCGGCTGGTGCAGGATGCCTGCAGCCAGGAAGGATATCGGCTCTTTGGCACCGGGGATATGGGCATCGCGAATACCACGCCGTCCACGGCCATCGTCGCGGCCTACAGCGGAAAACCCGTCGCCCGGTTGACGGGGCGGGGAACGGGAATCGATGAAGATGGATTTCGCAATAAAGTCTCCGTCATTGAGCGCGCCCTGGAGGTGAATCGTCCCGATACGGACGATCCCCTGGATGTTCTGACGAAAGTGGGGGGCTTTGAGATTGCAGGTCTTGCCGGGGCGGTTTTGGGTGCTGCCTCCGTGAAGGCCCCTATCGTCTGCGACGGTTTCATTGCCACCGCGGGAGCACTTATTGCGTGCAAACTAGCCCCGGCCGCCCGTGACTATCTCTTCGTCTCCCACCGCAGCCAGGAGGTCGGACACACCACAATGGTGGAAATTCTGGGCTTGAGGCCCATCCTGGACCTGGACATGCGACTGGGTGAGGGAACGGGATCGGCCCTGGCCATGAATCTTGTGGAAGCGTCCGCCAGAGTGCTCATGGAAATCAAAACTTTCGCTGAAGCGGGAGTCACGGACACGGGGCACTGAAGAGACGCAGCGTATTTTTACAACTTGAACCTTTTGAGGAGTGCACAGCCATGGCCACGATCATGCCGGAAGGCGATGCCATACGTAAAGCCGTCAAATGGATTTCTGCCGAATTGGAGGTATCCCCCGGGGAGTCGCCCATGAAGTTTGTCAATCAGGCTGTTGTGAAGTTTGACCTTTCCCCCAAGGAAACCGAGTTTTTGATGGAGTTCTATCGAAAGCAGAGGGAGCAGCCCGGTTCCGAGGGATGAAATATCAATGGATGCAAGAGGGCTCATGAATCTCTTCGTGGCGGCAGAGCGCTTGCCGGCACATTCCCGGATCTCTACTGGAATGTGGGTTTGTCCCTCAAACGATTCCGGGAATGATCGCGCTTCAGACCTCCCCCAGGCCTAAAGTGTCAGGGGTTTCGGCCGGCTTCATTTCTTGACACCTTCCAATGAAGACGGTATAAGAACGGACCAAGGGGATGTGGCTCAGTTGGGAGAGCGCTGCCTTCGCAAGGCAGAGGTCACGGGTTCGAATCCCGTCATCTCCACCAAAAAATATCAATGACTTAGCCCAATCTTCAAGGAGGTTGGGCTTTTGTTTTTGGTCACCTTTGGTGATCAGGCCGGATCCCCATCGCTCAACTTGTTGGCTGCCAAAGCATTTTCAGACAATTAATCGATCCCGACGTACTGGAAGTCATCTGATGGCGCCGCTTAAGCAAATTAAATTGATTCCGGTGAAACTCGAATCCGGGTTTGAGATTGGTGTCTATCCGGAAGTCTTGAAAATATTGAATCTCAGGCCGGGGCAACTGGTGGATTCTGAGAATATTGGAGGAGAACAAAAAATTCATTCAGAGCAGTATGGTTAGTCTTCAATAAGGGTCAGTGTGACTGGGGCGGAGAGGGGTTTGTCTCCGAGGTTCTCATAGATCTGCATTGAATGTATGTGGAGTGGATCATCATTTTTTTCGACGGCTCAGAATTGAATATAAGAGAGATCAATGAACTTCGAAGAACTGAGGTAAGCCGCGCCCCCCGTGGAACCCTACTTTATTCCATTGGGGCGTCGGCTTGAGCGTTGGATATGCGTCCTTGAGTCAGTTTGTCAATCAAGATCCAATTCTGCTTTACATTGATTGCATTTCATAGCGCCACGAAAAACCATATTGCTGCATTCTGGACATATATAGCGGGCATCTTCGTCTCGAGCCCATTTTTCAGTTCCGAATTCTCGTCGATATGGGATACACCGCAAGATAACTTTCTTCCCAACGGCCATGGAAAAATTATCAATATGCTGGCAAGGAAAATCATCGCACTCGTGACAACCTGTGTAACCTTTTTCTTTGGTGCATGATTAGGGCGTCCAAATCGGCTTTCGGCCGTTTCCCGGTTTTTGGACCCGGCGAAAGCCTCCTGAGTCAAGATGTGGCGGCTATTTTCCCGGAAATTCCGACAGACCAAAAACCGGGTAAAGAATCTGGGCGATTCCGGTCTTTTTTGGACGCCCTAGTGCATGATCTGATCTCACATTGCTGACAATGCATGAAAAGATCATCTGACAAGCACCCACCACAATGAATATCTTCTATCGAAAGCTTATCGCTATTAGGAAGTGTACCCTTGTCTGGAGCTCCTCCCTTGTACAGATTTACCAATCGCTCCTTAAGCTTGATGTTATTGTCACGCGCCGCGATGTAAATAGCACAAACACCGCAATAGAGACCACAAGGAGAAATTAAATTGGGATTTATCGCCATATCTTTTGACCTTTCCTTTCATTGCGAATGGACACGAAACTTTCCCCACGCAATGTGAAATCAATAGCTTAAATCCAGTCGAGTCTTTGAAATTTTCTACATTAGATCCGCTTGAGAGTAGTTGCACCGGTTGGCGACCGCCGAGCCACCTACATTGAATATGACTCCGACTTCCGGTTGCCCCCTGGTCCAACACCAGAACATCGCAATCAACATTTTCCATCCTGGAATACCGGTTTGCGTTTTTCGGAAAATGCCTTAAGCCCTTCCGCTCCCTCGGGATGAGCGGCACAACCGACCAGACCCTTGCGCTCCCTCTCCAAATGCGTTTCAAAAGAAGTGTCGAAGGAATCCGTAAGGAGCTTCTTCGACCATCCGAAAGAATTCATTGACCGCTCGGCAAGATCCAATGCCATAAGGGTCGCTTCCTCCACGGCTTTGCCGTCTTCCACCACTTTGGTCGCCAATCCCCAGGCAAGGGCCTGCTCCGAAGAGATCGCTCTGTCGAAGGCCATGATCTCCATTGCCCTGGCGAATCCGACCAGCCTGGGCAGCATGAAGGAGCCACCGCCATCAATGCTGAGTCCGTTCGAAGTGTAGGCTTGCCGCAATACAGCAGACTTGGCGACCACTCTGAAGTCACAGGCCAGGGCCAGCGCGAAACCTCCTCCCGCTGCTACCCCGTTAACCGCGGCTATGACAGGCTTGGGCATACGGCGAATATCCACCACCGCCTGATGAAATCGGGCGGTCAGTTCATGAAGTGCGGCAGAGGTACCGCCCGGGAATGCAAGAGACCACCGGAGGTCACCGCCGGAGCAAAACGCTTTGCCCTCGCCCGATATGACGATTCCGCGCACTTTCTCTTCTGCAGCCAGAGTAATGATCTTGGCGGCAAGCGATTCCATAGTGTCCAAATTTAGTGCGTTGAATGCCTCGGGGCGATTCATCATCAAGGTGGCAATACCATCGGATTTTTTGACAACTACCAGTTCTGCCATCAATTCCCCTTTCGTCAGTGAGAAAAATCCGGACGCAGAATTCCTCGTCTTCGATTATTTCATACGGCCATTCGGTTCAAAGAGACCCGCCACTGCCACGATCTCCTCCAGCATCACCTCCTCTTCTTTGACCTGTGGCGTCAAGATTGCTATCTGCTAGGAATTTCACTTATCATGGGTCATTCCTTTCTCTGCCTGCAGTCAGGATTTCTAGCACTTCAGGCAGTCCAGGTGGAGGCGGAGCTGGTTGATCATCTTCTCCAGGATCATCTTCTCTTGACTTGCAGCATAGAGCACTGCGGCGCCGTTGATGGCGGTCAGGATTAAGTCTGCCACCTCTCGGGAGTCCACGTCGGCCCTCAGGATTCCAAGCTCGCGGGCCTCTTCTATCCATGAAGCGAGGAGGTTCGAGAAGATCCGATAGCCGTCCAGAATGCGACGCGCCATCGGCTCCGACTGGCCGGAATGCTCGACGAGCATGTTGAAGAAGAAACAGTCACCCTGGAATACCTCGCCTCCGATGTAGTTGCGAAGGTCGTTTTCCAAGGCGCGCTTGACCCGCTCGACGGGGTTCGAGATCTCCCGAACTCCCTCGAATACGATCCCTTGCCAGATCTGAACGGAACGCTAGTAGGCCGCATCCCAGATATCCTCCTTGCTTCCGAGGTGACCGTAGAGCCCCCCCTTTCGTCAGGCCTGTAGCCTGGAGAATGTCGGAGATCGACGTATTGTAGTAGCCCTTGACGGAAAAGAGCTGGAGAGACGCCTCGACGATTTCCTGGCAGGTACGAAGGCCTTTTGCGGACATTGCTTCTACCTCTAGGAGACACTCACTCCGAAGATCATCAGCGAAGGCGAACCGTTCAGCGGCATCTTGAAGGTTAAATTTGGGGAGAGCGGCGCTGATCATGAGTGCTTCCGCAAGGCACCTGGAGGCAATGAAGCGCCTATTTCCCCGTTCCCTTTCAGTTACCACGTCTGAGTTATAGAATCGGGCGTAACAGCCAATGTGGCGCGTAACCAATCGAATCTCGACTTTAGCAAATCAAAGTCCGGTCCAGACGTTATGAACGCTGCTTTGCCTTTGACCAGGAAGCCTGCGCCCGCTCCATGCAAACCTTGCACTTTGCTGCTCGCCAGGGTAATCAATACGTCAGGGTTGAAGGCAATATTCGACTCGGTGCGATGCATATAACCGGCAGGAATCAGCAACCGGCCATCGTCGGATATTCGAACGTAACTGGTCCACGTGTTGACCATATGCGGCCCATCTTGGCCCAGAGTGGCGATGGCAACGATGCCGTCTTTTTTCAGTATTTCTAGAAGTTTTTCTGGGATCATTGGAACTATCTCCTTTAATTTGAGTGAGCATGCAGACCAATTTTATGACTGGAACAGGTTATGTTTATTCTGAACAGCAACAGAGACACACATCGAAGATATGGCATGCAAGGTCGGCTGTCACTGTATAAAGATACGCTGATTGTTGTCAGACTAGAATGAATTGAAGATCGATGAAGTGCCGCTTATTTTTTCACGAGCAGAACAGCTCACGATTGAATGAACGATATTCTCCACCACAAGGCTCTCCCTATTTGCAGCGGCAGAGACTTTTGAGCCGGAAAAGCTATTCAATGCACCTCCAGCACTTTCACACCTCCAGTATCACCATTCTTACCGGCAACGCCGACGACAGCCGACGCACCAGGAAAGCACTGCTTCCGGATTTTCCGACGGCAACGGTGTGCCCTGCCTTAATCTCTCTTGACCAGCCGGTTCATATCTCCCGAACCCAAAAGGGCCGGGGCGTTCATCTACCGGTACGCCGCCACAATATCCTTCGCCATTCCTCTCATCTGCCTCGGCGGTTGTTTCACGTTTTCCCGCGCCCGCGCCGAGGCCTTGAGATCGATCCTGTACTCCGGCCTCTTTTCCAGAATCATCCGGGTGTTCCACTGGTTCACCTCCCGGACGACATCCTTCATTCCCTCCTTGTCCTTTGCGTTGAACGCTTTCATGTAGGCCGTTGCAAACTCGTTTTGCTTTGCGTCCTTGAAGTTCTTGAGGTCTTCGACGGTCCAGTACACGTCGTAGGCTTTCGCGCTCGAAAGCGGCTGAAACCCGGCGCCCTTGGCAACCGCCTCCATCCCTGAAATCTTTCTTGGCCCCTTTTCTCCGGGGATGTTGATGGGACGCCCGGTGGCCGCCGTCTGCCCCTCGGCCCAAAGCCGGTATCCCGACATGATATTCTTGACAGCAGATGGGGCGACGGCCTCTCCAGCCCGGTAGAGATCCCCTCGCCGCACGGCATCGACTGCATCCGTGAACTGCTCGAGCATGGCCCAGGGGATGCCGATGAGGTCCCCCATGCTTGCCGAGATCTGGGAGGAAAGGCTCTGGTCCGTCTGGATCCTCCCCAGGACCGGGAGCTCCATACCGATGGACCCTCCGATATGGATTCCCACCACGGACGGAGTTCCGTACATCACGATGTCTCGCGCAAAAGCGGGCAACGCCGATCGGACGCCGGTTTCCAGGATGTCGTTCCCGAAGAGCTGGCGGATGAGAGACGCGAGCATCTTGTATAGAGGCACGGCCCCGAGCCCGCCCAGGGCCATCATGGCCATGAGGGAATAGGCGAAGGCCTTCCGGCCTTCCTTGTCCCCGTGGAGGAGCATCCACCGCCACAAGGAGAGAAGGTTGTGGGTGAAGGACCTGAAGGTGTAGGCGGTCGAAAGGAGCTTTCCTGCAGCAGTCCCCCGGAGCACCTGGGGACGGTTGGCCTTCCCATAGATGAAATGGGCGTCGTTTACGATCTCTTCGGCGAAGGCCTTCGCCTGGGCGTGGTTCATCTCCTTGCCGGGTTTGAGGCCAATCCTTGAAAGCGTCTTCTCGTTGGTCACCCTCCCACCCCTAGCCGCCCGGTAAGCCGCCAAGGCGAGGCTCATGCGGTTGTAGCGCTCCGCCATTTCCATGGGGAGTCCCATCATCTTGATGGCCTTTCCCCACATCTGCTTTTGATAGCCGCCGAGCTTCCCGGTCACTTCCGAGATAAGCTGCCCCTGGCCCCATCCCTCCCGGAACATTTCATTCAAAAACCTCTTTTCGTCGCCTGAAAGCCTGCCGCTCGCCTCAATCTTTTCCTCCGTGACCGAGGCCCTGAGATCCTTGATGGCTCCCGTCCACTCTTTCGCCGCCGAGGACATTTCCATGGAAAGCCTCGGGACCCCGGCCAGAATGTTCTGGGTGAGGTTGACGGCTGCGCTCTTCAAATTCGCTCCCAGGTACTGGACGAAAAAAAAGGCCCTGAGGTGATAGAGTTGAATGTTCAACCCGATCACGTGCATCTGCTGGTGATGAATCCTCCGGAAGTCAGCTTGTCGACACTGATGGGAACGATTAAGGGGCGCACAGCGATTCGCGTATTCAAGAAGTTCCCATATTTGAAACAAAGACCGTATTGGGGGAATCACTTATGGGCTCAAGGTTATTGTGTGTATACCGTTGGCCTGGATTCGGATATGATCGGAAAATATGTTCAGCACCAAGAGCGTAAAGAGAAAGAAGCAGAAAAATAGACGCATGGGGGCAATTCAGCGTGCCTCCTCTGCTGGGGGCACGCTTCCAGCCCCCTTTCAGGGGGCAGATCAAAGCCACGTCCTCTGGGCGTGGCTTTGCAGCGCCTTTACTGTTCAAGCAGCTTTGCTGCGCCATTTTGCGAACTGGAGGGTATCTAGCCATTTCTGGCGCATTCCCCATTTATTTACAATGCGAAACCGAGTATTAAATGGGAAAGTGTAAAATTAAATCTGGGGCATAGATTGGAGAGCAAAACTATCTGCCATAACGGATGCAATGGAGCGTTGAAATGGGATCGAGAATAAAAATGACCCTTGAGCTCCCTCTGCAGCTCAAGAAAAAAGAAAAATGGGTTGTCGCGTCATGTCCCGTTCTGGATATCGCCTCCCAAGGAGCGACTGAAGATGAAGCCAGGCGAAATCTTGCCGAGGCCCTTCATGTCTTTCTGGAATCTTGCATCGATCGCGGCACCCTTGACCAGGTGCTTAAAGAGTGCGGGTTTGAGGCCGTAGCACAAGACGCAGAAACCGAAACCGGCTCTGCCCCTGAGAGCATAATCATTCCGCTCTACCTACTCTCAAAGTTCGATGAGGGCAGAAATTGTCACCACGGATAACGCCAATTCACTGGAAAACGTTGGAATGCATCTTCCTGAAGGCGGGTTTCGTATTTGAAAGGCAAAGAGGCGATCATAGGTGCTACATCAAGGAAGGTTGTTTACGTCCAGTAGTGATCCCCACATACAGCGAAATTGATCCTGACATTATCCTTTCAAACATGAGAACAGCCAATCTTACCCGGGAAGATTATTTCAGATATTTAGCCGAATGCAAGTGAACCAGTGCGATAATGTTTTATTATCATCCCAAGATCACTGTTTAATATCCCACCTTAGCGATATTCTTCTCATCATAAACCGAAACTGGAAATCTTCCCTTTCCATTTGATGTTTCAAAATACCTCAAGAATATTCGAAGTTTGCCGACAACTTGAGTGCACCAGCAGAACCGAAATCATCAGATGAGGAAAGAGAATGCTCAGCCTTAAAAAAAAGACAGTCGAAAAACGTTCTCCGCTCAAGGTCCCTCCGCTCAGACTGCCAGGGCAGTCAGTCCAGGAAGAGATAGACAAGATATTCGAGAAATTTACTGATGTCGCCCTCTATGTGGGAATGATGACGTTCCTAGCCGTCCTCGAATGGATGAGATATTTTCACAACTCACCTCCACAGCCGGTCTTGTATTCGTTAATTGCAGTCCCGTTTTGGATCTATGGGATTTGGAGGGGTGTAGGATTCAAAAGAAAACTCCGGAATCTGAAGCAGGCAAGAGATGGCGAAAGATCGGTAGGACAGAGTCTTGAACGATTGAGGGAAAAGGGCTATCGTGTATTGCATGACATGGTGGGGAAGGGCTTCAATGTGGACCATTTGCTCATTGGTCCGACGGGAGTCTACACGGTTGAGACAAAGACAATAAGCAAACCGTCGCGAGGATCATGCGAGATCACCTATGACGGAGAGCACGTTCGCATAAACGGCTTCCAGCCGGACCGTGATCCAATAATTCAGGCCAAGGCTCAGGCAAGCTGGGTCAGGGGGCTCGTCCACGACTCAACAGGCAAAAGCGTTGATGTCCGGCCCATCGTTCTCTATCCCGGCTGGTTTGTAAAAAAGCAATGCAGAGTTGTGAAGGTATGGGTCATCAATCCGGATCAGCTTGAAAGTTATCTGAAGAATGAACAGCAAGTCCTTGGGCCCAGTGACATCCATTTGGTAGAGTATGCTATGACTTTCCACATGCGGAACGCATCCAATGGGAAATAATCTGGACTCTATATTTGCAGGGAGCCCCAGCGGAGTTTCGATATGAAAGAATTGATCATTTTGTTTCTGCTCCTTACGCTTGCCGGCTGTGCAGTTAGCGAGACCAGCAGGCAGAGCGATCCACAGGTGTCGTATGGAGGAACCTTTCGAACAAGAACTGGATCCAGTCATGGCATGTAGCGTGAGTGGGTAATAGACTATGAGCGTCCACCAGCACAAAGACGGCCGATGGTTTTGCACCTTCCATGAGGAAGGCAAGAAGAAGTTCAAATAATTCGGGCGGGGTGACATCGCCGAGCACCAGGGCAGGCGGTTCGATGAGGAAACAAAGAGGAGCCGCGGCAAGCTTTGGGTTGATGGCGGCATCACTATTGAAGAGCTTTGCCGGAAATACCATGTACAGCACCCGGTTCGGGAAAGTACAGCCGACAGCGACTTTTACCGGTTGGACAGGATCATTCTTCCCATTCTGGGGCGCCTTCAGGCTGAAACTCTGTCCACGCAGCAGCTGAACGAATACATCCAGAAACGCCTGACTGAAGGGAAGAAGCGAGGGACTGTTATCAGGGAGATTACAATCCTCAAGGCCGCTTTCAATTGGGCGGAATTACAGGATCCGCCATTGATCCAACGAAATCCCCTTTCGAAATACACCGTCCCTAAAGCACGAGACGGGGAGATCCCCACACGACCTACAGAAGAGGAAGTGGATCGCATTCTCAGAAATGCTCCGGATCATTTGATTCGTGCAATCGGGATCCATTGGTACTGCGGCGTTCGCCCTGGAGGAGAAGTCACCAGGATCTGCTGGGCCGATGTGGATTTTTCTGCAGATGAATTAAGGATTGTGAGCGCACAGAAGGGTGGGCCCCAAACGCGCTACATCCCCATTCATGCAGATTTGCGAGATTTGCTGCTTTCTTGGAAGGAGATGGACCGTAAGAATGTTGGGGTCAATAAGGGTCAGTAGAATAGGACCTACAGGGGCTCATATCTCCGAGATTCTCACAGATCTGGATTGAAATATGGGTGGAGCAGAGGATCATTTTTTTCAACACGCTCAGAATCCGATACAGAGGAGAGTAATCCAGAACATACTACACGCGGCTGTTTGACGAGGTCACGTTAGGCGGATTGTGGAATGGCTTTTACGGCATGGTTCTGGTGACACCGGTTTGACTGGAAGGCCAAGCCTCGAAGATCTTGCCCATGCAATTATGCAACAGGCTTGGGCTCGAGCTTGGCCTCTTCAGCAACTACGATCCGCCTGAATGAGGTCGAAATGTGACCCATGAAGACCGAATTTTTTTCCCTTGACACCGACAGGGGACAGAGTAATCTGACGTGCGCATCGTAGCCCCACCATACTGGGTATTCCGAGGCAAACTTGAAGACCGAGCCTTGGTGAGCGAGGCTCTCGTGTAACATACAGGCCACTGTCCAAAAGCATCCAAAGACTCGGTGGGCCAGGGTAGAACTGGCGCTCCCGGATTGGAGGTTTGCCTAAGGTGACTCAGGTGACAAACGCCGTACACGGCGCTGCTGCTGAAGCTTGAACGAGTGGGATATCCGGGTCTGGTTTGAGGCCATCCGACGGACTTCAAGTTTAGGCGTTCAGACACTTTCTCCGCTACACGGCTGAGGGGAAGGACCCTCTCATTTTCTCTTTTGGCCTATCAGCCAACCTTTTGGAATAGAGACATTGAAAGACAAAGAAGACCAGCCTCCCAGTAGAGGCGATTCGAACACTAGCATGTGGAAGTGGCATCCGTGATACGATAGTCTACATTTTCCTCCCTTATCGGCTCACCCGCTCGCTTCTTCCACGACTCATAGGTGGTGACAGCGGAGGGTGTAAGGCGATCCGACTTCTTCCTGGAAACATCCCAATAGAAGCCGCCCTTTTTTCTGTCCCATGTCTGCAGATGGCAACCCTTCGACGGCTGAGATTCGCCTCGTTTAGACGGCTAACTTTGTCCTTTTCGAATGGGAGGAAGGGCGATGATCATGCAGTTTCTGGAGAGGTTTTCCAAACGTTCGGTCTCTGATTCCCTCAAGCCGAGAGCATTACAGGATGCAGGCGAGCTCGAGCGCCGCTTGCTCGATATCTGTACAATCCCAATCCAAGACGCACTTCGTGCACTTGAAACCGGTCTCCGAGGCTTGAGCCAAGAAGAGGGCGAGCGCCGTCTCGGCGAGTTCGGTCCAAATGAGCTGGCACACACCAGACGCAGGAGCTTCTTGAGTGAGATTTTTCAGCGATGCAAAAGCCCTCTGGTTCTGCAACTCCTGATCATTGCCATTGTCTCTGGTTGCATCGGTGAAATTAAATCCGCCGTTATCGTGACCGCCATGGTGCTCCTGAGCGTGGGACTTTCTTATATCCTGGATCGACGCTCCACCAATGCCGTCGAGTCGCTTGGGAAACGCGTGCAGTCGCGCACACTGGTGTTGCGAAACGGTAAAGAAGTAGAGGTCAAGATATCGGAGGTTGTGCCTGGCGATGTTGTCGTATTGCATGCAGGCTCGATTGTCCCGGCAGACTTGCGTCTTCTCTCCGCCAAAGACTTCTTCGTAAGCCAGTCCGCGCTCTCCGGAGAGTCCATGGCTGTCGAGAAAACTGCCAATGGAGCTCAGGGCCACACCACCGTGCTGGAACTGCCGAATGCGTGCTTTTTCGGAAGCAGTGTCAACAGCGGCGCGGCTCGGGGGGTCGTGGTGCACACCGGGACGCGGACCATTTTCGGCTCCATCTCGCAACGCCTCACCGAGCGTCGTGAGGAGACCAGTTTCGATAGAGGAGTGCGATCCTTCACCTGGCTCATGATCCGATTCATGGTCGTCATGGTTTGTGCGGTGTTTTCTATCGTCGGCATGACCAAAGGCAACTGGGAGGAGGCTCTTTTGTTCGCCTTGTCGATAGCTGTGGGCCTCACACCTGAAATGCTGCCAATGATCGTGACCGTGAACCTCGCCAAGGGGGCGCTCACCATGGCCAAAAAGAAGGTCATCGTGAAGCGGCTGCCAGCCATACAGAACTTTGGGGCCATAGACGTCCTTTGCACGGATAAGACGGGGACACTCACTCAGGATAGAGTTATCCTCAAGCGACATATGGATATCGTCGGGCACGAAAGCGAGGACGTTCTGAACTATGCGTATCTCAACAGCTATTACCAGACTGGAATGCGCAATCTGATCGACCGCGCGATACTCGAGCACACCGATCTGAATGTGGAAGAGAACTGTACCCTCGTAGACGAGCTGCCCTTTGACTTTCAGCGCCGCCGCATGTCGGTCGTGGTCGATTACGAGGGCGATCACGTTCTCATCTGTAAGGGAGCGGTCGAAGAGATCTATGCTATTTGCGGCCAGTATCAGAATGGCGACGAAGTCTATCCGCTGATCGACATGATTCGGGAGGATCTTTTCGAGGACGTGGAGGAACTCAACAAGGACGGCTACCGGGTTCTGGGCATCGCCTATCGCGAGTTCCCACGAGAACGGACCACCTACACGGTAACCGACGAGAGTGATCTGATCCTGCTGGGCTACATCCTGTTCTTCGATCCCCCGAAGGATTCGGCCGCCGAGGCGGTTAAGCTTCTCAAGGAAACAGGAGTCGAGGTCAAGGTGCTCACCGGCGACAATGGTTTGGTCACCGGCAAGGTCTGCCGGGATGTGGGCCTTATAGTGGACAGGATGGTCACAGGTGCAGACCTCTCGGAACTCTCGAAGGACCGGTTTTCCCAGATCGTAAGGGAGGCGGATGTTTTCGTCAAAGTCACTCCGGCCCAAAAGGAGCAGATCGTTCGAGAGTTGAGAAGCAATGGCCATGTAGTGGGATTCATGGGAGACGGCATCAACGATGCGCCTGCTCTCAAATCTGCTGATGTGGGCATTTCCGTGGATTCGGGCGTTGACGTAGCCAAGGAGGCCGCGGACATCGTGCTCCTTGAGAAGAGCCTCCTCGTCCTGGAAGAGGGAATCATTGAGGGAAGAAAGGTCTTTGCAAACATCGTCAAGTACATCCGCATGGGAGCCAGCTCGAACTTTGGAAACATGTTCAGCGTGGTCGGCGCAAGCTATCTCCTGCCTTTTTTGCCGATGCTTCCCGTACAGGTCTTGACAAACAACCTTCTCTACGACTTCTCCCAGACGGGAATTCCTGCCGACAACGTGGATCAGGAACAGATCGCAAAGCCGCTCAAATGGCATATTGGGAACATCAAGCGATTCATGGTTTTCATCGGACCGGTAAGTTCCATCTTTGACTACGCGACTTTTGGATTGATGTGGTTCTTTTTCCACTGCAGCGGTTTCAACGATCCATCGATGGGGGCCGCTCAGAAAGGCGAGCTCGCGAGCCTGTTCCAGACAGGATGGTTTGTGGAATCGCTCCTGACCCAGACGCTCATCGTCCACATCATCCGGACCAGGAAAATACCCTTTTTCAGAAGCAGCGCATCACTGCCGATGACGCTGACTACCCTGACCATCATGGCGATCGGTGCGTGGCTTCCCTATTCACCTTTTGCCGGAGCGCTCGGCATGGTTCCACTACCCCTCATTTACTGGGCATGGATCGCGGCGTTCCTCTTTTTATACGCGACGCTCACGCATATCGTGAAGACTTGGTTTTTCAATCGCTACGGAGGTAGTTGATCATGGACGCGTTGCTCGATGCACTGCAGGAAGGCAGGCTCATTGAGCTGCCCGATAACAACAAGGAAGCCGCTTTACAGTTCCTTGCCCATATTATGGAGGCGAACCCCTCTCTTCCTGCAGGAACCGATGTCGTGGGGCTGGTCTTGGCGAGAGAGCGCACAGCTAATTCAACGCTTGGACGAGGATGGGCCTGCCCTCATGCGCGGGTCCCCTTTGAGGAAGACCTCCTCTGCGTTGTGGGCTGGAGTCCTAAAGGTATCGATTATGGCGCTTCCGATGGGATTTCGGTATCAATTATTGCCATGTATCTGGTGCCCGAAAACCAGCGGAACCATTTCCTCCGAGAAGTCTCCATGGTGGCCAAAACCCTGAAGGCTTATCCCGAGCCTCAAAAGCTGAGTCTCGCCAATGAGCTCAACGAGGTCCGTGAGCACCTGCTCGATTTGATGACTTCCAGCAAGGAAATGGCTGTTCCTGACTTGCGTGCAAGGATGATCCAGTTGCAGGCAAGGCAAGCAGCCGCTGCTATACCGGCGTACGATCTGGCAAACCTTGTCGTCGAACCAGTAACCATCGTCACAGGTCCGGGCATCGAGCACATCGTTCTTGCCCAGGATCGTCACCTCGTGGAATATCTTGATTCCGCTCACGGCTTGGTCGATGGGCTCGCAACCGATGGGATGTTTCAAAACGGAGGATGGCGCATTCTTAAGCGGGGAGCGACAACCTACCAGGAGGACCGGGTTTTATACGACTGCCTGGCCATAAGAGCTGCAGGCGGCAATTCGATAGTTCTCAGGTAACGAAGGTTGATGGACATTTCATTCAAAAACTTCTTTTCGTCGCCTGAAAGCCTCCCGCTCGCTTCAATCGCTTCAATCTTTTCCTCCGTGACCGGACCGATGCCCTGAAATCCTTGATGGCTCTCGCTCAATCTTTTGCCGCCAAGAGAGGTGTGAAGGTCGAAGCCATTCTCCACAAAAGCAACAAACCTCCAAATATTCTTCAGCGGACCTTATGCTGCATGCGGACAAAACAGCTTCACCCATCCCGCAAATGCTATTCAGGGGTCCAGAAGGGACCCACCTTGCCCAGCCTTTTTAAGGATAAAATCAATTCGCCTGCGTATTCATTCACATGGGAAAGATAGTCCGGCTCCAGGCGTTTTTTCATCAGGGGGCCGCTGAACACGATTGCCCAGTCAGATAACGGCATGATCGACTCAGCTGAGACGGAATCATAAAGCGGCCAATTTTTGACGTGCTCTTCCGACCGGAAGAGGTTCATGCGGGCTCAAGCCCTGCCCCAGGGCACTTCTCCAGTCAGTGCCTTGGCCAACGGAATATTCATGTGTCCCACCGTCGTGTTCGGATGAACTTCGAGGATCTCCTCGTCACGCATACGGACATGGATGGGTTGCCCACAGTCCAGGCAATTGGCGTCGATTCGGATCTCGGTGCCGGGGAAGAGCCAGCGCACGGCCAGCACTTCGATTCCTCATTGTCCATACCATTTTCGTTCCCCATTTATCGTCACCCGGTAATTGGTCGGCACATTAGAAAACGGTGCCCAGGACTCGATGTAATCTGTGTCTTTAACAAACCAGCATGCAACCGAGGATTCAGCTGCCTTATGCTGCACCTGCCTGGCCTCTTCGGGTTGCACGCCCAGGATTGCCGCAAGTTCAGTATAGTGCGGCGCCCGCCCGGTCTTGACAAATTGCTCCACAACAGCGGTGTAAGCGCGTTGCACCAGGATGGATTCTTGCATGTTATTGCCTCCTATGACAATTTGTTCGCCTGGAGCTCCATGTGAAGGCACTGCAGGGGCCTGACTAAAAGACCTTCATCAACCCGGTAAGCACTTGGTAATCAAATGGTTCGGGATTTGTTGTTGGGACCTCTACGGCGCCCAGCAGATACCAGTTGCGGCCCAGATGTGTACGGAAGCCGGGTGTGAGGGTTAAAAGGAATCTACTCGGACCTCGGTTGTCTATCGTTTGATTCAGGTTGGTGGATAGGTACAAGACAAGATCACCGATCGGCGTAAAGTCGTGGGGCGTCAAATAATAGCCTGCGGCAAAGTTGGCTGTGAAGGCTGTGCGAGCACCGACCTCGTTGAGGCTTTGGCCACCGTGGGGAGCGAATAATCCTACGCCTCCACGAAGCACGAGGCCTTTCCACCAGTTGGCCCAGAACTCGTACGTGGGTGTTATGGCTGCCACCCCGTTCACATTGTAAGTATCGCCGGTCGGCGTGCGGAAGTTTATGGTCAACGACTGCGTCACGTCCTGTGTTTCAGAAAGAAGGAAACGAGGTGCAATGACAAAGTCTCCAAACTCGGTCTCGTAGCTGTTGCCATTCACTCCCCGGTTTGAAGCCACAAAAGGGATATCCATGCGAAACTCGAACCGCCGATTGAAAGGCAGGTAAAACTGGAGGAGACCTGTGTTCTGGTGGCCATTCTCCAGGTAATCACTCGCATAGCCCTAGGTTGCAATCCCCAGCCGGTAGAACACGCCGTCATAGGCATTGAGCCAGCCCTGCCGCGGTGCCCCCCCCTTCCCCTGGCGGCGGACTTACCCACGCCTCATTCCATCCCTCGCAGAAAAAGGTACTCAAGGGCATCTCCCGCCACCGCGAGGGATCGGCGTAGACATCGCCTGTCAGCGACTCGACGATTGCATCCGTAAAGCTTCCAGTCTTTGAAACCGATGACGTGGGCACGTGAGTCGTCTCTCCGCACATACCCGTTATGGGGATCCCAACTGTCCAGAGCAGAGCAAGGATCGCAATAAAATACGTACGCCCGCGAGCTACTTTCATCATGCTTCTCCTTTATTCTTTGCTGGTCTGGTTGCGTACCTTTTGCAAATGGCTCTCTTCGTTACGTCGCCCTGGGGTGCAGATTCCTCGTTGCCTTTATCTGCTTAGAAAGATTTCTGTTTTTGAATCCGATACGGTGCCGGTGTAGGAACAACAATGCCGAAAGGGCCTGGTTTTGAGTCGAAGCGCCGCCCTTCTTTTTCACCGCCACCTGTATGAGGAATGCGTTGATTTCCGGTTCTGCCATCTTCCCTGGGCGGCGATTGTCATGAAAATAGATGAACGGTTTGACCCAGCAGTAATAGACCTGCTCTGTGCATCGACTGTGATGCCATGATGATAAAGGCTAATGAAGTGGATTCATGAGGTTTGGCGCGTGGGTGGCCCCCGGCAGAACCTCCTGCCGTGGCATTTGAGATCTGCTTTTCCTGCAAAAGATTGTTGCGATCGGCTTGTCTGTGCACCTGTCGCTATCATTTTGCTCGCTCCGGCAAAGAGACAACTTGGGAACAGATAGATCTACGCTTATGGAATGGGCGAATAAGTTACGTTAGAGGGGGAAATTGAAATTCTCTAATAAGATAGATTGACATCTCTATAGTGTCAATCGCAAAAGTCAGGACAATCGCACGAAACAGACGTTGACATGAGGCAAGAGGCAATCCATCGGACCGGACAATGGGAGTGATGCATTTCATGCACATGCTTCCACTGTAATGTTGATGAGTAGCAACCGGGCTTTTGTAGGAGCGGCTTCCAGCCGCGACAAAAATAAGTCGCGGCTGGAAGCCGCTCCTACAAAGAAAACGAGTCGTCCAGATCTCAGCTCTGCGGAGGTGCTAGGATTTGAGGGATTGCCCTGTCACAAAAGTTTGATTCTAGGGCGTCCAAATTGAATCTCGATTGTTGCCGGTTTTTTCACCCTCCAGAGCCCGGAGGGCTCACAGCTATTAGCGGGGGGTGAGGCCTTAAGGCCGATACCCCCGGTTAAGAATGAAAAAGAAGGAAACGACCCTGGAGGGGTCGCAGAATGCCCTTGCTGGGACCCCTTCAGGGTGCATGATCATGCTACCAGCCTACCGGTGGTATCGCCTTTGCTGGCTCAACCACCGGCTAATGGCTGTGATCCCTCCGGGATCAGGAGGGCCAAGAACCGGGCAAGAAATTCAGGCGATTTTGCCCCTTTTTGGACGCCCCAGTTTGATTCTATCAATTTCTTTTTCGTGGGCAGTTATGGTCTTCGATACTTTCCGGAGCAGGAATAAAGAGAAGAGGATGTAGTCAGGCTCAATATTCTCTGCCAGAACATCAACGCCGGACCTGTCTGGAATTGCTGCACATTTGAAATTCTGCATAGTCATTTATATGGGGTAAAGGGCTTGAGGCTGTCAACAGCCTCAACTCCCCGTCCCTGATCACTCCTGCCAGTAAAAGTTTAGCACAGTCTGTCCCTTCCCGACTGCTTGCACAGCTCTCTCCTGTATCTTCTCATTGTATTTGACAACCACTTTGTAACGCCCAGGGGGAAGCCTGCAAAAAAACCACGGACCTTCCGAAACGGCCTCCAATGCAACGCGACCCGCTGAATCCCTGATTTCTACAGCAATGTCACTGAGGTATTCACCTGAGACCAGCGCGAAGCTCAACTTCAAATTGTAGTCTTTACTTACCTCGTTCAAGGCTTCCCTCTGGTCCAATCCAACACCACCACTGAGGTAGGGAATGCTGCCGTAGTACTTGGGTTGGACAGTAGAGCTCTCAGGCTCTTGAGCGTAACTTGCGGTCGCCAGGGCATATAGAACAACAGCAACTGAGACCAAAATACAAAATTTGCGACGCATGATCATCCTCCCTGTGAATGGGAAACATAAATCGAGCATTTTCGCCGTAATTGCGTCCTCGAGTGCCTCATCAAGGCTTGAGAAACCATCAGCGTTGCCTGGTGTTGATCATACCGTCCATTCGTTGATCTTGTCGAGACACCATGAATACAAAATAAGGAACATCCTTGACGTTTCAATGTCTCACTACCGTAACCGCCATACGCTTTTCTTTGCTGATCGGGTTGAACGGATGGATCGATATCCATTTTGACTACAATCTCTCCCAGCCCGTCGACATTCCCCGAGCACAAAAGGACAGAGGCTTTCATTCAGTACAGTTCGGCAGAAGTTTTCATCCTATTCAGGGGCAGTGCGATTCCGCCTTCGAGGGGAGCAGGGGCGGGTTGTCTTGCCCGGCATAACTAATCTGACGGAGCCCTAGCGTGGAACGCCATGATTCGATCTGAGTAGGTTTCCGGTACCTGCAACTGCGCACCAGGCACCGAGCACTATCGATAACACTGCCACCAGCATGAGTGGCACATCGAGGAGAGCAACGAGCCCGGCATCATCAAACGCAGTGACAAGCTCTTCGCAGGCGAACATGGCGAAGAGCGAGCCGCACAAGGCAATAAGGCCGTTTACCGCTTTCGACGCAACCACCCTGCCTGTTTTCAGGCCAAGCCTCGGAAGCGCAAGCACCCAAGACAAAAGGCCCAGCAGGGAAAGGGCTAGCGGTACCACCAGTTGGCGCCCGTTCTCTGTCAGCTCGAATCGTCCGCCAATCGCTGCAGTCCCAAGGCCAACGAGCCCAATGAGGAGCGCTGCCGACGCCATCAATAAGATTACGCGTAGCCACAGCGGGGCGATGCGTAGCCGCGGTACGATAATCATTTCTACCTTCCGGAGAGGCCAGGATGTACGGTACGGATCGAGTGGTTAACTTTATGTACCTGTGTCATTATGTTGTCAATCAGGAGATTCCTGATAAAAACCTTCCGGTGTTTATGACCATTGAAATAGCCCTCCTGTAGCCACACCCCACAGGGCAGCCAACCGGACCTTTGAAGGTGGTGTCTCCCTGCTGGAGGACACATAGTCAATGTATCTTATCCTGAAAGCATGGTAGAGTGTTGACGCGGACATGGTCGGAATCTTTCCCTGTTATTCAAGTGGCCCCAAACAACAGGCGATCCTGCCATATCGATAACTTTTCCTGCAATCTCAAAGGTACTGATTTGCCCGAAGCCCCATAATGCTCAACAGGACTCAGTGCCCGGGACATTTAGGAAAATTCGGTAGTGATCAATATCCGGTGTCATTTCGGCACCTTTGGCTTGCTTTCTCTTTGGTGATACTGAAAAATCCGGGAGGACAATGAATGCAGTCACGCGGCCCATTGATGATTGAGCATCGACTGATCGAGCGGATGATCGCACTGCTTGCTCAAACACAAAAGCGTATCGAAACAAACCATGAGGTGGACCCGTTCTTCATCGATGCGGCAGTGGATTTCATCCACATTTACGCGGACCGTACCCACCACGGCAAGGAAGAGGACATTCTCTTCAAGATCCTCGGGACCAGGGATTTGTCCGCTCAAGACCGAATGCTTATGGACGAACTGATCCAGGAGCACGTCTTGGGTCGAGAAACGACGAGAGAACTGGTCGAGGCCAACGCCCGATATCGAAATGGCGACAGAGCGGCCCTGACAGCCCTAGCGGCCAGTTTGGGAACGTTGGTCTCCTTCTACCCAAAGCATATCGAAAAGGAGGACAAAGTTTTCTTCCCTGCCTATATGGCCTACCTCTCTATGGAAGAAGACCAGAGCATGCTCAACGCATTCTGGGAGTTTGACCGAAAAGTCATTCATGAAAAGTATGGAGCGGTAGTGCAAGAGCTCGAACGGCGAAGGCAAGGGCACAGCCCGCGAGTGACGGCAGCAGCTCAAATGTAACCCCTGCCAGGACCAACAGCGGGGTGATGGGAATGCCAAGCAGCGGCAGCACGGCGACACCCGCAAAAAAAGGCCAGAATCCGGCTTCGCCCTTCCAAGCCATAAAAGTCTGCCAATGCTGCATCAGCACCCAGATCAACAGTCCCACCGAAGCGAGCGCCCCGACGATGGAAGCGATTCGAAGCAAAGTACCGCAGCAATTCCACGTGCGCCGCTCAATGGCCATCTCTGTGGCACCCTCCCGCAGCAGCTCTCGTGTGGCGAGCCTCCCCCTGGAAAATCCTCATAAGGATTTTTGACACCTTCCCATGCTCCGATCTTCAGGGCTGCTTTGCCGTTCCCTGCATGCGGGTGTTCAGGGCTTCGATCCCCAGTTGCAGGGAAGGTTCCATTACAGGGTTTTCCCCTTTGGAGAGGATGATGCGCTTGAGCTGAGGTATGCTGGCGTTATCGGTTGCCTGCATGTAGACCGGTTGCACGTAGGCGATGGCCTCCCCGATGGGCTGGATGATCATCTTGCCCCGGCTCACCCGCGAGCCCGTTTGGCTCCACAGGGTGAGGTTCTGGGCGATGCGGGTGTCCTGGTTGATGAAGGAGTCCACCTGCTGGGGGCCAAACACCAAAGTGCCCCGAGGAAAACTGAACACCACAACCTTTCCGTAGTTGGGGCCGTCGCAACCCGCCACCACCAGGGAGCGCAGATTGGTGCGGGCTTTCGGTGTCATGGGCGCAAACAGTAAGAACTCTTCCTTGTCATTGTCGAGGATACTGAGAGTCGAGTAGATGGACTCCATCCTGCTGGTCTGACCATTGGCGCTTATGGTGGGGAACTCCCAAATATCTTCCTGCTTGTAAAAAGTGTCAGGGTCCGTCTGGTGATACTTGGTGTAAAGATTCATCTGGATATCGAACAGATCCTTGGGGTAGCGGATGTGCGCCTTGAGATCGGCCGGCATGCTCTCCAATCCTTTGATGAGCCCAGGGTACATGCGGTTGTAGGCCCTGATGATGGGATCGCGGGGGTCCGACAGGTAAAAATCCACCGATCCGTTGTAGGCGTCCACGACAATTTTGACCGAGTTGCGGATGTAGTTGATGCCGTTGCTGTAAGGCTGAGCGTAAGGATAACGGTTGGATACGGTGTAGGCGTCCTGGATCCAGTAGAGCCTTTCGGGGGTGGCCACGACATACGGGTCCTTATCCAACACGAAAAAAGGCGCCAGTGTCTTGATCCTCTCAACGATATTGCGGCGAAACTGCATACGGCTCCCGGATTTCGTCTGAGTGGTGAAAAAGATATCTCTTTCCCCGAAATAGACGGCAAAGATGAGCTTGCGGAACAATGAAGAGACCGACACTCCACCCGTCCCGCTGTAATTGCCCTTGGGTAAACCCACGGCTTTGCCGGGGGACTCCCAGAGTTTGACATTTGCGGGAGTATGCGAAAGCCTCCCTCTTGTGAACCGCTCAAAGTTTGCAAAAGGAAAGGCTTTCGCATGGAAGGAACTCAAAGCTTAAGCCACACGGTATGGGAGTGCAAGTACCATGTGGTCTGGATCCCGAAGTACCGCAGGAAGAGTCTCTACGAGCAACTCCGTAAGCATTTGGGCCAAGTCTTCAGAGAACTGGCCAGACAGAAAGAGAGTATGATCGAAGAAGGTCACCTCATGCCGGACCATGTTCACATGCTCATCTCGATCCCACCCAAGTATGGAGTTGCACAGGTGGTTGGCTACATCAAAGGAAAGAGCGCCATCCACATCGCGAGAACCTTCCTCGGGAGGAAGAAAAATTTTACTGGCCAGAGCTTTTGGGCCAGGGGCTACTTTGTGTCCACGGTTGGAAGGGACGAGCAGATGATCCGTGAGTACATCAAAAAGCAGGAAACCGAGGATCGCCGACTCGATCAACTGAATATGTTTGAGTAGTCGCCACCTTGTAAGGCAATGTTGTTGACTTAACCAACTTTCGTCATTCCGGCGAAAGCCGGAAACCAAAAAAATAAAGACTTTCTGGACGTCGGTTCTCACCGGGGTGACGTTAAGTCAACAGCATTGACCTTGTAAGGTGGCCAAAGGTTTACAACCGCTTTGAGCGGTCCATGGTTTTACAAGCCTCCGGCTTTGCCGGAGGTATTTGACTGTATGTTGCCCTGGATATCGGCCTCCCAAACAAGAGACGTCATGTGGGACTTCAAGGACTCCCGCTTCAATGCTTTCGGGTCGGCCGAGACGACGACCATCGGTATTGTCCCGAACAGATCTTCGGCGTAAGCGATCAAAAAGTCAGCTTCTTCATCCCCTATGCCGATGACAAGGTCCAATTGGGAATGAGGATATTTGTAGCGATACAATTCGATCAGCTTTTGGCGGTAAGCTTCGTCAGTGTAGTATGCAAGATCCGCGAACTCGATGTGCAGGTCGATGGGATAGGGCGATTCTGAGTCAAGGTTCCTGCGCAGGCTTTCCACGACACGATTCGCCCATGGTATACCCGCATCGAAAAAAGAAATCACCAAAACCCGCTTAGGCAGGGCATTTTTGACATCCGAGGCATATGCCGACACGCCTGCCGCCAGCCACGCTGCGCACAAAAAAAGAATTATTCTTTGGACTCGTCGCATTTACAAGATTCTTTGCTTCCCATAAAAAAGGCCAGAGGAAATCTCCACAGCCGCAGTAGCAGTAATGTGGCAGCTATTTCAGGATGGCCTCCACGCCTGTTCAGGAACCGTCAAGAAAGTTGCAAGACCGAGAGCGCGACATGTTCCGGACTCGCCGAAGAGGGCTGTGGCAGTGTGGTGTTTTCGACCCTCAACGGCAATCTGCCATGCCACCAGGATGCAGCGTTCACCTATGGACACATCTCCAAAAACTTCCGCCTGCAATTCTCCGAGGACAATCGCCTCACCTGCGGGCTGGGGAAAGGTGAAGGATCCCGGGCAATCGAGTACCGCCCACAGGAACTCGGTCGATACGGAACCGCCTGCTGAGGCGACGGAAGCACGGGGAATCCAGGGGCAGGCAACCCGCTCGCCTCCTTCGATGGGTCCCGGAAATACATGCAGACCATCGTCACGGTCCGGGCCGCATACAAAGCAGCAGGGGAACCAGTGCGACGTGAAGCCCCGGTATCGGCGCGATGCCGCCTCCGCCTCTTCGTAGGTCGGGCACACAGGTGGCTCGAGCACGAGCTCTGAAGGTCGTGCCCTGGCGACAACGACATCTCCATCGAGGAGAACGACACCCTCTTCTGTTTCTCGGACCTCCAGTTCAGTATCGAGCGGTGGGGGGCGTAGAAGTCGTACGGTGACAGCGGGGGCATCCAAGAACCGCGAAAGAAGCCCACAAACGTAACCTCCGTTGCCGGATTTCGGAGGTCCCTTGAACCGCTTATCGATTACGATGGTCTTATCCTTCAATCTTGATCTCCCTTCATCGCCGGTCGGACAGGGGGAGGGCTTTTCCGGGATTTCACCGTGAGGCATTCGTACCTCCTGTCCCCCTCGGCAGAGGATTCTGTTCTGTCAGGATGCCGGGGAAGATACACCGGCTGATCACTCATACTGCGTCAACAATGATGATAGCTCTCGGAGAGGTCCAGGTGTAGATACCGATTGAGTGTCTGAATTTTATGCTCCGACATCAGTGTATTGTCAATCGTTCGTGGGAGCGTGCAGCTTTTCTCCTGATCGTTGTCAGTGCTTGACGTGCCGGCCCATCAGGTGCATGAATATTGCCTCGAGTCCTGTACAAATCGGGAAACGTGCAGAGGCAGAGCCTTTTTCATAAAGGGAAATGCCCAGGGTAACGCCGGCAGAGCCGCACCGAAAGGGCAGCCAGGTGATCGTCGGAAACTCGATGATAAAAGGAGAAGAAGAATGAAGCTGCGGGCACACATCACAAGCCATCTTGTAAAAGGTGACGATTTGAACCATCATGGAACACTGTTCGCGGGGAAGACGGCCATGTGGTTCGTCGAATCGGGTTTCATCGCTGCAGCTTTCTGGACGAAACCTGAAAACATCGTTTGCGCGAATATCCACGGTATGCTGTTCAAAAAGCCCGTCGGTAACGGCTGTGTGGTGCGATTTGAGAGTAAGATCGTTTTATCCGGGAGATCGCGCCTTGTCGCTTACATAAAGGTATTGGATAACAGCGACGATGATTTTCTGCTCGACGGTTTCATCAGTTTCGTTCACGTGGATCATAATGGAAAGCCTCTTCCTCACGGCATCGTTATCGAGGCAACGGACCCGGAGGACATCGCGCTCCAGGAGCGGGCAAGAAGCCTTTGATTCAGCACCGAGATTTAGACAGCGTCTTAGAGGCCGTCTAAAAAATGAGTCAATCACTCTGAGCATGCACCTTGTTTCGTCATTCCGGCGGTTCTTAAGCCGGAATCCAGGTTTTTCGCTGGGGTGGATTCCGGCTGAAAGACTGCCGGAATGACGAGTAAACGAATTTTTAGACAGCGTCTCAGATAACCGCAAAAGCCCAAAGACCTGCTCTGGGGCTGATGCATGATTTCAAGGAAAAAATGATGGGCGATATTTTTACGATTCAAATCGATGTCAGATTTCGAGATCTGGATGCAATGGGACATGTCAACAATTCAGTATTTTTTACTTATTTTGAAGAAGGAAGAAAATATTTCTTTTTTAACTTTTCAAAAGTGTCAGATCCTTTCGATTTTGCATTTATATTGGCTCATATAAGCTGCGATTATCTCAAACCCGTTAAACTGGACACTCGTTTATCGCTTCAAATGTGGGTGAAGGAAATCGGAAGGAAGAGTTTTGAGTTATGCTACCAACTGATAGACTCATCGGATGAGTCAATTGTGTATGCAAAAGGAGAATCTGTTCAAGTATGTTTTGATTATGCACAAAATAAATCAGTGGAAGTTTCTGAAGAATTGAAAGAAAGTCTGAGCAAATATCAAATTCAACAGTGACCGGACCTTCCTGCGCAGCTCAAAAAAAGGGGTGAATGGAGAATTGGTGCAACTATGGAAGGGGTTAACAATCATGAGAAAGTCAGTGTCCCTCCTTCATGGGGGAAGCCGTTGGGAATGGGAAAATCGTTCCTGCAAGCACCACAGCATAGGATTTCCCGTGATTACACCGAGGCTCTGCATCATCTTTCTTTCAATGATTTTTGTTGGTAGTGCCCTCTTTCCCTTCAGCTCTGCTCAGGCCAAAGACCCCAAGAATTACCTGTCTTCGTCGACCAGTCATGATTCCGGTTCCGGAGCGAATTCCGACCAACAGGTGGTTCATCTTCCCGAGAATCCCAGCCAGGAGCAGATCAACGCCATTGTTGCGGGTTTGAATGACGACCAGGTCAGGCGCCTCCTGCTTGAAGAACTGAGAAAGTCATCCAGGGTGAGCACAGAGAAAAAACAGAAGGAGCAACCCGATGGCTTTGCCAGGATTGTCCACATGGTCGAGGAAAATACCAGTGCCTTCCATTCCCGTCTGAATGACCTCCGAGCTGGAGTGACTGCCGTACCCACCCTGCTCCCCAAGACCTTTGCCAACCTCCAGGATGGGGAGAGAAGAGGCAATACTTTCCCCTTGTTTGCAGCAATCTGTGTGCTGGTCTTTGGTGGTTTGGGGGCGGAATGGCTGTTCGATCGCGCGATGCGTGGCATCCGCAAACAACTGGTGATCTCGATGCCGGTGGCTTGGACCGTGAAGATCAAGTGGCTGTCTCTTTACGCCCTCACTGACATCCTTGGCATAGGTGTTTTCACTCTCACCACTCTGACATTGTTTTTTCTGTTTTTTAACCATGATATCTTTTCACGCTTGGTCCTTTTTGCCTTTCTCACCCTGGCGCTGGTCGTGCGTGGGATCATGTTGCTCGCTCGCTTTGTCCTGGCGCCACAGGCTTCGGTCCTTCGCTGCATTCCCCTTGACGACGCCGCGGCATCCAGCATTTACCGATGGCTGGTCACAATTTCTGCAATCACTGGGGCGGGACTGTTCATTAGTCTGGTTCTGGAACTGCTGCAGGTCAGCGAAGAAATGGTGGTCGTGACGGATGCCATCAACGGACTACTTTTGCTGAGCATCGTCATCTACCTGCTGCTCAATAACCGATCAGCCATCAGGCGGTTCATCTGCCGGGAAAATCCAGGGGCAGCCCCCGGATTGAATTTTTTGCGCTCACAGATGTCTTCCTACTGGCACTTGCTCGCTGTACCCTATCTAATCCTTATCTGGATCTTCTGGGTCTTTTGGCTGCTAGTGGAGCAGGATGATCTGGTCATCCCTATGCTTGCGCTGCTATTGAGCCTTCCCTGCTATATCGTACTGGATTCTCTGGGGCAAAAACTGCTCAGCGGAATTTTTGGACTCATTCGAGCTCCCGAATTGCCCCAGGGGAAAGCGGATGCCCTTGAGCTCCGGAACACCCTGGAGGCAGCCGAACAACCCGAAGCGACAGTTTGTCCCAGTTCCCTGGACGTGCATCGTTTTGTGCCCATCCTTCGGCGATGTTTGAGCCTGTCCATTGCTGGAATTCTTCTCTTCTGGCTTCTGCGCTTGTGGGGGTTCGACATGAGCCTGGAGACGGAAATGGCGGCGGCAGCATTGAAGATTCTCCTTGTGGTTTCATTGTCCTACGTGGGATGGCGTCTGATCGAAGGAGCCATCCAGCGCCGCATGGAAAAGGAGGGTGTGGTGAGTGCGGCGGATAACGACGCTGAGGCCGGAGGCGAAGGCGGCAGTCGCATCGCCACCCTCCTTCAAATCTTTAGAAAAGTCATCCTGATCGTGCTCCTGGCCATCGTCGGTCTGATCGTTCTTTCGGCCCTCGGCATCGATACCAAGCCCATTCTGGCGGGCGCCGGCATCCTCGGCCTCGCTGTGGGCCTTGGGACGCAAAGCCTCATCAAAGACATTGTTTCGGGAATGTTTTTCCTCATCGACGACGCCTTTCGCATCGGCGATTATATCGAGGCGGGAAAGATCAAGGGGACGGTGGAAGGGATTTCCGTCCGTTCGCTGAGGCTGCGCCACTCACGGGGCATGGTTCTCACCATTCCTTTCAGCCAGCTCGGTACGGTGACCAATTACTCACGGGATTATTTTGTCAGCAAACTGGATTTTCGCGTCCCTTTCGACACGGACATTGACAAGGTGCGGAAAATCATCAAGAAGATCGATAAAGAAGTCTCTCAGGACGAAGAACTGGCGCCCTACCTCCTGAGCCCCATCAAATCCATGGGGGTCAAGATGTTCGATGATTCGGCCATGATCATGCGACTGAAATTCAAATCCAAACCCGGCCAAAATTTTCTCATTCAGCGTCAGGTCCTCAAGCGCTTGCAGGAACTGTTCGATGAGAAGGGTTTGGAATTTGCTCATCGCCACGTCATCGTGCGCCTCCCGGCAGACGCTCCCTCAGCAAAATCAGAGCGTGCCCTGCAGAGCCAACCCACAGCGGAGGCATCCGATGCCGGCACTCTGCTCTCAGCCGCGGCGGCGGCAGCCATAACCGACGAGCTCGCTCGGGAAGACACCTTAAAAAAGGCACAGATGGAGGAAGAAGATGGCTGACGATCCGAGTTCGTTATCAACTTGATTGGAAGCTCCATGCCGATGGACCATCCGATTTGAATTCCCACCACTCATCGAGCTACTTTGCTGGAACATCGCAGCCGGATTGGGAATTGCCGGGTTGACACCCCTTTCCAGTTCCTCTATTAAATTCCAATAGAGAGATGATTCGTTAAATTGGTTGAAATGGGAGAATCTTTAACGTCCTGGGAGGTTCACAGTATGAAAAAGCTAAGAGTCGTATTTGCCGTCATGTTTGCCCTCGTGTCTGCCTTCGGTCTGGCACAAGCCGCCGAAGAGCAGTTGATTCTGGCCACCGGGGGCACAGCAGGGACTTACTATCCCTTTGGCGGGTCCTTGGCCAAGATATGGAATACCAAAATCCCCGGCATGAACGTTACGGCTCAGAGTACGGGAGCTTCGGGGGAGAACGTCCGACTGGTGAACAAGAAGGAAGCCGAGCTTGCCCTGGTTCAGAGCGATACCCTCGATTTCGCCTTCAACGCCAAGGAAACCTTTAAAGAACCGCTCACGGCCATGAAGGCTATCGCTGTGCTCTATCCCGAGATCATCCAGGTGGTGGTGCGTGCTGATGGGCCCGCAAAGACTTTTGCGGATCTGAAGGGAATGAAGGTGGGAGTCGGTGCGCCGGGCAGCGGAACCGAGGCCAACTTCCGCCAGCTGATGGACGTTTATGGGCTGCCGAAGGACGCCGTGAGCGCACAGTACCTCTCCTTTTCTGAAAGCGGTGAACAGTTCAAGGACAAGCACATCGACGCATTCCTGGTGACGGCCGGCATCCCCAATGCAGCTATCATGGATATCAGCAGCCAGCACGATATCCGTATCCTGAACATTAGCGAAGACATGATCAAAAAGCTCATGGAGAAGTATCCTTTTCTCGCTCCGGCGAAGATTCCTGCCAACACTTACAAAGGGCAGTCCGAGGATGTCAGCACGGTTGCAGTGAACGCGGTGCTCATCGTGAATGCGGACATCAAAGACGATGTCGTCTACAATCTGACGAAGGCTCTTTTCGAGAACCAGCCTGAACTGGCTGCGGCTCACGCCAAAGGCAAGGAGCTCAACCTGGCAACCGCTGTGAAGGGCGTTTCCATCCCCTTTCACCCGGGAGCGGTGAAGTATTACAAAGAGAAGGGTGTCATGAAATAGACTGGGTCACCACGCCTTCCAGCATGGAGCCTTCCCGCTGGAGGGCAGAGTACCTTAAAGCCATGACTCGACGCATTGTCGCAGCCGTCGGCGTGACGCTCATTCTGACTGCAGCGTCCTTCGGTCCGTGGGTGAAGAGTATCGAGCTCTTCAGCCTGGGAACTAACGAAGTGCGCTTTTGTGCGCCGGTAGCCGACGGCGAAGAGATAGTCCTTTCCTTCACGCATTCTGTCAACAGGCGGCCGGTCTATGACACATTGCGCATTGAGGGCGACAGCCTGGTCATTGTCAAGTCCCGCTTCGACGCTTTCGGCGCCGGTATGCCCGAGAGCTCTACGGATCAGGGGACGTTTCGGGTGCTGCCGGATGGCGGGCTGGAGTGGACGGTAAACCGGGTGGTTCCTGAGATCGTGGTGCGCGTGGGCCGGGTGGCCGGCCACACCCTGCAGATTCGGGGCAGGGAGATAGCCCTGGCAGATCTTGCGGAGCCGGGCGACGCAGTGCGGTTTCGCGTTGAACGTTATTGCCTTTTTCAGTTGATGAAAGGTGGGTGCCTGTGGTGAGCGGTGAGGATCGGAAACCCTCGGATAAGGAAGCCTTGGGCGACTCTTCCCAAGTCGTGGAGCATGTGAGCAAGGAAGAAGTCGAGGAGATACTCCGCCATGTCGATCGGGAGATGGCCACACGCAAACTGACGGGCTACCCCCATTGGCTGGTCTATGCGATTGGTGTCGCCTTTTCTTGCTTCCAGGTCTACACGGCGGCTTTCGGCCTTCTTCCTGCACAGCTCCAGCGATCCATCCACCTCGCTTTCGCCTTCGTCATGGTCTACCTGCTTTTTCCCTTCCATCCGGGGAAAAGTTCCGATCGCATTGCCTGGAATGATTACCTGCTGGCTGTATTTGCGGGCTTCGTGGGGCTTTACATGACTCTAAACTACACCCGCATCATGGAGTCAGGGGGCGATTTTGTTGGTGTGGATTATTTCTTTTCCTGGTGCGGCATTCTTCTCACCCTGGAGGCCGCCAGGCGCGTCGTGGGATGGCCCATGGTGCTGCTGGCCGGGGGGTTCCTCCTCTATGCCTATTTCGGGCCTTACTTCCCCGGTTTTCTGACACACCGCGGGTATTCCCTGCAGCGGATCGCCTCTCACATGTATCTCACCACCGAAGGCATCTTCGGGATTCCGTTGGCCGTTTCCGCGACCTTCATCTACCTCTTCGTCCTGTTCGGCTCCTTCAGGGAAAAGAGCGGTCTGGGACAGCTTTTCATTGACCTGTCCAATGCCGTTGCGGGGCGGGCATCGGGCGGTCCCGCCAAGGTCGCCGTCGTCACCAGTGCCCTGGAAGGAATGGTGTCGGGGAGCTCCGTGGCCAACACGGTGGAATCGGGAAGCTTCACCATCCCCATGATGAAACGTCTCGGATACCGACCGGAGTTCGCCGCTGCCGTGGAAGCTTCCGCCTCCACGGGAGGACAGCTCATGCCCCCCATCATGGGGGCTGCGGCATTCGTCATGGCCGAGTTCATCAACATCCCATACGTCGAAATCGCCAAGGCCGCCGCCATCCCCGCCTGCCTCTATTTTTTCGGTGTGTTCATCGAAGTTCACCTGGAGGCCAAGCGCTGCAACCTTCGAGGAATGAGTCGAGACGAGATCCCACGTCTGGGCGACGTCATGAGGGAACGAGGGCACCTTTTCCTGCCCCTCGCGGTGATCATAGGGTTCCTCACGGCCGGTTTCACGCCGCTCTATGCCGCACTGATGGGGCTCGTCGTCTGTATCCTGGCGTCCATGCTGAAAAAATCCACCCGCATGAGCCTTCGGGACATCCTGGACGGATTTGAGCTTGGGGCACGGAACGCCATTGGTGTGGCCATTGCCTGTGCCTGCGCCGGCATCATCATCGGAGTGGTAACGCTCACGGGAGTCGGTCTCAAGATGGCTCACGGCCTCATCGAGCTCGCAGGCGGGAACCTGCTCCTGAGCCTGTTTTTCGCCATGATCACCTCCATTGTCCTGGGAATGGGGGTGCCGACGACCGCGACCTATATCATCACGTCGACCCTGGCGGCACCGGCCATCACGATGCTGGGTGTGCCCATTCTCGCCGCACACATGTTTGTCTTCTACTTCGGCATCGTAGCCGACATCACTCCGCCTGTCGCCCTGGCTGCGTATGCCGCATCGGGAATTGCCAAATCCGATCCCATGAAAACCGGCTTTGTCTCAACCAAGCTGGCCATCGGTGCCTTCCTCGTTCCCTACATTTTCGTCTACAATCCTGCCATGCTCCTCATCAACACCACCCCGCTGCTCTTGATTCAGAACCTGATCACTGCAGGCTGCGGTATGTACGGTGTGGGAGCCTCCATGATCGGCTTTTGCCTCGCACCCATGAGCTGGTTAGAGCGTGCCGTGTTTTTCGGGGCCGGTCTGTTGCTGATCGACCCCGGCGCCCTCACGGACCTTGCAGGCCTCTCGATCCTTGCTTTGTGCATGGCGAACCAGGTCCGTAAAAAGCGCGCTCTGGCCGCCGAGGTTGCTGTTTAGCGAGCCCTTTGCCAAACCAGTTTATCTTTCCCAGCGCATCCAAGCATTCAACGATCACATTGACTTGCCTTCGATTTGGCGATACTCTCATCACGCTATCGCCGAGTCCTGCAGGCGCAGGAACGGGGGACCCAGGTTTTGGGGGCGTATCACCTTTTTCAAAGGTGAAGGGCAAGCTCTTCGGCCCGAGCCCGTCAGCTAACCTCGTAGGCGTCGAAGGGTAGAACCTGCCGAAGTTGGACCGGGGGTCTATCCTCATGATCTCATGCTTTGGAGGGTTCAAGATGAAAGGGATTCTTTCCTCGAAGGGCAGTCATCCGTCTTCTTTGTTTCATCGTCCATCCCAAACTTCCAGCAGGGTGCAATCCTCCAATCATTTGACGGGGCAGAACAATGGTCTGTCGCCCCGGGCGCGAAATCTGGCCCTGGCTCTCGGCGCCCTCGGCATCGTCTATGGCGATATTGGCACGAGCCCTCTTTACGCCATCAAGGAATGCTTTCATGGCCTGCACGCCATAGCTCTGAACGAGGGGAACATTCTGGGAGTGCTCTCCCTGGTCTTCTGGTCTCTCACCATGGTGGTGAGCATCAAATACGTCATCTTCATTTTGAGAGCGGACAACAAGGGAGAGGGTGGCATTTACGCTCTGCTGGCGCTTATCCCCACCGACAGCGGGATGCTGCCGTCGCGGCTTTATTCGACCGTCGTCATTGCAGGCATCTTCGGGGCAGCGCTTCTTTACGGGGATGGGATCATCACTCCGGCCATTTCCGTCCTTTCGGCCGTCGAAGGGCTGCAGGTGGCAACCACTGCAGCCGCGCCGGCCGTGATTCCCCTGACCTGCACCGTCATCCTGGCGCTTTTTCTGGTGCAGCGCCATGGCACCGCAGGAATCGGGCGGATATTCGGTCCTGTGGTGCTGGTCTGGTTTGCGGCCATCGCAGGGCTGGGGACGGCGGAGGTAGCCCAACACCATTACATTCTGAAGGCTTTGAACCCTGTGCATGCCCTGGACTTTTTCATTCAAAACAGACTGCACGGTATGGTCGTCCTGGGCTCAGTCGTTCTCTGCATCACCGGCGGAGAAGCGCTTTACGCCGACCTTGGACATTTTGGACCGGCGGCCATTCGCATTTCCTGGCTTGCTGTGGCTTTTCCCGCGCTCCTGCTCAATTATTTCGGACAGGGAGCCCTCCTGCTCGAGCACCCGGATTTTGCTCCGAACCCCTTCTATGGGCTTGTCCCGAGAGCTCTCCTCTATCCCATGGTGGCGCTCTCGACTTTAGCGACCGTTATCGCCTCCCAGGCCATGATCTCGGGAGTCTTCTCCCTGACGCAGCAGGCGGTACAGTTGGGTTTTTTTCCGCGCATCAAAATCGTTCACACCTCATCGGAAACCCGGGGACAAATCTACATCCCCCAGATCAACTACGCTCTCATGATCGCCTGCATCAGCCTGGTCCTCATTTTCGGAGAATCGAGCAGGCTTGCCGGGGCCTACGGCATTGCGGTCACCGCGACCATGGGCATCACTTCGGTGCTGTATTATTTCGTGGTGACAAAAACCTGGGGATGGGCGCAGTGGAAGGCCCTGCCGTTGGTATCGCTGTTTATGTTTTTCGATGTGGCCTATTTCGGATCGAATCTCTTGAAGATTCTCGATGGTGGATGGTTCACTCTTGCCGTCGCCTCAGCGATCATGATCGCCATGACCACGTGGCGTGATGGGCGGGCCGAACTCTCGAAGAAGATGATCAACTCGAGACTTCCCATCAATCTTTTTCTCGAGGACGTGGAGAGAAAAAAGCCGACACGCGTAGAAGGAACGGCCGTTTTCATGACCGTCTCTCCGGTGGGAACGCCTTCAGCTCTTCTTCACCATTACAAGCATAATCGCATCCTTCACGAAAGGGTGATTCTGCTTTCGGTGCGGGCTGTGGATGTTCCCGTGGTACCCAGAGAAGAACGACTCCAGGTGCAGGACCTTGGCCAGGGCTTCCTGCGTCTCATTGCCTCCTACGGCTTCATGGAAACCCCCAACGCTCCTGATGTCATGAGAATGGCATCGCAATTCGGTGTCGAGACAGAGTCCGCCATGACCACATATTTTTTGGGCCTGGAGACCCTTACAACCGAGGGAAATTCCAAGATGATGCGCTGGCGCAAAGCCCTTTTCGTTTTCATGTCCCGAAATTCCTGGACGGCGCCGGCCTACTTCGGAATTCCTTCAGATCGGGTGATTGAAATCGGAATACAAATTGACTTGTGAAGAAAGCCCGGAAGCATCATTCCACGCTCCGCGGAAGTGAGATGACTTCGACCAGCTGATGATTGCGTCGGAAACGCTGAAAATGCAACACGCTGGAGCATTACATGGAGGATGATCCAAAAGTAATTCTGAAAACGGTTTCTCCAGGTGAGGAACGAAATGCGAGGTGCCATCCATGGATGGTTTCCACAATCAGTTTCGCAGCATAGAGTCCCAGGCCCACACCTCCCTTTTTGCCATGGGTCACATAGGGAGTGAAGAGGTCTTTCTGTATCTTCTCCGGGATCGATTTACCCCCGTTGCTGATCTCGAGTACGGGAGCACCCGTCTCACTTCCCCCCAAAATCACCTGGACCGCACGACGGGGCTCTTCTGCCTCGATTGCATTCTTTAAAAGATTTTCAAGGGCACGTTCCAGCAGGAGACGATCTGCCTGGAGAGTCACCTCTCTCCCCAGACGGTTCTGGAAAACGATACTCACCTCTTTGGCGGCAGCCAGGGGCTGGAGGTGCTCGGTTTTCGACTGGACGAGGGCAGGCAGATCGAAGGGGGTATCTTTTCGCTGGTATTCCCCCGTTTCCAGCAGGATGAGCTCCCTCGTGGAATCCAGGAGAGCGATCAACCCCTGTGATTCACTCTGAACAATCTCAGAATATTTTTCCGCCTGGGCCTGTTCTGCCTTTCCGAGAGAGGAAGACAGCCTCCTGGCCGCGAGAGAGATGATGACCAGCTTGTTCTTCAGGTCGTGGCGGGTGATGCGCTCCAGCCGGTTGCGCATGAGCTCATAGCGTTTGCGCATCGTGATGTCCCGAACAATGGCGGAGATGTAATATTCATGGGGGCTGATTTTGACCATTGAATGGGTCAGCTCGACGGGGAAAAGCCCGCCGTCTTTCCGAAGGGCTTCGAACTGCCGGATGGGAGATGTGTAGGAGGCGCGGGAATCAATGGTGCGCACGAATTGATGGTAGCTTTCCCTGTGCTTTTGGCGATAGGCTTCGGGAATAATGGCCTCAAGACCCAACGCCTGGATTTCCTCCCTGCTGTAGCCGAACATTGTCTCGGCCATCCGGTTCCAAACCACGATGCTCTGTTCCTGATTTACGGTGATGAGGGCATCTGAAAGAGAGTCGACGAGCTGCTGAAAGAAATGATCCATAAAATTTTCTACCATTTGAACGGCGTTGATGTTTCAGAGAGAAGAAAACTGCATGCGCTAAAAGACGCAGGCCGGATTAAGATATCAGAACCCTCCTTCGCGTAGAAGAGAAAAAGATACGGTGCTTCTTCCCTGGAAGGGGAATCTGTTCACGCCGAGTTCATTGGCAACAACCAAAAGGAATGATTACAAAAAGAAATACAAGAGAGGACGGGCCCTCTTGTCTTGAGATGCCTCAACGATGCCCAGTGCCTTTCACGGAGGACCATGGATATGATTCGAGTGAAGCGCGTCTATGAATCACCTGCAGCAGGGGATGGAACGGTCTTTCTAGTGGAGCGGCTGTGGCCGCGTGGCATGAAAAAGGAGCTCCTCCACATGAACGGATGGCTGAAGGATGTGGCTCCCAGTGACGGCCTGCGGCGCTGGTTCGGTCATGACCCCGGCAAATGGAAGGAGTTCAAGGAGCGCTACTTTGCCGAACTCGAGGGGAATCCCGAAGCGCTGCAGCCCATCCACGAAGCGGCAGAGCGCGGGGATGTCACGCTGCTTTACAGCGCCCGCGACACGGAGCACAACAACGCCATAGCCCTGATGGAATATCTCATGGAGCGAAAAGGCGGCAACCCGGCCCATCCCTGAGCAACTGCCTGAAAATTCGTTTCCTTGTCACTCCGGTGGTCTTTAAGCCGGAATGACAAAGATATCGGATAGCTCACCGCAGAAGGTGCATGCTTGGAGTGATTGACTGGTTTTTCAGACAGCTTCTGAGGGACAACCGCGACGCGGCGGGGGGGCACTCAGAGATGCTTCAGCAAGACATTGGCCGGCGAGGCTGCGAGGGCTTCTCGAAGCTGGTCCAGGGAAGTGGACAGTTGGAAGAAGCTCTCGGATCGCGCCGCGGGAGGGTCGTCAAGGCCGCATCCGTCCAGGCGGGACATGACAAAATGTAGAGTCATCCTGTCGGGATCGATCGCCGGGTGAAAGAATTCATCGTCGTTTGCGTTGCCTCGAACTCTAGTGAGCACCCCACACGTCACGAGAGTATCCAACAGGTTTTGGAGCACGGAAAGGGGGATCTTCAGCTCCTCCGAGATCTCCTTCTCGCTCGTAATTCCTTCGGCCGAGCAAAAGCGCTTCACCACGTGTGCCGATACAAGCAGTGCGAGGAGCGTCCTGGCTCTTGGGCTGAGCAGTTGGATATTCCCGGGGAAGTGAAAACGGTCGAGACGCTGGTAAGCGAAGGAGAGATATGCCCCCACGAGGAGGATCAGCCAGCTCACCTGCAGCCAGACCAGGAAAAGGGGCAGAGCGGCAAAGCTGCCGTAAATGGCGTTGTACTTGGCGACCCCGATCTGAAACTGGATATAGAGCCGCTGAAACATCAGAAAGGCCGTCCCTGCCGAAATGCCGGCAAGGAGCGCCGATGTTACCCAGACCCGCGTATTGGGGATGGCCAGGTAGATGAGGGTGAACAGCGCCCAGAGGGCCATGAGAGGAAGCAGTTCCAGGCCGAGGAAAACGAGGGGCCTCAACGCTTTCAGGGGGCCCAGCCTCGACATGAAGGAGGCTGCCTCGCTGGTGATCATGACCGTCAACGTACTGGAAATGGAGATGAGAAGAGGGCAGAGGACGGAGAGGGAAAGATAGTCCGTCACCTTGCGAATGAAAGGCCTTTCCCTGGCGCCTCCCCAGATTTCATTGAAGCTCTTTTCGATGCTTCCGAAGATCTTTATGACCGACCAGAGAAGCAGGATCACTCCCGCTCCCGCAATGATCCCCCCCTTGGTGTTTTCCAGCAGGTTTTGCGCAAAACCGATCATCCGCGTCAAAACTTCTTGCTGACCTTCCGCCCGGGTCAGGAGCTCTTTCTCCAGCAGCTTTTCCAGGCCGAACCCCTTGGCCAGACCGAAGAGCATCGCCAGCACCGGAACAATGGACAGGAGCGAATAAAAGGTAAGACTCGCCGCCCTCAAATGGATCCTCTCCTGCAGGAGCTCCGCCACCATGAGGTAAATGATGCGGAAGCCATGAACGAGAGATCTCCTGAAAAAGGGCAGGTCCCGACTTTCCACTCGCCAGATCCCTGTTGTTAAAAACTCCCACCCTTGTCTGATTTTCGTATAGATGGAGATATTGTCTGTCATGCACCCCTTCCACAGACTGCAGTCGGCGACATGCCCGGCCTCGTCCAAAAAGCCCTGCCCGGCACAATATTCATGCATCACGAAGGACATATTCACCCAACTGGGGACCAAACGCAAGGCAACATTCCTTACACGGATTGCCAATCGTGCCCATCGACTCCTTTACACTCTGTAAAAAAGCCTGACATATATTTTGTCATACATGCCCCTCTGAGGAAGTTTTTCTTGAATATAACATAAATATATCCGTTATTTGAACTTAATCGAAATCTTTGAGATCTTTGGCACAACCGTTGCCTAAGTGGAATGCGTTTTGTTCAAGAGCGAACGGCTGAAGGTCTTTCCGGACGCACTGGAATCAGCATCCCGGGGAGCGGTCGGCGCGTGCAGGCGGTTTGTTTTTATCGTGGCGAGTGAAGTTTTAGGACGTGTTGTACAAATCATTCATTTACAAGGAGGCTTATTCAATGAGTTGGCCAAGACAGGTTTTTGAGTTCCTCAAGGCTGCTTCAGCGGCGCACGCAAGATGGGATATCGAAGTATCCCTGTCCATTCTGCACAACAGAAAAAAGCTTCTGATCCTGCTGGCGATGCTGGTTCCGGTTTTTGCGGGTACTTTCGTTGAAGCCGGATCATTCATCGGCGGAAAAACTGCTTATGGGCCTGCGTTCTATACAACCAGCATCTTCCTGGTCTCCATGGCGGTGGGGCTGGCAGCAGGACTCATCACAGGCTGTATCGGCGCGGGAGGAGGGTTCATCATCACTCCGGCTCTCATGGCAGCGGGCATAAAAGGCATTCTGGCGGTGGGTACGGATCTTTTCCACATTTTCGCCAAAGCCATCATGGGGACCACGGTGCACAAGAAGCTCGGGAATGTCTCCACGACGCTCGCTATAGCCTTTCTGGTGGGGTCCGGCGGTGGAACGGTCATCGGAGGCGCCATCAACAAGGGTTTGTACAATAAGGACCCCTTGCTGAGTGAGGCCTTCATCAGCATCGTATACTCCGTCCTCCTGGGCTTCCTTGGCTTTTACGCCCTCATTGACTACATCAAGTCCAGCAGAGGCGGCGCAGCGGCAGGTGGTGACGCCCACGGCGGACCTGCAGGCGCTGGGACTCCCGGCATCGCAGCCAAACTGCAGAACCTGAACCTCCCCCCCATGATCACCTTCGACGAGGATTTCGTTCCTGGCGGCAAGCGCATTTCGGGTGTCATCATCGCTCTCGGCGGTGTCGTGGTGGGTATTCTCGCAGCGGTCATGGGTGTGGGCGGCGGCTTTGTGACCTTCCCCATGTTCGTGTACATCTTCGGTGTTTCCTCCATGACCACCGTTGGAACGGACATCCTGCAGATCATCTTCACCGCCGGCCTTGCGGCCATCGGACAGTATGCCATTTACGGCTACGTGTTTTACACCCTGGCCATCGGGATGCTTGTGGGTTCGCTGATAGGGATCCAGGTCGGCGCCCTCACGACCAAAGTGGTGAAAGGCATCCATATCCGCGGTTTCTATGCTGTCTCCATCATCGCCGGTTTTATCAACCGCGTCGCTACACTTCCCAAGAAGTTCAACGAACTCGACGTCACCAGCTTTTCCAAGGGGTTCGTCAACAATGTTGAATTTGTGGGAAACATCATCTTCTGGGTGGTTGTCGCGATTTTTGGCTTGTGGATTTTTGGCAAGTTTTTCGCCAATGTTGGGAAATTGATAGAGGAGGAGTAAGAGATGTTGATCAAGGATAAGAAACACTTCAACATGGGATTGACGCTTGCCGCGTCCTTTGCGGTAGTCCTCCTGATCATTTTTTCGCCGATTTTCGGAGGAGGCAAAAACGGGTTGCAGTTCTCCGACGACTTGTTCAACAAGCTGTCCAAAGGATCCTCATATTTCATTCCCAAGTTGAATGAACAGGTGACCAAATTCGACGGCACCATGGTTTCGACGACTTTCAATATCGACAAAGCGGAGGATGTCCAGAGAGCAGCACAGATTTTCATGGCAGCCGGTGCTCAGGTGGGCGCTGAAGGGCAGGCGGTGACCTTGAGCGGGGACCTGGGAAAGATCCTTTCCAGTGTACTCAAAGACAGCGACGCCATGTTCAAGAACGACAGCGACTCCGTGGCCGCTCGGCACGGCATGGATGGAAGAGAAGTCCTCGCGCTGCAGCATAACGTCCTGAGCAAGATGGACAAGGAGCTCAAAAAACAGAAGAAAATCGAAGAGTCCAATATCGTGAACGCGGTTATGAGGAGGGCAATCGAGCCAAGCTACAACTTTTATGGCATAGAGGCTCAGCGAGTCATCGACAAGGCTTTCACCATGATTTTCCTCCTGGTTTTTTACGTCGTTTACACGATGTGGTGGGGCTTCGCCATTTTCTATCTGTTTGAGGGCATTGGGCTCAGCATGAAGAAATCCAAGGTCAAGAAGGAAGTATAGGAGGCGAGAATGAAGATATTGGTGCCTGTGGACGGCTCAGCCCATTCCAAGGAAGCTCTCAAGGTGGCCATGGACTTCGTGAAGACGAAAGGCGCCGAGGTTTTGGTGATCAGCGTTGTGGCGCACATAGGAGGTTTGGTAGTCGACCATGAAATCTCCCCGTCGCGTCGCGAGAGAATCACTGCAGGCTTCGAAAAGATTGCCGAGGATGCGGTGAAAGATGCCTGCGCTATTATGAGTGCTGAAAACATCACCTCATCCTGCACGAAGACGATCGTCACGTCAATTTCCGTGCCGGACGCCATCATAGATTTCGTGGAAAAGGAACAGATCGACCTCGTCATCATGGGGAGCAGGGGGCTCAGTCCCTCAGCAAGGTTCAAGATGGGCAGTGTGGCCTCCCAGGTGGTCAGGGACTGCCCCTGTTCGGTCTATCTGGTCAAGACTCCCGCGGTCTGATACGGGTTGGCGGAGGTCTTCACCTGGTCCGGGATGCGTTGAAGTCCCCCTTTCAAGGGGGGTAAGGGGATGTGCCGCGGCATGTACACCCCCTTGCGCCCCTCAATGTTGTTGACCTAATGTCAGCCCGGTGAAAACCGGGGTCCAATAAGTCTTTCAGTAAGCCACTGATTGTGTCATGGATGGCCCCATGGATTCCGGCACCCGTCTCTCAAAGGGGTGTTGGGAATCCTTGGGGCCCGACCCTCAAGGAGCATGACGCTCCCCCAGTGGATCCCATGGCGTCCCTTTAGAATCGGAAGAGTGCACAAACCGCTCTGCGGGAGCCACCGCAGATGGCAGCTCTGCTCAGCGACTCCTCCAAAGTCACTTTTTCCACAGTTTGACCTGATGAGATACCCCTGTCCCTTTTGAGCGTTCTTGCCTGGTTCTGTTGCGGTATTTTATCGAGGGTGCAAATGATGAAAAACGAGTTTGTCATATTGATTGCGGACCGGAATCGACACGTGCGGGATTTCCTGCGCCGAGAGCTTGTAGCAGAGGGGTATCGGGTGGAGGTCGCCCGGGATGGCAGGGAAGTGCTGGCTTTCGTTGAGGGAGCCAAGCCTCCGGACCTGCTGGTCCTCGATTTGGAGATGCCCTACGTGAGCGGGTACGCCCTGCTGGAAAAGATCCAGAAGCTCAGTTCCCCGCTGCCGGTCGTGATTCACACCTTCCTCACGGAATACAGCCAGCAGTTCAATGGCCAGGAACATGCCATTTTAGTTGAAAAGAGCGGCAAAACGGACACCCTCAAAGCCGCGATCCTCGAGATGCTGCAGACCTTCTACCCGGATCGGTTTGCAGGAGAGAGACCCCGAGAGGGCCACGTCTGACATCCATATCTAAATTTGAGAAGGATTCTAAAGACTCTATTGCCAAAGGGGTTACACTTATACTAAATATCACATATGCATGTTTGGCATGAAGGGGGATGCTGGATTACAGAAACCAACACCTGCCTGTCGGGGTAAAATCCCGGCCTTCAAAACTTCACCGGGGAAGACTGGGATATGGAAAGCAGTCACTATTACAGATCGTTGACCCGAAACATGGTCTTGATCATGATGCTGGTGTCTTTTACTCCTCTCCTGCTCATCAGCGGCATCATCGGGTATCAATTCGAAACGTCCTACCGGCAGAAGTCCCTGGCTCATCTCAGTGAGCTCGTGCGGAAGCATCAACAGAACATCGACAGCTTTCTCATCGAAAAACTCTCCTACATCCAGGTCCTGGTGCATTCCTATTCCCCCGATCAACTGAGCGACGAAGCCTTTCTGAACCACAAGCTTTCCGTATTACAGCAGGCCTATGGCGGCGTGTTTGTGGACCTGGGGCTTGTCAACGACGAGGGGATGCAAGTCGCCTACGCTGGAAAGCTCAAGCTGGAAAAGGCAAACTACGCTCAGGCCGAATGGTTCAAACGGGCCATGAAGCGCCATTACTTCATCAGTGACGTCTTCCTGGGGCTCCGCAGACAGCCGCATTTCATTGTGGCCGTCAAGCAGGAATGGGGAGGTCACCAGTCGATCCTGCGTGCGACCATCGATTTTGAGGCTTTCAATTCTCTGGTGGAAAACATCAAAATCGGGGAGACGGGATCGGCCTTCATTTTGAACACTGCAGGCGAATTTCAGACGATGCCGCGGGTGGAGCCTTTTGCCACGAAGGAATTCTTCCTGGAGATCTTTGAACGGGAGAATCGCAAGACAACAGAGGTGGAAACGGTGGACCACCCTCTGGGTGCAGATGTATTGCCCATGGTCGAATCCTATTCCCCCAAGGAAGCCGGTAAGATGAAAGACAAGACCGTCATCGAGGGCGAAGGGGAATTCCAGGGCAAGAGCTTCATTTATGTCATGACCCCGCTCAAGGGTGGCGAGTGGGTGCTGGTCTATCAGCAGGATGCCTCCGACGCCTTTTCCCACCTGTATGCAGCAAGGAAGCTGTCCATTGTCATCCTGATGCTGGCGGGAGTGACCATCGGTATCATCAGTTTTTTCGTGGCCCAGAAAATGGTGCATTACATCGAAAGTGCGGACAAGGAAAAAGAGATGATGAACGAACAGGTCATCGAAGCGGGAAAACTCGCGTCGGTGGGTGAGCTTGCCGCCGGGATCGCTCATGAAATCAACAACCCGGTAGCGGTCATGGTGGAGGAGGCCGGCTGGATGGAAGACCTGCTCCAGGAGGACGAATTCAAGAGCGGGGAAAATCTTGCAGAGTTCGAACGCGCCTTGAAACAGATCAAAACGCAGGGAGCCCGCTGCAAGGAGATCACTCATAAATTGCTGAGCTTCGCTCGCAAGACGGATCCCAAGATACGGTCGGTGGAATTGAATGAACTCCTTGAAGACATCATCAGCATCTCGGAACAGCGGGCACGCTACAGCAACGTTAAAATTGAGAAGCAATTGGCGGAGGACCTGCCTTTCGTCAATGCCTCCCCATCTGAAATGCAGCAGGTATTCCTGAATTTGATCAACAATGCCATCGACGCCATCGGAACCAATGGGGGCACCATCACCGTGACGACGCGAGTGGACGGCGGCTTTGCTATTGTAGATGTGGCGGACACGGGCAGCGGCATTCCCAAGGCGATGCTGGCCAGGATATTCGATCCGTTTTTCACAACGAAGCCCGTAGGGAAGGGAACGGGGCTGGGGCTATCCATCTGCTACGGCATCGTCAAAAAGATGGGGGGACAGATCAGCGTAAACAGCGCCGTAGGAGTCGGGACCACATTTCATGTCTATGTCCCCCTGCCGGGGGATACCGGGGCAAACGAAAACACCCCGCCAAGCGTGGCGTAAGATATCGACCGCATTTTCTTCATCAATGCAGAGGAGGATTCTGAATGAACATTGCGACAGTGCTGTTGGTGGACGACGAAGTTCCCTTTGTGGAAGCCATGACCAGGCGCTTGACTAAGAGGAACCTCACGGTGCTCACTGCCTTCAACGGTCAGGAGAGTCTAACGTCCCTGGGAAAGAACAGCAGTGTGGATGTGGTGATTCTTGATGTTAAAATGCCCGGTATGGACGGTATCGACACACTCAGGGAAATCAAAAAGGCCTTTCCTCTCGTGGAAGTCATCATGCTGACGGGGCATGCCACAGTGGAGACCGCTATCGAGGGAATGAAGATCGGCGCTTTTGACTACCTCATGAAACCCTGCGATATCGACCAGTTGATGGCGAAAGTGCAGGAGGCCAAAACCAAGAAGCGCAAACATGAGGAAAAGATCATTCAGGCTCGTATCAAGGAAATTGCTTTAAGACGTGGAGATTAGGGAAACAGCGATGCCAGGGAGCAAGAGAGACAGCAAGGATCCCATACGACTTCTTTTGGTGGACGATGAAAAAGGCTACGTGGATGTCCTCACCAAAAGGATGTCCAAACGCAATATTATTGTGACGTCGGCGCTGAGCGGCTCTGAAGCAGTGCAAACCCTGCGCAGGGAGAGCTTCGATGTGGTGGTTCTGGACCTGAAGATGGAGGACATGGACGGTATCGAGGTCTTGAAAATATTTAAAATCATGGATCCGGAATTGCCCGTGATCATGCTGACGGGGCATGGGTCTGAGACAGCCGCCCGAGAAGGGATTCAGCACGGTGCGTTTGACTATCTCACCAAACCGTGTGACCTGACAGAGCTCATCGCTAAAATCAATGAAGCCTGCCATAGAGGAGAAGAAGTCCTTGAATGATTTCAATGTAATGCTCGTGGATGACGAAGGGGAGTTTCTGGACACGCTTGTGAAGCGCCTGAAAAAGCGCAATTTGAATGCCCTGGGGGTTCGCAGCGGAGAGGAAGCCCTGACGACATTGAAAAACAATCCCGTGGATGTGGTCGTTCTGGATGTTAAAATGCCCGGCATGGACGGCATTGAAACCCTGAAACAGATCAAAAAGCTCTGTCCCCTCGTTGAAGTCATCATGCTCACGGGACATGCCAATATGGAAGTCGCCATCGAGGGAATGGAATTAGGCGCTTTCGATTACCTGATGAAGCCCATGGAAATCGATGAGCTTCTGTACAAGCTTCAGGATGCCTTTAAGAAAAAGCAGTTGCACGAGAGCAAGATCGATTCCGTGGAGGAGGAGCTCGGCCCGAAGCGTTAGATCTCGCACGAAAACCGACAGTCCGGAAATTCGAGGAAACGAGGTTGAAATGATCTGCCTCCCGGCCTTCTCCCTGCAGGCGTGCATGCTTCGGAACCAGTCGATGCTATCGTTTTCGACACAGTCCCTCCCTTCCAATGAGGCAGATCAATGGTCTCGTCTGCTTTGTGAAGGGGTGAGCCCGCTGGGGGGGTATTGCCTCTCACATCAGGCATCCAACCTTCCACTTTCCGCCCGATTTTGAGAGACGCTCATGGCCAAAATTTTAGATTTTTTTAGAAAAATAAAAAAGATAGCGCATCGTGACGAGCTATCCAGCGCCAGCGCCGAAGAGCTGCGCAACGCTTTCAAGGCCCGATACCACAATTTCCAGCTGCTCTTGAGCGCCAACAACAAGACACTGGAGCTCATGTCCGAAATGGAGCAGGCGCTGCACGGGAATCAGCCTTTTGGCATGTCCTTCATCAGAGCCAACTGCACCGCCATATCCGTCAATGTCTTTCGTATCATCAAAAATCTCGATCAGCTCGCTCCCAACAAATATAAAGACCTGTACGAGCGCTTTCGGATCATACAGGAGCAGATCAATCTCGTTCTTTCCAAGAAAAAGCAGACGCAGGGAGAGCACCTGATCCTTCCCTTCAGCATGGTGGACAAGAACCTGGCCGATCAGGTGGGCAGCAAGATGGCCAACGTGGGAGAAGTCAAGAACCAGCTGGAGCTGCGGGTACCTGAGGGCTTCGTAATCACCTCCCTGGGTTATGAGCGGTTTTTCGCTCACAACGACCTCCAGTCGGAAATCGACCGGCGCCTCCAGGCCTCCGAAGTGGAGCAGCTCGACCAGTTGTATGCGCTCAGCGCCGATATCCAGCAGTTGATCATCCGCTCCACGGTGCCCGAGGACCTGGAAACGGCCATCAAGGAAGCGTACCGGGCGCTGGAGAAGGTCTCTGGAGCCGGCTGCAAGGTTTCCATGCGCAGCAGTGCGCTGGGAGAAGACGCTGCGGGGACCTCGTTCGCCGGGCAGTACCGCTCACAGCTCAATGTCAGCGCCGACAATCTCATCGAGGCCTACAAAGAAATCGTGGCCAGCAAGTACAGCCTGCAGGCCATCAGCTACCGTTTGAACCGGGGCATCCTGGATGAGGACGTGGCCATGTGCGTGGGGTGCATGGTGATGGTGAACGCTGTGGCGGGCGGGGTGACCTATTCTAGAAACCCATTGAATATACGGGATGATTCTATTTTTATCAATTCCGTCTGGGGATTGCCCAAATCCGTGGTGGACGGGAGCGTCGCTTCGGATCTATTCGTCGTTTCGCGTGAAGAGCCCCTCACCATTGTGCGGAGGGACATCAAGGTCAAGGAGCACAAGTTTGTGTGCTACCCTGAAGAGGGCGTCTGCCGCATGGACGTGACGGGCGACAGTCACACCCGCGCCTCCCTGGAAGACCACCAGGTGATGGAACTGGCCGATATGGCTCTGAAGCTGGAAGAGTACTATGGCGGCCCTCAGGACATCGAATGGGCCGTTGATCCGAACGGTGACATTTTTGTTCTACAGTGCCGTCCCCTCATCCAGTCCGAAGGGACGGACAAGCGCTTTCAAACGTTGGACAGGCTGGTCGTGGACGGCAAGGTCCTGTTGGAGGGTGGAGCGACAGCAAGCCCGGGTGTGGCCTCTGGTCCGGTATTTGTCGTGACGCGAAACAGTGACACGCTCCAATTCCCCAGGGGGGCAGTTTTGGTGATCCCCCAGGCGTTGCCCCGGGCGGCGGCGCTCCTCAACCGCGCCGTGGCCGTCATCACGGAGCAGGGAAGCGTGGCCGGACATCTGGCCAATGTGGCGCGTGAATTCGGTGTTCCGGCCATTTTCGGTATTCCTCATGTCACGGAGCTCCTCAAGAGTGGAGATATCGTCACCGTCGACGCCGACGGGCTCAGGGTATACGAGGACCGGGTGGAGTCTCTCCTGACCAAGGCTCAGCCCAAGAAGAACCTCATGGAAGGCAGCCAGGTTTACGATATCCTTCAGGAAGTCATGACCTGGATCAATCCCCTGCACCTTTTGGACCCCGATTCCCTGGACTTCAAAGCGAAGAACTGCCGCACCTATCATGACATCACACGATTCTCCCATGAGAAGTCCGTGAAGGAAATGTTCAACTTCGGCAGCGAGCACCATTTCTCGGAGCGCGCCAGCAAACAGCTCGTGTGCGATGTGCCCATGCTCTGGTGGGTGATCAACCTGGATGACGGTTTCAAGGAAGACGTGGAGGGCAAATTCGTTCAACTTGACAACATCATGAGCATTCCCATGCTGGCCCTGTGGGAGGGAATCGTTGCCGTGCCTTGGGAAGGTCCCCCCCCGGTGGACGCCAAAGGCTTCATGTCCGTGCTGCTGGAAGCAACGGCCAATCCGGCTCTGGACCCTTCCATGCCCTCTCCCTATGCCAACCGGAATTATTTCATGGTTTCCAAAAACTTTTGCAGCCTGAGCTCGCGCTTTGGCTTCCATTTTTGCACCATTGAAACCCTGGTGGGAGATCGTCCCAACGAAAATTACGTCAGCTTTCAGCTGAAAGGGGGAGCGGCAGACTTTCAGCGCAGGCTGCGGCGGGCATCCTTCGTCGGAAGCATTCTCGAGGAATTCGGGTTCAGAGCTGAAATCAAGGAAGACGGCGTTTTCTCCCGCCTGGAGGGGTACGATCAGGAATACATGAAGGAGAAATTGAAGATCGTCGGGTATCTCATCATGCATACACGCCAGCTCGACATGATCATGTCCAACGATGCTTCCTACCATCACCACAGGGCAAAGCTTATGAACGACATTCAGACGGTGGTCATCGGCTCCCCTCCAGAGCCCAGCAGCGGTGTCCATGCGGAATGACTCTCTTGATAAGCCAATAGCTGAAGGCTCACCCCTGGACGCTTGTTTTCCAAAGGATGCCGGCTCATTCGGAAATCCCGATTCCTGGTCGGGATGCCCGGAATGCATCCCAACCGTGAATTCCCTTCCAGAATCCCGCAGGCTGTGAACGATCTGGATGGAAAGCGCCCCGCGCTCCCATCCCCGTGAATCCTTCTGCTGCGGACCTACCCGAAAGCAGTATCGAACCCATGCCCTAGACCTCGCACGATGAAGATCAAGAAGATCAAATGGAGTGGATCATGAGCATTCACAATCTCGACAAGATTTTTCGACCTGAAGCGGTAGCAGTGGTTGGAGCGACTCCCAGAGTTGCAGCGGTGGGTTATGCCGTTTTACACAATCTGCTGAAAGGGGAATTCGAAGGGAAAATTTATCCCGTGAATCCCCATCACAAGGAGATCGAAGGGCTGGAAGTCTATCCTTCTCTCGGCAGCATCGGAAAACCGGTGGACCTTGCCGTCATCACGACTCCCATTCGGACTGTTCCGGGTATTCTCCAGGAGTGTGCTGCGGCGGGCATCGGCGGGGCCATCGTTGTTTCCGCCGGAGGCAAGGAAGCGGGAACCGAAGGCCTGGCCCTGGAAGCGAAAATCAAGGAGGCAGCCGACAGAGCGGGGATCCGGATCGTGGGACCCAACTGCCTGGGAGTGGTGAACACCGACCTGAAGCTGAACGCAACTTTCGCCAGCCATATGCCTCTGCCGGGGAAGCTGGCGTTCATTTCCCAGAGCGGCGCTATCTGCACGGCCATCCTGGATCTTTCTCTGAAGGAGCAAAACGGGTTCAGCTATTTTGTCAGCATTGGAAGCATGCTGGATGTCGATTTCGGCGATCTCATCAATTACCTGGGGGATGACCCCGGTGTGAGCAGTATCGTCCTATACATTGAAAATCTCTCACACTTTCGGAAATTCATGAGTGCCGCGCGTGCCGTATCGAGAATCAAGCCCATTGTTGTCCTCAAGTCCGGGCGGTCCGAGGCGGGCATACGCGCGGCAGCATCCCACACAGGAGCACTTGCAGGCTCAGATGCCGTTTACGATGCTGCCTTCAAGCGGGCCGGCATCGTCCGCGTCAACACCATCGAGGAGCTTTTCGATTGTGCGGAGCTGATGGCCAAACAGCCCCGCCCGCAGGGTCCAGGCACCGTCATCATCACCAATGCCGGAGGGCCGGGAGTCATGGCGGCCGATGCTCTGGCGGCTTACGGGATGGAGCCGGTGGCACTCAGCCCGGAAACCATGAGCAAGCTGGATGCGATCCTTCCTCCTTATTGGAGCCGAAACAACCCCATCGATATTCTGGGCGACGCCTCTCCCGAAAGATATCGTAAGGTCGTCGAAGTGTGCATCAGTGCTCCGGAAATCAAGACCATGATCATTATCATGACCCCCCAGTCCATGAGCGACCCCACAACGACGGCGCTTTCACTGTGCACGCTTTTGAAAGGAAAGCGGCTGTCCATCTATACGGTTTGGATGGGAGGCGGCGATGTGGAGCAGGGCCAGGAGATATTCAATGCCGCCGGCATTCCCACTTACGAGACGCCCGAGCGTGCTATCCGGGCCTTCCATTACATGTATTCCTATGCCCGGAACATGGAAATGCTCCAGCAGATTCCGCCGGCTCTTCCCGAAGAATTGCGCTACGACCAGCCTGGAGCAAAGACCCTCATTGCTGAAGCCCTGAATCAGGGTCACCATCTTCTGACAGAGCCGGAATCCAAGGCATTGCTGGCAGCTTACGGAATACCCGTAAATCAAACGGAGGTCGCGGTCTCTGAAGATGATGCCGTGGATGCTGCCCACCGCGTAGGATATCCCGTGGTCATGAAGATTCATTCCCGGGATATTACTCACAAATCCGATGCCAAGGGCGTGCAGCTCAACCTCAAGCACGATGAAGATGTTCGCGAAGCGTTTCGCTCCATCATGGCCGAGGCCGCCGCCTACAACCCTCAGGCGAACATCCTGGGCGTTACGGTGCAGCCGATGCTGGAGAGGCAGGACTACGAGCTGATCCTTGGAAGCAAAAAGGATGCAGATTTCGGCCCTGTCATTCTTTTCGGTATGGGGGGAATCCTGACGGAGGTCTTGAAGGATCAATCCATCGCTCTTCCTCCCCTCAACAGACTGCTTGCCCTCAGACTCATGGAGAGCACACGGGTTTACCAGCTGCTCCAGGGTTACCGCAATCGTCCGGCGGCCAATCTGGAGCTCCTGGATGAGATTCTCATCCGACTTTCCCAGCTTGTGGTGGATTTTCCAGAGATCACGGAGCTCGACATCAACCCGTTGCTCATGGTGGATGGGGGCGCTTGTGCCGTGGACGCGCGCGTCTGTCTCGCGCCCTCCGAGGTCGCCTCGCCCATGCATCTGGTCATCAGCCCGTATCCCAGTCAGTACGAAGCTGTCGTTGAAATCCAGACGGGCGTAAAAATCCTCGCACGCCCCATCAAACCCGAAGACGCGCCCCTCCTGATTGAACTGCACAACAGCCTTTCGCCCACAAGCATCTATTTCCGCTTTTTTAGACCCGTCAAGTCCCTGCCCAGTGAGATGCTGGCCCGTTTTACCCAGATCGACTATGACCGGGATGTCGCTTTCGTGGGCCTGCTGCAGGACGAAGAGGGACAAAAGATATTGGGAGTGGCCCGCCTCATGGCCGATCCCGATGTCACCCGGGCTGAATTTGCCGTGGTGATTCGGGACGACTGGCAGGGAAAGGGGGTGGGAGCCTTGCTGCTGGAAAAATGCATTTGTGTCGCCCGGGAACGTGGCATGCAACTCATCTGGGGACATGTTTTGCCCGAAAATATAAACATGCTTGCACTTGGTCGAAAACTCGGGTTTAGTGTCAAAAGAGTACCTGAAAGCTCAAACTACGAGCTCAGAATCGACCTGACACGAGCCTGAGCGATAGATAGGATTCATAACGGATGATTTGAGGAGGAAGCGATGGCGAGTTCAAAGCGTAAAAAAATACTGGTGGCAGTGGATGGGTCCCAACAGGCCCTGGAAGCGGTGCGCTACGTAAGCCTGGCAGCATCTCCCGGAAGCACGGACGTCGTTGTGTTCCATGTGGTAACCAGGGTTCCGGAGTCCTTCTGGGATATGGAAAAGGAGCCCGGCTACCAGTACCGCCTCATCAGCATCACGGAATGGGAGCAGCAACAGCAGCAGCTCATCCAGGAATTCTTGGAGGAGGCTCGAAAAGTCCTGCTGGGGGCAGGATTCCCCGCCGATGCGGTAAAGGTGGACATGCACGAGCGGCAGGCGGGTATTGCCCGCGATATCGTGGCGGAATCCCTCCATGACTACGATGCCGTCGTCCTGGGCCGCCGTGGAGTGAGCGAGTTGAAGGATATGGTTTTGGGCAGCATTGCCACGAAACTGGTGGAAAAGATCATCCAGGTTCCCATCTGGGTGATAGGAGGGAAGGCGCATTGCCAGAAATTCCTCCTCTGCGTGGACAACTCCGAAGGTGCCATGCTGGCGGCAGATCATCTGGCAAGTATGCTCGGGGAGCGGTCCGATGTACAGGTCACTCTATTTCATGCCATCCGGGGCTTCAACGTGTTTCAGCAGGTGTTCGGGAGGTCCATTGGAGTGGATAGAGAGAATGAGTGGAAAGAGAAGGAGGAGCAGGAGCTTGCAGCCATGGAAAAGGCTCTGGAGCCTGTACTGGATAACGCTCAGGCCCGCTTGACCCGTGCGGGACTCGATCAGGCCAGGATCACCCGTAAGGTTGTCAAAGGGGTGACCAGCCGAGCAGGTGCTATCCTGGAAGAAGCGGAACGGGAGGGCATCGATACCATCGTCATCGGTCGAAGGGGACTGTCAAAAGTGAAAGAATTTTTCATGGGGCGCGTCAGCAATAAGGTCATCCAGATGGCAAAAGAGAAGGCGGTATGGATTGTGAGCTGATGGCAGGGATCATGAGATGAAAGGCTGTCCCGAAGCATCCGGTCGTGTCCTCTTCATCACTTCCGCAGCCGTGTCATGCGGGAATGATGAACCAGGGCCATGGCGGATGCTTCTTTTTTGAGTGTCGGGCGCCACAATTGGGACGATTCAACAGGTGGGGGATTCTGAATGACAAATTTGGAAAGGCTTTTGGATCGCATCATCGATCGCGTCAACGTCAACCTGCGGGAGCCCGCCTTCGATGTCGGGCCCTATGTCAGGGGATTGATCCCCTGGGGGAAGTTTGTCAAATATTATGGCTTTTATGCATTGACCCTGCACCACCCCCTCCATTTCCATTTCAACCATTCCAGTCTGGCCGGCAGTTACTTTTTGGGCAAGTGCATCGTGGACAATTCCCTGCTCTATAAGAGCGATATTCGCGGCGATGAACTGAAAAGCCGTGGGGAGGTGTTTCGCTATCGAGGCATGGACATCCCGCTCCATGACGATGAAGTGATCCGTATTCGGGACAGCTTTCTGGTAAAAAACCTGGTGCACAACTATTCCCACGATCCGGAAAGTCCCGAGGAGTTTCTCATTCAAAACACCGTCGCCCTTCAGTTTGCCAACATTCACGGGTCCCCCATCGAAGGGAGCTTCCTGGGACCCTTCGCCACGGTAGATCTTACAACGGTTCACGACTGCGTCATCGGAAAGTACTCCTATGTTCAAACGGGTGAGGTGAGCCACCGCTACGTGGAGGATGGGAGCATCTGGATTCACGCCGAGAATGCGTTCAATTTCAACTTCCACTTTCATCCCGAAGACCTGAGACGCTATGTGGATTATCAGCCGGGAAAGGATCCCACCGGGGTCTTCATGGATTTCATTCAGGAGCGCAAGCGGGACTTCATCGCCGCCTTTGAGTCGGTCGATTCCAGACACTCCATCGAGGTGCCCGAAGGAGCCTCGGTCAGCCGTTACTCGGTCATCAAGGGAAATACAAGTATCAGGGAAAACGTCCTGGTAGCACAAAGAGCCTATCTCGAGGATGCCTGGCTCGGGAGGGGCTCCAACGCCCAGGAGAATTGCTACATTATCAATTCCCGACTTGAAGAGTACAACATCACCGCTCACGGGGGCAAAGTCATTCATGCGAATCTGGGCAGGCGAGTGTTCGTGGGCTTCAACGCCTTCCTGCGGGGGAGCGCCGATTGCCCTCTGACTATCGGAAGGGGAAGCATCGTTATGCCTCACACCATTGTCGACCTGGAAGAGCCCCTGGAAATCCCTCCCGGGCAGCTCATATGGGGTTACATCCGCAACAGGAAGGACCTGGCGTTCCACAGCATTTCTCTCGAAAAGCTGTCACGCACTTTGGGAGAAGTCGTTATCGGCGCCATGATCTTCCAGGGCAATGGGCGGGAGTTTGTGCAGGCATTCCGGCATCGCATCGAGCACATCCTGGAGGCCAACGGTGCCTATTATTCCCGTAAGAAGAACAACCCGGGACACGCACAAACCGCCCAGAACATTTCTTTCAACATCATCCAACCCTATCCCGAAGGGGACCGGGCGGGATTATACCCGACGATAGACATCCGTCCTTAGCACACAGGTCGACGAAGGCTGTCTCAGACCCTGGGACAGTGCGATTAGCGCGATTCCCCCCTGAGGTGTGAACGTCACATTAGATCCCCCTTCAAAGCGGGACTTCATCACCTCCCGGCAGAGACACAATGCCGGGAGGTGATGGTCAATTGGGGCTGTCCTCTTCGTAGCCACATGCCTTGAAGATATCGAGGATGGTGCTCGACAGATAGGACTCTTCCTTGTAGCGAAACGCCCTGTTGAAAGCCGTGGTCACTTCGGAGATGCGTTTGTAGGCGCCGTCGATGCTCTTGGAATAACGGTGGATGTCTTTCACAATCTTCTTCATTTCCACGGCGATCCTCTGCGGATCTTCTCGCTGTGCCAGTTTTTCCAAGAGGTCATCCAGTGAGTCCGCTTCCTCGTCGATGGCGCCGTTGGCCCCATGCAGTTGCATGAGGTGAGTGTTGAGGTGGTGACACATGCCTCCCGCTGCGTTGCGAAGCACTCGGCTTCGCTCATCCTCCAGTGCCTTCGTTACATTGTGTATAATGCCTTCATGGTAGAGATGCCGGCCTGATTCACCGATTTTGGCCCGGGCAGTGACGGCCACTTCGATGATTTCACCCCCTTTGGTCTTGAAGCGCACGCGCTTGCCTTCCACATGGCCCTTTCCGTAGATTTCTCTCACGAGCTCTTCCCGCTCCGTGGTATCCACATAGAAATTGAGCACGTTGCTTTCATAAGCTTCTTCCACGCTCTCCATCCCCAGGAGCTTCAGGCCCGCGTCATTGATATCGATGAAATCGCCCTCCGGGGTGATGGTGAAGGCCATGTCGGTGGTCGATTCAAAAAAGTCGCGGTATTTTTCTTCGCTCAGGCGCAGGGCATCGAGAGCTTTTTTCTTCTCGGTGATGTCCCGGATAACATGATCGATGGTGCGGATATGCCCCTTATTGGTGTAGACGACGTGCCCTTCATCGACGACCCATCTGGTTCTCTTGGTGGAGCTGATGATCCTGTACTCCAGTTCATCGAATTCCGCCTCAGGGAGGTTCTCGTAGAATTTACGGACCATCTCCAGGTCTTCTGGATGAACGAATCCCAAAATATGTTTCTCGCCGCTGATGAAATCCCGCACCGGGACCCCATAGAGCGCTTCAGCCGCAGGATTGATGGCAAGAATCGAAGAATCCCTGGGGGACACCGAAACGATGACCTCCGTCATGGAGTGGATGATGCTCTCGAGGCGTTCCTTGATGCGCTGCAGCTCGAAACGGGTCTTGCGCCTCTCAGTGATGTCGGTCAAGGCACCGAGGATGGCGGGCGCACCACCACACTCGACGACGCTGACCTTCATTTCAATGATGGCTTCTCCGTTCTTGAGCGGCATGAGGAATTCGAGGGTGTCCGATAAATTTTCCGTGAAGAGGCGCTCCGTGCAATATCGCATCACCTTCTCTCGATCCCCCTCGGCGACGAATTTGGAAAAGTCCGAGTGAACGACCTCGTCGGCCTGAGTTTGGGAGATCTCGTAGAAAGCTTTATTGGCAAAAACGATTTTCCCTTCCCTGATGATCACGACACCGTCGTTGATGTGCTTGACGATCCCCTGGTAGTCGATGTCTCCATGGCATATTCTTATTTCTTCAGCATCTTCGTATGTTCTTTGTGTCATGTGCTTCCTTGGCAAACGCATGATGGCAATAGAGGCTATAAACAAAAGATACACTGTCCCGCAGGGACTGCTCCAGCAGATCGTACCTGAGCGAATATTTTCCAACATTCACAACCCGTCCGTCACCCCGGCATGCGTCAAGCCGGAATGACGGGTTCAGCAGCTGCACAGAACGTCAAATCATTTTGCTCATATACTCTGTCTCCCTGGATCTCAAATTTAACACCATTTGCTGCAGATACAAGTCAGAAGAGGTCGCCGGACTCTATCAGGGATCTCAGGACCGCCAGGTTTTCCCTGTCTTCCCTCAGGTCCTTTCCCTTGGGTGTTTCCAGCACCATGGGGTGGTCTGAAAACCGCGGATCGTTCAATAGCAGGCGGAAGGCGTCCAACCCTATTTCCCCCCTGCCGATGTGCTCGTGACGATCCACATGGGAGCCCAAAGCTTTCCTGCTGTCATTGAGATGAAAAAATTTCAGGTTTTCCAGGCCGATGGTCTCGTCGAAATGGGAAAAAGTCCCGGTATAGGCGTCGCGGGTGCGAAGATCATACCCGGCGGCAAAGGTGTGGCAGGTGTCGTAGCAGATGCCCAGGAGATGCCGGAAGTCCGAGGCGCGGAGGATGGCCGCCAGCTCTTCGAAACGGGAGCCGAGGCTCGTTCCCTGGCCGGCCGTGGTTTCCAGAAGCACCATGACATGGGAGCATTCCGAAAGGGCCAGGGCACGGTCCAGATTTTCTACAAAATGCTCCAACCCTTCTTCCACCCCCACGCCTCCATGGGAGCCCGGATGCATGATGAGGTATGGAATCCCGAGGAGCTCTGCACGCTGCACCTCTGCGGCAAAGCCGGCAACGGACTTTTCCAGCGTCGTCGGATCGACGGCTGCCAGGTTGATGAGGTAGGAATTGTGGGCGGCAACCGGCATATATCCGGTTTCACGGTGCCTTTCATGAAAGAGCCTGGCAGCCTCTTCGGACAAGGGGGGAACCTGCCATTGCCGCTCGTTCCGGGTGAATATCTGCAGCGCCTCTCCCTGTACCTCCATGATCCGGCGGAAGGCCAGGTGCAGCCCACCGGCGATGGACATGTGCGCTCCGAGCAGGGGCATGAAATTTCTCCACAGGGCTCCAGTAAATGACGGCCGTGATCGTAGGTCGAGACTGGAGGCCAAAAGGATGGCTTGCCGCATCTCTTTGGCCTGGCTTGGCAAATGCCGGCGGCTATGGTATAGGATTGCCCGAATTCATCGAGCGGGAAGGAACAATTTTTATGAGAATTCCGGGGCATCTGTCGCCATCCGTTTATCCGATTTTGGGGTTTCTGTCACTGATTATCGTAGGAACACTGGCGCTGGAGTTCATTCCCTTGCGGCACGGCGGGCATCTGCCCCTCATTGATTCGCTCTTCATGGTGACCTCCGCCGTATGTGTCACGGGACTGGCAGTCATCGATGTGGGAAAGGACCTTTCCGGGGCTGGGCAAACGGCCCTGTTGATCCTCATCCAGATGGGAGGACTGGGAATCATGACGTTTTCGACGGTTCTCCTGCTCCTCCTCGGACGATCCATTTCCTTTCGTTCCCGCTTCGTCGTCCAGGATATATTCGCTCACAGCCCGCAGGCGGATCTGTTTGTGCTTTTGAGGCGTGTCCTCCTCTTCACCCTTTCTTTCGAGGCTGCGGGGGCCTTCCTGCTCTACTCGCGCTTTCACCAGCAATACGATGCTTCCACTGCCTGGTTTCACGCGATTTTTCATTCCGTCAGCGCCTTCTGCAACGCGGGCCTGAGCTTGTACAGCGACAATTTCATGGGCTATCGGGATGATGTCCTGGTCAACCTGACGGTCATCGGGCTCATTGTATTCGGTGGTCTCGGCTTCATGGTGATGCATGAACTGGCTCGGGCTCTTGAGACACGTACGTCCAGGCGACATTTGTGGAATCGACTTTCCCTGCATTCCAAAATCGTTCTTTCCATGACGGCGGTGCTCCTCGCGGGAGGGACGGTATTTTTCCTCCTCAGTGAGTGGTCCACCACCCTGGCCGGGCTGCCATTTTCCACAAAGCTTCTGGCGTCCTTCTTTCAATCGGTGACACCCCGCACGGCTGGGTTCAACACCCTCGATTACGCCTCCATGAACAACATCACCCTTTTGGGCACCATCATGCTCATGTTCATCGGCGCATCTCCGGGATCGACGGGAGGCGGCATCAAAACGAGCACCCTGGGGGTGCTTCTCGTGTTGAGCCGGGCGCGGTTGAAAGGATCGTCCGATCACGTGCACGCTTTCAAACGGTCCATTTCACCCAGTACCGTCAATCAAGCTTATGGCACCTTCGCCATCTCCGTCATCATCGTGATTCTGGGCGCGGCTGCCCTGCTCATCTCCGAGACGGGGAGTGTTCCGTTTCATGAGACTTCGGGGCAGTTCATGGAACTCCTCTTTGAAACCACTTCCGCCTTTGGAACGGTGGGGCTGAGCCTGGGGATTACACCGAAGCTCAACACATGGAGCAAATTCATCCTCGTAGTCATCATGTTCACCGGCCGCCTGGGGCCCCTGGTCATCGCCATGGCCATTCAGGCAGAGGAGAGCAAGGGGAAATTCTACTACGCCCAAGAACCCATCATGATCGGTTGAGGTGGAACAACATGCGCCAGATCGCCATCATCGGACTCGGCAATTTCGGCTACTACCTGGGGCGGGAGCTCTATTCCAAGGGCTTTGACGTCATTGGACTCGATGTTCAACAGGAGGTTGTTCAAAAGGTAAAAAACGAAATCAGCGAGGCCGTTGTCGCCGATTCCACCGACAAGGACACACTCATGGCCCTTGGAATAGGACAGGTGGACCTTGCAGTGGTGGCCATCGGGACCAACATGCTGGCCAGCATCATTACGACGTTTCATCTGAAGGAAATGGGAATCAAACGGGTCATAGCCAAGGCCCTCAGCGAAGCCCACGGGCAGATCCTCTCGCGCATCGGAGCCAACGAGATCCTCTTTCCCGAAAGAGATCTGGCCCATTCGCTGGCCCGCAGGATTCAGAACCCCAATATGCTTGAATACCTTCCATCCATTCAGGACTATGGCATTTTTGAATTGATCCATCCCAGGAAGCTCAGCGGCAAAGCTTTGCGGGAACTGGACTTGACCAATCAGTACGGCATTCAGGTCATCGCCATCCGCAGCGGCGCGGAAAAGGAATTGACCTTCATCCCCAGAGCCGACTACATCGTCAAAGAAAATGACGTGATGATCCTGCTCGGCTCCAACCAGGCAATGGACCACCTCTTGAAAGACACGACAGACGAATGACCCGAGGCTTTGGATATTGAAACCGAACCCTCGTCGACAGGGAGATTCCACATGATTGATCGCTATACACGCCCCGAAATGGGGCAGATCTGGACAACGGAAAACCGGTATCGAAAATGGCTGGAAGTGGAAATCGCCGTTTGTGAAGCCCTTGGGGAAGCCGGGGCCATTCCAGTGGACGATCTGAAGGAGATCCTGGAGAAAGCCGACTTCGACGTCCGACGGATCGAGGAGATCGAACAGGAAACCCATCATGACGTCATCGCATTTCTCACCAGCGTGGCCGAACACGTGGGGCCGGCCTCGCGGCACATCCACGAGGGGCTTACGTCTTCCGATGTCCTCGACACCTCCCTGGCACTGCTACTGACACAATCGGCCGACCTGCTCCTGGAGGATCTGGACAAGCTCCTGGCGGTCCTGAAGCGAAGAGCTCACGAGCACAAGGATACCGTCATGATAGGGCGTTCCCACGGGATCCACGCAGAGCCCGTCACCTTTGGACTCAAGTTCGCCCTCTGGTATTCCGAGATGTCCCGAAACCGGCAGCGCCTGAAGCAGGCTCGGGAATCCATACGAGTGGGCAAGATCTCCGGTGCCGTCGGCACCTATGCGAACATCCATCCGGCCATTGAAAAGGCGGTCTGTCGTAAGCTGGGCCTGCTGCCTGCCCCCGTCAGCACGCAGATCGTGCAGCGCGACCGGCATGCCGAATTCTTTTCGACTCTTGCGCTGATCGGCTGCTCCATTGAAAAGATCGCGGTGGAAATCCGGCATCTCCAGCGCACGGAGGTCCGAGAAGCCGAAGAATTCTTCGCCGCCGGTCAGAAGGGCTCCTCCGCCATGCCTCACAAGCGCAATCCCATCGCCTCGGAAAACCTGGCGGGCCTGTCTCGTGTACTGAGGGGAAATGCCCTGGCCGCCATGGAAAATGTCGCTCTGTGGCATGAGCGCGACATCAGCCATTCGTCCGTAGAGCGTATCATCGGGCCGGATTCCACGATTCTCCTGGACTACATGCTGGCACGCCTGACGCGCGTTCTGGACAAGCTGGTGGTCTATCCCCAGCAGATGAGGAAGAACCTGGAGCTCACCGGATCCCTGTTTTTTTCCCAACAGGTCATGCTGGCCCTCACCCGCAGGGGCCTCACGCGGGAGGAGGCTTATGCCCTGGTGCAGCGCAATGCCATGACGGTCTGGAAGGAAGGGGGCCAGTTGAACACGCAGCTCAAAAGCGATCCTGAAGTCACCAGGCACTTGAGCCCTCCCGAGATCGACGGTATCTTCGATCTCCATTATCACCTCAAGCACGTGGACGCCATCTTTCAGCAGGTTTTTGGAGAGGAATAATCTTTGAATGAGTCCTGAGCCTTCCCCAGCCAACACGTTCCGTGCCCCCGAGTTGCTTGCCCCCGCGGGGCACGTGGAAAGCTTCTTTTCCGCCCTGGAAAACGGGGCGGACGCCGTCTATCTGGGGCTCAGGCAAATGAGCGCCCGGGCTTCGGCAATCAATTTTACCCTGGATGAGCTTTCAACACTGGTGCCCTATGCTCACAAGCGAAAGGCTTCCGTCTACCTGGCGTTGAACAGCATCATGACCGCTGCCCAGTTCCCGGCCGTCATGGATCTCCTTCAATCCCTGACGGACATCCAAGTGGATGCGCTCATTGTGCAGGACCCAGGAATTTTCTATCTCGTCCGCCGATTTTTCCCCCAGCTGAAGCTCCACGCCAGTACTCTCATGGCCATCCATAACAGCGCCGGGGTAAATCAGCTGGAACGTATGGGGGCGCAACGGGTGGTGCTGGCCCGAGAGCTGAGCCTGGAGGAAATCCGGGCAGTCGCCGCCTCGACGCGCACCGAGCTTGAAGTCTTCGTCCATGGCGCCCTTTGCTACTCCTACTCGGGGCTCTGTCTCACCAGCAGCTACCGGGGGGGACACGGCGGTTTACAGGGGAGGTGTGTCCAGCCCTGTCGCCTGAAGTTTCGCCAAGGTCGCAAGGAAGGCTTTTTCCTTTCCTGCAACGACGTCTGCGCGCTCCCCTTCATTTCGGAGCTGAAGAAACTGCGAGTGGCCTCTTTGAAAATCGAAGGCCGCATGAAGGGGGCGGACTACATCGGCCAGGTGGTGAAAGCCTACCGCCTTGTCCTCGATGCCCCTTCAGGTCAGGAAGAGGCCGCTCTTGCCGAGGCCCGGGATTGCCTGGCCCAATCCCCATCCCGACGGCTCACGACAGGTTTTTTTCGAGGGGATTTCAATGCAGAGGTCCTCACACCCCACCGGTCAGGCTCCAGCGGACTCTGGGCAGGCACCATCAAAGGAATACAGGGCGGGTGGATGGAGGTTCAGCTCCGTCATGATCTGAGAATTGGGGATCGCCTGAGGCCGGAATCATCCGAGGGCAGGGAAAAGAGCGCCTTTTCCCTGCGGGAAATCTTTTCCCTGGACGGAAAGCCCGTGGAAGGCGGCCGCTCGGGGGAACGCATTCTCCTGCCCGTGCAGAGTGGTCTCCTCGCCGGAGAGCGCCTCTTCAAAGTGGGAGGTCGTTCCGTCTCCATTCCCGGCTTGTGGCAGAAGATCCGCAGTGAAGCGCCCCAAAGCGTTTCCTTTAGGAAAAGGTATGCCCACAAGGAACGTATTCTTGAAAATTGGCCGCTCCTGCACTTCAATCCCCGCCGGAGCGAGGAATCGCTGATTCTCAAGGTGGGGATAGCTCATGACCTTCCCGCAGCTTTCCAGGCTCCTGCAGCCTGGGTGATGCTCACCGCCACCCGCGCCAATCTGGAGCGCGTGGCGAAGCAGCGCTTCGTTCCCGGACAGAAGGAGAAGTTTGTCTGGTCCTTGCCCTCTCTTTTGAGCGAAAAGGACCTGGCCTATTACCGACCGGCCGTCAAGTGGTTTTGTGACAAGGGCTTTCGGTCCTGGGAGGTCAACAACTGGGGGCATTTCGATTTACTGCACGAAATAGAAAAACTGAATATTTTCGCTGGGAACCGCTTCAATGCTCGAAACCTGGCGGCGATGGCCGCTCTGGCGGACGCGGGCTGTCAGTGGAGCGTGCTCTCCATCGAGATCACACGGGAAGAGCTTCAAAGCCTGAGCCATGGCCCTTTCAGCAGTCAGCCCATTGTGACCGTGTATGCATGGCCGCCGCTCTTTACCTCGCGCCTGACCCCCAAACTGCAGGAGGAAAGGCCGCTCATCGCACCCAGGGGAGATGTGTACAACTTTCGTCGCAAGGGGTCTTTGTCGTGCATTTATGCGGACGAGCCCATGAGCTGGCTCGGCTTGCTGCCCACGCTCCAATCCTTCGGCTACCGGTGGTTCATGGTCGATCTCAGTGACGGCCCCACGCCCCAGGGGAAGGAGATTGAGCGACTCCTCAGCGGCTACAAACGAACGCGGGCGGACGAACCTTACTCTCTCTTTAATTTCGACCGCAAGCCGTGAGCATTTCCTGCCGTCATGGGCGCCACACACGCTAGAAACCAAAATACAGGTTGAAGCCCGGCGCGAAGAATGGGTAGGGGGCATAATACCCATACGGCCGGTAATAGGGGTAATAGTACGGCCGGTAATAGTAGCGGTGGCGGGGCCAGTAGTAACCACCATAGTAGGGTCCGCGGCGATATGGGTAGCCGTAACGGTAGTAGCGATCGCCTCGATAGTCATTACGATAGCCGGGACGGCCGTCGTAATACCGATAGGAACGGTCGCCGCCTCCACGGCCGTAGTAACCCCTCTCTGCGAGGACAGGAACTGCAGTCACAAGCAGGACAAACATGACGAAAGCCGACAAAACCTTTTTCAATATGGTGGTCTTCATTATAATCACCTCGCAACCCCCCCCGCTGCTTCATCAAGCAGAAGGCACATTGGCCCGCGTTCCTGTCAGCCGCACTTCAATACAACCAACTTGTAAACTGGCGCGCCAGACCCTCCTCGTCAACGATGAAACCTTAATGAATGAAACTTATTTTAATCATTTTCTCATAAATTGGAAGGATCGGTGAACCCGAGGGCCGCCTCACGGAATACTCCACGAAATGGCGGCTGCTGGCAAGGGAAGGGAGTCAATGCTGCTGACTGAACCAACTTTCGTTATTCCAGCGAGAGCCGGATCCAGGAAAATATAGACTTTCTGGACCCCGGTTTTCATCAGGATGACGTTAAGGCAGCTCACAAATAATAGAGTACCAGAACTGTAGGAGCGGCTTCCAGCCGCGACATCGGAGAAGCCGCCATGCGCTTGGTCGCGGCTGGAAGCCGCTCCTACAAAGCAAGCTAACCTTTGGGAGGTTATTTCTTTGGTGTTGCCCAACGAAAACCAAACCGGCCTGACGACTTATGGCACACCGGCGAGCATGGCAATCTGCACTGCGATCTCTGCAGCCAGTTTGCCCAATGTCCGACTGAGTGCCCCGACTCCGGCATCCGCAGCGGCATCGGCTGCCTGTTCATTCATCGTGGACGTGCGCGACAACACGAATCGACCGGTGCCGGCGTCGAAGATCTGCCAGCGAGCCGTGAGTGTTGCCTCCCCCGATCTGCTGAGGTCAAAGCGGGTTATCTCAACCTGAACACGGAAAGCAAGGGGCGTCGGCGTTGTCTGTGGATAGCTGTCCACATGGTCCGCAGGCAGAAGCGCCGCAATGTTCCGGGTCAAAACCGCCGGCAACCCATTGACCAGCGGCTCGGCCCACTGCCGATAGTCCTGCAGCTCCACAGCATGGGCATTATCGCGTATGATGATTTCCGGCCGGTCCATATACCCCGCGACACTGACCGGTCCGATTCCGACGGCAACGGGGGAGTGTGCAGGGATCTCCGCGGCAGCCATCGGATCAACCGCGCTGCTCAGGGTGTAGAAATAGGTCTGCGGGCTTTTACAGCCTGTCAAAACGAACGCCGAAAACACCAATGCAGCGAAGAAGCATGGTATGCGGATCATCATTTCCTGGGGCCCTCCTTCCCTTGGATCAATGCTTCCGGATGACGCTGCAGTGTGTCCGACAAGGTCCTCACAGCACGGGCACTGTCCGTCAATTCCTTAATGAGCTGCGTCAAGCCGTGGCGCAGCTGGGAATCATCGCCGATCATCCGGTCGGCACCGCTCATCAGCGACTCTGCCTTGATCAATGCATTGCGGGCGGTATCCGACGTCGCTTTCAGGCTGTCGAGCAGCCGGCCGACATCCTTCAGGGAATCCACTCCCTCTTTTACGGATTTGGAATTGATGAGCTTATCCGTCGATTGGATGGTATTGCGCAGGTCGTCCACGAGGTCCTTCAGGGGGAGCTGGTGGAGCTTGTCTATGAACTCTCCTGCCTGGGCGGAAAGCTCTTTGAACTGCGACGGCTGCGAGGGCAGTATCGGAATTTCGCCTCGCGTGTCGAGCTCCGCAGGGGCAGCCTTGGGGAAAAACTTGAGCGCGACCACCTGCTGTCCCGTAAGGAGGCTACCGGACTGCAACTGCGCCCGCAGCCCTTTTTTCACCCAATCCTTCAGGTACTTGTAATGGAGCGCTTCCAGCTGAGCTTCGGTCAGGCCAACCGCACTGGAAAAATTCAGCCGCTCAGGCTCGATTTCGACGGTCACCGGAACCTCCACTTCCCCGGTTTTGGGATCCATCACGATACGCACGCCGCTCACCTGACCGATCTTGATGCCGCGAAATAGAACCGGGGCTCCGACATCCAGCCCGCCCAGGGAATCGTCTTTGAAATAGATGAGAAAAGTACGTCTCAGATGAAAACCGGCTTCCTCCGCCCGGCTGAATGAGGCGTAGAGTGTAAACTCTCGCCCTTCCGGGCTTTGGGCGGTATCACTGTACTTTCGATCGGTGTCGAAGGCAATGCCGCCGGTCAGTACGGATTGAAGCGACTCGGTACGAAGGTTCATTCCGCTCGAAGTGAGCGACAAGTCAATGCCGCTGGCATTCCAGAAACGGCTTTGGTCTCGAACCAGCTTGTCGTGGGGGGCTGCAATAAAAACCGTGAAGGTGACACCACTCTGGTCTTCATCGAGTGAGTAACCGAGCACATAACCGACCTGGATGCCGCGGTAGTAGATTCCGGAGCCCGCCGATACCGATCCGACAGTGGGAGCGTGAAGCTTGTACGTGGTCCCGGGAACATCCACTGTCAGGACCGGAGGTTGAGAAAGACCGATGAAATCCCTTCTTGCCTTGCCGGGTCCCGGACGCATCTCGATGTATGTACCGGAGACCAGGGTGCTGAGTCCTGAAACACCGGATGCCGTAAGCTGCGGCTCAACGACCCAGAAAGTCGTACCTTCTCGCAGCTGTTCCGCGATATCCTTGCGCATTTCGGCCGTCACCACCACCCGACTGAGATCCTTGTTGAAATCAACGGCATTGACGGTGCCGAGATCGACGTCACGGTATTTGACCCTGGTCTTGCCGACCTCCAGACCGGAGGCCGTTTCAAAAGAGATGGTGATCGTGGGGCCTTTTTCTGAGTAGGTCTTGTAGACGAGCCAGATCCCTATAAAAAGAGCTACGAGCGGAATAATCCAGACAATGGAGGGCTTTTGTTTCTTTTTGACAATGACCGCTCGGGGTACGTCATCTCGTGAGGCGCGAGGTTCTTCATTCATCACGATTGGCTCCAGCTGCGTCCCAAATGAGACGCGGATCAAAACTGAGGGCGGCAAATATAGTCAGCACAACAACGGAAGCAAAGGCAATTGCGCCAGCCCCGGGAACGATGGTTGCAATCGAACCCATCTGGACAAGAGATGCTGTGATGGCAAGGACGAAGATATCAACCATCGACCAGCGTCCCACGGCATCGATAATTCGGTAAAGCCGCGTCCTGTCGGCAGGCCGCCACCGAGACCTGTGGCGTATCGAAAGAAGCAGAGATATCAAACCGATCAGTTTGAGCATGGGCACGGTGATGCTTGCGAAGAATACCAGTGCCGCGAGGGGCCACATCCCGGAGCTGATCAATTCTTGAACACCGCCTAAAATGGTGCTGACGAAAGGCCTCCCGAAAGAGACGACTGTCATCACCGGGTAGACATTGGCGGGTATGTAAAGGATCGCCGCAGCGATGACGAGAGCCCAGGTGCGATCGAGGCTGTTCCGTTTACGCCGGTGCAGCACAGTACCACAGCGGGGGCAGAAAGAGGGCTCTAAATCCACGTGGCAAACCATGGTACAGGCATGGCAGCCGACCAGGTGCTTCATCTCGTCGGAGCTCGGCCACGGCTGGGGAGGCGATCGCTGCAGCCGCTCCCAAACTTCATTCGGCTCATAAACGGTATCTGCGGCGGCCATTGCGACGATCATGGCGACGAAACAAAACAGTGCAACATCGATCTTGATGGTCCCCACATCCGCCAGCTTCACCCCCGTCACCAGCACCCCAAGCATGAACACTTCCGCCATGGACCAGGGGTGGGCAAGCTCCAATAGGCGGACGGCATTTACAGCAAAGGGAGCACGCCGGCCAAAATGGAGGGGGGCCAGCACGTAAAGGTTTATCAAGATCTTTGCCAGGGGTGCGGCAATCATGACGAGGAAAATCAGTATGCCGACATGCCACATTCCCAGCTGATAGACGGCAAGCGCACCGGATATGAGTCTGCTGCTTTGCATGCTCCCCTTGATGGACATTGACAGAAACGGAAAGGCATTGGCAAGCAGGAACATCACCAGGGCAGTGAGGTTAAAGACAAATGCATTGGCAATACTGCGTGAGTTTCGCTTGAGAAAGACGGCCCCACAGCGAGGACATCCGATCGTCGTCTTATCCGGCGCATCGGGGAGGGAATAGAGGGCATCGCATTCCCGGCAGCGCATCAGCCGGCTTGGGACGACGGGAGCAGGCGTCATCAGGGGGTTCCATCCTTCCGGTATCTTGCAAATTCTTAAAATGACGGCGCAGTGGCATCACTGACGGGGATGATTCATCCAGTTCACTCTACCCCGATTCGGATACTGGCATCAATTTTTCAGCCAATGCACTGAAACCAGGTCGCCCCGTGCTGCAGGAGCTCAGGAAATGGCATGAATCAAGGCCTTGTGACCTCCAGTGCAACAGCTTCCGTGATCCTCAAAACGACCTGATCTCCCTTTTTCACCCCTTCAAGATTCTTGACCTGAGGCCCCACCTTGATGGTCCGAATTCCTCCCGCGGGTCCTCTCAGAGTGACGGTTCGCGCTATGTAATCAATGTCTTCCACGTTTGCTTCAATTTCAGTGGTCTCTGCAACAACACCAGCGGGCATCTTCCCCTTCGGCGCCAATGCCACGACTTGCGCGCCTTGTGCTTCCGGAGGCGCCCCAGCTTTTCTCACAAAAACAGCTACCTCTTCGACGTATTCGGCCCTGACAATGTCGCCGACCTTTATTTGATCGAAATTTCTGGCGTTTTTGGCATTCAGCGTGACAGTCCTTCCACTCTCTCCCGTGACTGTGACCGTTCGTTTCAGAGTATCGACCGCCTTCACCTTCCCCGTCATCTCGATCACCTCCACGGCGATCGCCCCCGGTTTCTCTGCCTGGGAGGTGTTCACGCTCTGCTGGGTCCCGGCACAATGAGCAAGTGCCAGAACCATAACTGCCAGCATCAAAAATGCCTCTATTTTTTTCATTTTCTTTACCCTCCTTGAATTTTCAAATGATGGCGTAGAGACTGCCCCGGGACCACTTCCCTTTACTGGGGCGGATTCACCACCACATAAGTTACCTGGTCTCCTTGATAAACAGGCTGGTACCAGACCGAGTTTGCCTGATAATAAGTCACGCCGCCCACAACCACAGGGGACGGGGGGACAGTGAGGGAGTTGAATGCGGCCGCCGTCATGGTCGAACCAACAACCGCCCCCGTGACAGCGCCGGCCGCATAGGCTCCCGCGGGGGAAGCCCCGTAGTAGCCCCCGTAATGACCATAGTAGCCGCCGCCATATCCGGAGTAATGGTAATCATCGTAGTCCGAAGCGTAGCTCTGTCGGCTTTGCTGAGCCTGCCGGCCATAGTTCTGCCAACTTTGGGATTGCTGTTCGCCGTAATTTTGCCAGCTCTGGGATTGCTGTTCGCCGTAGCTCTGCCGGCTTTCCTGAGCCTGTTGACCGTAGGATTGGCGGCTCGACTGCATATCGCTGCGACCGGACTGCATCTCCTCGGCTGAGGATTGGCGATCGGATTCCATGCTCGCCCGGTTGGCCTGCCAGTTCCCGCTACCGGCCTCATCACCACCGGAAAAGCCCCCCATTCCTCGAAAGCCGCCACCCCCGTCGTCAAAGCCCCGTCGCTTATACACATCTGACGCTGC
>NZ_BQXM01000005.1 GCF_022836495.1 Desulforhabdus sp. TSK
GTCCCGGGGCTGGGCGTCCTCCTGGCCGGTCTTCCTGCGGACATCGATGACGACGCGGAAAGGGTCGGACATGGAAAAGACGCGGTAGCTGTCCACCGCCTTCGTGTTGAGGACGATGCGCGTTTCCCGGGGGCTCCCGGCCTCCGCCCGCACATCCTGCAGGAAGGCGTCCATAACGGGGATCTTTGTCTTCAATCCGGGTCGCACCCTGCAGTTGTCGAGATCCACAACAATCTTTCCAGGCTGCTTTCTTTGGGGATCTGAAGGGATGGCCGTTTCTTTGAATTGGACGGGCGCATTGGTGTAAAGGGCGACACGCGTGTAATCGGAGCCCGTCCAATGCCTGATGTCCGTCAAGCGATTGAGGTCGGCTTTGGGAGGCGAGCCTGCTCCCGCCGCAGGGGCTCTTTCTGCAGGACGGCCTTTTTCTCTGGCCTTGACGGTCCCCTCCCGCTCTTCCGACCCCGTCTGTCCGGCACCGGCGTATCCCAGTTTCCGGCCGAGCTCCTCTGCTTTCTCCCTGGCTTTGGGCTGCATATCCCCGGTGGGATAAAAAAGCTCCACCTTTCTGAATTCCAGGTAAGCGGCTGCGGGGTCCCGGCCCTGGAGAAGAATGCCCCTCAGATAGAGGGCATCGTCCGCCATGGGGCTTTGAGGGTATCTCGATACGACGGAGCGGTACTTTTCCAGGGCGGACTTGAAGTCCCCGGAATTGGACGAGATGTCATGGAGCACATGGTGGCATCGAGCCATCAGGTAGTATGTTTTGTCGGCATAGCGTTCCCCGATGTCGGCGTCGAGGAGTTGCTGCAGGTGCTGCTGACACTGACGAATTGCCTGGGCCTTCTGTTGCCTTTGGGGCATGGCGACGGCTGCCCGGTATTCTCCGGAAGCTTCCTGGTAGAGGGCATCGATGGTGTCCGCCGGTGCAAGGGAGGGTGCCAGGAAGACCGACACAGCAATCAGCAGCAGCATCAGAGGCCTGCGGTGGGCATTCATCTTGTGTTTATTTTGAACGTCCATCATCTTTTCCGAGCTTGCTCTCCGACGGCCGGTGACGATGCTTCGGGATCGGCGGCTTTGGCTGCCGGGGGGCTTCCGCCGTCGCGCAGCTGTTCCTTGAGGGCGTGAAGGGTCTGCCATGCGGCCATGGGAGTGACATGATCCAGGTCCAGGCCGACAATGCGTTCACGGACCCACTCCAGGGACGGCTTGAAGAGGCTGAGCTGCACGGCGGCCGCCGTTCCCCTGGCGGACTTTGTCCGCCTCGGAACCGAGACCACCGCAGGGGCCGGGGAAACCTGTCCGTTCTCGAGGTGGGAGAGAATCTCCTTGGCACGCTGGGTGACTTCCTGGGGCATGCCCGCCAGTTGGGCCACCTGGATCCCATAGCTGCGGCTGGCGCCTCCCGGCAGCAGTTTGTGAAAGAAGAGGATCTCGTCCCGCCATTCCTTGATGGCCACATTGAAGTTCTTGGCCCGGGAGTGTGTCTGCACCATGTCCGTCAATTCGTGATAATGGGTCGCGAAAAGGGTTTTTATACCGACACCCTTGAAATCGTGCAAATGCTCCGCGACCGCCCAGGCGATGCTCAGACCGTCGAACGTGCTCGTCCCCCGTCCGATTTCGTCCAGGATGATGAGGCTCCGGGGGGTTGCCTGATGCAAAATGTTGGCCGTTTCCTGCATTTCCACCATGAAAGTGGAACGACCCCGGGCGAGATCGTCGGAAGCGCCCACCCGGGTGAAGATCCGATCGACCAGGCCGATACGGGCTTCCGCCGCGGGGACGAAGCTCCCCAGCTGAGCCAGCAGAACGATGAGGGCCACCTGGCGCAGGATCGTGGATTTTCCTGCCATATTGGGACCCGTCAAGATGATGACCTGCTGCTCCTCCTGGTCCAGGTGAATGTCGTTGGGGACAAAACTTCCTTCCTGGAGGAACCGTTCGATGACGGGATGGCGGCCGTTGCGTATGGAGAGAGCGTCCCCCGCGTCCAGGTGGGGACGGCAGTAGTCGTACCGTGCGGCCACCTCGGCCAGTGCCGCCAGGCAATCCAGCTGAGCCACCTTCCCGGCCATGGCCTGAATGCGCTCGCTCTCGTGTGCGATGGTCCGCCGAAGCTCGGCAAAAATCTGCTGCTCCAGTTCCAGGCGCTTTTCATCGGCCTCCAGGACCTGGGTTTCGAAGGTCTTGAGCTCTTCCGTGATGAATCGCTCCGCGTTGACGAGGGTCTGCTTGCGGAAATAGCGTTCGGGAACCGCTGCCAGGTTGGCTTTGGATATTTCGATATAGTAGCCGAAGACCTTGTTGAAACGGACCTTGAGGGAGGAAATGCCCGTCTCCCTGCGCTCTCTGGCTTCGTAATCGGCCATCCAGCCTTTGGCATCCCGGCTCAGGCGGACATAATGGTCCAGCTCCGCGTTTACTCCGAGGTAGATGACTCCCCCCGATGCGAGAGTTACAGGAGGTGGGTCCGTGAGGGTCGATTCCAGGTGATCGGCCACGTCCACGAGGGGGTCCCAGGACTGTCCCAGGGCTGCCAGCCGAGGGCTGGCACACCCCCCGAGTGTCCGTTGGAGGGAAGGGAGGATCTGGAGCGATTTTTTGAGAGCGACCAGGTCCCGGGGCGAGGAGCTCCCCGTGGAATTGCGGCTGTTCAGCCGTTCCAGGTCGTTCATGACTTCCAGGTGGCCGACGATTTCAGCACGGAGGTCGGCGCGTTCGACCAGTTCGGCCACCGCCTCCTGGCGTTCATGAATTGCCTGCAGGTCCAGAAGGGGATAGCGCAGCCACTGCTGGAGCTTGCGTCCTCCCATGGCGGTGCGTGTCTCGTCCAGGACGGAGAGCAACGAGCCTTTCCGGCCCTGAAAGCTGATGGAATGGAAAATCTCCAGGTTCCGCACCGTGGCCTCATCCAGGATCATGAAGTCCGAGCGGCTGTAGGGGAGGAGGGCTCGGATATGCTCTCCCGGGACCAGCAGGTTGCGCTTCATATAGGTGAGGATGGCCCCGGCCGCTTCCACCCCCTGCTCCCTATTCCGCACCCCGAAGCCCTCCAGGGAATGCACCTGGAAGTGCTCTTTCAGGCACTCGTAGGCCCTGCGGGTGTCAAAATCTTCACGGTTCAGAAAGGTCAGTGCCAGGTCCATCCTTTTTTGTAGCGGATGCACCCAGAGGGGCTCGCCCCCTTCGGGCAGCAGCAGCTCTTTGGGGGAGACCCGGAACAGCTCCTCCTGGAGGGCTTCTTCCGTTTCCAGTTCCACCACCCTGAATTCAGCCGTGGAGACATCCAGGTAAGCCAGTCCCAGGGGCGTCCCACGCCTGCCGGAGGATACCGCAGCCAGGTAGTTGGGCTGCTTGGCCGTCAGGTTCTGGTTTTCCAGGATGAGGCCGGGAGTGATGACCCGCGTCACTTCACGGCGTACGAGTCCCTTGGCTTTCCTGGGATCTTCCACCTGGTCGCAGATGGCCACCTTGTTTCCCGATGCCACCAGCCGCGCAATGTACCCTTCGGCCGCATGGTAGGGGACGCCGCACATGGGAATGGGGTTCTCAGCATTTCTGTCTCGGGAGGTGAGGGCGATTTCAAGGATGCGTGAAGCCGTGACGGCATCGTCCAGGAAGAGCTCGTAAAAGTCTCCCATGCGGTAAAACAGCAGCGCGTCGGGATGTTGAGACTTGATCTCCAGATATTGCTGCATCATGGGAGTCGGTTTGGTCATAAAGGCTTCAGCTTCCTCGTGTTCCCTGGATCTTCCGCGCTCCGGAGGCGCAGAGGGCTTTTCTGACGGGCTGATGGATTTTTATCTGTTGCGCCGGGCAAGATCAAGGAATAGTTGCAATCGACGAGGGAATCAACGGTCGATGCAGGGGAAAAGGGCCGGCGCTTGCGTTGCCCCGTCCCCGACCGGCACGGTAAAGGTCCCAATGTTGTTGACTTAACCAACGTTCGTCATTCCGGCGAAAGCCGGAACCCAGGAAATAAAGACTTTCTGGACCCAGGTTTTCACAGGGGTGACGTTAAGTCAACAGCATTGGATACAGACCCTCAGGGCATTTTATCTCCAGGCACGTAGCGTTGCGATATTCATTGACAGGATCGAAACGTAATGGTTACCCTATGTAGAAACAACGTAGAAACAGCAGAAGCGGGCATGGAAAATTTCAAAAGCACCCGGAGAATAGAGGAGGGGGGCAGCATGCAGGCAACTGTTAAAAGGTGGGGGAACAGCCTGGCGTTGAGGATTCCGGCGCATATAGCAGAAGCGTTGGATGTGAGAGAGAATTCCTGTGTGGAATACGTCATGGAAGACGGGAATCTAGTCATCAAGCCTGTGGCTCATAAACGTCAGTATTCTCTGTCACAACTCTTGGAAGGGATTCGGCCGGAAAATATCCACAGGGAAACGGAAACAGGCCGACCCGTAGGGGATGAGATTTGGTAACAGCCGGCTATATTCCTGAGCGGGGAGATGTTGTGTGGTTCAATTTTGACCCTCAGGCCGGACATGAGCAGAGAGGGAAAAGGCCTGCTTTGGTTCTTTCACCCATGGAATATAATGGCAAAGTTGGGCTGGCACTTCTCTGTCCCATAACCAATCGATTAAAGGGATATCCATACGAAGTGAATATTCCTGATGGGCTTAGCATTACTGGGGCCATCCTCTCAGATCATGTAAAAAGCCTCGATTGGCGAGCCCGAGATGCCCAATTCATCTGCAAAATACCGAATGATGTCCTCGATGAGGTGTTGGCCAAGCTGGCGACTCTGCTTTGAACTTACCTTCAATCGGGTGATTCAGGTACTGATCGGGATTATGGGCTTCAATGAGGCCGGGGCATTCCAACCCCGGAAAATCGGAACCGTGATCGCTCCTTCTTCCTGGACCACTGCCGCTTCAATGAGGCCGGGGCATTCCAACCCCGGAAAATTTGGTAACGTCGGCCGATACATTTGATACTACAGCATGCTTCAATGAGGCCGGGGCATTCCAACCCCGGAAAATTCCTTGGCGCAAACTATGTCGAAATGCCGGATATGCCGCTTCAATGAGGCCGGGGCATTCCAACCCCGGAAAATCGGGGGGAAACGCCTGCGAGGACTGACGCGACGGCGGGCTTCAATGAGGCCGGGGCATTCCAACCCCGGAAAATTCGACCTGGGCGGCGACGATGTCACGGAGAACATGGCTTCAATGAGGCCGGGGCATTCCAACCCCGGAAAATCACTGGAAGAACCGGACTTTCCACCCCCACCACCGGCTTCAATGAGGCCGGGGCATTCCAACCCCGGAAAATATGCCACCCTTGGGCCGCGAACCTGTCCACTACGTCCGGCTTCAATGAGGCCGGGGCATTCCAACCCCGGAAAATGACTACATAGATTATGTTAAGGAATTATGTAAGGATGAGCTTCAATGAGGCCGGGGCATTCCAACCCCGGAAAATACGCGGAAAATTTTTTGGTAATCATTTACTAACGATGGCTTCAATGAGGCCGGGGCATTCCAACCCCGGAAAATAATTACCTTTTTAATAGATCGTGCGCCAATGATCTGGCTTCAATGAGGCCGGGGCATTCCAACCCCGGAAAATTACTCCAGGCATCATGGGCAACGTCTCCGATATTTGGCTTCAATGAGGCCGGGGCATTCCAACCCCGGAAAATATTGATGTTCGTTTCGTAGTACCCGGCAGGGCCTGAGCTTCAATGAGGCCGGGGCATTCCAACCCCGGAAAATAGCTCCGGATCTTTTCCTCGCTGGGCGTTGTCTGGCTGGACGCTCTGCGAGGGGTTCCGGAAAATCGCGTTCATTTAAATCTCCTTTCCATGAGCCGTGATTCTTTGCTGCGCCAACTATTCGGTTATCAAAGAATATCATCGTTTCGACCGCTCCCGGGGTTTCGGGCATCACGTGAGCCCTCGCGCCCGTCAAGCAGGCTTGTCAAACGATGGTAGACTCCTTTTTGACGGGGTCGAAAACCTTGCCGATACTGCTTACCTTTGGCGTTACACTGTCCGCCGGACCCAAATCCATGATGAGCACATGGTCCTCCCTCGAATTCACTATCTCGCGAATTGAGGCTTCGAGTCTCAATTTACGGATCTTGTCGAGCCGGCATTGAAAGACAGAAAGCTGGAGCCAGTCGCCGAAGCCGTGCATTGTTTGGAACAGGCGCTTCCAGCGCCGGGGATTGCGTACATCATAACTCACTATGTAGAGATGATCCATCTCCGCCCCTCTATCTCGTGACGAAATTCGGATACATCGGGATTTCCCCTGACAGGAAGCGGATCAGGAGCCTTGCCTGCACCTCGAAAAGCTGGCGATAAGTGACCTTGTACTTGAAGATGGGATGCGTCACCTCCTGCTGCATACGCCGCTCGAAGGCCGCGATGAATCGTTTCCGTCCAGAATCCGTGAGATTGCACGAGCCGGCAGCGTGCACGAAATCATCGGGTTGCACTTCGCCGTTGTTGACGGCGGTGAGGACGGTGGAATCGGCCACCAGAGGCCGGAAAGGCTCCATCATGTCCAAGGCCAGAGCAGGTCTGCCGAAACGAGGCTGATGGTAAAAACCCCGGTATGGGTCCAAACCCACGGCAGCCAGGGTAACTGTCCATTCGCGGGTGAGCATGGCGTAGGCAAAAGAAAGCATGGCATTGATGGGGTCTCTGGGCGGACGGCGGTTACGGGTTGTGAAATCGAAGCCCATGCCCGGCCCGTCCTCCCTCCGCAGCATGCGTCCAAAGTGTTGAAAATATCGGCTCGCCCCGGCGCCTTCCTCTCCCAGCAGGCCTTCAAGGGAAGGTGCGCGCATGGCCTGCCGCATGTCTCCTTGCATGGTTTGCAGGATTTCCTTTGGAGCTTTCCCCTCGGCCCCGTCTCCTCGCCAGTTGCGGCGGAGCAGCGTGCGGCAATTGGCAATTTTGGCCACTACCCAGCGGCGGGCAAGTTTGAGGCATGTGTCCGATTCGAAGCTGCGCCGGTACTGGTGGGTGCGTGTTTCCACATTGCGATGGCCGGTGCTCACCGTGTGTCCCATGAACCAGCCCCCATAGCTCAGCCATGTGACTGGAATCTGGCGGCGCAGGCACTCGTGGAGGGCGGGAGTCGTGAGCGTCGCATTCCCGTAGAGCACTACCTGCGAAACTTCTCCCAGGCGCGTTTCGGCCACCGCTTCCTTCTTCTCTTCGATGACGAGACGCCCACCGTCTTTACGGACCCATGCGCGCGGGGACTGAACATAAAGTGGCAGGCCCGAGTCGATCGTTGGAAAAATCGGACGCGGCTGCACCGGAAGGTGCGCGAGAAAGCGCACCTCGTCGGGCAGGCAGATGCCCACCAGGGAACAGTGTGGACACTTGGGGCTGTCTTCCAGGGGTGGTGGCACCTCGCCGCATGCCGCACATGCTTTGAGCTCCTCGATGGCTTTCAAGGTCCGGGTGATGAGGCTCTCATCGAATGGGATGTGGACTCGTTCCCGTGAGGCGGCGAAATAAAGTACCCCATGGTCGCAGTCAAAACCGTGCTCGCGCAGTAGCAGGCCCTGGGCGCAAAGCTGCACCCGCTCCGGATCGTATGCGCCCCCCGCGACGTGAGGCCGCTTGCCCCGCTTGTAGTCGACGGGCGTGGCCGTGGTCCCTTCCCCTTCCACCAGGTCGATCTTGGCGGTGATCCCCAGGAGGTCGGAGCTCAGGCTCACGGACCGCGCATGGACCTTTGTGTCTTCTTCGGGGTGCTCGGGCAGCGCCCCGCCTCCCGCATCCACCCGCCGGTGCCGAATCGTTCCGTCCACCGTGAACTCGTTGTGCGCAAACTCTCCCTGCACCCACATGAGATACGCCAGCCTCGGGCAATACACGTGCTCGTTGAGATTGCGCACGGGGATGAGGGGGGTGTCCGAGCAAACCAACCTGTCAGATGGGGTATTCATGACATTCGTTCCCCCTTTGAAACGACGCCCCCCACCGGAACAAAGAGTCCAAGTCCATAATGAGAGCCGAATCCCAGAGCCAGAGGGCCCTGGATCGTTTCAGGAAAAACGAGCTCGGGCAGGCAGCCGTGGGTATCCGGCTGGAGCAGGCCACGCTTGCTCCGAAAACGATGAAAGTGAACAGAGCGCCGAATACGAGAGCCCACCTTTATCTCTGAAAGAAAATGGATGGCCTCGGGTGCCGGCAAAGCACGCAATAAGCATTCTTTGCTTATTTGTTCGAAAGTGTCGAAGTTCTTTTTCACATGCCATGGGCGAAGGTAGGGTGTCACGGGGCGCCATCTCTTGCCCGATGCCATGAACGGCGACGTATCGGAGAAGTCCTCTATCATGCCGGCACCCTCGAACCAAACCTCCCATTCGGGGCCGTTGCGCATGTAGAGTTTTTTCAATCCCTGCATGGCTCGCAACGTCTCCTCATCGAGACCTCCAGAGACGTGCACCAAAAGATGGCCGATATGACCGTCTTGATCCGGTTCAGGGAGAAAGAAAGCATGTTCGTGTCGGTTGTCACGAGGAAGACCGTGCCCGGAAAGCAGTGGGGGAACCTTACCCTGCTTGTTCTCCACCACGCGCATCAGGGCCATACGCGCTAACTCGCCGATCCTCACAGCGTTTTCGAGTAAAGGCAGAGGACGGCCATAGAAGGCAAAGCGGAGGGTGGTCACTTTGGATGCTCTGCGGTGGCGAGGGGGAGTGAGACTCCTTGCGGCGGGTGCCAAGGAACTCGCTGGTCTCCGGTACCAGATCCGTTGGGATGCAGGGGGGTGACTCCAGCCCGCAGCCTGCAAAACACTTGTTTCCAGGCTAACGGCTTCAAGCCATGATCCGGGGAGGGATGCCTTATGCTTGCCCCCCTTTTTCTTTGTGGCGATTTTGGAGCCAACGCCATGATCGACCCCTTGAGCGTAAAGCTTGTTATAGACGGAAGGCGCCAAGGGGCAGAGCAAAGGGATCACTTCCTCCGGCTCGCCTTTCTTGGGTGCCGGCTTGAAGTCGGCAGGGAAGCAGTTCGGATGCCCTTGCCATTGGGATAAACGGCGTCCTTCCACCCAGCTTTCAGCACGACCCAGGTAAGCGAGACCCGCCAGCAGCTGATCCAAAAGCCGTTCCTCTTCCTCCTTCAGCTCAAGATACGGCCAGGCCACAATGAGCTCGTCTTCAGGGGAGATTCGTGCGAAGGCGTCGAAAATGAGGGAGTTCTTGTCTTTATAGCTTTCACGGACGGGCATGTAGTGACGCACATGGGAGTGCATGACCGAGGGGAGCCGATAGACGGGCAGGCACTCGGAGAGCTTCCCAAGCAAGTTTTCAAACAGCCCGACAGGATATTGGCTCGGATCGATCTTGCAGTGCCAGTTGGCAACGAGTGCCCGCACAATCCGCCACGGAGATGGCGGCCATTCCACGTCGGCCTCGTTCACGTGTCTCCCCCAGGGTGTCGCATGATACCTTCCCGCAAGAAAACGGAAAGCCACGGCCAGCATGATCATTTCCTCCATGTCACGGTAGTGATGCGTGGCTCTACAAAAATGCCTTGGTCAGCGACCTCCTGAATCAAACCCGGTAAGGATTGTTTCAGTTCTGAGAGCGACGGCATGCGGAACTTTTCAGGGCGTGTGACGCGCAGGTTCGTGCATTCCAGATCGCACGCGGTTCGCAAGCGCAATCCATCATTGAGAAAACTAAGGATCTTGTAAGAGATGATTCCAAGGAGCATCGCTTCTGCGCCGTTTCCAAGCGCGAAGCCACGGAGTTGTGCCAAGTCAATATTGAAGTACGCCGTTATTCGCGATGCCGTATATTCATCACGGGAAAAGGGAACATTTCCAAACCCTTTTGATGCATCACCCGAAGGGTTCACATGATCGTTCTTAACTCCGCCGCTTTGTGCCACGGCGATGTCTTCAGCTTCGATAAATGCCGACAGAAGTCGAGGCAACCGTAACCGGCCGCCGGCTAATTCCTTCTTGGCCAGAAAAACTCCATGGATGAGCGCATTCGTATCCAGACGCAGGAGGACGCGGGCAAGCTCTCGAATGTTGACTGCTCCCTCTTCCATACTGGCCAGTGCTTTTTTCAAAGTATCGAGGACGCTTTTATCTTTTCCCTCGAGAATGTAAGGGGAATTGATCCGGTGCGCTTCGAGCACGCTATTGGTCAGGGTCCTGCCTTTTTCATCGACAACCCTGATAAAAGGGACCCCTCGAAGAGAGACAGCCCAATCGTCGGCCGTGGCGTCCCAGCATACTGCCTCCAGCCTGTTGGCCATGCTCTGTGCCGATTCGACCAGGAGCATGCGTTGACCATCGGGGGCATCGTACACAGCGGCCCCAAGATCGGGAAACCCGGTGGGTTGAAAACGTGTGCCCTGGATGGGCTTCAAATCGGCTTCCAAAAGCAGACGGGGAGCATGGTCAAGGCCGGAAAAATCAAGCGACATGGTTAATCCTCCTTATTCTTGTGATGTAGCTGCGGTTTCAGCCAATGGTCGATAATGGACAAGCATGCGCTGAGCTTCTCTCCCGGCTATGGGAATCATGAGAGCTGCGGCAAGCCGTGGGCCATCAAAATTGATAGCGGATGGGGGGCGTCCGGGATGGCTTGGAAGGCGAATCCCCGAAGCTCGTAACCGGCGCCAGGCTATGGCTACGGCGCGCTCCAGTTGAAAAGTGTTACCGGACTCCAATAATGAGATCACTTCCCCAGGCAATGAAATGCCGACCCCTGGCGACAATACTGCCAAATCATGCAAGAGGCGTTCAGGCATGAAAAGGGGTTTTAAGACGTGATAGGCACTGGGCGGCAAAGTGGAGAGCGCATGGCGTTTCTGGAGGGAATCAGGTAAACGGACGTTGACCAGCCCGTTAAGCAGCAGTGCAATGCGCGTGTCATCGGTTTCAGCCCTCAAAAAAGCCATGACGGCCGGCAGGTCCGTTTGACTGAAACCCGAAAAGGGTGTTGCTATCGCACCAGGATCCCGGCTGCCGCGCCGAGCTTCGATCAGGCGGTGATTCAACACGCGCAAGAGGCTGTGAATAAGGTTACTGCCCATCCATAGGTTATGCTGATTCCCAGGATCCCATTGGTATTTTCCATTGTCGTATTTGATCGGTAAGAGGAAACGACGCATGTCATCTAAACCCGCCAAAGCACATGCAATGCGAAACTCATGGGTCTGGTCGTCGGCCTTCAGTGCCCAGTCTGAACCGAGAAGTGGTACTGGAGGCACCGCTTCACGCCCCTTTGCACTGAGTGCGCAAGCCTGCTGTACCTGGCCCAGCAAAACGAGAATGCTTTGTAGCTCCTGCTTGCCGCCCAACTGGGTGAGGGCAAAAATTGCATTCTCCAGCCTTCTCACCAGTTGACGAAGCCGTCCTGGCGCCTGTTCGCTCCGCGCAAAGGATCGAAGCCGATTGAGCCAGTCGAAACGGTCGAGATGAGTCAGAAGGTCTGCTTCAGGAACTCGACGTACGGGGATTTTCCCGAGAGAGGTTGCGAGATAGGCTTTTCCCGAGCGCATCAGAAAACCGTAGCGCTGGAAAGCGGCAATGCCACGATCCACTCCGTAACTGCTCAGCGCTCGGGCGAAATCAAGTCCGTCCCTCACCGAATGGCGGCCAACAGTCGCACGCCCTTCGCAAAAGAGAGCCTGCAGCTCTGCATAATTGGCCGGAAGGCGCCACAGGGGCAGCCATATTTCATCCCTTGCCTTCTGTTCGGCCCCGAGGCATCCGCTCCCTCCTTCAGCCATTCGAACAGTGAAAGGACAGCTCAATGCCGAATGGCCCGGGTTTTCCATTCTTCTGGTTGCAGATCCTGCGAAGAATAAAGCGCCTTCAAGCATCAGGACATAATCCCAGGGATTGACGAGGGGATTGGATACAAATCCGTTGGTACCATTGGGGCCACCCGCATTGCCGGGAAAAAACTGTCCAATTGCCCTGGAAACCAACCCCTGGGTCGGTTGTCCGCTCAACGCGCCTTTTAGCCAATTCGCGGATGCCGGCCGGGGCATGCCGCTATCGGGATCGATGAGCTCGACGAGCCGTTGCATGAAGTTATTTGTAAAATCCAAATTACCATCGTTTCCACCCGTACCGAGCAAGGGTGGGAAATCAGCCTTTTGGGATCCCAACAAAATTGCCGCATCGCACCAATACAGCGAGGCATCTGGTAGTTGTCCTCGAAGCATCGTAACAAGTCTTATCTTTTCTTCCTTTTTTGGTGCTTCGAGGTATCCCCCCTCTTGAACGGCCTTTTTCGAGGTCGCCAAAACCTCTCGATAGAATGCCAGCCTGACTGCTTTACTCACCAAAAAAAGATCTACGGTCCTGGTAGCTTCCGTTGCCTGGTTCCGAACGCCGGTTTTTGTCCGCTTACCCGTATCGGCTTCTACGGCTTTGAGCTTTTCTTCCTGGAAATAAAACCCGCTCCCCCCATTCCAGGGAGCGACGATGGGGGATGGGCGATACTCCTCCAGGAAAAAAAACTCCAGTTCCTCCCAAGCTAGGACGGTCTTTAAAACAAACTGTTCCGCTGTCCAATAACCGGCAACTTCGGGATCTTTTTGCTCCGCCACCAGTCGCAGGATCCCGAGGGCTTTGAGATAATGGGCCAAGGGGGTCGGGGTGCACCCTCCCAAAATGTGTTCATGCCTCATGCGTGCTCCTCCGTCTCAGATGCTGAAGCCCTCCAGTCGGCGATGCGTACCATGGCCTCCAACCAGGCGAGTTGAAAAGGACCGTAGCGCTCGAGAAGACGCTGCGTTCGCGTCGTCCACGAGGGACCCATGGGGCCTTCGCCCAGTTCCATCAGGTCCAGGCGCAACAGAGTGGTCGGAATAACTTCTCCCTTGGCCCCGTCCACTGGAGGCAAGGTCTCATTTTCCCATACTCCACGGGCAAAGCGTGGGCCGAAAGGCGGGGTCGGCTCGTTCTCTTCGGGCAGAGACCTCAGGGAGAGCCGTACCTTCCCATGATGGGCGGCGATGAGATACGCGATGAGGTCACTCTCTTCTTCCTGGCTCCGGTGCGCGACCCAAGCCAGCATGGAGGCCAATTCATGGCGGAAGTGCCTGCGTTTGTGCCGGCCGGCCAGCGTGGACTTGGCGAGGAGCGGGCCTTTGCTTAACGCTTCGTCAAGGGTGCATCCGTGCATGGTCGCTTGAAAAATCCGATGGGATTTCCCCACATCGTGCCAGGAGGCAGCCATTCTCACGGCGTTGCACTCCCGGGCGCCGGCCTTGACCGCTATAAGAAGGTGCTCGGCGGCCGCGCCTGCGTCCGACAGGTGGTGAGTCAATGTTACATCGCCCGCCATATGGCTTCGTATGTCACCCTCATAGATTTCCGTCTCCCCGCTTGCGTACCCGTCATCTACCGGCACTACCGGATCCTTGCTTGGTGGATGAAAACCGAGTTGTCCGCTGTACCCCCCGGCTTTCATGTCCAACATCAGCACAAGCCCTGGGAACAGTTCCGTCTGAAACATGCGCCATTTTCCGTCGAGGCTGTCCCAGCGATAAGCCCACAACTCTTGCTTGCGGATCCTATCGAATAAAACCTTCGCCTGGGAAAGCGAGGCACGGCACAATTCTGTCCTTTGGGGAAGAGGCTGGTCCTCTGTGCCTTGCGAGAGATCCCGCCAGGATACCTGTACATCGAGGTCATCGGCATCCCGGATATAAGGTGAGATATCCACATCGAAGCCGGTCAGATCCGGGTCAGTGTTGAAGAGATCGCGAAAATCCTTGTAACGAATCACTGGATGAAGGGGGGCCTCTTCATCGATGCCGGGCAGGTCCGCAGGACTTGCGCCGGGCAGGTCCGCAAGCTTGCTCCTGGCGAGATCGAGAGAGGCAACTTCATAAGGTGCGTCGAGTTTCCCTCCCTGTTCGATGTCGATCCAGAAAATATCGGCTCCAATCTCTCCCAGCTCACCATAGCGATTGCAGCGACCGAAGCGCTGCACCAGAGACGCCCAGGGCGCAAGCTCCGTAAAGAGCACGCGAGAGGTTATGTCCACCCCTGCTTCCACCGCCTGAGTGGCGATGATGATGCGGCCCGGGCCGTCAGAAGCCGGGGACTCAGTCAGCTTTCGATTGACGGTGAGACGCTCGGCAGGGCGATACCTGGAATGAACGAGAAAGGTTTCAGCAGAGATCTTGCGCCTGTTCAGAGCTTCCAAAATTGCCTGGCATCGCTCGACGGTATTGACAATGACAAGCGTTGTACTTCCATCCACGTGTTTTTCAGCGACTTCCGATGCCAGGGCTTCAGCATAATTCTTGGCAGATTGCTTCTGATTTTCCGTTGTGACCTTCGTTGAGGCTTGGTGCAGTCGCTTGACCGCCTCGCGCCGTCTCTTGACAGTGGGGCCGGCTGTTTCCTCTTGCTCGAGACCGAGATGCTGCAGTGTTGCCAGGTGGGGTTGCAGATCTACAGTGCCGAGCCACTCGGAATTGAGGGTAGCCGACATCCAGATACTCCGGCTTGGTCTAGCAAGGGGGAGACGCCGACGGAATGCTTCGAGTTGCGCCGTGGTGGGCAGTCCCGCACCCATGAGTTGAATTTCGTCAAAAACCCACAAAGCATCATTGTGCAACAGAGCAAAATGAATGGACCACTGGTAGCGGCTCATGCCATATCCTCGCATGAGCGCACGGGAAAGGAGCATATCTTGTGTTCCTACAATGAGGGATGGCTCTTCCGGTCTTTCGACCCATTTTGCTTCTGTTTCACCCCCCATGAGGAGATAAACTCCGGGCAAAACCCGACCTCGCCGATGGAACTCAGGAGCAGCATTTTCGACCCATTTGGCACCGCAATCCATGGTTTGTTCCACCAAGACTCGCATGGGGAGACAGTACGCCATCCGCAGGGGTGTTTGCTTATCCTCGTTCAGGACCTTCCACATCCACGCCACCACGACGGCTGCTGTTTTCCCCAGTCCCGTCGGGACCTCTAAAAGATTCGGCCAGAGCCCCTCCCCCAGCTGAAGCTGGTATGGAAATGGGTCGCAGCCTGTGACTGAATGAAAAAACCGTGCATAGTCCATCACATCTTCTCCATTTCATTTCATATTTTCTGCCCGGCCTTAGTGTTGGGCTTCCTCCGGGCTGAAGGCCGGCAGTCGATCTCGGTCATGCGTGTGTCGGCATGGATAATCGTATACCACCCGACCTCCCCCATTTCGTGTCCCAGGTTCAATATTTTTTCATCATGGCTTCAATTTCGTCCCGGACCCTTTGGCGAAGCCGTTCAGGGGCCAAGACCTCCACCTGGGAACCGTACTTGAGGATCTCCATGAGGATTTCGGTTTCGTGAGAAACGGGGAGTGTGATGTCTAATTCTCCACTTGCGTGTTCGTGGAAACGCTGGCGAGAGTGCCAGATCTGGCCTCGAGCCCATCTGGCCAAGGCATTGGAAAAACGCAGGGTTACCTCGAAGCTCTCCTGTCCTTGGAAAATTCCGAAGGTCGCATCCAAAAAAGAGCGCCATTGGGACACATCGCGGGGCGAGAAGGGAGCAAGCCCGACCTGGCATTCGCTCATGCGGGCCAGGACGAAGTCCCTCCAGTCTTCGCGGAGCCGGCACCAGGCGATGAGATGCCATGTTCCCTGGTAGTTTACCATATGGTGAGGCTCCACAGTGCGGGTGGTGCATTGGTTCTTATGAGGGGAGTAATAACGGAAGGAGAGGGGGCAATGTGTCGTGAGGGCGGTCAGCACTTGCCTGAAAATGTCGGTATTACTGGGGGTGAAAGCTTTCCATCGAAAGGAAAACGCTGTTTCGGGATCGACAGCCCCCGAAATGTTTTCGGCAAGAAGCCTGTTGAGGCGTGAGGCCACTTTGTTCAGCTCCTCACCCAAACCTCCCGCCGCGGCATCGGTGAGGAGCTTTCGAGATACCAGCAGGGCCAGGAGCTCGTTTTCATTGAGTTGAGTTACAGGGAGTTGGTAGCTCGGGTCCTCGTATTGATACCCCCGGCGCGAGGCATCGTATTCCAGGGGAGCCCCGAAACGGTCTCGAAAGGTCTCAATGGTTCTTTGGGCTGTTTTTACATTACATTCAAAGTGCTCGGCTAATGCGGTGGCGTTGGGATACCGCCCTGTACGGATCTGATGGTCGAACCAGATAAAACGTTCCAAGTACAGACGATCACCCATGACTCCTCCGGCCTGAGGGGTGAAAGACGAGAGAATGAGGACGTGCTCCTCAGATGAGACAACAACCGTATCGGCAGGAAAGCGCGAGGAGTTGAAGATGTAAAGTCTTTTCGAACGCTCCCGGGGACAACTCCAGGGCGGATAGTATCCATTTCCATATCGTCATAACAGGGATAGCCCTCATCGGCTAATCTGTCTCCATTTCAGGCAGGGTGGAATAGCAGATGAACAATGAGACCTTTTTTCGTGGAGTCGAGCTCCTTATCCCGGAGAGGGAAGTCGATTTTCTGCAAAATTTTGGCCTAAGATTTGCTAATAAAAATAACATCCTGACCGATGCTACGGGGAAAGCAGGAAGACTTTTTGTCGGTGTGGCGGTCGGTGGACCTCACTGGAATGCTCGCCGGTCAGGATGTTTCAACATTGGGGGGGCGGACCCCGCCTTTGTGGGATCCGCCAAGGGAATTGATTGCCGCGCTTCGGGGAGATCCTCCCGGGAGCGTATCGGGGCTGCCACCGGGAAGAAGGGGGTGGACTCGAACCCGTGTCCTCCGGAGATTTGGCTCCATGGTTCTTTGGCGGGAGGGGCCGGAGGAGGGAAACCGTTTCTCCGGGAGGACACAGGGGGCAATCTTTTTCAGTTGCCCTTCCGACCCATTTCCAAAAGCCTGCAGAGCTCTCACCCCGTTTACCCCACAAGGGCTTCCGTTTCTGCCCACTGCGCGTGTGAATTGGCTGTAATGGAGCAGCCGGTTGGCTCATATCAGACAGTGGGGTGTTGTCGACTTCAGTACCTGACCCTGAGCCATTGAACATTTCCGGCCGATACCGAACCCACCATTCAGACCCGTGCGGCTCCGCCGCTTTCCAAGAACCACTCCTCCAGGTGGATGATAACAGCCAGCCAGTCCCCGTGGGGTGAACCTTCCCTCCAGGTAAGACCCGTCCGGTGGAATGACGGCATCCGTTTCTTCCCGGTCCATCTCATCCTGCCTCCCAGACAGCAACCTTCCTTCCTGCCATTAAAATTCATGATCTTTTCTCATCGTCCGATTAGGGAGAGAAACGCATTCACGGTCATGGCCGGGGCGCTCCTGCCCTGAAATGGCCATGGCAACTAACTGCAGCATGTGCCGTTTCACACGGTACGAGGTTTCCGTCCTGCCAGGCACCTGCTCGGGTGGCAGGGTGATCGAGTTGCTGGGGAAGCGTTCTTCCAGTGAAGAGTAGCCGCAAAATGTTGCGCGATTTGCTGCCTGACGATCGTCACGGGGTCAAAATGGGTACTGAAAAAGAGAGGCAGGATGAGGCGGGCCGGAAAGGAGTGGATGCCGTCATTCCACCGGATGGGTCTTCCCCGGAGGGGCGGGTGGAAGGGGAGCTCATCTCCGCTTTTTGCGGCAATACGCCTGAAAGTTCAGGCGCTGACTGCTTTCCGAGCACACCAGCCGGTTCTCTTTCCGCCCTCGGCATTCTGCAGAAAGGCTCGGATCTCAAAAAGTCTTCCTCCTCCTCGAGGAATACCCCCCCTCGGGTGCTCCTCGTGGATGATGACGCCACTGCCCGGATGCTCATCCGGGAATCCCTGGAGCAAAGCGGGTTCAAAGTGGCAGAGGCCGAGGATGGCATGGAGGCGTTGGCGGTTTTCCAAAGCTTCAACCCCAACCTTGTGCTGATGGACGTCCTGATGCCGAGACTGGACGGCATTGAAGCCTGTGCCGCTCTGCGAAAAATGCCGGGTGGAGAAAGCGTTCCCGTCGTCATTCTTACGGGGCTGGGAGACCTGAATTCCATTGCCCGCGCCTACGAAGTGGGAGCGACGGATTTCATCACCAAGCCCATTCAGTGGATGATCCTGGAGCAGCGCCTCCGCTATATGTTGCGGGCCAGCCAGACGATGGACGATCTCCGCCGGAGCCGCTTGAGTCTGACGGAGGCGCAGCGCATCGCACGGTTGGGGAACTGGGAGTGGCACATCGAGGAAAACATCCTGCTCTGGTCTGAAGAAAGCTCCCGCATCCACGGCATGTCTCCCGACAAGAAGAGCATCTCCTTCTTCGAGCTTTTCGAAAGGGTGCACCCCCGGGACAGGCTTTTGATCCTGGAAGCATTTGAGGCCGCCACGTCGGGTGGGCCGTCTCTCAATATCGATCACCGCATCGTGCTGCCCGATGGGTCCGAACGCATTGTTCATAAACAGGCGGAAACCGTCTTCAATCAGGAGGGACGGGCGATCCGCATGGCGGGGACCGTTCAGGACATCACGGAGCGCAAGCGGGCCGAAGAAGAAATCCTTTACCTGGCGCAGCACGATAGCCTGACCCGGCTGCCCAATCGCCACTTCCTGAGGGAGCACCTGCGTCAGGCCCTTGCAAGGGCGGAGCGATATGGCAGCCTGGTGGCCCTCATGTTTCTCGATCTCGATTCCTTCAAACGCATCAACGATACCCTGGGGCATGACAGGGGGGACCTCCTTCTGCAGCAGGTGGCCGAGCGCCTCGTTCGTTGCCTGCGCAAGGAAGACAGCGTCACCCGTGCGGGAGAAGCCGGTCCCCAGCCCACGGTGGCTCGATTGGGAGGCGATGAATTCACTGTCCTTTTGAGCGACCTTCATCAGACGGAGGACGCAGGGAAGGTGGCTCAGCGCATCCTCAGGACCCTGACAAAGCCCTTCCTGCTGGGGTCGCAGGAGGTTTTTGTCGGTGCAAGCATCGGCATCACCCTGTATCCGGCGGACGGCGAGGATGGGGATGCGCTCCTCAAGTCCGCGGACACCGCCATGTATTATGCCAAGGAACAGGGGGGGAACAACTATCAGTACTATACACAATCCATGAACGAGGACGCCTTCAGCCGCCTGGCTCTGGAAAACGCTCTTCGCCGGGCTCTCGAGCGGGAAGAGCTCCTGCTCCATTACCAGCCGCAGGTGGAGATCGGCACCGGGCGGATCGTGGCTGCCGAGGCGCTCGTCCGCTGGCAGCACCCCGAAAAGGGGCTGCTCCTGCCCCGGGAATTCATCGGCCTGGCTGAAGAAACCGGACTCATCGTTCCCATCGGGGAATGGGTGCTGCGGAGCGCCTGTGCGGCGTGCAGTCGCTGGCAGAAGGAGTCGCCTGCTCCCCTTCGGGTCAGTGTCAACCTGTCCCATCGTCAATTTCGCCAGGAAAAGCTCGTCGACACCGTGGCAGCCGTTCTGCAACAGACCGGTCTGGATCCCTCTCTCCTGGAATTGGAGCTGACCGAGAGCATCATCATGGACCAGGCTGAAGCCGGCGTCGATATGCTGCGTCGGCTGAAGGCCATGGGGATCATGCTTTCCATCGACGATTTCGGTACGGGCCAGTCGTCTCTGAGCACCTTGAAACGTCTGCCCATCGATATCTTGAAAATCGATCGCTCGTTTATCGAAGAAATTCCCTTAAACTCCGACAATATGGCCATCACGTCGGCCATCATTGCCATGGCCAGGAGCCTGAAGATCAAGGTCATAGCCGAGGGGGTGGAAACGGTTGAACAGTTTGATTTTTTGCAGGCCAATGCCTGCGGAGCCATGCAGGGCTTTTTCCTCAGCCGCCCCCTTTCCTTCCGGGAGCTCATGAAGCTCCTGAACGGGGACATGCCGTTGGATGCAGAGGGGCAAACGCGGGAGAATGGATAGCCGGGAGGCTCCGGCCTCCAGGTTGGCTATACGCGTTGAGGATTGAAAACGTCATTTTGTAGGAGCGGCTTCCAGCCGCGACAGTGAGCCAGTCGCGGCAGGATGCCGCTCCTACAAAAAAAGGGGGAGCCGTCAAATCGGAGGGGTTTCTACCTGATCGGCTACAATGTCACCCTAGTGAAAATCGGAGTCTAAAACGCCTGGGTTTAGCTGGATTCCAGTGGTTGCCGGGCTGGCGAAAGTTGGTTTAAAAAAATATCAGGTTTTTAGATCATATTTGGCAATTTGATAGCGGAGCTTCGCTCGAGAAATGCCCAAAAGCCGCGCGGCCTTGGTCTGGTTGCCCCGGGCCTCGGCAATGGCCGCCGAAAGAAGCCTTTCCATCATTTCATCGTAAGTCAGATTCTCTGCCCCCGGGATGCCGCTGCCGGCTCCTGTTTCCTTCTTGGAGTAGTCGGAGGGGCTTTTCAAAAACTCCAGGTGCTCGGGGCGAATTTCTTCAGTCTGCTCCAGTAGCACAATGCGCTCCATGGCATTTCTCAGCTCTCGAACATTTCCATTCCAGCAGTGATTCAAAAGGATGGCCTCGGCTATGGGGCTGATGGTCATGAAGGGCTTGCCGTTTTTGGAACAAAACAGTTCCAGGAAATAGCGGCTCAGAGGCAGGATATCCTCCAGTCGCTTCCTCAGGGGAGGCATGACGATCCGGAGGGCGCTCAGGCGATAGTAGAGATCTTCCCGGAATTTTCCCTTTCGCACCTCTTCCAGAAGGTTCTTGTTGGTGGCTGCAATGACTCGTACGTCACACTGTATCTCTCGAACACCGCCGACGCGGAAGTAGGTCTTTTCCTCCAGAACCCGCAGGCATTTGGTCTGTACCTCCGGGGACAAGTCACCGACTTCGTCTAGAAAGAGGGTGCCCCCTTCGGCCAGTTGAAATTTGCCCGGCTTTCCACCTGCAATCCCTCCCGTGAAAGCCCCCTTTTCGTAGCCGAACAATTCGCTTTCGGCCAGCAGCTCAGGAATACATGCACAGTTCAAGCGAATGAAGGGTTTGGTGCAGCGGTGACTCAATGCGTGGATGTGGGATGCCGCAAGCTCTTTACCCGTTCCGCTCTCTCCTTCGATGAGAACGGTTGCATCATGGCTTTGAGCCAGCCGTGCGATCATCTCATAGAGCTTTGTCATGAGGGGGCTCTTGCCGGTGAACTTGACGAGCTCTTCCTGCGCGCCGTCCCGGGGGCGTCCATTCCTCAACCCCTTGTCATTCCACTGACGCACCTGGAGGGCCTTTTTCACGAGCTCTTTCAACTTTCTGTTGTCAAAAGGCTTCTGGATGTAGTCAAAGGCCCCGTCCCGCATGGCCTGAACCGTGTTCTCGATGGTGCCGTAGGCCGTGAGCATGATGACCTGGGTTTGCTCGTCTCTTTGCTTGATGGCGCGAAGCACCTGCAAACCGTCCATGTCTCCCAGGCGCAGGTCGAGGAGCACCAGTTCCGGCCGAAACTGCAGCAGATTTTCAATGCCGTCTTTACCGCTCTGACAGGTCAGAATCCGGTAATCCTCGGTCTGCAGAAGCAGCTGCAGGGATCTTCTCACCAGGATGTCATCATCGACGATCATGATTCTGTTCATGGCTGATCTTTCCCTCCGACCACTGAGGTCATCCATCGCATGAGTCATCTCTCCACAGGAAATTTGAGCAGGAATGTCGTACCAAGGCCAAGCCGACTGTCTACCTGGATGTCGATGTTGTATTCTCTCAAGATGGCGTGGGAAATGCTCAACCCCAGGCCGGTGCCGCTGGGGCGTGTGGTGAAGAAGGGATCGAAAATTCTCTGAATGTTCTCGGGTGCAATTCCCTCGCCCGTATCGGTAATGGAAAGAAATACGTATTCGCGGGCATTCTTCCCATCATCACGTGGTGCCTTTGGGCAGCTCAGGTTGACCAGGATTTTACCTCCATGTGGAGTCGCAAGCAAGGCGTTCAGGAGCATATTGATGAGGACCTGCTGAATTTGAGCCGCGTCCAGTCTCAAAGGAGGTATTCTCGACGTCCAGTTGACCTGCAGCTGGACGTCGTTCCGAATGGCCTGGGGGGCCAGCAGGCGCAGCGTATGGCAGACGATTTTGTCGAGGATGCACGGAGAAAGGCGGGCCTGGCTCGGTCTCGCGAACTCCAGAACATCCTTCATGAATCGCTCCAGCCGGTCGACCCCGATGAGAATGATCTCCACGAGATCTTTCAGGTGTGGAGCATCCTGGGTGTTTTCGTAGAGCAGTTGGGCATTGGAGCTGATGGCTGTCAGGGGATTGCGGATTTCGTGGACAATGCCTGCAGAGAGCTCCCCCAGGGAGGAGAGTCGATCCATGCGCTGTATTTTCTGCTCCATTTGAATCTTTGCCGTTATATCCTCCAGAATGATGAGGACGTAGCGGATGTTTTCCGTCTGCCCCTTCAGGGGGATGGCTTTGATGTCCACGAATTTTTGCTCATGGAGATCCCCTTTGACAACGGGGCGTTCGCTGCTGAGGGCAAAGCTTCCCTCAAAGGCCTGCTTCAGCAGGAACTCCAGGTTCAGCTCCTTTTGAAGGTCCTGGGAGAGTGCCTCCTTGAGAGGCCTTCCCTTCAACCCTCCCCGCCCGAAGCCGAACATGGCGTCAAACCGTCCGTTGCTGGACAGAACACGGGAGGCGTGATCCAGGAGCGCCATCCCCACGGGCACTCCCTCCACCATCGTTTCGTACATGGAATAGAGGGTGTTGACTTCCTTTACCTTGCGCTCCAGCTCCTCGTTGCTCTGCTTCAGCTTTTGGAGCAGCTCCCTGTTTTCGCGGCGAAGGCGCCGCCGCTCCATGGCCTTGCTGAGGGTGACCAGGAGCTCGTCAAAACTTTCCAGGGGCTTGGTGAGGTAATCGAAGGCGTCGTAGTCCCTGAGGGCGGTCACCCCATCCTGGATAGAAGCAAAACCCGTAAGGACAATGACTTCCGTCGTGCTGTCCATCTCCTTGATACGGCGGATCACTTCCAGTCCCGGCATTCCGGGCATTTTCATGTCGGTGATGACAAGAGGCACAGGCTCCCGTTGGAAGAGTGCAACAGCCTCTTCTCCCCGGCCGGCCGTGGTGACGGCGTACCCTTCCACAGTCAGACGGCTGCCGAAGAGGTTCAGGAGCTCCGGTTCGTCGTCTACGAGCAGAATTTTCGTGGGCATGAGAACAGGACCTTCACGTTCTATGGAGCCAAAGATATTGGCGAATTGGCATAAGTTCCCAAGAAGTCGGTCGAGCGCTGCTCAAACTTGAGGCCAAAGTCGAGGCTCCCGGGAGGCTCCTCCCATTTTCATCGGGGCGTGCATGAGTTAAATTAGCTTGCCCAGATCCGTGGAAGGCGTTTTCAGAGGAAGGAGCGCCTCTCTGCCTTTTGCCTCTATTTCCTCGATGGAGTTTGCTGCGTTGATCAGAGACCCTCTCATCCGTTTGCGCGGAGTGCATCAGCATAATTTAAAGAACATAGACCTTGATCTGCCTCTTTTCAAGCTGATTGCCTTCAGCGGTGTCAGCGGCTCCGGGAAGTCCAGCCTTGCCCTGCACACGCTTTATGCCGAAGGGCAGCGGCGTTACGTGGAAACCTTTTCACCCTATGCCCGCCAGTTTTTGGAGCGCATGGACCCGCCCGAGGCGGACCTCATTGAGGGAATCCCGCCCAGCATCGCCATCGAATCGGGAACGACCGTGCGCAGTTCCCGCTCCACGGTGGGAACCATCACGGAGATCAACGATCACCTCAAAATACTCTACGCACGGCTGGCGGTTCCCCACTGCCCTTCCTGCGGTCAGCCGATTGTCCAGGATACCCCTGAAAGCATCTCACAAAGCCTGGGGGACATCCCGGCGGGCAGTCGAGTCATTGTGGCCTTTCCCTACCGTCCGGCGGCACCTCTGCAAGCATCGCCGCAATCCTCGTCCGAGTCTTCCGCCACCGTGTCCGGGAACTGGCCGCAGAGCCTCGTGGCTCAGGGCTTCCTGCGCCTCTATGCCGACGGAAAGACCCTGGACCTGGAATCCCTGACGGATGACGAGCTCCGCGCGCTGCAGGACCGGGAACTGCTGGTGGTCGTCGACCGCCTCTCCTGGGGGAGGGCGGCACCGGAGCGTCTCGCCGACTCCCTTTCCACGGCTTTTCAAATGGGCCGGGGGCGTCTCGCCGTCATCGTTTTGCCCGGAGAGGTGCGCTTGTTCAGCGGTGACCTATCCTGTGCCCGCTGCCGCTCTCAAGCGGTCATTCCTCTCCCGACTCCCAGCCTGTTCTCCTTCAACAGCCCGTTGGGAGCCTGTCCACAGTGCAAAGGTTTTGGTAGAAGCATCGGTGTGGACATGAACCTGGTCATTCCGGACCCTCGACGGTCCTTGGCCGACGGGGCCATCAAGCCCTGGGGCACGGACAGGGGTGAATACAACGATCTCATGGATTTTTGCCGCACGGCGGGAATCCCCACGGATGTCCCTTACGAATCCCTGCCGGAGGAATCGAAGCGGCAGATCCTCAACGGGACGAAAAAGTATTATGGAGTCAAAGGCTTCTTCCAGTGGCTGGAGACCAAAACCTACAAAATGCACGTCCGTGTCTTTCTGTCCCGCTACCGGGCTTACAACCCCTGCCAAGCGTGCGGGGGCACACGGTATCAGGAGGCAGTGCTCCTCTACCGCCTTCGAGGGGTGGACATCGCGACCCTGGGCTCGTGGTCCATCGAGCGATGCCATGCCTTTTTTTCCGAGCCCTGGCCGGAGCTGGAGCATGACGCGGCGGCAGCGCTCCTGGTGGAGGAAATCAGGAGCCGGCTGCAGTTCCTGCGGTCGGTGGGTTTGGAATATTTGTCCCTGGACCGGCAGTCACGGACTCTGTCGGGCGGGGAAGTGCAGCGGGTGCACCTGACCCGCGCCCTGGGGTCGTCCCTGGTGAACGTGCTCTATGTCCTGGACGAGCCCAGCGTAGGACTGCATCCGAGGGACCAGCAGCGCCTCATGACCCAGCTGCACCGGCTGGTGGGTTTGGGCAACACGGTGGTCGTGGTGGAGCACGATCCCGACATGATCCGCTTTTGCGACGAAGTCGTGGATATCGGCCCCGGTGGCGGAGAAAAGGGCGGAAAAGTCGTTTATCAGGGGACTCCCTCAGGGCTGGCTGCCTGCGAAGAGAGTGTTACGGGCGCATACCTGGGGGGAAGGCTTTCCATCAGCGTACCCCAAAAGCGCCGACCACCCCGATGGGACAACGCTCTGGTCTTGAAAGGGGCGTCGGAGAACAACCTGAAGCATGTGGATGTCCGCATTCCTCTGGGATTGCTGGTGGGGGTGAGCGGGGTTTCGGGCTCGGGGAAAAGTACCCTGGTGGAGAAGACCCTGTACTGCAACTGGCTGAGAACAGTCGGAAAGCCCACCGATACTCCCGGGAGCTGCGAGGGACTGGAGGGAACGGAGCGTATCGCCGAAATGATCCTGGTGGACCAGCAGCCCATTGGCCGCACGCCGCGGGCCAACCTCCTGACCTATACCCGTGTCCTGGACCCGCTGCGCAAGCTCCTGGCCAAAACACCGGAAGCGGTGGCACGGGGCTATTCTCCGGCGCATTTTTCCTTCAACGTGCCCGGCGGGCGTTGCGAACTGTGCAAGGGGGAAGGGTTCGAGCACGTGGAGATGCAGTTCCTGGCGGACGTTCTCATCCGGTGCCCTCAGTGCGGGGGGAAACGGTTCAAGGACGAAATCCTCGACGTTCGGGTCAACGGGCTTTCCATCGGAGACATGCTGGACTGCACCGCCCAGGAGCTTTTGGAGCATTTCGCCGGTGAAGCCCCCCTGGTGAAGGCCCTGGATCCCATTGTGGCCATTGGCCTGGATTACCTGCGCCTGGGGCAGCCCTTGAGCTGCCTCTCGGGAGGCGAGGCGCAGCGGCTGAAGCTGGTGCATTACCTGGGTGCTGAGAAGGCTTCGTTTCCGCGAGGGCAAAGGACTTCTCACAGGGTCTTCCTCCTGGACGAGCCCACGACGGGATTGCATCCCCATGACATGCAGAAGCTCCTCCATGTGCTCCAGCGGCTGGTGGATTCCGGAAATACGGTGCTGGTGGTGGAGCACAACCTGGATCTGCTGCGTGCCTGCGACTGGCTCATCGATCTTGGGCCGGAAGGCGGGGAGGGCGGGGGGAGCCTGGTGGTGGAGGGGCCGCCGGAGGCCGTGGCGGCTCATCCCCAAAGCCGTACGGGCGTCTTTCTGAGGCAACGCATGGAGGCCGGGCGACCGGCGCCGCTGTCCTTTCGGGAGGAATCTGCGCAGGAAGTGTCTGGGGATGAGGCGGGTGAAGGGAGATCTCACCGTCCCGGGAGGCGGGAATATGCGGCAGTGTCGGGAGAGGATTCCCAAGCCATCTTCGTGCGCGGAGCCCGGGAGCACAATCTGCAGCTGGAGGAGGTCCGGCTCCCTCGGGATCAAATGGTCGTCCTGACGGGGTTGAGCGGTTCGGGCAAGTCGACCCTGGCCTTCGACGTCCTGTTTGCCGAGGGACAGCGGCGCTACCTGGAAAGCCTGTCCAGTTATGTGCGCCAGTATTTCAAAATCCTCGAAAAGCCCGATGTGGACCAGATCCTGGGCTTGCCTCCTACAGTGGCCATCGAGCAGCGCACCAGCCAGTTGAATCGCCGTTCCACGGTTGCCACGGTCACGGAAATCTATCATTTCCTGCGCCTCCTCTATTCCAAGCTGGGGCGGCAGCATTGTCCGGATTGCGGACGCGAGCTCGCTGCGCTGACTTTTGACCAGATCCTCTCTTTTGTGAAAACCGAAGTGCAACAGGGGCCGGCTCGCCTCACGGCTCCTCTCGTCCGCGGGCGCAAGGGCATCTACCGGGAGCTCTTTCAGCGCCTGAGCAAAATGGGGTTTCAGGAAGTGAAGGTGGATGGAGCGTGGATTCCCCTCGTACCGACGCCGGTGCTGGCACGGCATCGGGAGCACGACATCGAGGTGCTGGTGAGCGCACTGGAGCCCTCCCGGACCTCCGACGGAGAACTTGCGGAGGCAGTGCGCCAGGCCCTGGCCCTGGGGGGTGGGTCTTTGCACCTGCAGGGCGAATCAGGCAATGTTTACAGCCGGCATCTCTTCTGCTCGCACTGCCACAAGGGACTCGCTCCACTGGATCCGCGCCTTTTTTCCTTCAACAGCCGCCATGGGGCATGTCCGGAGTGCCATGGCATCGGCATGGAGCGCCGTCTGAATCCTGAGCGTCTTCTCGGTCCGGAAGACATCCCGCTGAAGGAAGGCCTCATGAAATTCCTCCGGACCTTCATCTGGTGCAACGGCTACAAGCTGCCGGGAAAGCGGATGGAGCGCCACTGGGTGGAGGATTTGGGCATTGACCTGGAACAGCCCTTGAGCCGGGTGGATGACAGGACCCGTGAGGTCATGCTGCACGGTGTAAAAGGAAAATTTCAGGGGCTATTGGACATGCTGGAGGAAATGTCGGGGGATGAAAAGGCGGTGGGGGTGCTGGAGCCCCTCTTCGACGAGATCCCCTGCCCCTCCTGTCGTGGCGAGAGGCTCAACGCCCAGGCACGCTCCGTTTTTGTGAAAGGATGGTCGTTGGGGCAGCTCGTCCGTCTCAGTATCGCGGATTTTCGCGGGCTTTGGGAATCCTTCGAATGGGGAAGCCGGGAAGGCCCCATAGCGGGGCCCATCTCCAGGGAAATTCTGGAGCGAATCGCCTTCTTGAAGGAAGTGGGCCTGGACTACCTCACGCTGGACCGATCGGGGGAAACCCTTTCCGGCGGAGAGACGCAGCGCATCCGGCTGGCGGCCCAGCTGGGGACGAACCTGCGCGGGATCTGCTATATTCTGGACGAACCCACCATCGGGCTGCATCCTCAGGACAACGAACGGTTGTTGAGCAGCCTGGGCAAGCTCAAATCCAAGGGGAACACCATCGTCGTGGTGGAGCACGATGCCGAAACCATGCGGCAGAGCGACATGCTCCTGGAGCTGGGACCTGCCGCCGGCAAGGGGGGAGGGCGCCTGGTGGCCCAGGGGGATTTTTCGACACTCTCCGAAAACCCGGAAACCCTCACCGGCCGATGGTTCGGTTCCTCTTTGAAGGAGCTTTTCGAAATCCAGGAAAGAAAGGAGCCCGGTGGGGCGGGATGGCTGGAATTTTTTGGAGCCGGAGCCAGGAACCTGAAAAACATTGACCTGCGAATTCCGCTGGGGACCATGACCTGCATTACGGGAGTGTCGGGGGCCGGGAAGAGCACTCTGGTCCATGAGGTGATCTACCATGGCCTCCTGGAGCGCCTGGGAAGGCGCTACGCGGGAGCGTCCCACGCCTGTGACGGCATGGCAGGCTTTGAATCTGTGCGACGTGTCCTGGAAGTCGATCACAACCCCATCGGGCGCACGCCCCGCTCCATTCCCGCCACGTATGTGGGCGTGTGGGATGAAATCCGTAAACTGTTCGCCCTGCTGCCAGAATCCAGGGCCAGGGGATTCGCTCCCGGGCGGTTTTCCTTCAACGTGAAAGGAGGGCGGTGCGAAGTCTGCAAAGGACAGGGGGAGGCGAGAGTGGAAATGCACTTCCTTCCAGATGTCTTTGTTCCGTGCGAATCCTGCCATGGCGCTCGGTTCAATGCCGAAACCCTGGCAATCCGCTACGGAGGCCGCAACATTTCGGAGGTGCTGGCCATGACCATGGACGAGGCCGCTCAGCACTTCGAGGCGTACCCCAGGATTTCCCGCCCTCTCAGAATTTTGAACGATCTGGGCTTGGGCTACCTGACTCTCGGTCAGGCCAGCCCGACGCTCTCGGGAGGAGAAGCCCAGAGAATCAAGCTGGCGGGAGAGCTGGGAAGCAATAAGATCCCGACCCTCTATATCCTGGATGAGCCCACCACCGGCCTGCATCGCGCCGATGTGAAGCGCCTGCTGGACGTATTGCACGCTCTCACGGGGCATGGCCATACGGTTGTCGTCATTGAGCACAACATGGATCTCGTGTGGGCCAGTGATTACGTCATCGACATGGGCCCGGGGAGCGGAGAGCAGGGAGGGCGCATCGTGGCCCGGGGGACGCCGCCTGAAGTTGCCGAACAGGCAGAGCACTCCGCAACGGGGAAGGCTCTGCAGGCGTACGATCGAGCGGAGACGGGCACCTCCGCCAGGGGCGGTCTGTGAGAACAAAGCATTATTTTCTGGATCAGAAGGGGAAAAGGGGTTAGTTTCAATAGGGAAATGGGGTAACGGAGGCGGAGTCGGCTCATGCCGCCTGTACTCAGACTTGGCCGATACTTATATTCAAGGCTGCGTGCATGCAGAAGGGTGGAAGCAGATCAAATGTTTCGGGTAGGTGGCAGGTTTCCTGCGGCGCCGCCGACAGGAACGGAAAGGAGCTGGAATCCATGAAGATCTTGACCGGTATGTTTCTCCAGTTCTTTGTCTGCATGCTTCTGTGCCTGCCGTTTTCTGCCGCAGTTGCTCAAGATTCCTCCCCCACCCCCCCCTGATGCCGGTATTTCCCGTGATAACGCCAATCGGGAATATTTTTCAGATGTGGAAGTCATCACCCAGGACGGCGAAAGGCTGCGTTTTTATTCCGATGTGCTGAAGGACCGCGTGGTTCTCATCAATTTTTTTTACATCAATTGTCCTACGGCTCCTCCTGGCATGATTGGCCTCTTCAGAGCGCAAAAGCCTCTGGGAGACGAGTTGGGAAAGGATATTTTTTTCATATCCATCAGCGTGGATCCTGAAAACGACACTCCCCAAGCTGTCAAAGAATACGCCTCGAAATTCAATCCCCCAAATGGGTGGATATTTCTTACGGGAAGCAAGAACGGGATGGACCTCATCAACCGCAAGCTCGGCAACCGGTTGAGTCTGCCCGAAGGCCACATCCAAAACTTGCTCAATGGAACGGCCGGCACTTGCGGTCTGCCTCTTTTCCCTCAATGGGTGAGGGAAGGGACGGACTGGCGCTGTAAACCGTCACAAGGAGGGAACATCCATGAGAAAGAGCCTTTCAGTCGTTTGTGTTCTGGCAGGTATCATGTTTTGGGGGCTGTCCGCCTTCGCTCAGCCGTCCGATGTACAGAAGCACAAGAGCTGCACCTACTGCGGCATGGATCGTGGAATGTTTTCCCACAGCAGGGTGTACATACAGTATGATGATGGAACGGATTTCGGCGCCTGCAGCATTCATTGTGCCGCAGTGGATCTGGCGACCCATATCGACAAGACTCCCAAGTCCATCGAGGTGGGAGACTACAACGCAAAGGCTCTCATTGACGCGGAGACCGCTACCTGGGTCATCGGTGGAAACAAGCCGGGGGTAATGACGAAGAACGCCAAATGGGCCTTCGCCAAGAAGGAAGATGCCGAGAAATTTGTGCAAGAGAACGGCGGGAAGCTCGCTACCTTCGATGAAGTCATGAAGGTGACCTATGAAGATATGTACTCGGACACGAAAATGATCCGTGAGAAGCGCAAGATGAAGAAGATGCAGATGGAGCAGAAAAAGCAGTAAAGGATTCACGGCCCATCTCCCTGCCGGAGTGGTCGCAGTGCATCGATCATCGGGGGCGGTCGGCGTGCTCAGCGCTGTACCGCGCCTGTTGCCATGTGGAGTCATGAGGGTTCAGGAGCGGTTTTAGTGGAAGGGACCGAAGCCATTCCGTCGGGGAGATGCGCGATGAAAAGCACTATTGCAGCAGCCGGCCTCTTATTCCTCCTGGTTTTCGCCTCGTGGGGCTCCGCGCGCGAGAAACAGCCCGTCAAGCCGGCTGAGAAGGACAAATGCCCGGTGTGCGGGATGTTTGTCGCCAAGTACCCGGACTTCTTAGCTCAAGTCCTTTACAAGGATGGACATTATGCCCTGTTCGACGGTGTCAAGGATATGTTCAAGTATCTCTTTGCCATGCAGAAATATGATCCAGCCAGGAAGAAGGACGACATCGATTCCATTTACGTAACGGATTATTACGTTTTGACGCCCATTGACGGGCACCAAGCCTTTTACGTAGAGGGAAGCAATGTGTTCGGTCCCATGGGCAGGGAGCTGGTTCCCTTCGGCAATGAGGAGGATGCGCGGGAATTCATGGTGGATCACATGGGCAAGTCCCTCTACAAATTCCACGAGATTACTCCCGAGATCATCAAAGGTCTGGATTGATGTTCAACCGAAAGAGTCACGTCCTGCTGGCATTCTTCCTGGTGAATCTTCTCCTGGTGGGGCTCCTGTTCGTGCATGCCCGTGTCGTGCAGCAAAAGAACAGGGTCTCATTTCTGGAAAAGAGAAAAATCGTGAAAGAGCTTCAATTGACGGATCTCTGCATCTTCACGGATGCACGCTACACCCGGCATCCCAGTATGGCGGACTCGAACACCCCCTTTCAGGATCATCCTCTTTCCCTGGAGCATTTTCCGTCGGGCTCTCTCATGGTGCTCCCCCCTCATCTTCGACCCCACGGGAATGAATGACCATGTCCGCCTTTGAAAAGCATCGGCATGTCATCGACTTTACCCTCTCTTCCCTGCTGAGGCGAAAGGGCAAGAACTTCTCGCTCCTGGCTGTCTATACCTTTGTCATCTTTCTGGTGGCCTCGGTGATGTTTCTGACTCATTCCATCAAGGAAGATGCCTACATGGTGCTGACGGATGCCCCGGAAATAACGGTCCAGAAGTTGATGGCCGGACGCCATGACTTGATTCCCCTCAGCTACATGGAGCCCATCCGGGAGATCCGGGGGGTGCAATCCGTGGAGCCGCGGCTGTGGGGCTATTATTTCGACGGAACCAACAAGGCCAATTACACTCTCGTGGTCAAAAAGGAGATGAACAACACTCCCGGAGCCATCTCCGTGGGAAACGGGGTCGCACGGAACCTCCTGGTAAAAGAGAATGGGATCATCCCCTTCAAGGCCTATGACGGTTCCTATCTTTTTCTCAAAATCAAAGATGTCTTTTCTTCCGAATCCGAGCTGGTCTCGTCCGACCTGATCTTGATTTCCGAACAGGATTTCAGGAAAATTTTTGCCTTTCCCCCCGATGTTGCCACGGACCTGGTGCTGAGGGTTCGGAACCCGCGTGAGCTCACAACGATCGCCACCAAGATCAACCAGATGTTTCCGGATACCCGCCCCATCCTTCGCGAGGAGATTCTCCGCACCTATGAAGCCGTTTTCGATTGGCGGGGAGGGCTGGTCATCATCATCTTGTGGGGAGCCGCTCTGGCTTTTGTCATCCTGGCCTGGGACCGCGCCACGGGGTTGAGCGCCGAAGAGAAGCGAGAAATCGGCATCCTGAAAGCGATTGGATGGGAAACCTCCGATGTTCTGCTGATGAAATTCTGGGAAGGTGCGGTGATCTCCTTTTCTGCTTTTTCCTTCGGCCTGCTGCTGGCATACGCCCACGTCTATTTCGCCTCTTTCATCTTGTTTGAAAGCACCATCAAGGGCTGGTCCATCATTTATCCCCAATTCAGACTCACCCCGTTCGTCAGCATTTATCAGATCGCCACCCTGTTCTTTCTCACCGTGGTCCCCTATACGGTGACAACCATTGCGCCCTCCTGGAGGGCAGCCACCATCGACCCCGATATGGTGATGCGGGCCTGACGAAGGAGATGGCACCCGCTGCAGGTGAAAAAACGACGTGGTGGGAGGAAGCGTAACGCATGATTCGATTGAATGAGATCCGCAAAGTCTTCAACACGGGAAAACCCAATGAATTTGTTGCGCTGCAGGGAATCAACCTCACCATCGAGGCCCACCGGGCAGTGGCCCTCACGGGGCCGAGCGGGTCCGGGAAAACGACCCTCCTGAGCATTCTGGGGTGCATGGCGCGGCCGACCGCCGGGAGGATACTGCTTGGAGACCGCGAGATCACGAGTCTGCCCGAACGGTTTCTCACGGAAATCCGCCGCAGCACCTTTGGGTTCATCTTTCAGCAGTATAATCTCATCAAGGGAATCAGCGTCCTGGAAAATGTCATGATCCCCGCCTACCCCACGGGGGAGAAGCATGCATCATTGAAGGAACGCGCGACAAAGCTCCTGAATCTTTTCAACGTCGGCAGCAAGGCCGATTCCAAGCCTGAATGGCTGTCGGGGGGGGAGGCTCAGCGGGTGGCCATTGCCCGGGCGCTCATCAACAATCCGTCGGTGATCGTAGCCGACGAGCCCACGGCGCATCTGGACACGCGGCTTTCCCTGGAGCTGATGGCTATTCTGAAGGATTTGAAAGAGGAAGGGAAAACATTGCTCATTGCAAGCCACGACCCCATTGTCCATTCGTCGGAGGTGGTCGATCGTGTCGTGGCCATGCGTGACGGGCAAATGCAATGAAGTGGTGAGGAGCGCTCCATGATTTTTCACGGTCCTATCCTGGGATTGCTGCTGGGGTCCCTGCTGGTGAGCTTCATGCTCGTCTATTCGGCATTTTACGCCGTGCAAATCCTTCTGCGCTGGGACATGCGGAGCGGAAGTGAAATCCAGCTGGGGCTGGAGCGAAGAACGTACCTGATTTCCGTGCTCATCACCTATGCCCTTGGTTTTCAGCTGCTTTCCCTGTTCCTCTTCATCTACACGGCGGACCACCTGGCGCCGCTTTTTGTCGGGGCCATGTGCGCTGCCGGCTCCCTCAATGTGAACCCCTGGGGATATCCAACGATCGTTTTAAAAATCGTCAATTTCATCCTGGGGGCTGTCTGGCTTGTCATCAATTTTACAGACAACCGGGCTTGGGACTACCCGTTGATACGCAAAAAATACGCACTCCTCCTCTGTATCGCCCCCTTGATTCTGGCGGAGACGATCTTCCAGACGGCATATTCCGCAGGCCTGCATCCGAACATCATCACGTCCTGCTGTGGAACCCTTTTCACGGCGGATGCGGCGGGCGTTACGTCGGGTATAATCGCCCTGCCTCCCATCCCCCTGGCGGTAACATTTTACACTTTGATGGGGGCCACTTTGATCTGCGGGGTGTATTACCGGCGTGCGGGAAAGGGCGTCACCCTTTTTTCCATCCTTTCCTCATTGACCTTCCTGGCGAGTGGAGTGGCCCTGATTTCCTTTATACCGCTCTATTTTTACGAACTGCCGACGCACCATTGTCCCTTCTGCCTGCTGCATAAGGAATATTTGTACGTGGGGTATGCGCTCTACCTGGCGTTTCTGGGAGGGGTGATCTCAGGACTGGGGGTGGGAATCCTCAAACCCTTTTCCGGTGTGGAGAGTCTCAAGGGCGTCGTTCCGGGCATCCAGCGCCGTCTGGCCCTGGCCTCCCTGGTCTCAAATGGGATTTCCCTGCTGATCGTCGTGTATGGGGTGCTGTCGTCCAACCTCATTCTGCTGGATTGATCGACCGGTTTTCAACAAGCCGTTAGAGCCGTTTGATCCTGACGGCGCGCAGGGACCCGTCTGCCTGTACGACAGCGCGCACCTCCACCGAGTTGCCGGGCGCCGGGTTCTTGTCCATACGTGTGCCCGAATCCACCGCAAGGGCAACCCCATCGAGAGCCCACCTTCCTGTGAGCGTTCCCTTCAAGCGTATATTGGCCCCGGCGGGGACAGCAGCTGCCTTTCCGTCGGCGCTTCGAGCACCCTGAGCAATCCACCGGGAGATTCTTTCCGTGTCCTGGTCGTTGAGGTATGGTGGACCGTCCATGGGCATGCGGGGGAGGGACACGCCCTTGATGGTCCGAAACAGGAGGCTGATTTCGGGATATCCCGGGATGACGATGGGACGCTCCCAGGCTGCCAGAATGGCGGTATAGTTGTCCAGGCGAATCCCTTCGGGGGGTGTGCCCAAGCTCCCTTGGGCCATGTGGCACCTGACGCAGCGTTTCTGGAATATGGGGGCCACATCCGTATACCGGAGAGGGGCCGAGGCCGATGTCTCTCCCGATGGGGAAGTCCCTTCCTTCCTGGCCTCTTCCTGGGGCCTTGCGGATTGGTTTTCGCCGATGGGAGCGTCGATGGCCCCGGTTGCGATCCATTGCTCGATGATGGAAGTCTCCTCTTCCGTGAGCCACGGCGGGCCGTTCATGGGCATGCGGGGCTGGCTGTCGCCGCGAATCCTCCGCAGCAGCTCACTTTTTTCAGGAGACCTGGGCACGACCGCCGGTCCTTTGCTCCCTCCAGCCATGAGACCGGCATACGAGTCGAGACGAAGATTGCCCACAGCCTGAGGCCCTGTGTGGCACATGATGCAGCGCTGCTGCAGAATGGAATTCACCTGCTCGTAAGAAGGAGCTGCGTTCAGGACCTGAGGCGACGGCGAAGCTTGGGATGCAGGGGGGGTGTGAAGCCGGCCGGATACTTCTTGAACCAGCAGAAGTCCTTCAGCTGCGGAAGCGGTTGCATGGATCGAGCAAACAGCCCAGAGGCTGAGCCCAATGAGTCCGAAGATTCCTGTCGCTGCGGAATACAAACGTTTCATGGCTGACTCCCATACAAGGGGTTTATGAATCCTGAGGGGGAGTTCGACAGGGGGACTGGCTGAATAGCCATCATCATCGGTGTGAAGTCCCTGGCCGTGCACCCTTTGTCGAATCGCGTGGTAACAGACCGCCCACCTTCCGGCATCCAATTAGAGTAGACCACGACACAGACGGGGATACTTACCGCTGCTTCCTTCCGGACCTGACGGGGTTCATATTCGCCTGTTGCGCAGTGTCCAATCGACACCAGAATTAGAAACGGCCCACCCACTTGAACCCTTCAAAGGGGATTCAGCCCCGCTAAGCGGATTTCGGGTTACAGAGCACCGCTAACTCCCCACCTAGCACGACCAAGGGCATTTTCAATGACAATCGAGGGTTTTTACTTAACAGTTTTTTTCGGAAATTGCAATGAGCATTGACGAAGGCATGCGGCCGGGGAGCAACGCTGTGGAGAAGGATCGAAAGCAGGGCACCGGTTGAACAGCGTTCCAAGCTTGCGCGTATGTACATTTCAGATGACTGCGCGTAAAATCTGCGGCGGTATCTCATGGGATATGCTCGCATGAACGGGATGCCTTCGGGCAAGCACTTTTTGCCATGAGGACCTGCTGTTTCAAGGCTTTATCTGAGGGATGTAAACGGGATAGAGACACTGATGCCCCAGGGCCGGACGATCCAGGAGAGGATGATTGTGCAAACAGACGAAAAAATACGTCAGAAGCTCCTTGAAGCCTATGAGAGTCTACCGCCGCCGGAACAGGCGCTGGTGCAGCTCTGCTCGGTGATTTACGAACCGGTGAGCGTGGGTGCTTTATACAAAATATTCCGTAAGTCGGGCCTGAGCTTTCCCGGAGAAAAAATAGGCTCAATCAGGGCACTGGAGCCACACCTGCAAAGTCTGAAGGAGCTCAGGCTCCTCAATGACACCTTGCAGGTCCCACGGGAGGTCATCGAGATCGTCACCCGGCGAGCAGTGGCCGCCGGTCGCATCTTCACGGCCGGCAGTCTCCTGGAGGGGATCGAGTCCAGGGAGGCATGGACCGACAATCCGCGCGGCAGCCACTGCATCTCCTGTGGCAAGGCCGCCCGGGACCATGCATTCATGCCCGCGCCGGGGCCTCTGTGTCCGGCGTGTGCCACATCGGAGATCCAGATCGCCGCGGCCGAGGAGAACCTGCACGATTGGTCCGTGGAGCGCATTCTGACAGCCCTCTCGCCCGAGGGAGACCTGAAGAGCAGACTGACCGTCATCTGGAAGTGCAACGAAGCAGAGCGGACTGTCATCAGGGATATGGACAAGTTTCTGACTCTCCTGGTGCAAAACCTCGGATACGTGGACCCGCATCCACTGGCCCCCACAGTCCGGGAGGCGGCGCTCCATGCATGCACCCGCAGGGGGCCAAGGATTCTGCCCTTACTGTTCAAGGTGATCCAAAAAGAGCCATGGCAGTTCTATGCTAATGTCCTTGGAGCCATGGTGCTCATCGCATCGGAAAAACCCGAGGTCCATACCCTGGTGAAGGAGGCGGCCAATGATCCGAACCCTGAAGTACGCCGCCATATCATATTTCTATTGAGTCATTATCCACCATCATGGGGTTTCCGGGTCATCGAGCAGCTGAGCAGGGATGAGGACTCTGCCATTCGGAAGATGGCCAAGGATGCTCTGACTGTTTTGAAGTCCAAACAAAGGAGACCTTTCTCAGCCCCCTTCGCGGCATTCGGAAGCTCTAATCTCACCTCCAAATACTCCATGAGATTCGGGCCGCTCGTTCGAGCGGTTCATGAAGAGCTGCCTTTGGCCCACGGTTACTCCTCTTCCTACAGTGTGGCCGCCGCTCCGCGCATCTTGAGAGACTTTCGCATTGGCATCTATTCTCAGGACATGCACCTTTTCCGTGCATGCCTGCAAGACCTGTACTCCCTGCACAGCAGACTGCCCGATATTGACGTTTCCATGGCTCAAATTTGCAATGATCCTTTCGATACGGCGTGGTTTGCCGGCCTTCCCACAAACGTGCGGATGGCGCTTCTCTCTGCTATCTTCAGGCAGGCCGTGATCCATCTGGAACCCGATGCCGAGGCCCTTGCCTTCACCCTGAAGGATCCCCTTTTCAAATCGGCGCCTCGGTTCGAAAGGGCGGCCCTGCTCTATGACCTGGTATCGCGGCTCATCCTGGGTGGCAGACTCGACGACGCGCGCAGGATCATCCCTGAGATCGATGGACGCGATTATACGGGCGGCTTGATGGGCTGGGTCCATTTTGTCGAGGGAAAAATCAATGACGCCATCGGGTCTTTTGAAGCCGATCTGAAGGAGTTTCGCCGCAGGTGTGGGAAGAGAAACATAAATTTCACAGGTACGGGGGGGCTTTTCTACGTTCTGGCTCTTCTGAAATCTGGAAATATCGACCTCGTGAAAAGAGCTGAGCAACTGGTGGGCTGGTCCCTTGCCTCGATGGACGACTCGGACTTCAAAACGTCCCCCTACAGATCGCTCAAGGGAATCATTTGTGCGCAGAATCTTAAAATGGAAGAGGCGAAGCGGATCCTCGAAACTGAATCCAAGGCCGGCGGTGTCATCCCGACTCTTTTCAACGCCATAGCGGCTTACTGGGTGAACGGCCGGCTCTCCAGGGAAATGATCGAGCGGCTCGAGCCGATATTCCAGACTGCCGGGCAGGTGGGAATGGATTGGGTGTCCATGGAGTGTGCGGCACTGCTCATACGCAACAACAGGGCCACGTCGATGCACCGTGAATTTCTCGACCGGGTCATCAAGCAGAGCGGCATGCGGCCCCTGGTGTCTTCCATCGAGGCTGAAGAGCCCTGGCAGAAGGGGCTGCGCGCCATTTTGGAGATCGCGGGCGCATCCGAAGAGCCCGTTGTGCAAAAATCCACTTCGGCAACAAGGCTGATCTGGCTGGTTGGCTATTACAGCGGGAGAGTGTCTCTGCAGCCCCTGGAGCAGAGGACTATGCCCAAGGGCGGCTGGACCAAAGGTCGTCCCGTGGCCATGAGCCGGCTTTTCAATCGCACCAAGCTGGAAAACCTCGGCCCGCAGGACAATGCCATTTGCGCGGCCATAAAGCATGAACGCTCCTACTATCACGGCGACACCTACACCTTTGACATGGACAAGCTTCTACCCTCCCTTGTGGGGCATCCGCTGCTTTTCATGGAGCAATCCCCGTCCGTACCCGTAGAATTCGTAAAGGGCGAGCCGGAGATTCTGGTGACCCAGTCTGGCTCGATGCTCAATATCAGGTTTGCAATCGAATTTGGGGAAGACCGGGTCGAGGTGATACAGGAAACACCCACCCGGTTCAAAGTCATCGAATTCACCGACCAGCATCGGCGCTTCGCGCAGGTCCTGGGCAGTGGAGGCCTCTTTGTACCTGCCTCAGGCAAACAGGACGTCCTGAAAGCCATCTCGGCACTTTCTTCCCATGCGCTTGTCTACTCGGAGATCGGAGGCAGGTCCAAGGATGTGGTGGAGGTCGCCTCCGACCCGACGCCTCATGTGCACCTGGTCCCATCGGGGCACGGGTTCCGGCTGGAGGTTTTTGTGAAGCCCTTCAAAGAAGAGGGGAGCCCATACCTCAAGCCCGGCGTGGGAGCGACAAACGTCATTGCGGAAGTGGGCGGGAAAAGGGTGCAGACCCAAAGGGATCTCAAGGCTGAAGAGAGGATGGCCGACGCTTTGGATGCGGCCTCTCCCACGATTTCGAGACTTGCCGATTCCGACCGGCAGTGTCAGCTCGAAGACCCGGAGGATTGCCTCCAGCTGCTCCTGGACCTCAAGGCTTTGCAGGAAGAGGGTCAAGTGATTGTGGAATGGCCCGAAGGGGAGAAATTGAAGGTCACCCGCGAGGTCCCCATCGATCGGTTCCGAATGAAAATTCGCGGCAGGACGGAATGGTTTGAAGTGAGCGGCAGCCTGCAGGTGGATGATGACCTGGTAATCGATATGAAGCGTCTCCTCGAGCTCGTCAACACAACGAGCACGCGGTTCATCCCCTTGGAGGAGGGACAATTCCTGGCTCTGACCAGGGAATTCCGGAAGAGGCTCGAAGAGCTGAACGCCTACGCCGAAAGGAAAGGGAAGGAAGTCCGCCTGCATCCCCTTGCCGCTCTGGCCGTACAGGACCTGATCAAAGGTATTCCCAACCTTGAAGTGGACGAAGCCTGGAAATCACGGCTCGAACGTATCCGGGCCGGTCAGGAGATCAGCCCTCCCGTACCCTCGACGTTCAAGGCCGAACTGAGGGACTATCAGCTGGAAGGCTATTGGTGGATGACTCGGCTGGCTCACATGGGGATCGGTGCATGCCTGGCCGATGACATGGGCCTCGGGAAAACCATCCAGGTGCTGGCCGTCATGCTGCAACGGGCCTCTCAAGGTCCTGCCCTGGTCGTGGCTCCGACTTCCGTGTGCTGGAATTGGCTCGCCGAGGCTCACCGCTTCGCCCCTACCCTCAACATGGTGCAATTGAACGCCATGAACAGGGAGGAGCTCGTCAAGGGGCTCAAGCGCCACGATGTGCTCGTTACCAGCTATGGTTTGCTGGCCCAGGAAGCGGAGCTCCTGGCCGGCATCGAGTGGAGCCTCATCGTTCTCGACGAGGCGCAGGCAATCAAAAACGTACTCACCCAGCGATCCCAGGCAGCCATGGGGCTCAAGGGAGGCTTCAAGATCATCACGACGGGCACTCCCATCGAGAACCACCTTGGCGAGCTGTGGACCCTTTTCAACTTCATCAATCCTGGTCTTCTGGGATCCCTGCAAAGATTCAACGAGCGGTTTGCCGTCCCCATCGAAAAGTATAACAATCGGGATGCGAGGAAGCGTCTGAAGAAGCTGATTCAGCCCTTCATTCTGCGGCGGCTCAAATCCCAGGTTCTCGAGGAGCTGCCTCCCCGCACGGAAGTGGTCCTGCAGGTGGAGATGAGCCCCGAGGAGACCGCCTTCTATGAAGCTTTGAGGCAGCAGGCTCTCGCAAGGATCGAGGCCGATAGCGCTCCACTTGCCCAGAAGCACTTGCGGATACTGGCCGAAATCATGAAGCTGAGGCAGGCGGCCTGTCATCCGCGCCTGGTTCTGCCCGAGACTCCCCTGTCGAGCTCAAAGCTCGAGCTTTTCGACGAGGTCGTATCGGAGCTTTTGGAAAACCGGCACAAGGCTTTGGTCTTCAGCCAGTTTGTCGGGCATTTGAGTCTCATTCGGGAATATCTGGACCAGCGGAATATCGGCTACCGCTATCTCGATGGGAGCACACCGCCCAAAGAGCGGAAAAAGGCGGTGGATGCCTTTCAAGCGGGAGAAGGGGATCTGTTTCTCATCAGCCTCAAGGCGGGGGGATTGGGGCTCAATCTCACCGCAGCCGATTACGTCATCCACATGGACCCCTGGTGGAACCCCGCCGTCGAAGATCAGGCTTCCGACCGCGCCCATCGCATCGGGCAGCAGCACCCGGTGACTGTCTACCGCCTGGTGACTGCAGGCACCATTGAAGAGAAGATCGTCAAGCTCCACCAGGAGAAAAGAGACCTTGCCGGAAGCCTCCTCGACGGGAGCGATATCAGTGGAAAGATCTCGGCCGAGGAGCTCGTGCGGCTCATCAGGGAAGCTTGAGGAAATACGCTGGGTTGATAGGCTCAGTCTGGATCATTCCCATCCTCATGTCTTGGGTCCTTGCGCCCCGTGCCGCTGTTGAGAAGCCTCCCAGCGGTCCAGCAAGAGACATCGCGAGGGGGGAATGTTCAGGATGTCCCGCAGGGTGGGGAGCTCTCCACCCGGGGTCAGATGCCGCCAGCCGCCCAGGTAGACGGGTTTTTGAGGGGAGAAGATTTCGCAGAGACGCATGATTGCCTTTGCCATGTGGATCTCCCGTTCGGCCCATAAAGGGTCTATTTGCGACGCATGAAACGCCGTGTTCTCGGGAGAGCCGGGAGCGACTCTCGCCATAGCGGCGGCTGCGGAATCGTAACTGCGGGATACGGAACGGGGATTTGGAGGGAGCGAGAGCAAGATGGCAAGGTTCCTGGGAGAGAGAAGCTCCGGCCAGGATGCCAGCCACTTGCGGCTGAAGCGGGAGTAATCGACGGTAAAGATTCTGCTGCCCGTTTGGGCGGCATAGCGGGCGGCCGCACGATATTCCGAAGGGAGCCCGATCTGCCTGCGAACGGCCACGATTTCCGGGTGGCGCACGGCGTATTGCCATGAAACGCGCGCTTGGGCGCATGCCTCCTGGAGGTTCCCCATGAGAGTCCTCTGCAGAGTGCGACGATGCCGCAGTCGGAATCGCAGCCCGTATGGACTCAATTCCACGAAGACGCAGTCTGGTTCATGGCTGCGCAGGAATCGGCCCAGTTCCCTGAATCCTGCTGGGTCGTTGTGGACGGTGCCCAGAAGGATCAGGCCCTGGAGAGCCGCAAGACCCAAAGCCTTCATTTCCTCTACAGAGGACACTCCCTGGGAGGGCACCGTAAAAGCCCGGAAAGGGTTAAGCCCGGTCGAAGCCGTTTGAATTGCATTAAGCTCCCTGGAGCATGGGATTCAGGAGAATGGGATGAAGCTCCTGGAAGTGGTTGATGTGCAGATGGGCACTGAGAGATTCATTTTTGTAGGCCGCGAAGAAGACCCCCGTTGCCGTTGCCAGTGCCTCGTCCACGGCGGAATCCCCCACATAGAGAACTTCCCGGGGCGAAATACCGAAGGTATTCAGGATCTTTTCCATACTCTCGGGATGAGGTTTGGGATGACGCACGTCGGCGGCTGAAACCACAAGGTCGAAAAATTTCTCGATATCGAAGTGTGCCAGAAGCTCCCGTGTGGAAACCATCCGATTGGTGGCGAGGGCGGTCTTGAAGCGGGATTTGGCAAGGGTCAGGATTTCCACCAGTCCGGGCTCACGGCGGAGATAGGCGTTGAAGGCGCGAAAGTCGATCTTCTGAAGATATTCCCACGCCGCTTGGAAGCGCTCTCCATCCCCCATCAAGTACCTGAGGGATTCGCCTACAGGGTACATGTGGATGAATTCCTCCTGGTCAGGTGTCACCGGCGGCAGGCCGACACGTTCCAAAATGTGACTGTAGAACTTGACATTGGCTTCCTTCGAATCGAAAAGGACCCCGTCACAGTCGAACACGATGGCTCGAAGCCGCATATCCCCAAGCTTTGTAGAAGCGTTTGTCTTCATGCAGTGCAATTCTCCTTCTGTAGATACTTATTAACTATAATCCTTTATGATCGAATCGCATGGAATATTTTGACATGGCCACCCAAACCCTGAGGAATCGAAGCCTGTTGAAAAACCTCCCGCACTTCCGGGGAGTGGGCCGGGAGGGCGCGTTTTCGGATAGGCGCGTCCGGCGAACGGCTGCCGCGCGAATCTCTCCGGCACAGGGTTTCAAGGCTTTACAAGCCCTTTGGTATGGAATAGAGTCTCCAACTGTTGAGGGATTTGCCGACTGTGCGGCGCAATCCCATAGCTGGAGCCGGGAAACACCTGATTCATCCTCCACCGGGGTGAAATCGTTGTCTGCGTTTTTCCAGGGTGGGGGCTTCCGGATGGTTTCCATGCACCGGCGGGAAAATACCACCAACCTGCCACCGAGGCCCACCGTTTGCCGTCAATGCTGTTGGCTTCGCGTCACCCGGGTGAAAACCGGGGTCCAGAACGCCGCTATTTTCCTGGATTCCGGCTTTCGCCGGAATGACGCAAGTTGGTTCAGTCAACAACATTGCCGTTTGCCATTGCGGGGACTGCCTCGGTGTTTATGATGGGAATTTCATATGGACTACCGGTTCGATTATCTCGTCATTGGAAGCGGCATTGCCGGACTCTCTTTTGCGCTGAAGGCTGCGCGCACGGGTACCGTCGCCATTGTGACCAAAAAGGACAAGCTGGAAACCAGCACCAATTACGCCCAGGGGGGGATTGCCTCGGTGCTGGGGCCGGATGATTCCTTTCAGCTCCACATCCAGGATACCCTGACGTCCGGCGATGGACTCTGCCATGAAGATGTCGTGGACATGGTGGTGCGGTGCGGCCCGGAGCGGATTCAGGAACTGGTGAGCATGGGGGTTTTCTTCAACCAGGGATCGGCCGGGACTCCCGCCTTCGACCTGGGAAGGGAAGGGGGGCACAGCCGCAACCGTATCATCCACGCTCATGACCTGACGGGGCAGGCGGTGGAAAAAGTCCTTATCGCCACTGCTGAAGCAGATCCCAATATCGAAATCTTTGAAAACCACCTCGTCCTGGACCTCATCACGCAGCATCAATCCATCAAGGCCGGGTCCATTTCCCTGCAGCAGCAGAATATCTGCCGCGGAGCCTATGTCCTGCGTTCGGAGACGGGGGAAATCTACAGCTTTCTGGCCAACGCCGTTCTCCTCTGTACCGGGGGGGCGGGCAAGGCCTATCTTTATACGAGCAATCCCGATGTGGCCACGGGAGACGGCCTCGCCATCGCGTATCGGGCGGGAGCCGAGTTGGCAAACCTCGAATTCGTCCAATTTCATCCCACCTGCCTCTACCATCCCCTTGCCAAGAACTTTCTCATCTCCGAGGCCGTTCGCGGTGAGGGCGGACGGTTGATCGACAAGAGAGGGCGGGCTTTCATGGGCGCTTATCATCCCCTGAAGGACCTGGCCTTCCGGGATATCGTGGCCCGGGCCATCGATACGGAAATGAAGAAGACGGGGGACGATTGCGTCTTCCTCGACATCAGCCACCGGGATGCGGATTTCCTGCGCACCCGGTTTCCCAATATCCACCAGAAGTGCCTTTCCCTGGGGATCGATATCACCCGTGACCCCATTCCCGTGGTGCCGGCGGCCCATTACATGTGCGGAGGGATCCTGACGGACAAGAAGGGCAGGAGCAGCATCGAGAACCTTTACGCCATCGGAGAGTGTGCCTGTACGGGGCTGCATGGGGCCAACCGCCTGGCCAGCAATTCCCTTCTGGAGGCGATGGTCTATGCACACAAAGCCGCCCAGGACTGTGCAGACCAACTGGATGGATGGCGAAGCCGGACTCTGCCGGAAGTCCCGCATTGCTTCCGCAGCAGGAATGAAAATTCAAGCCTGCTCAGCGAGATGGTGCTCATTACGCACAATTGGGACATCATTCGAAGGTTGATGTGGAACTATGTGGGCATTGTGAGGACGGATAAAAGACTGGCCCTGGCTCAGGCGCACATGGCCCAGATCCGCATGGAAATCCGTGAGCATATGCCCCATATCCCCGTCAACGCCGACCTCATCGAGCTGCAGAATCTGGCCCTGGTGGCGGAGCTCATCATCCGCTGCGCCATCGAGCGAAAAGAGAGCCGCGGGCTCCACTACAACCTGGATCACCCGCAGAAGGACGATGCAAACTGGCTGAAGGATACCGTTGTCGTTCGACGCCAGACGGAGGAATTCGTCTGTGCGCTACAACCCAACGACGCGCTGGGACCTCAATGAGCTGCAGGGGGCTCGACGGTTTCCGCTTCCAGGATCTGGCTGGGGGCGGGAGCCTCCAGAAGTGCCCGCGGGTGCTGCTCCACCCTCATGGTGAAAACCCCCCCCATGAAGCTGATTTCGTAGTTGCTATTGGAGAGATTGACGTTCTTGAAGGCGTCCCTGAACTTGAGAAACTTGGCTTTGATTTTGCGGTAAATATAAACGGTTCCCGCCACACCCAGGCCCAGGGTGCCTAAATATACCCAGAGGGGGGTGGCCAGCACCGTTCCGAATACGGTCAAAAGCCCCACCAGTCCCAAAACCAGAAAAATCTGGGCGCCCATGATCAAATAAAAATACTGGATGCCCTGATTGATGGTTTTCTGCTCAGCTTCCTGGGGGCTTAAAGGGGTGCTTGCTTCGGATTCTACAGGTTTTTGACGACCTCGAAATAAACGACGAAACCACATAGGTTGCATTTCCTCTCTGATGGAACGACTTACCTGGGATCTTGCGCCTCATTCATGGGGTTGGGCAGCAGGGGAGGGGGAGGATCCCGCTGGATGAGCATCTGCTGCTCCACTCTAAATTTCTCCAGGTGAAGCTGATTTTCCAACATCTGCTTGGACAGTTTATAGCGCAGGTAGATGATCCACGTGATGATGAGAGCCAGGAAAATGGACGTGCCCAGGAAGAACCATTTGTATTCCCTGATGGCGGTTACCGTGATCGTGGCGAAATCCCCGAGAAAGTTGGGAACCATCCAGAGCAGCAGAACGCCGAGGACGATCAGGAAGCCCATGTAGTAGATGGAAACACCTCGGAACGAATGCAGGATGTTTCCAAACTGGTTCTTGTGGAGGCCCATCTCGCCGCCTTCCGTGTCCGGGAGCTCCTCCTGTTCTTCACCGTAAAGAAGGGACAGGTAAACTCGAACCAGAAAGGAGACCAGCAAAATCAGCCCCACGGGAATGCCCACCGCAGCGGAGACCCAGGCTCGAAACGGAAAGGGCGCCGCTTCAGACTCGAGACGGACCTGGTAGTTGGCCAATGGGCCGAAGTTGTTCTCGAAGACCATCTTTTCGTAACTGGTCAGAGCGGTCCCGGCAGTCTCGTAAACTTTCGTGCCGTTGGTATCCAGAACGATCACACGCGACTTCTGTCCCGCCTGGCTGGCTGAAGCCATGTAAATGAGCAGTTCCAGTATCAGGAATGCCACAACGCTGATGGTCAGGACGATCTTTTGGTAACGTGTTCCCTCAAACAGGTCTTGAAGACGTAATTTCTGTGACATGGTTCCCAATTCGCGAATCAAACGAAGAGAATGGTTGAAAAAATCCTACCGCCAATGCCGAATCACCTTCATTTTCTTACATTTTCCGAGGTGTGACGGACGTCAGCTCCCTCTACCTGCCCCGTCGGATCACACGCCGTAACGCTAACATCCGGTTTCGGCGGAGTCAAATGAAAATACCCCCGTCGGGCTCAGTTGGATTCCCGAATGACAAGACCTTCCATGTGCTCTTTGCGATTGAATTCGGCGGCAAAACGCTGCGCCTCGTCCCGACTGCCGAAAGATCCCACCAGCACACGGTTCCACCGTCCGCTGCCGCTCAGATCGAGGCTTTCCAGCCGCGAATCGTAGCCCTTGGATTTCAGCTGATCCAGGAGCTTTTGAGCGTTCTCCAGGTCTTTCAACGATGCGATGAGCAGGGTGAAATGCTCTCCCATGTTCTCGGACGGGCCATTTGCCGGCTGGGCTTTGGCCACTTCCGCCTTTTCCATTTTGGCGGCGGGGGCTTCTTCAGCTTTGGGCTTGGTGGCGGGCGCTTCCTGGTCCGCTTCTTTGGATGAGGGCTTGACGGCTATGGCTGCAGGGGGAGACTGCCCCTTGGAGGGAGATTGAGGAGGGACCTTTCCCCCACCCGCAAGATCCTGGTAGTACCTCAAAGATTCCACCATCTTCCTGGGAGACTCCCATGTTTCGGCGGCATTTTCGGGCGGAGGCGTCGGCTGCCGCCCCAGGCCGAGGAAACGGAGAAATTCAGCCTTGTACGACGTGTCTTTGAGGTCGATCAATGGAATCCCCCGTCCCACGAGGATTCCGAAAATGAACATCCAGGTGATGGTGAGGATCAGGCCGAGGGAGTAGAGTACCAGCTGTCCGAGGCTCCATTCAAAACGATAGCGCCTGGGCTCTTTTTGCGTTTCCGTCTGACGTGATGGGCTTTCTTTCAAAGCAGGTTCCAGCATGGCCCCATTTCCTCTTCAGCATTCCCTCGGTATTGGAAACGCGAACATCCAGGAGAACCGGACGCGCCTGCGCATCCATGGCTCATCGCGGTGTCTCCGCCGGCGGAGGCGGGTCCGCCCCAAAGGGACCAGAGGTACTCCTCCACCGGGACCTGTCACATTTTTTCCGGGGCTCCGACCCCCAGCAGCTCCAGAGCGTTCCGGATCACCTGCCGCACGGCGCCCGCCAGGTAAAGCCTGGCCTGAGTCAATTCATTGTCGTCGCCCAGGATGCGATTGCGATTGTAATAGCTGTGAAAAAGGGAGACGAGCTCATGCAGGTAGTAGGGAATGAAGTGTGGCTGCAAGGCACTCGCGCAGTTGGCCAGGACTGCGGGATATTCCCCCAGCAGCTTCATGATCTCCAGTTCCTGCCCTTCGACGAGGCGGTCCAGGTTGCAGGGCGGGCCGTCGGGAGAATCTCCGCATGCAATGCCCCGCTCCCGGGCCACGTCGAAAATGCTGCACAGACGGGCATGAGCGTACTGCACATAATAGACGGGATTGTCGTTGCTTTGCATTTTCGCCACGTCCAGATCGAAATCCAGCTGGCTGTCGGAGCGCCGCGTGAGAAAAATAAACCGGCAGGCATCCTTCCCCACTTCATCGAGGACCTCCCGGAGGGTGACGAATTCTCCCGACCGTGTGGACATGGCCACCGGGGCTCCTCCGCGCAGCAGGTTCACCAGTTGGACCAGGATGATCTTGAGATCGCTCCGGGCACGTCCCATGGCCTCCACGCCCGCCAGCATGCGTTCGACGTAACCGTGGTGGTCCGCCCCCCAGATATCCACCACGAAATCGAAGCCGCGGCTGAATTTGTTCTTGTGATAGGCCAGGTCCGAGGCAAAGTAGGTGCTCACACCATTGGCCCGAATCACGACCCTGTCTTTTTCATCTCCAAAGGCGGTACTGCGGAACCAACGTGCCCCTTCTTCTTCGTAAATGTACCCTCGCGCTTCCAGTTCGTCCATGGTCTTGCGCACGGCGTCGGCGTCATGGAGACTTTGTTCGCTGAACCAGTGGTCGATGGTGACGCCAAAAGCGTTCAGGTCATCCCGGATGCCGGCCAGAATGCGGTCCCCCGCATAGCGCGTGAAGATCGGCAGGACCTCCTCCAGGGGAGTCCGATGATACTGGCGGCCTACCTCCTGGGCGAAGTCTCGGGCGAGGTCCCGCATGTATTCGCCCTGGTAGTGAGCGTCGGGAAATTCGATGCTTTCCCCCATGACTTCCTGGTAGCGGTAGTAGAGGCTCCGACCCAGGGTGTCCATCTGGTTGCCCGCGTCGTTGATGTAGTATTCCCTTTCCACCTGGAACCCGCAGGCCATCAGAATGCGGGCCAGTACATCCCCCGTGGCGGCCCCACGCCCGTGCCCGATGTGTAGAGGACCTGTGGGATTGGCGCTGACAAATTCCACCTGGACCTTCTTGCCCGCGCCTATGTCCTGGCGGCCGTAGGTGCCCGGTTCCCGGTAAATGTCCTTCAGGACTCCGTGCCAGGCACGAGGCTGAACAAAAATATTGATGAAGCCGGGTCCAGCGATTTCAACTTTACCGATGATGCCTTCAGGGTCCTTTAAATTGGCAATGATCTGTGCTGCGATCTCACGGGGGTTGCGCTTCAGTTGACGTGTCAGGCTCATGGCGACGTTGGTGGCATAGTCCCCATGCTGCGCCGCCTTGGGAATATCCAGTTCGATGTTCAAGCCGGCAGGCGTCGCTCCTTCTATGGCCTCCAGCAGGGGAGCGACGGCATCGGCAAGCAGTTGGATGATCTGGCTTCGAACAGGGATCATGAATAAGGGTCCTTCCTCATATGACATAGTCGTGGGTGCACGCTTCAATTCAGGCGCGATGTTACCGATCACGGGGTTTATATATCACCAGTACCAGGGGTGCAAGTTTCTCGTGAGCCACATCCGAACGGCAAATGGCATGCGGCAGCTCCGCCTGCCGGAAAGATGGGGAGCTTCGGCAGGAAAGCCTCGGAGTCCGGTCTGTGCCGGCCGCCATTGATCTCTTTGCAACGCACTGAAAATATGTTAGGCGATCTCAGCGTCAAACGGAAGCAATCATTTGGAGGAAAAGAGGGGATGTTCGACGGGTATTTTTTTACTGTGGCGGGACTCATCTGTTTCTTTGAAGGGCTGCCCTATCTGGCTTCTCCCGATCACCTGAAGGCCTGGCTCCTGAAAGTCTGTTCCATGCCCAACCGGCACCTGCGCCTGTTGGGGGGAGCCATGATGGTTCTCGGGCTTTTGCTGGTTTACTGGGGGAGACATCATGGTGGTTAGTCGGGAGGCCACTTATGGATTGGAGCACTACCGATACGATCTTCCCGAAGAGCTGATCGCCCAGGTTCCGTCGGGGCAGCGGGATGCCTCGCGCCTTCTCGTGCTGGATCGCGTGCGGGAGTGCATGGAGCACCGGCACTTCGGCGACCTTCCAGGCTACCTCGGGGAGGGCGATCTGTTGGTCGTCAACGATACGCGTGTCGTGCCCGCGCGGCTCCGGGGGACGAAGGAGACGGGAGGGCGGGTGGAACTGCTGGTCCTCGACCCTTACAAGTCTTCCGAAAAAGGATGGGACGAGGGATATACCTGCCTCCTGAAGGCGGCCAAGCACACCCGAGCCGACAGCATCATCACCCTTACGGGGGGAATCCAGGTGAAAGTTCTCGATTCCCTCCCGGAAGGGAAAGCCATGGTTCGCTTTCTGACCCCGGAGCCTCTCCTGGACCTTCTTCATCGCAATGGGGAAGTGCCCCTTCCCCCTTATATCCAGCGCAACGGGGCTCCTGCTCCCGTCGATGACGCCGAGGCATACCAGACGGTCTATGCCCGGAACCCGGGGGCCGTGGCAGCCCCTACCGCGGGGCTTCATTTCAGCCGATCGATCCTGGAGCAACTGGAGCGCCTGGGGGTCCGGCAGACCACCGTGACCCTCCATGTGGGCTATGGGACCTTTGCTCCCATTCGGGTGGACGACGTGCGAAACCATCGGATGCATGCCGAATACGTGGAAGTGAATGCGGCGGCCTCCCAGGCCGTGGAAGCGGCCAAACGAGAAGGACGCAGGGTTGTGGCCGTCGGGACGACGGTGGTGCGCACCTTGGAATGGGTCGCCCTGCAGTGTGGAGCAGTCCTTCCTTACACCGGGCTCTGCGACCACTACATCTATCCCGGCTACGGGTTCCGATGCGTCGATGCCATGATCACCAATTTTCACCTGCCCCAGTCGACCCTCTTGCTCCTCGTGTCTGCCTTTGCCGGAAGGGAGCGCATCCTGCACGCCTACGAGGAAGCTGTTTTGAAGCGCTACCGCTTCTTCAGCTACGGCGACGCCATGCTGATCTTGTGAGGGTGAGGCCGCAGCCTGTGAAGGCCTGGTGTCAATGGAGTAAGTACCGAAGATCGTAAATACGCGACTATTTCTTTCTAGGAACGGCTTCCAGCCGTGACATGAAGGGGTAAATGCAGCTTCTGTCGCGGCAGGATGCCGCTCCTACAAAAGGACAAAAGTAACCGGCTGCGTCATTGCGGTCCGTGGGACTAAGACCGGAGAGGGGAATGCTTGAAAGAAAAGGATTGTGACCTTGGACTTTGAAATCATTGCCCGGGACCCCGCCTGTGGGGCGCGGCGCGGGCGGTTCACGACAGCCCACAACATCGTGGAAACGCCCGTTTTCATGCCCGTGGGGACTCAGGCCACCGTGAAGAGCCTTTCACCCGACGAACTGGAGGCACTGGGCGCCCGCATCATCCTCGGAAACACTTATCATCTCTACCTGAGGCCCGGCTCAGATCGCATTGCGCGACTGGGTGGTTTGCATGCCTTCATGGGCTGGAACGGGTCCATCTTGACGGACAGTGGCGGGTTCCAGGTGTTCAGTTTGGCCCGTATCAATAAAATCGAAGAGGACGGCGTCGTTTTCCAGTCCCACATCGATGGCTCCCGGCACCTGATCCGCCCGGAAACGTCCATGGAAATTCAGATGCATCTCGGCTCGGATATCGCCATGGCCTTCGACGAATGCACGCCCTATCCCGTCACCTTTGACTATGCCCATGACTCCATGGAACGGACGGTGCGATGGGCTCTGAGGTGCCGGGAGGCTCATACGCGTTCGGACCAGGCCCTTTTTGGAATCGTCCAGGGGAGTGTCTTCGTGGATCTGAGGCAGGCCTGCCTCGAAAAGCTCGTGAATATCGGCTTTGACGGGTACGCTCTGGGAAGCCTCTCCGTGGGGGAAAGCAAGGAAGAGATGCTGCAAGTTCTGGAAAATATGACCCCTCGCCTGCCCGAGGATCGTCCCCGTTACCTCATGGGCGTGGGGACTCCCGAGGACCTGGTGGAAGGGGTGCGCCTGGGGGTGGATATGTTCGACTGTGTCATGCCCACGCGCAACGCCCGAAACGGAATGCTTTTCACGTCCCGGGGCAGCCTCCAGATCAAGAACAGCGCCTACACCGATGACCCGGAGCCCATCGAGCGCGGCTGTACGTGCTATACATGCCAGCGGTTTTCCCGGGCCTACCTGCGTCATCTTTTCATGGCCCGTGAAATCCTGGCCTATCGCCTGAACACCCTTCACAACCTTCACTACTACCTGCAGCTCATGGCCGGGATACGCAGATCCATCGAGGAAGGCCGATTCGAAGCATGGCGGAAGGAATTCTATGCCCTGCGTGGAGGCGGGGAGCCATGACGATTGGTCCCCAGTATGCCGGAAATGCTTGAAAATTTGTTGTTGATCCACCCCCGTAATAATGAGGATCAGAGAGAAGATTCCTCACTGTTGTGGGGGGTGACCCTGAGAAAAACGAGGCAATCCTCCACCCCGTCGCACACCCAGTTCATCCCCTGGAGCGCCCCGGTCGAAAGCTCCCTGCCGTCCAGGTCCACAGCTCGGCATCCTTCCCAGAAATCCGGCGTTTGTCCTTTCAGGAAGTCCTCCATCACCCCGCATTCCACGTACAGACCCTTTTGGAGAAAGCCTTTTCCCAGTTCCCGGATGAGCAGATTGAAGAGCTTCATCCGGATCATGATTTCCTCTTCCCGGGGGTGCTCTTCCTCGGACTCGTGAGTGATCTGTGAGCGCATGGCGGCGTAAAAACCGCCCCGACGCAGTGTGGCGCCCACCAGTCCCGGCATGGCCGCCGAAAGTGCCACGATGGAGCCCTCGGCGGGAACGGCATGGGAGACGTCATCCACCGCTTTCCCGTCGATGAAGAGGGTTTGAATTCTTTCCTCCAGGTATTCCGGAGTGATGCCGGGCTGCTGACAGAGGATCGTTCTGAGGCTCATGCCTTTGCGAACCTTGATGCGGAAGCCTCGCTGCAGGAGCTGGAAAAAACAGGGGAACCTGTCCTCCCTGACGGTGAGGCTCAAACGGAACAGGTGCGGCTTTTCAGCAGCGTTCTCAGCATCCGTTTTCTGCAGTGGAACTGTATCGGCCATGATGCACTCTCCTTTGAGAGAAACAGTACAGATTATCCTTTGATTGACAATAACCCGCAAAAACTTATTTTTTTGTAAGCTGTACTCTGTCAACTGTGTTTCGCAGGGTATCCTCCCCTGATTCCCCCCTTGAGGGGGGTAAGGGGGTGTCATCTTGCCCGGATTGACTACTTTGACGGAGCACTCGAAGATATAAAGGAGAAAATCTCATGAAAATGAAAAAAATATTCGCAACATGTGTCATGGTCCTGGTCATGGCTACGGTGACCAAGGTTCAATTCAGTGCCATCAAGCCTCAGGATCCCGTCAGGGGCCCCGCAGTGAGCTCCCCTGCGGTGGAAATCGCTCCCAATGGTGACCGGGTCAGTCATTACCCACCTTATTTCCACCCGGATCATTAGCTCATGAAGGAGACAGCGATCGCTAATCCAACGGAGGGAGTGTCTACGGCTTGACGCGCCGCCCGTGTTTTGCCATGAGGTCCGCCACGGCCTTTTTGTGCTCAGGCGTATGATGGCAAATGGCCTGAAAGGCAGCGGAGAGCTCGAGGGCTTCCGGCAAAGTTTTGTCTCGTGCGGCATGGAAAAGTCGTTTGGTCATGCGGAGACTGGTAGAAGGCTGTCGCGCCATTTCCTGAGCGATCTCCATGCAGCGATCCATCAGCCGTTCGGGGGAGGTTACTTCGCTCACCAACCCGATGCGAAGCGCCTCCTCTGCATCTATGATGCGGCAGGTGAAGGCAAGCTCGCAGGCCTTGGAAAACCCCACGATGCGGGGCAGGAAAAAGGCGCCGCCGTCTCCGGGAACGAGGCCCAGGGAGGCAAATATTTCACCGAAGCGGGCTTTGCTGTCGGCGATGCGCAGATCACACATGCATGCGAGATCGCAGCCGGCGCCGATGGCCGGACCATTTACGGCGGCAATGGTGGGAACCTCCATCTGGGTCAGGGCGAGAGGGACCTGCTGAATTCCCCGCCGGTAGTTATCCTGTATCTGCGCCGGGCTTCCGGAGAACATCCCTTCTTGCTTGTCCATGTCTTTGATATTGCCGCCGCCCGAGAACGCAGGCCCCGCTCCTGTCAGGATGAGGACGGAAACGGATGGGTCTTTGTCCACAACCCGGCAGGCATCCACGATCTCTTCCACCATTTGGCGGCCGGTGAGGGCATTGCGAATGTCGGGCCGGTTGAGAGTCAGAATGGCGATGGGCCCTTTTTGTTCCAGGTGGATATCCCGATAAGGCATGTCGTGACTCCTGACGGTGAAGGGGTGCTATGCGACGGGTTCCATGTCCTCGTCCAGGTATTGCCTGGCAAGGTCAATATACAGTTGTTTTCCCCATTTCCAAAATTCTTCGTCTTTGGGGGTGATGTGCCGGACGATTTGCGCTGGATTGCCTGCGACAACGACTTTTGAAGGGATGATCTGTTTCAATTTGACGACGCTTCCTTCCGCGACGATGGAGCCTTCTCCGGTTTCAGACCAGATGCTGAGTATGGAGCCCATCCCGACCACGGCGCCATGGCCGATGGATTTCCCATGAACTACGGCGCCATGGCCGATGGTCACCCTGTCGCCGATGCGGTTCAACTCACCTGGAGGCGCATGAACGATGACGCCCTCTTCAACGGCCGTGCCGTCCCCGATTTCGATTCTGCCATAGTCCCCCCTCAGGATGGCCCCGTGTCCGATGTAGCAGTGCTTCCCAATGACGACATCGCCGATGACTCTGGCGAGATCGCTCACATAGCTGCCTTCTCCCACTGCCGGCTGTTTGCCGGCGAATTTGTAAAGCATGAAAAATCCTTTCTCAAGGGACGTCTGCGCTGAAGGAATGACGGCTCATTGCCACGTGCCTTTTCGTCCTGCGTTGTGACCACTCCGGTCATGCCTATTAAATCCATTTCGCTCATGGGCTCAGTACACGTCCACCGAATAAGATGTCCATTCCTCCCCTCGTCATCCCGGCAGTTTTTAAGCCGGCACCCAGTTTTTTCTATGGATTCCGGCTAAAGGACTGCCGGAATGACAAATCGAGTGGTGGACACTCTAATGTATGGAGTTGCACTCAGGGCTGCGGGACGGTGTTGTGAACTTGAGGATCAGTCCAAAAAGTTTATCAGGTCCGCGGCCACCTCGTCGGGTTTTTCCCAGTGAGGGGCATGGCCGGCTGTGTATTCAATGAACCTCGAGTCAGTTATTCGCTCCAGGAGATCGTTCTGATCTTTCCTTGTGAAAATGCTGTCTTCATTTCCCCAGAGGACGAGTGTTGGCGCGGTGATGCAGGGGAGAGCCGATCGGTTGTCCACGCGGAGCAGGCCTGCCAGGACGCCCTTCCAGACATGGGCGGGTACCTTCAGGCTCTCGGAGATGAGGTCCTGCATGAAGGCTTCTGGAACCGGGTTGGACGGAGTTTGAAATTCCAAGACAAAGCCCCGGTCCACCGGGTCGCGGAGCGCTTCGATGGAGGGCTTGATCTGGTTCAGGACGCTGTTGTCCAGCATGGATGCAGCCGAACTGATGAGAACGAGCTTTCCCACCCGTTCCGGGTGCCGTGCGGCGAAAGACTGGGCCACCAGGCTTCCCATGGAATGCCCCACGAGGTCTACAGTCTCCAGTTCAAGAGCATTCATGAATTGGAGCAGGTCCTCTGTGAATACCTCCAGGGTGTAAGGAGGGGCAGGTTTGTCCGAATCGCCGTGGCCTCGCAGATCGGGTGCAAGGGCAGGGTACTTCCGCGGAAGAGCGGCAAAGACCCTCTCGAAGGAATGCCATGAATCGGCATAGCCATGGAGAAAGAGCATGGTCTGCCTGCCTCGTATCCCTCTTTCGGCGTAATGGAGCTCGACCCCGGTTTTCAGGGAAACCCGCTCCAGCCGAATTCCCTCTCCGTAGACTGTTGAATGATCCACGATGTTGCTCCTCTTCTGCAACGTTTCCTGAGCTCCCAGCCGCTTGGTTACCCAGGGCAATCGCATCAAATCCTGGCACCTCCGCGGACCTGAGATCTGGACGACTCGTTTTCTTTGTAGGAGCGGCTTCCAGCCGCGACTTATTTTTGTCGCGGCTGGAAGCCGCTCCTACAAAAGCCAGGTTGCTACTCATCAACACTACAGTGGAAGCATGGGCATGAAATGCATCACTCCCATTGTCCGGGCCGATGGATTGCCTTTTGCCTCATGTCAACATCTGTTTCGTGCGATTGCCCTGCTTGGTTACCGCCATTGAATTGTATCTCACAGCGATTACTTTGATGACATGTATTTTGAGGAGTTTGAGCGTCAAGGTGTTTGAGCGGGTCAAGCACGAAGGAAATTTAACGGCTGTGCAGGAATCTGTGCTGTTCAGGGCAGGCTTCGCCAGCCGCAGGAGGAGATGATATGGATGCAGATCCCGGGCTCTCCATGCGTTCACGATACCTCGTCGATGCCTTCGCACCCCTTCTACGTTTCTTTACGGATTCGACCTGGGCTTCCCGGTTTGGCAAGCCGGGAGTCTGCGATTTCACCATAGGCAATCCACACGACATGCCTTTAAAATCCTTTGTAGATGCGCTCCAGAGCAAGATCACGCCGCAGGATGCGTATTGGTATGCGTATAAGAGGAATGAGCCTGAGGCCAGACGGATTGTTGCTGCCTCCCTGGAAGCATCACACCGTCTTCCTTTCGAGCCCGAGGATATATTTCTCACCAACGGCGCTACGGCGGCTTTGCATGTGGTTCTGGCGGCAACTGTCGACCCGGGAGATGAGGTGATCTTCCTCAGCCCTCCCTGGTTCCAGTACGAGACAATGATCATGAATGCCGGCGGTACGCCTGTGCGGGTGAGAGTCGACCCGGTCACATTCGATCCCGATTTGAAAGCCATTGAAGCCAAAATCAACGGAAAAACCAAAGCCGTCATCATCAATTCGCCGCATAATCCAACCGGTAGAATCTATTCCCCTCAAACACTGGAAGCTCTGTCCTGCATCCTTCTTGATGGGAGCAAACAATACGGACGGCACATCCGCCTCATCTCCGATGAGGCATACCGGCGGATTGTTTTTGACGGCCGGACGTATTTCAGCCCCGTGTGCTTCTACCCCGACTCTTTCATCGTCTATACGTACGGGAAGGCCCTCCTGGCCCCAGGCGAGAGAATCGGCTACATTGCGCTCCATCCGGATATGTCCCATCGCATGGAGTTTCGGAGCACGATCCCCGCCCTGCAGATGATTCAGGGGTGGTCATTTCCCAACGCACTGCTTCAGCACGCCATCGGAGACCTCGAGAAGATCTCCGTGGACATTACCCACCTCCAGGCAAAACGCGATCGATTGGTTTCCGAGCTGCTCAGGATGGGCTATGCAACCCAAACACCCGAGGCGACATTTTACCTTCTGGTGCGATCACCCATCCCGGACGATGAGGAATTTGTCCAGCTTCTCACCGAGTATGACATCTTTTGCATCCCGGGCAGCCTTATGGATCTTCCCGGCTACTTCAGGATGTCCATCACGGCCAGTGATGAAATGATCGAGCGGGCGCTGCCTGGGTTTGAGGCGGCGATAAAGCGCGTGCGCCTCCAGGGTGCGAGTTGAAAACCATCCTTAATGGAGGATCGGTCGGTAGAAGGGAAATTCTTTACCGCAGAGGGGTGGAGGATGCTCTCGATCGTCCTGTAAACCGCATGTATCGCCAGGAGATGCAAGCTCTTCCGGATTGAGTGGCTCCCTTGACTCTGGAGTGAATAAAAGCCATCATTTGAATGCGGTGGCTGATTATCAGGACACCGACTGTTCAAGGATGCCGGTAAAAACAATGTCCGAGCGAATGAGTAGCGCGAACGCCGGTTTGCGTCCGGCGTATCCATACAGGTCGATACGATGATGTTTTTGGAAAACCTGGAATGGTCTCATCCCGTGCGCTTCGGCGTGGCCCTGACTCTGGGCCTTCTGGTGGGAATCGAACGTGAACGTGCCGAGCTGGGCCGTAAGCAGCGGTTTCGCGCAGGAGTACGCACCTACGCGATACTCAGTCTCTTCGGTTTCGCCTGTGCCTGGCTCTTCAGCCTGGATGCACGGCTTGCTCTGCCTGCCGGCCTCCTGGGGGTGACCTCCCTGGTCGTCGTGGAATATCTCGCGAAAATCCAGGCGGGACGGCTGGGTTGGACCAGTGAAATAGCAGCCCTCCTCACCTTTGCCGTGGGGGCCCTCTCGCTTCTGGCCGATATCTGGGTGCCCCTGGCGGTGGGCATCGTAAATCTCATTCTTCTTTCCGAAAAAGCGGAGCTCGAGAGCTACGTCGAACGGCTCGACAAGGCAGAATTCCTCGCTGTCATCAAATTTCTCCTCGTGACACTGATCATTCTCCCCGTGCTGCCCGACCGGGATTACACTCCTTTTCACCTGAATCCCGCACATACCTGGCAGATCGTCATCATGGTCTCTTCCGTTGGGTTTGTCGGCTACGTTCTTTCCAAAAATTTCGGGAGCAAGCTGGGGCTCTGGTTTTCGGGCATGCTGGGAGGCATCGTCTCCAGCACCGCCGTGAGCGTCGCCGTGGGCAGGATCGCTCAGAAAGATCCGGCCCAGAGTGGTAATGCGCTCCAGGCCTCCCTTCTCGCCGGCAGTGTCATGTACCTGCGCATCCTCGCCTTCGTTGTGATCATCAATCCTGAATACTTTTCGTATCTCGCCTGGAAATTTGCCCTGCTGGCGGCCATCGGAATCCTGCTTTCGTTTCGTTTTTCAAGAGGGGCTTCGCCTGAATCGCAAGATTCCGTTTCCCCTGCGCATAACCCCTTTGAAATCCGTCCGGCCCTGCTGTTCGCCCTGCTCTTCACCCTGCTTTCGGTCTTGACGAAATGGGTCTCCTGGACCTTCGGAAGCGTGGGACTCCTGGTGCTTTCGGCGATGGTGGGGGTAACCGACATCGATCCCTATGTGCTTTCCTTTATCCGGAGCTCGGCGCCTGCGGAAGGTCTTGTGGCGTCGGCCATCCTCATTTCCACCATGAGCAATACCCTGTTCAAAGGCATATATTTTGGGGTGCTGGCCAAACCAACGCGCAAAGAAGCCCTGATACGCTACTCCGTCTGGACTTTGCTTCACATTCCCCTGATTCTCATGACACTGCCTTAGGGGTGCGTGTGCAGGGGAGGGGGGAATTGCATGACCATCCTGGATGGCATTTACCTGAATAGAAAGCGGGGCCGCATAGCCTGCTTCCCGCTGAGGAGTGATCATGACCGTTAGGGCCACAGAGGATTTTATATGGAACATCATCACCCTGTAGTCAAGAGAGCCAGGGCTTCCCGAGCCAGATTCCTTTTCCGGGCGCTCAGCTCAAGGAACTACCGACTGTTCTTCATGGGGCAAGGGATCTCCTTGATTGGCACCTGGATGCAGCAGACTGCCATGAGCTGGCTGGTGTACCGCATTACGGGATCGACGATTCTGCTGGGTGTCGTTGCCTTTTCAAACCAGATACCCACGCTGTTGCTGGGACCTTTCGCCGGCGTTGTCGCCGACAGGTGGGAGCGCAAACGGATCCTGATCTGGACTCAGTCCCTTTCCATGCTCCAGGCCCTCATTCTGGCCGGGCTCGTGCTTGCGGGTGCTGTTCAGACCTGGCACATCATTGCACTCAGCCTCTTCATCGGAATAGTGAATGCTTTCGATATCCCTGTCCGTCAGTCTTTTGTCGTGCAGATGGTAGAGAGAAAAGAAGACTTCAGCAACGCGATCGCTCTCAACTCAGCCATATTCAACGGTGCTCGTTTCATTGGCCCTACGGTTGCCGGAATTCTGATTTCCACCGTGGGGGAAGGGGGATGCTTCCTTTTGAACGGGATCAGCTTCCTGGCGGTGCTGGCCGGCTTAGCGGCAATAAAGGTGGCTCCGAAACAAGGCCATAATCGTGGAGGCGCTGTATGGCAGGAGTTTTACCAGGGCATTCGGTATGCCTATGATTTCAAACCGATTATAGCCATCCTCGCCCTGCTTTCACTCTTCAGCATCGCCGGTGCTCCCTACCTGGTGCTTCTGCCTGCATTCACGAAGGATGTGCTGCATGGAGGAGCACATACATTTGGATTCCTCATGTCCGCGGCAGGCATCGGGGCATTGGCGGCCACGATGTACCTGGCCTCTCGAAAGAATGCGGACGGTCTGATCAGAGTGATACCAGTGGCATCCATTGCCTGCGGCTTAGGAATTACCTCTTTCGCTCTTTCCAGAAGCATCGGCCTTTCGGTAATCTGCCTCTTTACCGCCGGCTTTGGCATGATGACTCAAATCGCATCCAGCAATACCGTCATCCAGACCGTCGTCGACGAGGACAAACGCGGCAGGATCATGAGTCTCTATGCTATGTCGCTCATGGGTGTCATGCCTCTCGGAAGCCTGATTGCCGGAAGCGTTGCAACCAGAATAGGAGTCCAATACACCCTGCTTTCGGGTGCCGCCTGCTGTATCATCGGTGCACTGATTTTCGCCGGCAGGCTGCAAATACTCTGTGAGCAGCTCAGACCGGCCTTTTCGGACATGGCGAAGCACGATTGAAAAGAAAGGGCATGAGAGAAACGCGGGGATTTACCGGCAAGTCCTGCGTGGAGGAATCCCGCTTTCTCGAAGAGTTCTTGGCAAAGGAGCTCGCCCGGCAGCTGACCGCCGCTCACGGCCGGGTAGGCGGCAAGACCTGCGTGATAAAGCACCTGCCGCTCTGCCGTAACGCATGAGCTGGGGCAGAATGAGAAAATGGCCGGGTCACTTCATTTTAAATGCGCTCTTTCAAATCAGCTTCAGAATAGACAAGAGGCTCATCTTCCATATCCTTCAAAGCTGACTCAACCCGTAGTTGACCGTTCAGAACGGTAAGGACTACAATTCTCAAAAATTTTGAAATCTTTACTTCAAGGAGAACGGAAATGCTGGTTAAGCTGAGCTCCAGGAATCAGGTTATCGTGCCTCGAAAGATCCTCGCTCAGATTCCGGACACACGATATATTGATGTAGAATGGAAAGACGGTGCGATTATCATGAAGCCCGTAGCCGTTCTGGATACAAACCTGGAGCCGATCCGTGACAAAATGAGGCAGTTGGGTCTGAACCAAGAGAGTGTTTCAGAAGCAATCCAATGGGCAAGATCAGGGTAATCAGGGTTGTCATTGACATCAACGTCTTCGTTTCGGCACTTCTGTTTGGTGGGACACCTGCGCGTCTCATACCGCTTTGGAAGACCGGCCGCATCCAGCCCATTGGTTCACAAGAGATGATCGAGTAGGTGCTCCGTGTTCTTGCTTATCCCAAGTTCCAACTCTCCAGGAAAGAGATTTGATTCCTTCTTTACGAAGAAATCCTCCCTTGGTTTGAAGTAATCGAAGCTCCTGCCGGTAGTCCTCTCGTTGCAGCCGATCCATCGGACAACATGTTTCTCTGGTGTTCTGAGAGAGGAAAGGCTGACGGGATCATCTCCGGGGATGATCATTTGATTCAGGTGCGCAGTTTCAATATACCTATCCTCACTCCCCGGCAATTCCTCGAAAAGATAGACGGCGAAAGTTGATTCCGGACCAGAAATGCGCCGCCGCGCAGAGCATGGAAAACATTTTCAAGCAAATCCAAAGCGAGTGAGGTCGTGTCGGATGGGACAGAACACGGAAATAGAGATCATTGAGATTACACACATGCATCGGGGGGGAAGACAGCCATGCTGACGGCAATCAAAAAATATAAGTACCCAAGCAAAAGTTTTCTAACAAAACGAACCGTTCGCCCTGAGCCTGTCGAAGGGCATGTCTGGTTGTGCCCTTCGACAGGCTCAGGGCGAACGGACAGCAAGACAAAATGTTAAGAAATATACGCTCAGGTACTTAAGTTTGAGCCGGACTTTGCCGTTCCCCCCGGTGAGACACTCCAGGAGGTGATGGAATCTCTGGGGATGGGGCAGAGGGAACTGGCCAATCGCACCGGCTTGACGGTTCAGTCGCTCCATGGAATTTTCAAAGGGGAGCAGCCCATCACCTGCGAAACGGTCAACCGGCTGGAGCTTGCCACCGGGGTGCGGGCATGCCTGTGGAACAATTTGGAAGTGCAGTACCTCGATCAGTTGAGCAAACTGGAGGAGCGCCAGCGCCTGGAAACGACCCTGGACTGACACCCTCGACCGTATACAGGTTATCGGGAACCCTTTAAGAAGGATGATCATGGAGGAGCGCAAGGAATAATCATGCCGATCAGAGCTTCAAGCGCACGAGCCGGCCCTCCCTGTCGCCGATCCCGATTACAGCGAAGATGGGGTTGATCTCACGCTCATCCGGTGGATGTTGTCCCTCACTCCCACGGAACGGCTGGAGGTCCTGCAGGGTGCGGTCCGGTCTCTTGCGAAGTTGAAAGATGACATCGTTCACTCCTGATTTTACGGCGATCCTGCAGGGCCTCATGGACCAAGGGGGCGAATTCGTTGTGGTCGGTGGGGTGGCGGCAGTCCTTCACGGGGCTCCGGTGACGATTTTCGACCTGGACTTGGTCCATTTGCGTACCTCGGAGAACCTTAAACTGCTCGTGTCCGCCCGGAAGGACCTGGATGCCTGTTACCGGGGGCGAGGTGACCAGAAGTTGAGACCAACCACGGGACATCTTGCATCCTCGGGCTACCATCTTCTGATGACGCGGCTCGGTCCCCTGGACATCCTCGGCACCATCGGGCGAGATCATGACTTTGAAGCTCCGCAACCGCACCCGGAGGAGCTGAGGGTAGGGACCATGCCACTGCGCGTGCTCAACCTGGAAACCATCATCACCGTCAAAGAAGAAGTGGGCATGAAAAAGACCAGATCGTTTTGCCCACTTTGAGACGCACGATCGAGGAAAAGTGGAAGAAATGAAGGAAGGGAGCAGGTATGGCGATGGGATGGTTCACATTTTCATCGACGTGAACTCCCTGACACAGGGGGGCATAAAACAGCGCAGCAAAAGCAAGATGTATGGTTTTCGGTGGCGGCACCATCGCTCCGGACAGCGTTCACCGGTCTGGGGATATTAGAGTGCTATTGGCGTTAAGGAATACACGCGCGCATGCTGTGAATCTATCTTTGTGTCAAACTCAACTATCCGCTACCTATCCGCAACCAAAAAAGAAAAAGGGGCTAGCTTTTTGATCTAACCCCTTGATTTTTCTGGTGCGCCTGACAGGATTCGAACCTGTGACCTGCGGATTCTCAGTCCCTATTTTTGACCTTCACTAATTTTCACTCCTTATCACAAATCCCTTTACATTCAAATAGATTACGTGTATTATATTTTGAGTACGCTTCACACGATTTAACGCTGTTTCATCGAAAAAAGCGGGACAGGAGCGGGACAAAATTTGGGGGTCTGTGACCCACGGATATTCAAAAATTGGGTCTGGCATGGCTGTTGTCTCTAGGGAGGTTCCAATGGGCGTGTGGGTCAAGACGAAATACACGGGTGTCAGATACCGGGAGCATGCTACCCGAAAGCACGGCATCCAGAAGGATCGATACTTTTCCATCCGGTACAAGCACGACGGGAAAGACAGGGAAGAGGCCCTTGGATGGGCTTCCGAAGGCTGGACGGCGGAAAAGGCGGCACTGGAGCTTGCAAACCTCAAGAACAACCGGCGGACAGGAGAAGGACACCATTCCTTGCAGGAGAAACGCGAAGCCGAAGCTGCGAAGCGGGAGGCGGAAGAACGTGAAAGGGCCTTGGCTGAAAAAGCATCCACGCCGTTTGCCGCGATTTGGAAAATCTATCTGGAGCAATGCAACCTTGACGGGAAGAAGTCCTGCGACCGGGAAGAGAGTCTCTTCCGGTTGTGGATCGAGCCAGTCATAGGCAAGAGACCACTCAAGGAGGTGACAGCTTTCCACCTGGAGAAAATCAAACATGCGATGAGCAAGGCCGGCCTGTCTCCCCGTTCTATCCACTACTGCCTTGCCGTAGTACGCCAAGTGTTCAACTTCGCCATTCGAAGAGACATCTTTGACGGGGCCAACCCTACCATGAAGGTTAAGAAGCCCACGGCGGACAACCGGCGCATGCGATATTTGACCCATGAAGAAGCCGCCGCACTCCTGGATGAAATCAAAGCCAGGAGCATTAACAGTTGGAGGATTTGCCTCCTGTCCCTGCATGCCGGCTTGCGGTTCGGTGAGATTGCCGGGTTGACCTACGGCGACATCGACCTGGAGAGAAATACCTTATGGATTCGAGACCCAAAGAACGGGTATTCACGACATGTGCCCATGACCGCCACCCTGCGAGAAATGCTGCTCGATCTCGAAGGCAAGGGCAATGACGACCTTCTCTTTCCCGACAGAAACGGGGGAAGGCGCCGCGCCATGAGTGACACCTTTGACCGTGTGCTTCAGGCGCTCAAATTCAATGAAGGTATCACGGACGACCGACAGAAGGTTGTGTTTCACACCCTGAGGCACACGCACGCCTCCTGGCACATGGAGAACGGTACGGATCTGTTTGTGGTGAAAGAACTGTTGGGGCACCGGTCAATACAAATGACCGAGAGATATTCGCACATTGGGCAAAGCACCATGAGAAATGCCATTGATAAACTTGCTGATGCTATTTCAGAGCGGAGTTAATGGAGGATGAGCATGTTTGCCATCGAAGTGTCCAAGGATATTGACGCCAGGTTTGAACGCCTCTCCAAAAAGACCGGGAGACCAAAGGCGGAATACATCAATGAAGCCTTGACCGAATACCTTGATGAAATGGAAGACCTTGCCTTAGCGGAAGAACGGTTGAGGGAAAACCTTCCATCCATTTCAGCGCAGGAAATGGAGCGGCGGCTTGGCCTGGAAGATTGAATACAACCCCCACGTCGAAAAAGACTTGCGTGCCATTGACCGGAAAGACCAACGGCGAATTCAGGATTTTATGAATGAGCGCGTGGCATTGCTTGAGGACCCGCGCACCATTGGTGATTCCCTTAAGGGCACCCTGGGCGGGCTTTGGAAATACCGGGTGGGCGATTACAGAATCATCTGTGATATCCGGGATGAATCCGTAACCGTGCTTGTGATGAGGATCGGTCACCGGCGCAAAGTCTACCGTTGATTTCCAATTCTCTTTTGTGGGGGATGAACATTACATGGCCGCCAATAAGGTCAAACCTTGCCTCGTATGGAAGATGGGTGGTTCTTTCAACCCCTTTCCATTTGATGATGACGCATGGGAGCACATGGCGGAGATTCTTCAATTGCCGAGCATCGAGGACAATTTCAAGTTGAGGATCACCGATGCTTACCATTCGTTCGTGATGTTCGCCACGGTAGACGCAAGGCCGAGACTCACACAAAAACGGGCGATGCTGGATGTGTCTTTCCGGCAAGGCAGAGTATAGTGGAAAAAATCTGCTATTGGCAAAGGTACCGGTTGTTTTTTCTTCAAGGATCTCCCGTGGACAGGCATGAGAAAGCTGGAATCGGTTCTTCTACCGTTAAGATTCGGATGGCACGGAAGAATGAATCGTTTTGCTTGTCATATGGCAAAACGTCGCCTTGGTTGACAATGCCAAGCCGGCATGGCCGAATGATGTGATTGTGGTGAGAATGTATCTTTCCAGGGATCCGGATTCAGGCATGAGGCTCCGGTTGATTTTCTTTGTAATTCCAGGGCATCCAGTGGCTCGGATTCTTCGCAATCTCCTCTACATTGCGAAAAAGAGTGGTAAGGTAGTCGAAGGCATTGACTTTCATGAGATTGCAGGTGTGTATGAGGCTCATGAAGAGATCCCCTACCCATGCACCTCTCTCGTTCTTATAGAAAAGGGAGTTGCGTCGATGCCGGATGGCCATCTTCAGAGCTCTTTCCACGAGGTTGTTGTCTAACGGGGCTCCTGGGACTCTAAGGGAGAGAGTGAACTTCTCCCACCTACTGGTCATGTATGTGATGGCTCCTCCAAGTCTTGAGTTCGGTTCAACTTCTTTGTTCGTGGGCTTCTCCTCCATCCATTCCTTGAGCTCATCCATCGAAGGACCGCTCTTTTCCTGATGCAGTTTGAGCCTCTCGTCGACAGGAAAGATTCCGTTCCTTGGCCAAGGCATCACGATGGTAGACCTTTGCCAGAACCTCTATCACGTACTGGCACTCTTCGGGAAAGATATCGATTAACTTAACGAAGTTTCTTCTCCCGTGGGGGCTTTCTTATTCGCCGGGTTTCAATCTTCATGGACCATCGATGTAGGGGCTTTTCCGTATCGTATGGGAAAAAAGCGGGACAGGAGCGGGATAAAAAAGAGAAGAAGCAAAGAGGGGTTAGCCCTTGTATGAGCTAACCCCTTGATTTTTCTGGCGCGCCTGACAGGATTCGAACCTGTGACCTACGGATTCGTAGTCCGGCACTCTATCCAGCTGAGCTACAGGCGCATGATTTGATCGGCCCTATGTAGCAAAGTTTGCTTTGGGTGGCAAGAAGAAAAACTTGATCCGCTCCTGATTTTGGGGAATAAGTCTTCCTGGCTTCAGGGTGCATGCAGCATCGGGAGCTCGAATGGAATCGGAACGGCAAGATACTCACGAAACAACGATCAAGGAACTTCTTCATGTCTTTCTTCAGCCGCCGTCAACAGATGGGGTGGGCCGCGCTCATCATGGGGATGAGCGTACTGCTCTCCCGTTTCATGGGCTTGATTCGCGACAAAGTCATTTCGTTCCTCTTTGGGGCGACCCGTGAGTCGGACATCTATTTTGCGGCTTTTGTCATTCCGGATTTCATCAATTACCTGCTGGCTGGAGCCTATTTTTCCATAACCCTCATTCCCCTCCTTGCCGTCTATTTCGAGGAGAGCGAGGAAGAAGGCTGGCGTTTTTTTTCCACGGTATTCACCTGGATCGCCCTTGTCATTACACCTCTGACGGCTTTGGCCATGCTCATCGCGCCTTGCCTGGCGCGCATTGCGGCTCCCGGTGTGAACGCAGCTTCTCTGCCTCGGCTGGTGCTCTTCCTGCGCATTGTCATGCCGGCCCAGGTCTGCTTTCTTTTGGGCTCGTGCTTTACTGCGGTTCTCTACCTGAGAAAGCAGTTTTTTGTGCCGGCCCTGACTCCTCTGGTCTACAATTTCCTCATCATCCTGGGCGGGATTCTTCTTCGACAAAGGGGCATGGAGGGATTTTGCTGGGGCGTCTTGGCCGGTGCCGTGCTGGGGAACTTCCTCCTCCCATATATCGCCTTGAAGGGGGGAGAAGGACTTCGTCTCTTCTTTTCCCTGCGCCACAAGGGGTTCCGGAAATTTGTGCTCCTGGCTCTTCCTCTCATGCTGGGGCAATCCATCGTGGTCCTAGATGAGCAGCTGGTGAGGATTTTCGGGTCATTGGCCGGCACGGGAGCCATCAGCTGGCTCAATTATGCCCGGCGCATCATGCTCGTTCCCGTGGGCGTGGTGGCCCAGGCGGCCGGAGTGGCTTCCTATCCCTTCCTGGCCGAACTGGTGGCCCGCGAGGAATATTCACGCTTTCACCAGACCCTGAATACCGCCCTCCAAAGTGTTCTGACCCTGCTGATTCCTCTTTCCATCTGGATGATGGTGATTGCGGAACCGACCATCACGCTCATTTTTCAGCAGGGCCACTTCAGCCAGGCGGATACGCTGCAGACCGCCGGACTGCTCCAGATCTCCCTGCTCGCCGTCTGCTGCTGGGGAATCCAGCAGATCATCGGGCGGGCCTTTTATGCGCGTCAGGACACCATCACCCCCGCCGTCCTGGGGACGCTCACTACCTTGGTTTCTCTTCCTCTATTCTACTATTTCACCCAATGGATGGACGCCACCGGTGTGGCGGTAGCCAGCGCCCTGTCCATGGGAATTTACACGGGCGTTCTGGCCCTCTGGTGGAGGGCTCGCTTCGGCGGTGATACCTTTTCGGGATTGGCTGTCGGGCAGCTCAAAGTCCTCGTACTCTCCCTGGTGGCTGCTTTGCCGGCTTTGCTCCTCGTGCGTCTGCAGCCCATGGGCAGTGCGTATTCGCCTTATCTGGTCTCTTTTTGCATCATCACTGCGAGCGGCCTCTGTTTCGGCCTGCTCTTCGCCCTTCTTTCCAGCTATTTCACGCCCGTCCTTGTCCGGCCCTTCCTCATGAAAGCAGGGCCTCTGGGGCGGCGGCTCATGCGGTGACGGGGCTGGCTCACCGGTCAGACCCGGATTTTAGCGTGCGGTCCCCTTGCCTTTGCTGCGTATTTGCAATAAAGAGAACCATCTGGTTTGCAGTCGAGCCCAATCCCGTGGTTATGATTATCCCGTGTGGGATCATGAGGGCCACGAAGACCAAAAACGATCATCAGGAGAGTCGCCGTATGCTCAAGGCCAAGGACATCATGACCACGGATCTCATCACCGTATCGCCCGACACGGAAATCACCCAGGCCACCAAAATCCTGCTGGACAAGCGAGTCAACGGACTTCCCGTCCTGGACAGCGACGGTCGTCTCGTGGGGCTCATCTGTCAAAGCGATCTGGTGATGCAGCAGAAGAAGATCGCACTGCCGTCTCTTTTCAACCTGCTGGACGGTTTGATCCCGCTTCGCGCGCCCAAAAACTTCGAGCAGGAGATCCGCAAAATAACAGCCACGACGGTGGGACAGGCCATGGTCACAGACCCGGTCACCGTCACGCCGGAAACGGAGCTGACAGAGATTGCAACGCTCATGGTGGAGAAAAAATATCACACGCTTCCGGTCCTGGATGGCGGGAAGCTGGTGGGGGTCATCGGGAAGGAGGATGTCCTGCGCACCATCCTGGGACTTCCGCGCGGTGAAACCGCCTGATGCCCCGGAATGTGGCGGCGCGATAGGGTGCTACTCGCGGAACAAGTCGCCCATGGCTTTGATGTTGAGCACGGGTTTGCCCGAATAATCGTCCCATTCCACCTGAAACACCACATCCAGGAGGGGTTGCTCCTTCCAGATGCGCTCGCTGCAGGAGGGCGCTCCTCTCCAAAATATGCCCTCGATGCGATTGTCCACGACTAATCGCAGGTGCTTTTGCTCCCGTCCGAAGGCCTTTTTGAGAGTCACCGGGATCCTGCGGGCGGCGAAGGTGGGCGTGGGATTCCCCAGTCCGTGGGGCTCCAGCTGATTCAGGACGTCCAGGAGCTCCGTGGAGACCAGGTCCAGATCCAGCTCCAGATCCACGCGGGCTCTGGGGACAAAGACTTCAGGGGAATGGTCCTGCGCCACTTCTTCAAAGCGGGCTTTGAAGGCATCCATCTGTTCCAGGGCGACGGTCATGCCTGCAGCCATTTTGTGTCCGCCCCATTTCAAGAGATAGGGGTCGCACGCTGCAAGGGCGGCATAGAGATCATAGCCGGGGACGCTCCTGGCTGAGCCCCGGGCTAGGCCCGCCTCTTCATCCACTGAAAACACGACCGTGGGTCCATAGTGCAATTCCTGCTGAATCCGTGATGCAACGATGCCGATGACCCCCGGCGACCAGTCTTGATCTCCCACGACCAAAGTGCGCCCCTCCGCGGGTTTTGCCGCCAGTTGCCTGCGGATTTCGGACAGGATCTCATCCTCCTCCTGCTGCCTGCCCGCGTTGAGACGGTTCAACTCCTGCGCCAGCCTCAGGATTTGGTCCGGATCGTCCTCAACGAGCAGATCGAAAGCCGTGCGAGCGTCTGCCATGCGCCCGGCCGCGTTGATTCTCGGCCCAATGTAAAATCCCAGGTGCCCTGCGGAAAGGTTTTTTTTGCCGGAAAGCCCGGCAAGATCCGCAAGCTTCAGAACGGGGGCGTAAGTCCTCGCGTTGATGCTGGCCAGGCCGCTGCGTGCGAGGATTCGGTTGCCTTCCACCAAGGGAACCATGTCCGCGACCGTTCCAATGGCAGCCAGGACGAGATACTTCCCACCCAGAGAGGGTGCGGTGAATTTTGGCGGAAGGGCCTTGCGCAGTCTTGTCAAGAAGAGGAGCGTCAGCCCCGCAGAGCAGAATTCCTTGAAACGGGAAGGGCAGGAGGGCTGCTTGGGGTTGATCAGAACCGATGCCGGTGCGACTCCCCGAGACGGAACTTCATGATGGTCGATGACAATGCAATCGGCTCCCCTCGCGCGCATTTCGGATACCGGACCCGAATCCAGCGTCCCGCAATCCATGGCCACCAGGAGCCGGGCATCGGGGGCTGTTCCTGCAATATCTTTTGGGATGCCATAGCCTTCCGAGCGCCTGGGGATAACGACGTCATAGTTGCTGTAGCCAATGTCGTTGAGAAAGAGTGACATCTGGGCCAGGGATGTGATGCCGTCACAGTCATAATCTCCTACCAGAACGATTTTGCTCCCGCGGGAAAGGTGGCCGGCCATGAGCTCGGCGCCCTCATTCATGCCGCAAACCGTGAGATAGGGTTGGAGGTCCTTGAGGGTGCCATTGAGGAACGTGTCTCCGACATTTCGGTTTCGGAGCAGCACCTCCAGCACGTCCCGCACTCCTGCCGGTTTTGTCTCGTCTAAAATGCGCCATCGAGGCTCTATCATCGGAATCTCCTTGGGGAGACTCTCTATCAAAATTCCCTGGCAGCGGCAACTCGTATGACGATGAATCACCGGCAGATCTGCTCTCCATCGCAGAACCATCCATCCATCCAGACACGGCATGGGTCTCATGGTGATCGACAGGGCAGGGGAGTCCCATGAAAACTTGGATACCCACACCGGCGAAAATCTGCTATAAAAGCCGCCGTTGAGTTGCTCAGGAGATGATAGAGCACCCATCCCATCGGTTGCGCCGAACCAGTCGGCGGATGCCTAATGACGGGAGGTTTGTTGGACTTTGGCGATGAAGGATGACGACGGGTGGAGATTTTGAGTGCAAATGATGAAAATATATATTAAACATGGAGTTATTCACGACTCGGGCAGGTTTCTGTCGCCTTTTCCACCCTGAGCCGTTTTGTGCTACACAGCTGAGTACGACTCGATACATTAGAGTGTCCACCACTCGAGTCGTCAGTCCTTCAGCCGGAATCCACAGGAAAAAACTGGATGCCGGCTTAAAAACTGCCGGCATGACGAGGGGCGGAATGGACATCCTATTCTGTGGAAGTGTACTGAGGTATGGGAACGAAGCACTGGTGGGGTAGCGCAAGTGCAGAAAATTTGCGGGAAACTCCTGTGAGTACGACGTTGAATCCTGAGAAGGGCCATTCACTATTGGGGAGCAGTTCAAATGGACACAATCACGTATCTAAAGAATTTCATTAAAGATAAAAATATCGCCTCCATCACGCCCACTTCCAACATTGGAGTGAAGCGGGTCTGCAGTAAGATCGATTTCGATTGCACCAACTTGATCGTCGAGTACGGACCAGGGACCGGGGTTTTTTCCCATTACCTTTTGAAGAAAATGCGGGACGATTCCCGCCTCATCCTGATTGAACGGAACAAAAATTTTGGCTGCATCCTGAAAGAAAAAATTCATGACCCCCGGGTCATTATCGTAAACGACAGTGCCGAAAATGTTTTGGAAACGCTGCGGTCCTGCAAGGAATCCCAGGCGGATTACATCATATCCGGAATTCCTTTCATCATGATCAAGGAAGATCTGAAAAACAAAATTCTTTACAATACCCACCGCGCCCTCAAAAAAGGGGGGAAATTCCTGGTGTATCAAACCTGCTTTCAAATGGACCACCATCTGAAGATTCACCTGGACCGAGTTTTCTCCAGGGTCGATACCAAATATGAAATTATGAATATCCCTCCTCTGCGCCTCTACGAGGCTGTCAAATAGGGCTTGACGACACTTCTGATTTGAGTGAATCGCGAGCAATCATTGACCGGCAACACTTTCAGCCCCATTGGCTGAACTGCGGCGGGAATCCAGGAGCGACCTTCGGGTCAGATTCCCGTCCGCTGCCATACCCCCCAAGGCCGGCGCATTATCATGAAGCCCCGGGGCATCATTCACACAGGCTTACCTGAAAAATGGGTCCATCGCGCACACCGGGCAGGGCGGTCAGGCGGTTCTTTACTGAATCGGGTTGTGGGAGGCTTGAGATTGGAAATAGAGGGGTCCGGATTTGCTTTGGCGGGAGGCCGGCCCCTCTGCTCTCAGGGAATGGTGGGGAAGGAATCTGATTGCAGTTTACAGAACTCCGGCGAAAAGAAAATGGATCAGGATACCTAAATTTAGATAGGTATAAATACCTACCTCACTGACGGCAGAAAGCCTGCTTTCAAGCTCCCCTCACAGGCTGATGGATACATAGCCCTTTCGAATGGCGTATTTCACCAGGTCGGTGCTCTTCTTAATGTCCAACTTCTTCATGATATTGGACCGATGATGCTGCACCGTTCGAATGCTGATGCACAGGAGATCGGCGATTTCCTTGTTCGATTTCGCTTCGGCGATGAGCTTCAGCACCTCCCGTTCCCGGTTGCTCAGGGGCTCGGTTTTTGACAAATCTTCCGCAGTGGGCGAGGTGCTCCGGGAGGATTGCACGATCAACTGAGACACCTGGCTCGAAAGCAATGAGGAGATGTAGACGTTTCCCTTGCGAATGCTTTCAATGGCCGCTACCAACTCGTCATCCGCATCTTCTTTCAAAATGTAGCCATCGGCACCTGCCCCCAGAGCATGATAAAGGTATTCCTTGTCCTTGTGCATGGTGAGGATGAGCACCTTCATGTCCGGATGGCTCCTCTTGATCTCCCGTGTCGCTTCGATCCCCCGCAGATTGGGCATGGAAATATCGAGGATGACCAGATGCGGCGGTGCCGCCTGCAGCAGCCTCAAGAGCTCGAGACCATCCTTCACTTCTCCCGTCACCCTGAAAGCGGAAATTTCTTCAAGGATGCGGCGCACTCCCTGTCGAAACATCATATGGTCGTCGGCCAGGACAATGAGATAGGGATCCATCATCCGACTCCTTTCTCTTCTATGGGGATGCGGAGGATGATGCGGGTGCCTTTGCCCACTTTGCTCCAGATATCCAGCGATCCTCCCAGCATGCGCGCGCGTTCGTCCATGGCTGAAAGGCCCATGCCCCTCTCGGTGGCCCGTTTCTGCAAATGATTATCTAAATCGAACCCCTGTCCATTGTCTTCGATGGTGCTAAGGAAAAAACCGTCCTTCTCTTCGATGGTGATCCACACGGTGCTCGCCTGGGCATGCTTGGCGATATTCGTTAGAGATTCCTGAAAAATACGGTAGATGGCGATGTTCATTTCTTTGGAAAAGGACTCCTTGAAGGGGTCCATTTCCAGGACGCATTGCACATGGAGGCGCTTGCTGAAATCGTCGAACAACCGGCGGAGGGCGGCCGAGAGTCCCAGGTCTTCCAGAATGGATGGGCTGAGATCGCGGGAGAGCCGCCTTACTTTTTCAATGATTTCATCGACAGATCGAAGGCTGCTCTTGCAGCCGCTTCTCAGGCTCTGCTGGTCCTGGAGCAATTGTTTTTCCACCAGCTTCAGCTGCAGCTTCAGAACCATGAGAGCTTGGCCCAGTTCGTCGTGCAGTTCTCTGGAAATCCGGCTGCGTTCTCTTTCCTGAGCGGTCAGAAGCTGATTGGACAGGCTGCGAAGCTTTTTCTCAGACTGCCTCAAGGCATCCTCTGCCTGCATTTTGGCGATGCCGCTTCCCATCTTCCGGCCTATGGTCTGGAACGTTCTTTTTTCTTCGGGAGTAAACGTCCGTTTCTTCTTGCTGAAGAGGTAGAGGGTCCCGATGTAGCGGGAGTTGGAAAAGAGGGGGATGATGGCGCAGGATTTGAGCCCCCAGCGCTCCGAAAGGACTGGGAACTGGGTCGAACAATCCTCCCAGAAAAGAAGTCGCTGCAGTCTGAAGCGCACCGCTTCCAGCTGCGCCTGGCATCGATGCTCCTGCAGTTCTTCCTGAAATGCATCGGGGAGCCCTTTTTGATGAAGCAGTTCAAGGGGTCTTGCGGAATCCTGGGCAAGGCAGATGGCTCCCCCTTCGAAATGCATCAAGCGCAGAGTGAAATCCAGAAATTTTTCCAGCAGCGCATTGAGATGAGGGGCTCTGTTGCCCCAGCCGATGATCCTGTTGAGGAGATCGATCCTCTCAGCGCGTAATCTTGAAAGCAGTTCGGCGTGCTTGGCGTCCGTGATGTCCAGACCCACACCTTGATATTCCACGGGCCTGGACCGTTCGTCAAAGATGGCTCGATCGGTCCACCGCACCCAGTGGATTTCTCCCGTCGGGCCTACGATGCGATGCTCTATGCCAGCGACAGGATTTTCCGGGGTGAGTCGGGCGATATGCTTTTTGAGCTTGGAGTGATCCGATTTGGGCAAATGGTACCAGAACTTGTGGCCGACCAGATCTTCCCGCGATTCCTGGAAATAGCGGCAGTAAGCCTCGTTCACGAAAGTGATCGTTCCATCCGCGGAAAAGCGCGAGATGAGCTCTGTCTGATCCTCCACGACGGCGCGATACCGGGCTTCGCTGTAGCGCAGGGCATCTTCGGCCCGTTTGCGATCGCTGATGTCGTCGAAAATGGCGACGACCTGACCTGATGGAAGTCTGAAGGTATAACTTTCCAACCAGCGATCTTGTTGATTTCTATCTCGAAAGGTGATGGGGAGATGTTCGGGTTTTCCAGTCGTCCAGACTCGCAGGAGAATTTCCATGACGTCCAATGGCTTGATATTGGAAAAGACCTCCAGGGGGCTTTTTCCCAGGATGAGCTCCCTGGGGAGCCCGGCAATCTTTTCAGCGGCGCGATTCAAGTTGCGAAACACGAGGTTTGATCCGCCAGGCAGTACATCGAATACAGCGGCCCCATTGCGCATACGGTTGAAGAGCTCTCTGAATCTTGCCTCGCTGGCTTTGAGCTTTTCTTCAGAGCGCTTGAAATCTGAAATGTCGATGCCATAGTGGAGAAACATGTTTGCATCGATGGGGACCCACCATATGTGCCACGTTCGCCCGAATGTGTTGATCTCGCGAACATTTTTCGATGTATTGTCGGTGAGGGCGTCTTCCGCCCGGCAAAAAACGCATCGCGACCCGCCAGGGGGAGGTGATCCTCCATGCTGTTCCATGTACTTTCTATCGTTTGCAGGAATATAAAGGCTGTGGGAAAATTCCCGCCAGCAGAGGCCCCCGACTCTGGCGCCCATCTTACGCGCCGTTTCATTGGCAGCCAGTATAAGCCGATCCTTGTCGATGAGCATGGTGGGATGGGGCAGGGTGTCCAGGAGCAACTGGGCCAGCCGGATGAATTCGGTCTGTGCCGGCATGAGGGAGTTTGCCTGGGCGGGAGCAGTTGCCGAGGCCTCTTGGTCCCGGCATTCCTGCACGCAGGATTCCACCGTACCTCTAAGGAGCGCCTCTGCGTCCTCGCCAGGGCTTTCGGCACCGGTGCGGGATGCAACCGATTTTCCACCTGGAGGACACTCGGCCAACGAGACCCTGAGCCGCAGGTCCTTCAATTCCTTTATGAGTTGTGCTTTGGTCTTGAGCTCATCTTGCATAGATCGACCGTCATGCTCTTGAATGAAGTGGGGTGATTCGGGAATACCTGGGCGATGCCATTGTCGCCCCCCTGCAGAGCCGAGATTTTCCGAAGCGTTTCACATGCCTCTCAGTTGGAGGGGCTCCCCTTTTCAAGGAACCGGGGAGGCGGCGAATGCACAAATTTTTACCGTTCGAGAGAAAAATGGCAATCCTATTTTGGTTAACTGATCCTTGTCCGAATGGAAATCCCTGTGTTATGTGTGTGCCTGGCAAAAATTTCCGGATCTTTAACAGTAGAGGAAGCCCATCGCAACGCCCGCACTTTATACTCCTGCATTTTTCGCCATGGCCGTCGCCAATCTGTGCATGCTGTCCAGCTTCGGGACTTTTTTCCTTTTCCCCCTTTTCATCACCGAGCGGGGTGGCAATGAAGCGGATATCGGGGTCATCATGGGGGCCTTTGCTCTCGCGTCCGTCCTCTGCCGTCCCTTCATTTCCGGAATGATCGACCGCATCGGCCGGAAGAAGAGCTATACCGTCGGGGCGGCGTGTATGACGGCCTGTCCTCTCCTCTATCTGCTCTTTCGCGGAGATCTCGCCAACTTTTATTATCCGCTCCTCGTCGCCCGAATCGTCCATGGGGTGGGATTTGCCATTTGCATCACGTCCGCTTTCACCTTTGTGGCGGACCTGGTACCCCCCAAGCGGCTCAATGAAGGGGTCGGTATTTTTGGGGTCTCGGGGCTCGTGGGGTCGGCTGTCGGACCCGTCATTGCCGAGCTGATTCTGAAGCATTACGGTTTTCCCATCCTGTTCGGGTTTGCCGCGGGAATCGCCTGCATCGGATTGCTCATTCATCTGCCCCTTTCTGAAACCTATGTACATGTTTCCAAAATCCCGTCCGGCTCTTTTTTCATGGTGTTCAAAATGAAGCGGATTCTTTTCGTGGGGATCCTGGCCCTGTTGTTTGGCTTCGGCATCGCGGCGTCTAACAATTTCATAGCGCCCTTCGCTCAAGAGAAACGGTTGGTGTTCATTTCGTTGTTTTATGTCTCCTATTCATCCGCCGCGGTTCTGACGCGGTTTTTCGGGGGCAAAATGGGGGATCACCTGGGCGAGGAGCGGATCATTCCCCATGCCCTCCTCATGGTGGGCGCAGGATTGCTGTCGCTGACCCTACCGGGAGGAGAGCTCATGCTCCTCCTGTCAGGGTTCCTGGGAGGCTGCGGGCATGGCCTCCTCTATCCCTCTCTCAACGTTCTTGCCATTCGAGGGGAGCCGGCTCACATGAAAGGCAAAATCACGGGCGTGTTCACTGGGAGCATCGATGCGGGGGTGTTCGTGGGCTCCATCGCGCTGGGCTATATTGGGCGATGGGCTGGATTTCCCAGCCTTTTCCTGACCGCCGGCATGGCCCTGGTGCTGGCGTTTGTGATCTTCTGGGTGGAGACCCGCCGGCAATGGGCCTCCAGGTTGCCCTGCCAACGGGAATAATAGACGGTGTTCTGCCGCTCAAAGGACCCCGCGATAGTAGGCAAGTCTGCGAGCGTAAGGGCTGAAGAGATCGATGAGGTCCGTCTGGTCTTCGCGGTCGAGAAGAGTGAAGTTTCGCGCGGCGTTGGCCAGCACCTGTACATGCTCGGGCAGGGAACAGCCGACGATGGCCACCGTGATGGGCTGGGAGAGAGCGAATCGGATGAGGAGGTCCGCCGTCAGCCCGATCTCCGGTGAAAGATAGTGGGAGGCACCCAGAACCTTCATGGCAATGACGGCGACACCCCTTTCCACGGCCAGGGGAAGGGTGGAATCCATGAACCCTCCCAGAACCCCTTCCACAGGGTTGATGGGCATCATGACGGAATCCACCGGCCATTCTGCGACAGCACGACTCAAAATGGCGGGATCATGGTGGCCGGTGACTCCGATGAAGCGCGTTTTTCCCTCTTTCTTCGCCTGGATGAAGGCTTCGAGGGCGCCCTCGGACCCGGAAATGGCCTGTAAATCGCCTTCGGTCCTCACATCGTGGATTTGCCACAGGTCCAGATGGTCTATGGCCATGGTCCTGAGGGTGCCCTCCAGATCTTCCATGGCCTTTGTCCTGGACCGCTGCGCCGATTTGCCCGCCTGGAACACTTTTGCCCGCTGGTGGGGATTCTTCGACCAGGCACGGCCATAATAGCCCTCACTGCCCGCATAGGCCCGTGCACAGTCGAAATACTGGATGCCCTGGTCCAGCGCTTCCCGTATGACAGCCTCCGCAGCTTCTTCCTGCCCGTAGGTCCTCAGGATCCCCTCGCCTCCGAGCCCCACACAGGTGACTTCGCTTCCGGTTTTTCCAAACAGCCTCATGGAAATGTCGTTGGGTTGCACGATGAGCTCCTCGGTGCATGATATTCTGGATGAATGAGGCACACGGTGTGCACTGTGGGGGACAATGCTGCATGAGCGTGTCACCTCAACTCATGATGTACCGGCTTCCTTGTCACGCGATTCCAAGGCTGCCAGGCGACGCTCCAGGATTTCGATCCGTTCCTGCAATTCAGACAATTCCTTTTTACGGACAAATTCAAGGTTTTCCACCCATTTCTTCATGGTATCGGAGGTCTTGGAGTTGATTTCCTCCCACTGCTTTTCCCCGGTCTTGATGAGCTCTTCAGTCAGTTTTTCGGATTCTTCCGTTGAAATCTTCCCCTCTTCCACCAGTCGCCGTGTGGCCTCTTCAACCTTTTCCTTCGTGAGCACCACCGCTCCAATCCCCGCCAGCAACCCTTTCTTGATGAATTCCAGCATAAGCTCAATCACTCCTTCAAAAGTGTCGTCCACCGCAAGACAGACTGTATCGTTTCAAATGGGCCATCACGATGCAGGAGAACAGTGTGATTCTTCAGACGTATCTTGCAAATTAGCCATGCACGAACGATAAAGCAAGGGAGCCTGCGTCGAAGGGTAAAGATGGATCAGTTTAAATGAGTCTAAAGTGGGGAGGGGAAGTCGTTCCATGGACGAAACCATACGGCAACGGATGATAGAACTGCTCGCCGGCGGGGAATATACGGACCGGGATCTCTCGCAGTTCCTTGGGATTTCGGAAAAAGACGTGGTGTACCATCTCGAGCACATTGCCCGGTCCGTTCAGGGGCAGAAGAGAAAATTGAAAGTCATCCCTGCGCGCTGCATGGAATGCGGCTTCACCTTTGAAGACCGGAGACGCTTTTCCAAGCCAGGCCGCTGCCCCCGCTGCAAAGGTGAGCACCTGCAAGACCCCAGGTATCATATCCAGTGAAAGCCGCTGCACATCCCCCTTGATCCCCCTTCAAAGGGGGGCTTCAAAACCTTCCGCTCTGGATGATGATTTTCTCTGCCAAGTACGCGTGAGGTGGAGGATGGCGGTTTATGCTTTGCTGCCTCAGCCCATGCCATCCCGATGTGCATCAGGCTCTTGGGGATCGCGCCCATAATAGAGCCTGTACAATCCCCGGTTGCTCATTCCCAGGAAATACAGCAGCATGAGGCAATGATTCTGGAGCGAAGCCCGCAGCAGGCCTCTTTTAAAATACCGATGGGGGGAGGTGTGGATGCTTTCGGGAATCTTCAGCACGCGCCCTCTTTTTTTACATTGCCGCACAAAGTCCACATCCTCCATGAGAAAGGGATTTCGGAATCCCCCTGCCTCCCAAAAGACGGCATGGCGACAGAAAAGTCCCTGGTCTCCGTACGGCAGCCCAAACAGGCCCGCCCGAAGGTTCGCCCACCTGGCAATCAAATCCAGGGCGGGTGTAGATGGAGAGAACGCAAGCTGAAAACAGCCGACGCTCACGGCGGGGTCCTGCGATATCTTGCGCACATGATAGGCGAACTGGTGGGGGGGCACCGAGTCGTCGTGGAGGAACAGGAGGATGCTTCCTTCTGCCGCCCGGGCGCCTGCATTGAGTTGCATTCCACGCCCCCTGCGTGAGACAATCCAACGGATGGAGGCACTTTCTTCCTCATTCCGGGGAGGTGTTATCCCTTCGGAGAGGGCCACGACGATTTCATCTCCGGGCCAGAGCTGGGGTTCCAGGCGGTGAAGGAAGGAGCTGACGGCTTCGGGGGGCCGCACCGTGGGGATGACGATGGAAAGCTTTTCTTTGAAGAAAAAATGGTCCCGGAGAGGCTCGAAATCCTCGGGGCGATCGACATCCTGCTTTTCCTTGAGCTTTAGGACCTGCAGTCCGGAGGCGGCGAGAGATTTTTCCGTCCTCCCGTACACGGTATCGGTTCCCCATTCCTCGAACTGGAACGGGGCGGAGCAGGGTCGGTGCAATCCCACGAGATAGAAACCGCCGTCCCTGGCCGGCCCCAGGGGAGTCAGCCCCTTTTCCAGAGCATGGAAGGCGTCCTCCAATATTGCACCTTCCGGGTGGGCGAGGTCGGTACCCACCAGCACGGTGTGTTGAAATCCAAGGGCGAAGACCTGACGCAGGGCGCGGTCCATCCGTTCTCCCAGGTGGTGCCCCACCTGGGGAAGAAAACTCCAGGGGCCGGGGTAATGTTTTTGAAGGATCTCGACTCTGTCCGCCGGCGTGAAAAAGACGAAAAGCGTCACATCGGGCCTGGATCGTTTGAAGTCCGACAAAACCCCCAGGGTTCTTCGTACCATGATCTGGTAGATGCGCGCCGCCTCTTCCACGCCCACCCCGGCGGCCAGGCGCGATTTCACCTGCCCTGCTTCGGGTACGCGCATGAAAACCAGGACTGCCCTTGCTGTGGCGGCCATATCCCGGGATCGAGCGTCTGAAACGGATGAAGACACCGGCCGGCTTCCCTGCCTCAGTAGGCAAGGCTTCCCAGCGAGCGCATGATGAGGGTGAATCCCATGGCCAGCATGCCCATGAGGCCCATTCCGCAGGAGAACCCGGCCAGCAGGACCGGGGCATACTGCCGCCAGGCGACACCGTATTTTTTCATGAAATAATACCGTCCCAGCAGCGCTCCGATGATTTCAAGAAAAATGCCGTGGGGAGTGGATTGCCCCAGTCCCCGGGTGACTCCATACACCAGCATGACGGGGAGCTTAAGGGATGCGAGTGCCCAGTAGGTGAGAACGCCAAGCCCCATTCCCAGGGCCATGTAGTCGACATTGAGGGCCTGGAAAAATGGCGAATTCCCCTCCAGGGTGGCACTTTGAAGCAGGAGGGTGTTCAGGGCCTGGAGGTGCCAGAGCTCCTGGGCGTAGGGGTACTGGGTGGAGGGGATGGGAGCCAGGCGCCAGATGTATTGAGAAAAAAGCAGGCTGGCGATGAGCACCACCGGAATGACCAGGATTTCCGCCTTGACGATGCTCCGGAAGCTCGTGCCCGTGAGCTCGATTTCCCTCCACCGCTGGGTGGCCTTTCCGTAGTTGTGGAAAGGGATGGGAGCGTACCAGATGCCGATTCCCGTGTATCCGAAAAATTTGGACGCGGCGATGAAGCTCGCTTCACGCACCATGGGGAGGCTCACAAACTGCCCCGCAATGCCCTCCATTCGCGCGGAAACATACGAGATGATGGGCGTGTAAATGAAACCGTACGCCACGAGAAAGATCCAGGGAAAGCCCGGCACCAGCCAGGCGGAGAACAGGATATAGGCTGTCGTGGAAACGATATAGATGCCAATGGCGATCCAGATGCTGAAGTCGCCGCGGCCTGGAGGCGGTGTGAACAATATCTTGAAGCGTTCCTTCAGGGATTCCTGGAATTTCTGGCGAAAGCTGAAAAAAACGTGGAAGATGCCGATGGCGGCAATGGCCAGACCCAGCCCGATCCCGAAGCTCATATAGAAATCGAAGTTGTTGGCGAAGACCGTATCCACCGTCCCCATCCCCTTGTGCCAGCGGTGGAGAATGCCGTGCTCGTAAAGGATGGGATTGGCGATGAGGGTGATGAGGAACCCGATTCCCCCTCCGATGACCGCCCAGAAGGGCAGGACCATGCCGATGAACAGGAGCCCCAGATCCAGCTGAATGCCCGTGGCTACGGCAGGCAGGAAATCTTCCGTGACAGGAGTCAGGTCGATCCAGGGGATGGGAAAGAGATGAATGGGCTCCGAAAGGATCACCCCCGAAGCCGCCGGGAGCAGCACATAAAGCGCTCCGAATGCCAGCCCTATCATGGCGCCGATGGAAAAAACGCGCCATTTCCAGCTCGTTTCCGCCCGGTCCGCCGATTCCGCCAGCGCCATGTTGCCCAGGGCTCCCACAGGGGCCATGGGAAAAGGGAGCTTTTCCACATCCGAAGTCAAGCGGTAGAGGGCATAGCCCAGACCGAAATGGTCGACGGCGGATATGATTTCGAAGCCCATCATGAGAAGGATGGGAACCATCCAGTCTCGGTGGAAAAAGGTGCGATCCACAAGGGATTCGGATCCGGGAGGAGGCGCTATCCAGGCGGGGATGAACTGCGTCAGTCCCAGCATGCGCGCGGCTTCGGATTGCACCAGGTACTGGTTCCAAAGGAGTCCGGAAAAGGGGGAGGCCATGGCCGCGCCCGCCATGTAATAGAGGACGAAGATTTCCTGTTGGCGAAGCCGGGTATAGGATCGCTTGGCAATTTCGGCAAAAATGATGATGGTGACCCAGCGAGCCGCGGGACCTACCCCTGTGCCGATCACCAGGCCCAGATACATGGATCCGGGCATCATCAGGAATCCTATGAAGATTGCCCCGATGATGGATTTCCATCCGAACCCTTCCTCGAATTTCTCGGGGGGCTGTAAAAGATCTCGATATTCTTTGAGCTCTTTATCCTCGTACATCCTCAGACCTTTCCGGAATGGCTTGCCGTTGAAGGAAAGCCTTCAGAGACTTCGCCATGGACCCTGCTGCATCACAGAGGGAGAACGTGATAACTGATGGAAGCGAAAAACCCCACCACCAGCCATATCAAGGCCATCACCATGTCCCCCACGATCAACCCGAAGAAAAGACCGCGCACTTCCTTATAATGCTTCACTCCCCCATAGCGCAGGACGAGGGTGTTGCAGAGCCAGCCGATGAAAAAGCCGAACCAGAGCACCTGCATGGCCGACGTGTAGGCGGTGAGATAACCGATGGGGTGCAGGGGCCACCAGATATAGCGGTGATATCCAAGAACCAGGAATCCCATGACGGCTGCACCGATGATGCAGAAGGTCATGCTCCATTGCTTGTATTCTTCGGGATGGCTCAGGAGCTGGGCGGCATTTTCATGGACGCGCCGGGCGGTCTCCAAGGCCCAGTCGTCCGGGAGCGTGTTGATGCCGTATTTGTAGTAGACCGCCAGCAGGGCCGCAAACGATACGACCAGCCCCAGGAAAACCGACGCCAGGACACCCCAGAGAAACCGGCGCCTGGGCGCAGCCCTCTCCGACAGCTTGGAGGCATGGAAGAGTGAGGGCATGAGAGATTCCCGCATATCGAGAAACGCCACCTTTTGAACGACAACGGACATATAGAGGGTCACAGGGGAGAGGATGCGCGTGTTGAGAAAAGCCAGGAATCCATCCGAGGGGGCCAAGGCCAGTGTAAAGTACGGCAATCCCCCTTGACAGACCAGTCGCGTCATCACCAGCTGTACCATGAAGCAGACCCCCAGGAACAGGAGGGTCGGAAGGAGATCCATGCCGATGAAGCAGAGCCATCCGGTCATTCCCAGAATGCCCCCCACGAAAAGAAAAAACGCCGTTCGTGGGTCCAGGAGTCCACGAAAGTCATCGGCCAGAGGCTGCTTTCTGAAGATGGATTGCAGGACCAGTCGCAGATGGTCCCGGGCGAGCCAGACAATGAAGAAAAAGAAAATGGCGAAGGCGCCCATCATCTGCATTTCCTCCACGCGGGACAGCACCGGACTGAAAGTGGTCCCCAGGGCTGCAGCCGGGAGTCTCCAGCCTGCGAACTGTAAAACCCCCGGCAGGAATCCGCCCAGGATGAAGAAGCACCAGAAGCTGAAGGAAACCTGCTTCGATGCCAGGAAGGCGAAGCCGATGAAAGCCGGGTAAATGTAGATTTTCGCCTTGTAAAATCCCGACAGCAGGCCTTCCTTGGGGATGTAGGGCTGAGCGAGGATCAGGGTGGGGATTTGGGGTACTTCTGGAAAATAGGTGTGCAGCCCGTTGAAAAGGTGCAGGACGACGGGAATGCTGAACCCCAGGATGAAGTGGTTTTGAGTAAAAAATTTCCAGAGGCCCCCTTCCTCGACGGCCTCCCCCATCATCTCCAAAACGCGCAGGAGCGGGAAATTCATCTTTTCATTTTCGATCCACTGGTGGGAGAAGAGCCCCACCATGCCGAGCATCGCCGTGTACAGCAGCAGAACGAACAGGCCCCACCAGAAGAGAGGGACCATCCAGGCGGACCAGGGGATACGGGTGAGGATTTCCCACCAGCTCATGTCAAGCCCCCCGTCCATGCCGCTGTAAAGGTCGGCAAGCATTTCGGGATCCTGTGGAAAGAGGGAGGGCGGGGTGAGGGGGACGAGGATCTCTCCCAGGTTGCCTGCGGTGGTTGTAAACCACTTGGGGGTCGTGATGTTGATGATGAAGGTTCGGAGGAGTCCCGTGTAAGCGATCCCGGAGGCGGCCGTGATCATGGACCAGATGAGGAGCAGTTCGGCGAAATGGAAGCGCCAGCTCCGCCTCACCCGAGTCAGGACAGGATTGAAGACCAGTAGCAGAAGGAGCAGGCACCCAAAGGCGGCTAGGGGGAAATGCCCTCCCGCCAGGGGACTGTTCAGGATCTTGATGTTGTTATAAGGCGTGAAGGCGCACACCAGACCGGCCAGCAGGAAGCCCGTCAGCAGGGCGGGCAAGCGTACGTGTGTCTCTCGCATGCGGGATTATCCTCGATCGTGCCGCCGGTGTCCAAATAATAGGATACGAAGAGGCGGCGAGGGGAGCGCATCAGTTGGAACGGCTTCTATACACTGAAGGCCGACTTGGCCTCCTGGTCCATCAAGCGCCACAGGAGCATCTGTTTGCGCAAGGCCTTGATGAAATTTTTGTTGGCCCTGACCCATGCGGACTGTTCTCCTGAAAGGCGGATCATACGAATGGCAATTTCCAGGTATCCCGGATTATCCGGGGAGGGGCAGCAGTAGAGCTGGATTCTCTGCTTGATGCCGAAGTCGAAGGGAGCGAGCCACACGTTGGTTCGAATCATCAGGCAGACCGGTGCCGGCATTTCACCGGGCTCCATGAGGGGGGCATCCTCGTCGAGGCTCACGCTGTCCACGGCAAAAGCCCCGTGGGTGATGTCTTGATGAGCGAGATAGAATGTGTTCAGAAAACCCATGATGCCTTTTTCCTCCTCGTATTTCAGAAGGAAGGGCAGGTTCATGAACAGTGTGTCCCCATCGGGCTCAGGCAGCGACCAGGTGCGCTCCACGTCGGGCATGGCCATTTCCGCGGCCATGCGCGCGGGATAGAGCGCGGCAAGGAACACCACGGAAAACACGAGGAACATGCAGGCGACGCTGGCGAGAGAGGAATAATTGAAAGTGAGCGTCGAGAAGAGGGCGGTGTTCCCGAGATAGCGGGCGCTCAGCTGGGCCAGTATGTACCCGATGACCGTCGAAATGACGGCCATGGAGAGGGCTTCCACGATGAAGAGGAACCCCACATGAGTCGGAGCCAGTCCGACGGACGTGTACGTCGAGATCTCGCGCTGCCTTTCATGCACATGGCCGATCATGGTGTTGAGGGTGATGAAGATGACGATCAAAATGGGAACGAAGAGGTTGGTCACTCCCTGGTAGCGCAGCGTGTTGCTGGCGCTCTGGTACCATGAGCCGTTGTCCCCCACGAAAAGGGGATAGGTGAGCCAGGACGAAAGCTGGTCGGCAATGTCCACGGGACTCGTTCCGGCAAACGGCAGGACGGTCACTGTCCGGAGCTCCCCTCCATAATCGATGGAATCGTGGAACGGGATGAGGACCGTCGTGTTGGGGTTGGCGAATCGGAACCGCTCCGACTGGGGCAGCATCTCTTCCCCTGATTGCATGGCCTCGATCTCCACTTCGGAAAGCTCCTCGCTATGGCTCATCTCCATGTAGGCGGGCGTGATGGGATTCTGGTCCAGGTCCTTCAGGGTTTCCACACGATTGCCGTCAAAGTACCCGATGACTTTGAAGGTGTCACCCAGGAGCGTAACGGGCACATTCAGGTCCTTTTCCGGATGGAGCTTCAGCTTTTCCGCGAGGGCCAGGGGCAGAATCACCACCCGGGTTTCACGAGGGTTGAACCACCGCCCGTGCCGGACAATGTCCTTGAAGATTTCAGGGGGATTTGATCCCAGGCCCAGAATGCCCTCCAGGGAGGAATAGACACCGTCCCGATAGATGCGTGCAAGGCTGCGATCGGAATTGTTGGATCGATCGATCCAGCCCTTGGGCCAGACCGTCGCGGTGGGTTCGAAGCGGGCGCGCAGATATTCCAGTGTCAGCAGCGTCAGGGGGAGGCGATACTGATGGCGCACCAGCACACCGGGGTAGGGGGCGACGTCGGCGATGCGCGTGCGGGTGGTGGTGTGGAGACTCTTGACGTTGGTGAAGGACATGACGGTGAAGGTCAGGATGATCAAGGTGATGCAGGTCAGCCCCGTTCGGAGCTTTCTGCGGTTGAGATTGGATACCCCGATGGAAAATCCCGCTCCGAAAGACTGCCATTTGCTCGCCTGCGGTGTTGCCGGGTGGGTTCCTCCCAGGGGAGAGTGCCGGCCGGCCATTTCATGTTCGAACCGCATGAAGATGATCCAGGACACAAGGAAGGACAGGCCGACAATGAAGAAGGCTATGATGACCACCATGGGGCTGTACGTCAGGTAAAAGGCCGGGTGGAGGGCGCGGATGACGAGGATGGTCAGGATGAGAATCAGGAGGAACGCAGCGATCTGCTGATAGACGCCGCGGAAGCAGAACAGGTAGCGCTCCATGCAATACGCAAAAGGCACAAAGAGGGCAATGAAGAACATGACCCCCGTCAGAACATCCCGCTGAGTGCTTTCAATTTCGGCGTAGACGACGTTCAGCTTGGCCCAGGCGGACTGTATCCGCTCCCAGTACGCGCCGTACTGCTTCTTTTCCAGGTCCTTCCGGGAATTTTCCAGTTCATCGATGGACGTGGCGTAGAGGTTCTGAAGGTGGCGGTTGGTGATTCCGTGCTTGAACAGGTTCTGGAGGCGTTCCCCCAGCAGCAGACTCAGGTCTTTTGCCACTTGAGCGGGCGGGAAAAAAATCTGCGGGGGGCTGCCGATGAGGAAACCCTTGCCCGTGGGGAATTCCGGAGTGCTGTTGAGGAGGAAGAAGTCCTTTCCGAGAAGGGTTTCAGACAAAATGAGCTTGAAGCGGGTTCCCTTTTCCAGAAAAATGGAAATGGCATTGGTATTCCGGCCGTCGATCCTGGAATACCAGTAGCGGAGAGGCGTGGCTTCGGTCGATCGGTCGAGAAGCTGTACCTTGGTGAGATGGCCCAGGTTGCGGGGATTGAAGGCCCCTATCACGTCTGTCTGAAGGCAGTGAAACATGACGAGGGACGTACTGGCCAGGTCGCTCTTCACCTTGATGCGGTAGTTGGTTTTTCCCGTCTGGGCCTTGTCTGCCGTCCATGCCACCCGGCCCGTTTCCGGATCGAGACCGTACGGTTCCAGGATCAGCTTTTCGAGAGCGACCCGCGAGTTGGCCAACCCGGGGATGAAGAAGGTCCCATCCTGGTGCACCATGGCCCTGAAAATCGAATCTCCCTGCAGGATGGAAATGACGGTATTGGGGGCTGGCTGGTCGGGAAAGAGCTCTCCCTGGCGGATGAACTTGGCCTGTCCCTCCAGGCTGGCCAGCCCACGGATTCCTCCCTCGGACAGAGTGGCCAGCGCAGGATGTGAAAAAAGCTCTTCCAGCAGGGGCGGAAAAAACTGAGCCAGCATCTTCACATTGCCCTTGTGGACGCGGTCCAGCGTATCCTGGGGCGTGGACCAGTGTGTCCGGTAATCGTCCAGGGTCATGAGGGAGACGGCGGGCAGACCGGCCAGGGCCCCCACGTCACAGCACGGATGATGGACTGCCGGAGACTTGCCCAGGCCGCCCTCCTGGCCGCCTCCACGGGAGGTATCCCGCAGGATGTTCGGGAGCCCGCTTTCTCGAGCAATTCTCGGCCCCATGGCATTGAGCAGGTTGACGAGCCTGCCCGCCCGCATCGTGCGCCTCACGTTCCCGCGAACGGGATAGGTGTCCCCCATTTCCACCAGTCCCACATGGGGTGAATGGGAGGAGAGATAGAGACTGAGGAAAAAGATGGGAGTGTATTCATCCACGATGTTTCTCAGGGACAGGGTGGAATTGAACACATCCCTCCGGTCTTTCAGCTCCTTGCGGACTTTCTTGAGATCCGGGGCGGCCTCCTTCAGGAGCTGGATGGCCAGGGGGCGCTGCTCAGGCGTCATGGACTCCATGTCGTTGAGCCATGAGAGGCGTCGAAAAGCGCGGGCGGCTTCGATGTCCTCAGGGGCGACATCCTCTCCGAGCATTTTGCGGTATTGACTCTCCCGAGTGAGAGCGTCCGTTCTGTCTTTGGCTTTTTCCAGGAGCAGCTCCCACATGAGTGCCCGATCCTGCGGTTCCTGGACGGAAAGGGGGTCGGCCGACCGAATGAGATCCAACTGCCGATCCACCTCCCTCCTCTTGGCCTGGAGCTCTTTCGCCTCGTTGCGGAGCCGTTTCTTGCGGGTGGTGATGGACCAGATGAACTGCCTCATGCCCGCCAGGCTCTGTCCGTTCCCCGTTGTGGCGAGGAAGAGCACAGAGCGATCGGGTGGGTTTTGAGCCAACCTGCGGACGGCCGCAAGGAAAACGCTGATGGACGTTGCTTCATCGGCTCCCGGGGCTGCGCCGAGCACTGCCGAAGACGCATCGTAAAAGGCGTCCAGAACAACCAGCTCCTTGCTGAGCTTCGGGTCCTTCCCGGGGATGAAGCCGTAGCAGTTCCGCACGATCTTGTTTTGCCATTGGGACCTGGATTTGACGACGGCTTCCACCGTCCGGTCCAAAGCCATGGCTTTGAGCTTCTCCCCCGTTTCGGGAGGGACCCAGAACCTGGGAAAGGCCAGGGGAGTAGGGGTTTCCTTCTCGCGGAACTCGCCGATGTTGGCCTCCTCATTTCCCAGGAATACGAGAGCGTGCGCCCCCAGGCCGTAGAGCCTGGGCCAGTTGTCAAAGGACGCCATGTCCATGAGGATGATGGCCCCCTCTATTTCCTTGCCGTTCAACTCGTCCAGGTCCCCCGTCCCCACATAGACGAGGGGGCCTCTCAGCCCCGCTTCGGGGGTCATGGGCAGGTACACCAGGTTGGGACCCCATGGGTGGATTTCCAGGGTTTGACCTTCGATTTCCAGGGTGGCTGAAAGCATTTCGGGGACCGGGGTCATAAACTTCTGAACCCCAATGTTGGAGAGACCCGCCTCTTCGAAGGCCTTCAGAATATAATCGGCCGCCCGCTCACTGCCTGAAGTCCCCGTGGATCGATCGGGGATGCTTCCAAAAAAGGTCAGGTCATCGAGCACCTGCTGAGGGGGTGCTTCACCGGTCCACCCCAACGTCGGCAGGATTGCCAGCAGCAGGATGAACACGACAAAACCCGGGAAGACACTCCGTCTTTTTCCCATGGCTTCAAACGACCTCGCCCACGGATATTTTCAGTTTCGCCCGCTCCTCGACACGGTCGATGCGGCCGTCCCGAATCCAGACCACCCGGTCGGAAACATTCAACATTTTGATGTCGTGAGTGGCGGAAATGATGGTGACCTTGCGCTCGGTGGAGAGCTGCTTCAACAGGGAGATGATTTCCTCCCCCGTGGTGAGATCCAGGTTTCCGGTGGGCTCGTCCGCCAGAATAATGGCCGGATCATTGGCCAGAGCCCTTGCCACGGCCACGCGCTGCTGCTGCCCGCCCGAGAGCTCCGAGGGCTTGTGGTGGTAGCGTTCCGCCAGCCCCACAAGCCTCAAGAGCTCCATTCCCTTCTCCAGGTATTCATCCCGACTCATTCCCGCGAAAATCATGGGCAGCGTCACATTCTCGATGGCCGTCATGACCTGGATGAGGTTGAAGGTCTGGAAGATGTACCCGATCTTCCGGCAGCGGAGCCATGCCAGCTCATAGGCATCGAGCTGGGCCACGTCCACTTCGTCGATGAAGACCCGCCCCGTGGTGGGCTTGTCCAGGGCGCCGATCATGTTGAAAAGAGTGGACTTCCCGGATCCCGACGGACCCATGATGGAAAGATATTCCCCCGCCTTGATGGCGAAGTCGATCCCTTTGAGCGCCTCCACCTGGAGGCCTCCCATCTTGAAGACCTTCGTCACTTCCGAAAGTCGCACCACGTTATGCACAATTTCCCGATCCATGCTGCAACCTCCGGGAAGTTATACTGTAAACGGTTGAAATCTGCACTTTCGTAGGAGCGGCTTCCAGCCGCGACTCTCTTGGGAGTCGGCTGTTTTGTCGCGGCTGGAAGCCGCTCCTACAGGGCCGTCAAAAAGTCACGATCTCATCCGTGCAGAGTATAAGAGAGCCCGATGTCTGGAGCACCTGAGAAGAAGTCTTTTGACGGCCTCTATTGCTCCGTGCGCAGGGCCACTGCCGGCTGCATGCGCGCAGCCACGAGGGCCGGATAAATGACTCCCAGCAGCGAGAGGGATGCCGCCATGAACAGGCCCCAGCCCAGGGTCAGGAGCATTCCCGTGAAGGGCCACCATCGAAAGGCAGGCCAGCCGACCTTCCAGGCAATGGAGACCGTGGAGACGACTATTCCCACAACACTTCCCGAAAGCCCCCCCAGAAGCCCCTGGTAAAACGCTTCGACCAGAAAAATCCGCACGACAAAGCTGTTCAAGGCCCCAAGGCATTTGAAGGTCCCAATCTCTCGGAACCTTTCGGTGACGGCCATGAGCTGCGCGTTGACGATGCCCACGACACAGACGATCAGGGACAGGATCGCCAGCCAGGTGTCCTTGGGGCTGGTGCCGAACCGGCCGTCGACTGCCTCGTAGCCGCCGGCGAGAATCCGTTCCTGAAGCGACAGATCCGCATGAGTCCAAATGGCGTTCAAGAGCTCGTAACCGGACCGGATATAAGCCACAAAAGCGATGGCAAGAGTGAGTGTCAGAGTGGTGATGAGCGATCGAAAGAACCTGACCTTGATGGAATTGAAGGAGATCTTCAAAACCTGCTTCCAGGGAAGAACAACTTGTCTTTGAACAGATTTCGGCACCGGCGTTCACCCATAAAAGTCAAATGAGCAAAGGAAGAACCGTCCGCCCGCTGTGGTGCTCTACAGCGGTCATACCCCGTACGGGGCGCTTCGGAATCCAGTGAAAAGTGAATCAGGCCAACAGTGCGAGTATTTTCAATCAGGCAAGAACAACTCAGATATTAATGATTGCGCTGCAATTTTTCAAGGGAAACGGGATGTGCATTTCCCCTTCTCGAAAAACGCCTCTATCCAACGGGCTGTGTTTGCCTTTCCTTGAAGGTCGATCCCTGTCGGAGCGGTTATTCCTCCGCCGTCCAGTTCTTCGGCGATGCATCCAGACAGTGTGGAAACATCCAGGGAAGGGAGGATCCTGAGGCGCCCTAACCCTGCCAGCTTCCCGGCGCGTAGAGCCTGCTCGCGGTTTTGTGGAAAAGGGTGGACCAGGGCGCGAATTCCCGTGCTGAGAATATCCATGCAGGTATTGTATCCCGCCATGCTGATGGAAAGGTCGGCCTCGGCCAGCTCCTGCAGAAAGTCCAGGGAAAAGGGGAACAACTGGACCCGGGAATCTTCCGCTGCCAGAGCCGAGAGAAGCTCCCGGTCCGCCTCCTCCATAAACGGACCGGTAAAAACTCTTAGCTGGAGATTTACCGACGTCAGCTTCTGAACCGCCTGGATGGTGGCTGCCAGGAGATCCCTTCCCACTTTGCCGCCGCCACTGCTCGCCACGATGATTTTTTCCGCTCCGGATTTTCTCCGCTGCGGTTCCGAATCCCTCACGACAAATCCGGTATACCGGACCGGTATGCGGATCTCATGGATCCGTTCAAAGCTTTCTTCCAGGGGAATCAGGTGCGGGTCGGAATGGACCAGCAGCAGGTCGTAATAGCGGTTCAACAGCGCGAGCACTCCCTGTTCGTAAGCCGCCTGATCCTTTTTCTCCACCAGGATGTCCCGCAGGCTGCAAACTACCTTGGTGCGCCGTTTCTCCTGCTGGATTTTCTCCAACAGGGGCTCCAGTTCAAAACGAAATTGCTTCCGTCCAAAGGGGAAAAGCTCCGTGAGGAGGACATGGGGAGCAAAATCCCGGAAAGCCTCCATGAGCATCCGCCGTCGCGTGAGCTTGGTTTCTTGGAGGGTGCCCTCCTGAATTTCCAGGGCTTTGAAGTCCGCATCCATCATGATGGACGGGAGGATGAACCGCCTGACATGGGCAGGGGGAACAAATCCCGGCAACGGGTCTCCCCCCTCCACGAACAGGATTTCATGCCGATCCAGCGCCCTGGCGATTTCCATGCTTCTGAAAAAATGTCCGATTCCCAAAACGTGTTGGCTGTAAAGCATGATTCTCATCGAAGGCATTTCTCCCGGATTGTTGTCAGGGGGGCCGGTTCTTCCCGATGGGAAAATCCTCCCAGCCTAAAGATCGTACTTTACCACCACTTCCGAAACATCTGAATGAAATTGATCCGGTGGCTTCCCACTCCGGAGAAGGCACGCCTCCAAAATGTTACAGAAAGGAAAGGTACATGTTTACATTATTGTGAACCTTTTCTCTTCGCCGTCCCACCTTCATCGAGAGATGTACATACGATAAAACCATTGATTACGGAATCTTGGCGTCCATTGCCCCTCCTCTTTCAATGCCTGGCATGCTCCCTGCTCAATAAAGCGGTCAACTGAAGTGAATGAAACTGAAAAGGAGAAGCACCATGAGAAAGATCGCAATCTACGGCAAAGGCGGGATCGGCAAGTCCACGACGACTCAGAATACAGTGGCGGGGCTGGCGGAAATGGGGCGGAAGGTCATGGTGGTGGGGTGCGACCCCAAAGCCGATTCGACCCGCCTGCTCCTGGGGGGGCTCTCCCAGAACACGGTGCTCGATACTTTGCGTGCCGAAGGCGAGGATGTGGAGCTCGACGACATTCGGAAAATCGGGTTCGCCGGCACCATCTGCGTGGAATCGGGAGGCCCCGAGCCGGGAGTCGGCTGTGCCGGACGCGGGATCATCACCTCCATCAACCTGCTGGAGCAGCTGGGAGCGTACGCAGAAAGTGAGAGCCTGGATTACGTGTTCTACGACGTTCTGGGGGATGTGGTGTGCGGTGGGTTCGCCATGCCCATCCGCGAGGGCAAGGCCCAGGAGATCTACATCGTCGTCTCGGGTGAAATGATGGCCATGTACGCCGCTAATAACATCTGCAAGGGGATTGTCAAGTTTGCTGAAGCGGGTGGTGTGCGGTTGGGGGGAATCATCTGCAACAGCCGCAACGTGGACAACGAACAGGAAATGATCGAGGCCTTCGCTAAGAAGCTGGGCACCCAAATGATCCATTTCGTGCCGCGGGAAAATATGGTTCAGCGAGCGGAAATCAACCGGAAGACCGTTATCTCCTTCGACCCGGCGCACGCCCAGGCCGATGAATATCGGACCCTGGCCAAAAAGGTGGAAGACAATACCATGCACGTCATCCCCAAGCCCATGCACACGGACGAACTGGAGAAGCTGCTCATCGAATACGGCCTGGCCGGATGAAGCCTTCAGGACATTAACGCAAGCCCAGCAAGAAGGAGCACCCCATGTTGATGATCAGATCCATCGTAAGACCTGAAAAGGTGGACAACGTCCTTGCCGCTCTCATGGAGGCGGGATTTCCGGCCGTCACCAAGATGTCCGTGGTCGGCCGGGGCAAGCAGAGAGGAATCAAGATCGGTGAGGTCACCTATGACGAGATTCCCAAGGAGCTGCTGCTGACCGTGGTGAAGGAATCAGACAAGGAATTTGTCGTCAAGACCGTCATGAAGGCCGCCAGGACAGGGGAGAAAGGGGCCTTCGGGGACGGCAAGATATTCATCACGCCCGTCGAAGAGGTCTACACCATCAGCTCCGGGATCAAGGAAAGAACGGGAGCGGAACCCGAAGAGGTGAAGATATGAAAGAAGTCATGGCCATCGTGCGGTTGAACATGATGAACCAGACCAAGCGGGCCCTTTCAGACGCGGGCATCTCTTCCATGACCGCCAAGGACGTTCTGGGGCGCGGCAAGGGACTGGTGGACACAAAGCTGCTGGAGGGCGCCGAAAAGGGCTACGAAGAAGCCATCGCCCAGTTGGGGCAGAGTCAGCGTCTCATTCCCAAGAGGCTGATCCTTGTGGTGGTGCCCGACAGGCTGGTTCCCAGGGTGGTGAAAACCATCATCAAGGTCAATCAGACCGGGAAATCCGGTGACGGAAAGATTTTTGTCATGCCGGCAAACAACTCCTACAGCGTGAGGACGGGCGAGGGCGGCGACAGCGTGCTGGACGAGGTTTGAAACGGTTGATTGGACATGAGGAGAAATACGATGTCCTCCATATGTGAAGAGAAATTGAATCTCGAAGAGGAAACTGAAGGAGTCGATCCAGAGGTGCTTAAGAAGGAGCTTCTGGAAAAATACCCTACCAAGGTGGCGCGCAAACGGGCCAAGCAGATTGTCGTCAACAAGCTCGCCTCCTGCAGTGAAGGCCTGGAAATCGGTGCCAATGTGCGAACGACCCCGGGGATTATCACTCAAAGGGGCTGCACGTATGCCGGCTGCAAAGGGGTCATCCTGGGGCCGACCCGCGACATCGTCAATATCACCCACGGTCCCATCGGGTGCGGTTTTTACAGCTGGCTGACTCGCAGGAATCAGACCCGGCCCCCGACGGAAAACGATGAGAACTTCATGACCTATTGCTTCTCCACGGACATGCAGGACAAAGACATCGTTTTCGGAGGGGAAAAGAAGCTCAAGGCAGCCATTCAGGAAGCCTACGATCTCTTCAAGCCCAAGGCCATCAGCATCTTCTCCACGTGCCCCGTGGGGCTCATCGGAGACGATGTCCACGCAGTGGCGCGGGAGATGCGCGAGGCCCTGGGCATCAACGTCTTCGGCTTCAGCTGCGAGGGCTACAAGGGAGTGAGCCAGTCCGCGGGCCACCACATCGCCAACAACGGGATATTCACCCACGTGGTGGGGCTCGATGACTCCGTGAAGGAAGGAAAGTACAAGATCAATCTCCTGGGAGAATACAACATCGGAGGGGATGCCTTTGAAATCGATCGAGTTCTCGAGAAATGCGGCATCACTGTGGTCTCCACCTTCAGCGGAAATTCGACGTACGATCAGTTCGCCAATGCCCACACGGCGGACCTCAACACCGTCATGTGCCATCGTTCCATTAATTATGTCGCCGAAATGATGGAGGAAAAATTCGGAATTCCCTGGATCAAGATCAACTTCATCGGGGCTGAAGCTACGGCGAAATCCCTCCGGAAGATCGCGCACTATTTTCAGGATCAGGAGCTCAGCGACCGGGTGGAAGCCGTCATCGCTGAAGAGATGCCGGAGATCCTGAAGGTCCGAGAGGAAGTCCGCCCGCGGTGCCAGGGCAAGACAGCCATGCTCTTTGTGGGAGGCTCCCGCGCCCATCATTACCAGGAGCTCTTCAAAGAGATGGGAATGAAGACGATTTCCGCCGGGTATGAATTTGCACACAGGGACGACTATGAAGGCCGAAAAGTGTTGCCCACCATCAAAGTCGATGCGGATAGCCGTAATATTGAGGAGCTTGAAGTCACACCGGATCCCGAACGATTCCGCCCGAGGAAGAGTCCGGAGGAACTGGAGCGGCTTGCTCAGGAAGGGTTTGAATTCAAGGATTATGAGGGAATGATGCGGGACATGGACAACCAGGCCCTCGTGATCGACGACATCAGCCAGTACGAGACGGAGAAGCTCCTGGAAATCTATAAACCTTCCATCTTCTGTGCGGGCATCAAGGAAAAATACGTCGTACAGAAGCAGGGAATCCCCCTGAAGCAGCTTCACAGCTACGATTACGGCGGACCTTATGCGGGATTCAAGGGCGCCGTAAATTTCTACCAAGAAATCGATCGCATGGTGAACAGCAAGGTGTGGAACAGCCTCAAGGCCCCCTGGCAGAAGTCCCCCGAGCTCTCCGCAAAATATGCGTGTGATTGAACATTATGAGGAAGGATAAGGCCCATGCTGCTCCGACATACCCCCAAAGAAGTTAAAGAACGCAGCGCTTTGACCATCAATCCGGCCAAGACCTGTCAGCCCATCGGTGCCATGTATGCATCTCTCGGGATTCACGGTTGTCTTCCCCACAGCCATGGCTCCCAGGGATGCTGCGCCTACCATCGCAGCACCCTGACACGGCATTACAAGGAACCGGTCATGGCCGCCACAAGCTCCTTCACGGAGGGCTCGTCCGTCTTCGGTGGCCAGGCAAACCTGGTGCAGGCCATCGACAATATTTTTACGGTCTACCAGCCCGAAGTCATCGCGGTCCATACCACCTGCCTTTCGGAAACCATCGGGGACGACATTCCCCAGATTGCGCGGAAGGCGGAGGCCGACGGCAAGATTCCCAGGGGGAAATACGTCATCCATGCCAACACCCCCAGCTATGTGGGCTCGCATGTGACGGGCTTTGCAAATATGACCAAAGCTATGGTGGACTACTTTGCAGCCTCGACGGGCAAAAAGGAAGACCGGATCAATATCATTCCCGGCTACGTAGAGCCCGCCGATATGGAGGAGATCAAGCGCATGGCCGGGAGGCTCGGCATACAGACGATCCTTTTTCCCGACACGTCCAACGTGCTGAACCGTCCTCAAACGGGCAAGTTCGAGATGTATCCGCGTGGGGGAGTCACCGTCGACGCTCTGATGGGCACGGGCGACAGCAAAGCCACTGTGGCGCTCGGTCCCATGGCGTCCGGTCCGGCGGCCCGGGCCCTCGACACCAAATGCAAGGTGCCGTGCGAAATCCTGGATCTGCCCATCGGACTCAGCGCCACGGACCGGTTTGTGGATGCCCTGCGCAAGCTGGGCGGAGTGCACGTTCCGGACTCCATCAACCTGGAAAGAGGGCAGCTCCTCGACATCATCACGGACATGCATCAGTACTTCTACGGCAAAAAAGTGGCCCTCGTGGGAGACCCCGACCAGCTGGTCTCCCTCGTGGAATTCCTGGTTTCCATCGATATGATGCCGGTTTACGTGGTGACAGGGACGCCGGGGAAGAAGTTTGAATCCAGGATCCGGGAGCTCACGAGAGAGGTGCCCCACGAGGTCAAGGTCCGTGCCGAGGGGGACATGTTCCTCCTGCACCAGTGGATCAAGAACGAACCGGTGGACCTCATGATGGGAAACACCTACCTCAAATACATTTCACGTGATGAGGACATCCCCTTCGTGCGCTTCGGGTTTCCCATCCTCGACCGCATCGGCCACGCCTACTTCCCCACCGTTGGCTACAGGGGCGGGATGCGGCTCCTGGAAAAGATCCTGGATGCGCTCCTGGATCGCCAGGATCGGGATGCCCCCGAAGAGCGATTCGAATTGGTCATGTAGGGAGGACACAAGCCATGCAGAAGCCGGATCATCATATTTTTGTCTGTGCCAGCTTCAGGGGCACGGAAGCCAAGGGAAAATGCATCAAGAAGGAATCCATGGGGCTGGTCCCGTACCTGGAGGAGGAGCTTGCCGATCGGGGCATCAACGCCATGGTGACCACCACGGGATGTTTGAAGCTCTGTGAAGAAGGCCCCGTCGTCATCGTCTACCCCCAGGGGCACTGGTACAGGGGGGTCGCGGGCGAAGAGGCTGTGGACGCCATTTTGGATGCCCTCGAGGCAGGAGAGGCAGCAACTGAATATCTCCTGTGTTGATGGCTCGGCTGTGGCACGGTCAGGGAGACGTGCCACAACCGGGTGCTTACGGGATGAATGCCGCAACGGGCGGTGGAAAAGAGGAAAGCCATGAATACCGACCACTCCGTCATCTTTCAGGAACGCAAAGACCAGATCCATCGCAAGGGAGAGGAGCCTTTCGAGATCTCCTGCAACAAGGAAAGCCTGGCAGGAGCCGTCAGCCAGAGGGCTTGCGTCTTTTGCGGCTCCCGCGTGGTGCTCTATCCCATAGCCGATGCGCTGCACCTGGTTCACGGTCCCATCGGATGCGCCGCCTATACCTGGGACATCCGTGGAGCCCTCTCCTCGGGGCCGGAGCTGCACCGCTTGAGCTTTTCCACCGATCTGCAGGAAAAGGATGTCATCTTCGGCGGGGAGGAAAAGCTCACCAGGGCCCTCGTGGAGCTCATCGACCGCCACTCCCCCAACGCCGCCTTTGTCTATTCCACCTGCATCGTGGGAATCATCGGAGACGACCTCGAATCCGTGTGCAAGCGGGTGAGCGGTGAAAAGGGAATCCCTGTCATTCCTGTGCAGTCGGAAGGATTCAAGGGGAACAAGCGTGAAGGCTACCATGCCGCCTGCAATGCCATGTTCCGGCTCATCGGGACGGGGGATACGACGGGCATCTCCCCCCTCAGCGTCAATATCCTGGGGGATTTCAACCTGGCGGGTGAAATCTGGATCATCCAGGAGTACTACCGGCGCATGGGGATTGAAACGGTAGCCAACGTCACGGGAGACGGCAGGGTCGACGACCTTCGCCGCGCTCATGGAGCGGCCCTCAACGTGGTGCAGTGCTCGGGAGCGACCATGGACCTGGCCAAAATGATGCAGGAAGCCTTCGGTATCCCCTTCCAGAGGGTGTCTTACTTTGGCGTGGAAGACATGGCCGAATCCCTTTACGCTGTGGCGCGCTTCTTCGGCGACAGGGACCCGGGAATAATGGCCCGCACCCAAGCCCTGGTGAAGGAAGAGCTTTCGATCCTCTATCCGCAGCTGCAGAAGTACCGTAAAGCCCTCTCGGGGAAGAAAGCGGCCATCTATGTGGGCGGAGCGTTCAAGGCATTTTCCCTGGTCAAGGCCTTTCGCCTCCTGGGCATGCAGGTGGTGCTGGTCGGCTCCCAGACAGGCACGGAAGAGGACTACCAGGAGCTCCATGAAATCACCGACGACGGAACCATCATCGTGGACGATTCCAATCCCCTCGAGCTTTCCTCGTTTCTAAAAGAAAAGGATGTGGACGTCTTCGTGGGGGGCGTCAAGGAACGGCCCATCGCCTACAAGCTGGGAGTGGGATTCTGCGATCACAACCACGAGCGCAAGGAGCCCCTGGAAGGTTTCATCGGGATGCTCAACTTCGCCAAAGAAATCCACGCATCCGTCGTGAGTCCCGTATGGCGCTTCGTGCCCCGGAAGACAGCTGGAAGGAGAGGCTAAACCCATGAAAAAATCACCTGCACCCTACGTATCCACCACCAACGCCTGCAAGCTGTGCAAACCCATGGGCGCCTGCCTCGCTTTTCGCGGCATCGAAGGAACCGTTCCCTTCCTGCACGGCTCCCAGGGCTGCGCCACCTACATGCGGCGCTACATCATCAGCCACTACCGGGAGCCCATGGACATCGCTTCTTCATCCCTCGGCGAAAAGCATGCGGTCTACGGCGGGGAAGCCAATCTCAAACAGGGACTTCAGAACGTCATGGCCAAGTATGGGGCCGGGCTCATCGGTATCGCCACTACCTGCCTGACGGAAACCATCGGGGACGATGTCCCCATGATCGTGAGAGCTTTCCGTAAGGAAATGGGGGAAGCCGTGCGCAGTGAAGCGATTCCTTCCCTGGTCAATGTGGCTACTCCCAGCTATTCGGGGACACACATGGAGGGTTTTCAGGCCGCAGTCAGAGCGGTGGCGGACCAACTGGCGGACCTCCGCGAGAGGACGGAAGCGGTCAATCTGATGCCGGGCTTCGTTTCTCCGGCGGACCTCCGCTACCTGAAGGAAATTCTCCAGGACTTCGGCCTGAAAGGGATCATTCTCCCGGACCTTTCCGAGACCCTGGACGGACCTGCCGCCCAGGACTACGAAAAGATCCCGCCGGGAGGGACACCCATTCAGCAGATACGGAACATGGGAGGCTCTAGAGCGACGGTGGAATTGGGAAGAACCCTGAGCAAGTCTGCCACTGCGGGGAAGCTGGTGGAGGAGCGCTTCGGAGTGCCTCTCCATGGTGTCGGTATGCCCATCGGACTGCGCGAAACCGATGGATTCTTCCAAATTCTGGAAGAGATCCGGGGCGTCCCAACCCCTGAAAAACATCGTGCGGAACGAGGGAGGCTCATCGATGCCTACGTGGACGGCCACAAGTACGTCAGCGAAAAGCGGGCGGTGGTCTACGGCGAAGAAGACCTGGTGGTGGGTTTGACGGCGTTCCTGGTGGAAATCGGCATCCAGCCGGTCCTCTGCGCATCGGGAGGACGCAGCGGCCACTTCAGAGAGGCCATCGAGGAAGTGACACGGGACATTCTTCCTTTGACTCCCCTGGTGCGGGAAGGAGTGGACTTCTACGAGCTCGCTGAGGAGGCGGAGACCCTCTCGCCGGAGCTCCTGGTGGGGCACAGCAAGGGGTATCACCTGGCAAAGCGATGGAATATCCCCCTCGTACGCGTAGGGTTTCCCATTCACGACCGCTTCGGAGGTCAGCGCATTCTGCACCTGGGCTACAGGGGAGCGCAGCACCTGCTGGATCGCATCGTGAATGCGCTCATCGAGAAGAAACAGGCGGATTCGCCTGTGGGGTATGGATACATCTAGCGGCGCCGTGGCCTGCAACATAGAAATGAGGACAAAGACCATGTTAACCCAGCTGAATCTCGATCGACACCCCTGCTTCAATGCCGATGTCAAGGGAGCATGCGGCCGAATCCATCTGCCCGTGGCCCCGCAGTGCAATATCAAATGCAACTACTGCAATCGGAAGTACGACTGCGTCAATGAAAGCCGTCCGGGAGTAACGAGCGCCGTGCTTTCCCCCGTCCAGGCACTCCGATACATGGAAAGCGTCCTGGAAAAGGAGCCGCGCATCACGGTGGCCGGCATCGCCGGGCCGGGCGATCCTTTCACCAACGCCTTCGAGATGCTGGAAACCGTCCGCCTCATCCGGGAAAAGTATCCCGAAATGCTGCTCTGCCTGGCCAGCAACGGGCTGAACCTGGCGCCCCATGTGGATGAACTGGCTCAAATCGGCGTTTCCCATGTCACCCTGACCGTCAATGCCGTGGACCCTGAAATCGGTCGGAAAATCTACAGCTGGGTGCGGGATGGGAAAGTGATTTACCGTGGGCTGCAGGCCGCCGAGCTCCTCCTGGAGCGCCAATTGGAAGCCATAGAGGCCCTCAAAGCGAAGGGCATCGTTGTCAAGATCAACACCATCGTGATCCCGGGAGTGAATGACGATCACATCGAGGATGTGGCGAGAAAGATGGCGGAGCTCGGGGTGGACTTGCTCAACTGCATGCCCATGTTTCCCAACGCAGACACACCCTTCGAGTCCGTCCCGGAGCCCAGTCGGGAACAGATGACGGCAATTCGCAAAAAGGCGGAAGAGCACCTGCCCCAGATGCGCCACTGTACCCGTTGCCGTGCTGATGCCGTGGGGCTTCTGGATGACGACAAGACCAGCGAGTTTCGCAGCTGCCTTTCCACCTGTGCGACATCGCTGCCCTCATCGGACGAAAGGCCTTATGTCGCCGTGGGCACCATGGAAGGTCTGCTGGTCAATCAGCACCTGGGGGAAGCCTCCCGTTTTCACATCTGGAAGAAAACGCCCGAAGGCTTCATGAAGGTCGGCGAAAGGAGCGCTCCGCCGACGGGAGGCGGTCCCAAAAGGTGGGAGGAACTGGCAAGGACCCTGATGGACTGCCGTGCCGTCCTGGTGAGCGGGATCGGTGAATTCCCCAGAAAAATCCTGACACAGGCAGGTATCCTGCCGGTGGAAATGAGCGGATTCATAGAAATGGGGCTGGAAGCAGTCTTCAGCGGCGGCAACCTCCAGGGGCTCAAGGCCCGCAGAAATGGCTGCACCCAGGGGAAGGGTTGCCAGGGAGATGGTGCGGGCTGTTAAGGCACCAGGCAAGAATTGGGCATGCTCTTCGACTATCCGTTCGTGATTCCCGAAAGATTTACCAATACCCCCCCCTCAATCCCCCTTTGCCAAAGGGGAGAGTTTCCCTTTTTCCTTCTGGCAAAAGAGGGGGAGTTGCGCTTTCCCCCCTTTGGCAAAGGGGGGCAGGGGGGATTTTACAGTGGAGCTCAGCTCTATATTCCAGCAGACTCGGAACCGGATCTCATTTTTTCTTCTGCTCTTCGCCGGCCTGCAGCAATTTTTCGATCGAGTCGCTGAAGCCCTTTAGACTTCTGTCCTTGAGAAGCTTGCCGTTTATAAAGACAGCCGGCGTGCCGCGCACTTCCGCATTACGGCCATCCTGCATGTCCTGCCTCACCTTCATTTGGAGCTCAGGGGCCTTCAGATCGGCGTTGAAATGGGTCAGATCGAGCTTCAGCTCAGTCGCAATTTCCGTGAATTTCTGTTCGCTCAACTCCTTTTGATTTTCAAAAAGCTTATCGTGATAAGGCCAGAATTTATCCTGCTTTTGGGCTGCCAGGGACGCAATTGCTGCAGGGGCTGCCATGCGGTGCATTTCCAGTGGAAAGTTCTTGAAAACAACTTTCACCTTGCCTGGATACTTCTCGAGTACCTGCTTTAGAACAGGCACCAGTGCCGCACAATAGGGGCATTGAAAATCAGTGAAGACTACGATCTCGATGGGTGCATCAGGGGCACCTTCTACAGGCGCGCCCTGTGTATCGATCTGTTTGAGAAACTCCAGTTCGAGCGCCTGGAGCGTTCCTTCGCTCCGGTTGCCGAGATAGATCTTGTCCCCAACGGTTGAGCAAGTGATGCTGTCAAAACTCCCCCCTATTTCAAGGGTGTCTTCCAATTTTCCATCCGGCGAGTAGATGAGAACATCGCCTTTCGCGGTCAGAACAAATGTCCACCGCCCATCCAGAGTGACAGCGATGTCCTTGAATCCGCTTGTCATCTTCATGTCAGGCAGTGCCTGCCATGCTACCTTGCCCATGGCGGTGCTCGCAAAAAGGGCTAGAGCACTGAATACCAGTACCGGTAGGATAAAGACGCGTTTTGCCATCTGGTTCTCCTTGTTTGATGGTTGAAGGTGCGTGAAAAGGTGTAGTCAAAGCATAAAACTTTCGATTTGATAGCTCTCTCTTTCTTGTAGGAGTGGCATCCTGCTGCGATAGTGAGTCAGTCGCGGAATCGGAAAGACTCATTGCCTCTTTGTACCAGAAGATCGGGCAACTGGAGGTGGAAAGAGAGTGGTTGAAAAAAAATCTTTACAGCTCGGTGGCAAATATAAGGGGTCCGCTTTGTCGCTCGAGATAGTGAACGCTCATGCACAAGCCGCAGACCACGATGACTTGAAGCAGAGCATTTCCCTCTCTGGGGGGACTCTTCGTGCGCTCCCGCCGATGGGGCTGTGCCGATTGCGGCGGGTGTCCTCGTATTCTTGCAAGGCGATATAGCCTTCATGAACTCCCGGAGTGAATGCTCAGCAGCACTTCTTCGTCCAGTATCAAGCATCCAGGCCAATCTGAAAGAAACTTTCACCGGGGTGATGGATGATCATCAAATCAAGTGAGCTTATATTGAAGAAAATGTAGCGACTCCGGTCGCCGCTCTCTGGCATAATTTATATTTAGATAGTGAAATCATAGGAGTTTAGAACGAACGCTCTATCGGAGAGGAGAAGGGAGCAAAATGGCTTCAGGATTGAGGCGTAGCAATCCTGTTCGGCCGAACGCGTTCCTAGTTCCTCACCCTGAGCCGCTGCCGCCTGCACAGTCCCACTGAGACTCGGTAAGGAAACAATGCCGTGAAGAAAACTCGTCTTGCAATGCTCATGGTCCTATGCGTCCTCGGTGGAGCAGCTGCATTCATTGCGGGCCGCGCCACGGTGAAAATGGATGAAGGCACCCATTCAGCCGCGGAGCATGCTGCAATGAGTGCTGCATCCGGTTCGTCTGAGGCCGTTGTTGGAAAGGATGGCTCCCCGGCCATGGAGGCGTCCCAACCTGCGGCATCCTCCGAGGAGTCCAAAGGTGAGCGCAAAATACTTTACTGGCGCGCTCCCATGGACCCCAACTACATCAGGGACAAACCCGGCAAGTCACCCATGGGGATGGACCTGGTTCCGGTATACGCCGATGAGGAGCCTTCCAAGGCTCCCGCACCAACCGCCGAAAAGCTCAGGGGTGAGCGCAAAATACTCTACTGGCGCGCTCCCATGGACCCTAACTACATCAGGGACAAACCCGGCAAGTCACCCATGGGAATGGATCTGGTCCCAGTGTACGAGGACGAGGTTTCATCGGGTGAGGTGCGCATCAGCCCTTCCGTAGTCCAGGAAATCGGAGTGACCACGACCGAAGCGACGGTCGGCCCCTTCACCAAAACGATTCGAACCTATGGGACCAGCTCCTGGAACGAAGCTACTCTGGCAGCTCTCAACGCCAAGATAGACGGGTGGATCGAGAAGCTCAACGTCAACGAAACCGGGCAGCTGGTGAAAAAAGCACAGCCCCTCGTCGAAATCTATTCCCCCCAGCTGGTGAGCGCACAGCAAGAGTACTTGTCTGCCCTCGAGAATGCTCGGGCGCTGAGGAACAGCCCATCGCACATCATGGCCGAAGCCGCGATGAAGCTTCCCGAGGCGGCCCGCATGCGGCTTAAGCTCTGGGACATCAGTGACGCGCAGATCGCAGAGCTGCGAAGGACGGGCCATGTGCTTAAAACACTTACCCTTTATGCTCCTATCAGCGGCATTGTGACTCACCGTGACGTGATGGCGGGAGATTATGTCAAGGCCGGCACGAACCTGGTAAGAATCGCGGGACTCAATCCTATCTGGGTCATGGGCTCGATTTATGAAGAAGATATCCCGCTCGTGAAAGCAGGGATGAAGGCAACCGTGGTGTTCGACAACCTTCCGGGTGAGTCTTTCGAAGGCAAGCTGGACTATGTCTATCCCTACGTTGAGGGAAAGTCACGCACCGGGCAGGTCCGGATCGTCCTGCCGAACCCGAAGGGTCATATCCTTCCCCAGATGTACGGCACCGTCAGGCTTCAGGCCCCCGTGGCCGAAAAGGCTGTCCAGATACCCGGAGATGCCGTCATTCGTGCATCGGCGACTGACAACGTGGTTTTCATAGCCCTTGGCGATGGCCGCTTTGCCGGCCGGAAAGTCGTTCTGGGGCCAGTGGGTGACGACGGGAAAGTCATGGTAAAGGGTGGCCTCGAGGCCGGGGATCGTGTGGTGACCTCAGCCCAGTTTCTTCTTGATTCCGAAAGCCAGCTCACGGCGGCCATTCAGTCTATGCTGTCCCATGGAGACCATTCGAAATGATCTCTTCAGCCATAGACTGGTCTATCCGAAACCGCTATCTCGTACTCGTTCTGACGGTGCTTTTCGTTCTGACCGGAATCTGGGTTACCTATCACACCCCGCTCGATGCCATTCCTGACCTTTCGGACACCCAGGTGATCGTCTACGCCAAGTATCCGGGGCAGAGCCCTCAAGTGGTGGAAGACCAGGTGACCTATGCTCTTACCACCGCCATGCTCTCGGTTCCAAAGGCCAAGGTGGTGCGAGGCTATTCGTTTTTCAACTTCTCCCTTGTCTATGTCATCTTCGAAGACGGCACGGACCTCTACTGGGCGAGAAGCCGGGTGATGGAGTACCTCAACTATGTCTCGGCCCGGCTCCCGAGTGGAGTCTCGGCCCAACTGGGCCCCGATGCCACGGGTGTCGGCTGGGTCTACCAGTATGCTCTCGTCGACAAATCGGGCAAGCATTCTCTTGATGAGCTGAGATCTCTTCAGGATTGGTACCTTCGGTACCAGCTCCAAACCGTCCCAGGCGTATCGGAGGTCGCTTCCATTGGCGGCTACGTAAAGCAGTACCAGATCGAGGTCGATCCCAATAAGCTAGCCGGCTACGGCATAAGCTTAAGCAACGTGAAGCGCGCCGTCCAACGCTCGAACATGGATGTGGGTGGAGGATTGGTGGAGAGCTCCGAGATGGAATACATGGTGCGGGGGCTCGGGTACGTACAAGGGCTTAACGATCTTAGAAAGGTTGTCATTGGAGTCGATCAGGGAGGCATTCCAGTGCTTCTGGGCCAGGTGGCAAACATTCACCTGGGCCCCGAGCTTCGAAGGGGTGTTGCCGACCTCAACGGACAAGGGGACGTTGCCGGAGGGGTTGTGGTAATGCGCTTCGGAGGAAACGCGCTCGAGACCATCAAGGCGGTGAAACAAAAGCTCGAAGACTTGAAGGCGGGGCTCCCCGATGGAGTCCAAATTGTGCCAGTCTATGACAGGTCCTCCCTCATCGAGCGAAGCATCTCATTTCTGCGCCAGAAGCTCATTGAGGAGCTGGTCATCGTCTCCCTGGTTTGCATGCTCTTTTTGTTCCACTTCAGGAGCGCTCTGGTCGCCATCTTCATCTTGCCTCTGGGGGTCATGGCGGCACTGATTGCCATGTACTTCCAGGGCTTAAACAGCAACATCATGAGCCTCGGAGGGATCGCCATCGCCATGGGGGCAATGGTCGATTCGGCCATCATCATGATTGAGAACGCCCATAAAAAGATGGAGCATGGCTATGACAGGGCGCGCCACTGGGAGATCATCGCCTCCGCCTCCAAGGAGGTGGGGCCGGCCTTATTCTGGGCTCTCCTGGTGATTACGGTTTCTTTCCTTCCCATCTTTTCACTGACGGGCCAGTCGGGGAGGCTCTTTAAGCCCCTCGCATTCACGAAGACGTACGCCATGGGAGCCTCTGCTTTCCTGGCCGTGCTGCTGGCTCCTGTGCTCATGGGCTTTTTCATTCGCGGTCGTATTAGATCCGACGAGGAAAACCCGGTTACGCGCTTTCTCATATGGGGCTACCACCCGGTGGCCGAGTGGGTGCTGCACCACCGAAAGACGGTCCTTCTGGCAGCAGTCCTCATACTGGCGAGCGCGGTTTACCCGCTCATGCACCTGGGATCGGAATTCATGCCCCCACTCAACGAGGGGGACCTTCTCTATATGCCGACAACCCTCCCCGGGGTTTCCATCACCAAGGCAAAGGAGCTGCTGCAGCAAACGGATAGGATCATCAAGACATTCCCCGAAGTTAAGTCTGTGTTCGGAAAAGTCGGCCGGGCCGAGACCGCAACCGATCCCGCGCCTCTAAGCATGCTGGAAACAGTCATCCAGCTCCATCAGGACCACAGCAAGTGGCGAACGGTTAAAGAAGATCGCTGGTATTCCTCGTGGGCGCCCGGGTGGGCGAAAAAGCCCCTGCGCTACATATGGCCCGAGGAGAGGCCAATGACCCAGGAGGAGTTGGTGGAGAAGCTAAACGGCGCCATCCACTTCCCGGGGCTTGTAAACGCTTGGACCATGCCGATAAAGACCCGAACCGACATGCTCAGCACGGGGATCAAAACTCCTGTGGGCTTAAAAATCCTGGGACCGGACCTTGACACCCTTGCCACGCTCTCCAGGGAGGTGGAGGCTGTGGTTCGAGACGTCCCGGGCACCCGTTCGGTGATTGGCGAGCGCGTCATGGGCGGCTACTACATGGACTACAAGATCGACCGGGATGCGGCGGCGAGATACGGGCTAACTGTTGCGGATATACAAGACGTCATCGAATCCGCTCTTGGAGGCATGAACGTCACCCAGACAGTGGAAGGGCTCGAGCGCTACCCCGTAAACATCCGCTATATGAGAGACTACAGGAGCAACATTCCGGCTCTCGAGCGGGTGCTGGTGCCGACTCCTACAGGAGCGCAGATTCCTCTTTCCCAGCTCGCCCAATTTAGCATCCACCAGGGGCCGCCCTCCATCAAAACAGAGGGTTCGAGAAAGACCGCCTGGCTCTATGTGGATCTAAACACCTCAGATATCGGGGGCTATGTGGCCCAGGCCAAAAAAATCGTAAGCGAAAGGGTGCACCTTCCCTCCAAATACAACATCGTCTGGAGCGGTCAGTTTGAATACATGATGCAGGCTCGCCAAAGACTCATGATCGCCATACCGGTGACCCTCATGATCATTGTCTTGCTGCTCTACTTCAACACGAAGTCCTTCTCCAAGGTGGTGCTGGTGATGCTGGCGGTACCCTTTTCCCTGGTGGGATCCTTCTGGCTGCTCTACCTTCTGCACTACAACGTCTCGGTTACCGTTGTGGTGGGACTCATCGCCTTGGCTGGTCTCGATGCGGAAACGGGGGTGGTGATGCTTCTCTACCTCGATCTATCCCACTCACTTTGGGAGCGGATGGGGCGCATGAACACTCATGGGGACCTCATGCAGGCAATCTATCACGGAGCCGTCAGGCGAATCCGGCCCAAGATGATGACCGTAGGCGCCATCCTCGCAGGACTTCTGCCCATCATGTGGGGTGCAGGGACGGGATCTGAGGTAATGAAGCGCATCGCGACCCCCATGGTAGGCGGTGTGGTCACGTCGCTCCTCCTGGAGCTCACCATCTACCCCGTTCTCTACTTCTACCTCAAGGGGTCGCACCTGGAGTCCACCTTGGAGCCGACGTCCAGGGAGGAGGTGGTCGAGTTTGAATAGGTGCGAGATACGGCTTGCGGGTTGGAGCGGGTAGAAACGCCCCTACCCCACAAAGACCCACCGATTCACCCGCAACACGGAACTCGCAACCTGCATCATTCGCTGCTCGGAAATGATCTGCCAACGAGCATCTCGAGCTCGGCAAGTCTTTGCGCCCGGTCGGTAAAGGCACGCTGATAAGAGAGTTCGAATTCCAGGAGAGTCCTGATGGAGTCGACCACATTGGGGAAGGTTCCCTTGCCGGTCTCATAGCCCTGAATGGATACTTCGAAGGCCTGCTTCGCTTCGGGAAGGAGGGCATCGCGGTAGAGGGCGATTTTTCGCTCGGCGTCGCGGTACTTGTATAAGGCCCATTTGATGTTTGCCACCAGGCGATTTTCTTTGTCCTCTCGATCTCTTAAGAATGACTTGTACCGAGCGGAGGCTTCCCGCCCTTCCGCGCGGTATTTGTTCCACCAGATGGGAACATTGATGGAGGCAGTGGCGATAATGGGGTCCTTCCCACTGTCGGGGGTGTCTGGCAGCAGAGCATTGCTGGTGTCGATGCCCTGCATGCCAAGAGTAATATCGGGGTAGAAGTTTTTCTTTGCCAGATCGATATTCCATTTTGCCTGGGCAGCCTGGGAACTGATGGCCTTCAGGTCCGGATTGTTCTCCTTGAGCCAGGTGAGCAGTTGCTCCTGTGTAAAGGACACCTTTTCCTCTTCCAGTTTTTCGGGAAAGAAAAGCTGGGCGCCAGACGGCCGGTTCAAGGCTGCATTGAGTTTTGCGGCAATGGGCTCCGCCTCATCATTGAGGGTTTTGAGCCGGTCCTCGAGCCTTCCCAGTTCCACCTGGGCGCGAACAACATCTGCGTATGGAGTCATCCCCGCTGAGTAACCGGCCCGTGCTACGCTTTCGAGGTACTGCACGTAATTGAGATTTTCCTGCGTCACGGCTGTGGCCTGCGCCAGGTAGTGGTATTCGTAAAAGGCTTCCTGAACCTGATAGAAAAGCTTCAGCTTCGCGGCATCGTAGCGCGCCTTCTCCGCCCGGGCCGCTTCCACTGCGGCATTTCCCTGCAGCTGGAGCTTTCCCAGCCACGGAAAGGTCTGGGTCAAAGCAAAGCTTTGGCGCTGCGAGCCTACGCGGGTCTCCACCTCCTGGATGTAATACGCGTACGTGAAGCGCGGATCAGGCAGGGTCGTGACTTGGGGGATTTTTTCCAGTGCGGCTTTCCAGTTGAGAAAAGCTGCCTTGAGACCCGGATTGTTGAGTGCTGCGTAGGCAATATAATCGCTCAGAGTCGACTTCTCGGTAAGCTCGGGGAGCTTTTCCTCCGGGGATTCCGAGAGCGAGACCTCTTTTTCCCATAGAGCCTGGTCACTTATCAGCTGTGCATCTTTTTTGGGAACAGATGCGCAGCCGGCAAAGATGATGATGAAGAAGGCCAAACCCACTTCCTTGCAGAATCTTCTCATGAACTGCTCCACTGTTTAAGCGCGTGAACGGTGTCTTCATGGGAAAACGCAGCTTGCTGTAATCTATGGTGCTTTCTCGCTCCAGCTTTGTAAAGGGAAAACATCTCCCGACTCTTTAGAGCCGGTGCTTATTATAGCCAGGATTTAGTGGAGCTTTTGGGGCACGTGAAAGTCTCTTTCAACGAGAGGCGGGACCATTTTCTAACTACACTGGAGTTGATTGGGGGATCTGTAGATGTGCTTTCCTCAGCTCTACAGCCGAGGGCAGCCGTCTTCCATAGAACCTTTCCTGAACAGTCTGTGGCTGTGAGCTGTCACAATTTTAATCGACTCCATCTTTCCTTATTCTCAATTTGCGATGCGAGAAGATATTAAATATCCATAATTCGATGAGAATCCAAATATTTATAATAATATACCAAAGTCCTTTGCGTCAGATTCCATTTGAAGTCCGCAGCAAAAATCTAGAGTGAAAACAATTGAAGAATTCCAGGCGGCAAGGGGTGTGAGGGCTTAGCCGGAAGTTGGCCGATTCGAGGTGCGGAGAGGGACTGATCGAATCTGTTCCACCCACATGTGAGTGCGAATTTGGGGAACGAGGAATACTGCTGAGTAAAATACCGATTTCAATTATACTTAAAAGCACTTAAAGTATTTTGCGATGTGCCTTGTGATGCTTTTCAAAATAGGCTTTAATATCCAATAAATAATGCCATTATATCTTTAAAATTCAAATAGCTCCTCCAGCCTCTCTAAAATTTCTTGACAAGAGCAGTAAGTGTGGCTAATAGATGACCCTAGTTGGCTTAAGTGAAGCTAACACAATCAAAAAATATGCAGTTAAAATTACATGTTAAATGTTTTGGGAGGCCATTTTGCACGAGGGAGGCTGCTTCGGGTCTGGCGATCCCGCACCCTCCTGCCTTGGAACGGTAGAAGAGAACGATCCGTTCATGTGCCGGGGCGCCTGTCTACAGTGGGTACGTGAGGGAGGATTCCCTCAGTCCGGAGGCGGGAGTCTGTACAGTGTCCCAATGCAGTGCCGCGGTTGAACCAGAACCAGAAAAATCCATCATTTTTACAGGGAGTGAAACAAGATGAACTTGTCCAGGCCCAATTCCAATGACGCCACATTGACCTTCAACCGTTCCAAGAGCGTGGTCCCCATGAGCGGCCTTTGTTCCCGTTGTGTCGACGGCTGCCGCGGCAACTGCGAAGTGTTCAAATCGACCTTCAGGGGCCGCGAGGTGATTTATCCCGGTCCGTTCGGAGAAGTCACCGCGGGAGCCGATAAGGAATACCCCGTCGATTATTCGCATCTGAACATTCAGGGCTATGCCCTCGGCGCCAGTGGGCTTCCATCCGGCGTCGTGGCAGGGCCGGACACAGCGGTATTTCCCGCCGTCAGCACGGAAACGGAATATGGGTGGGACATCAAAGTCAAAATGAAGGCTCCCATTTTCACCGGCGCCCTGGGCTCCACGGAAATTGCCCGCAAGAACTGGGAGCACTTCGCCATCGGCGCTGCCATCAGCGGTGTGACCCTGGTGTGCGGGGAAAACGTCTGCGGGATCGATCCGGGACTCGAGCTGAATGCCAACAACAAGATCTCCAAGTCCCCGGAAATGGATCGCCGCGTGGAAGTCTACAAGCGCTACCACAAGGGCTACGGTGAGCTCCTGGTGCAGATGAACGTCGAGGACACGCGCCTGGGAGTTGCCGAATACGTCATCGACAAGCACGGTCTCCAGACCATCGAGCTCAAATGGGGCCAGGGTGCAAAATGCATCGGCGGCGAAATCAAGGTCCACGAGCTCGAGCGCGCCCAGGAACTGAAGCGGCGGGGCTACATCGTCACGCCGGACCCCACGGATCCCGTCGTTCAGGCCGCCTACAAAGATGGCGCCATCAAGGAATTCGAACGCCACAGCCGCCTCGGCTTTGTCAGCGAAGAGGGATTCATGGCCGAAGTGGTAAGGCTCCGCAAGCTGGGATTCAAGCGTATCACGCTGAAAACCGGTGCTTACAGCCTGCGTGAGCTTGCCATGGCCATTAAATGGGGCTCCAAGGCCAAGATCGACCTGCTGACCATCGACGGCGCTCCCGGCGGGACGGGTATGAGCCCCTGGAGAATGATGGAAGAGTGGGGAATTCCCAGCATTTATATCCACTCTGCAGCCTACGAGTTCTGCTCCAAGCTGGCGGCCAGGGGCGAGCGAGTGCCCGACATCGCCTTCGCCGGCGGTTTCTCCAGTGAAGACGGTGTCTTCAAGGCCCTTGCCCTGGGATCGCCTTTCGTGAAGGCCATCTGCATGGGTCGTGCCCTCATGATTCCGGGCATGGTGGGCAAGAATGTCGCCGAATGGATGAAAAAGAACGATCTCCCCAAGACCGTGAGCGCTTTCGGCTCCACGGTGGAAGAGATCTTCGTGAACTACGAAGCGGTTAAAGATCTGGTGGGAAGCTCCGAAATTCAGAACATTCCCCTGGGAGCCATCGGTATCTACAGCTACTCCGACAAGATCAAGGTGGGCCTGCAGCAGTTGATGGCCGGGGCCCGCTGCTTCAACCTGGGGGCCGTGAGCCGCAGGGAGCTCATGTCCCTGACGGAAGAATGTACGAAGGTCACAGGCATTCCTTATGTGATGGATGCCTACAGGGAAGAGGCGGAAGCGATCCTCAACAGCTAACTGCCGAAGATCGTCAATACGCGGCTCTTTCTTTGCAGGAACGGCTTCCAGCCGTGACAGGAACAGGTAAGGCATGAAAACGGGGCGACCATTTGGGTCGCCCCTTCTTTTTTCCAGGAGCACACAGGCAGCAGGCAAGTCACGCAGCTATGGATTCGGGCATTGATTTGCCATGGTGGTTTGATTAATATACCTCGAAATCCGTATTCTTTGGTTCTAGTGATCTTGTCGGTATTGTTTGTATTTTTGCTGTCCACATTTGGAGAAAAAGTAGAGCATGAATCGATCCTTCAAACCGTTTTTCTGGCTCCTGACCGCATTTCTGTGCGTCGGATGCGCTCACACCACCGAGGAAAAAACCTGTGACCTCTCAACGCAACAGACCATCATGAGCGCTGCTACCACAGTACAGACACCCCCTCAACCCGGGGCGACTTCCGGCATCGAAATTCCGGAAACGAGCTATGACTTCGGGTTGGTGGAAAAGGGCGGGGAATACGTGCACGCCTTTCGGGTCAGGAATGGAAGCTCCCGCACCTTGCGCATCACCAAGGTTTTGCCTGGCTGAGGGACCTATGTTCCCCGATATGATCGGGAAATCCCTCCTGGACGCGAGGGAAGCATTGTTATCCGACTGAACCCTGAGAGCTGCATCGGGGAGAGCACCAAGACGGCCCTGGTGCGTACCGACGATCCGAACAAAAGTTACTTCATGCTTTCGGTAAAAGGGAAATCAAACCGGTAGTACACCGGTGGTATAGAGGTTGGCGAAAGTTTTCATCCCATGAGAGCGTGCGATTCCCCCTCGAGGGGGGCAGGGGGGTGTGAAGACCTCGGCACATCCCCTCTATCCCCCTTCGAAGGGAGACTTCTGCCGCGATAGCGGGCCGGTCGCGGCAGGATGCCGCTCCTACAAAGACAAAGCTATGAACCCACATCCCGCAACCATAATGTAATACTCTGAATTTATTGATGTTTTATATTTATAAACAAGCAAAATATCCAATAAATTCAAAGGGGGGTGCGGAATGTGGGTATGAATCCCTGACACATCATGAACTGGGGTTCATTTCATCCCCTAACGGGTATAAGAACCTGCCAGGCAGAAAGAAATCATGGAAAGAATCTTTGCGGTGGGGGATATTCACGGATGCTACAGGCGGCTCGTGGATTTGATGGACCGTCTCCCTTTCGATCCCTTCGAGGATTTTCTGGTCTTTTTAGGCGATTACATTGACAGAGGTCCTGAATCCCGTGAAGTCATTTCCTACCTCCTGAATTTAAGCCGGCGTGGCGGCAATATCATCTTTCTCAAAGGCAACCACGAGCATGCGCTCCTGGAATATGCTCGGACTGGAGACGAGGAATACCTGCGGATACTCCGGTCGATGGGCATCGAAGAAACCCTCCGAAGTTATGCAAACCAGCCGGTGAGAACCCTGGCCGATCTGTCTTTTCTCCCCGCGGACCATCAGGATTTCCTGGAACATCTTCTCCCTTATTACGAACGGGGAGGTTACCTGTTCGTGCATTCCGGCGTGCCACCTGGAACCGAGCTGGAGCAATGCCGGCTTGAAGACCTTTTGACGCTGAGGGGAACCTTTCTCCGCCACCCCGTCACCATTGGGAAGATTGTGGTTTTCGGCCATACGCCTTTCGAAATGCCCTTCGTCACGCTGGACAAGATCGGCATCGATACGGGTGCGGTCTACGGAAACATGCTCACCGCCGTTGAACTGCCACGCCTGCGCTTCTATCACGCCTGAGGTCCATCCTCTCCCTCTTTCGGCCACTGAGCTACCCGTGAATGATCTCCTGCCAGAAAGGCCTGTGCGATTTTATGGGGCACGCTGTCGTCGAGCATGGCTGCGTCCAGGAGCCTGCTGAAGCCGAGGAGACGCCCCAGAGTGACGAGGCGTTCCTGGATCACGTCCTGGCAAACTTCGACCAGGGATCCCGTCACCAGATCATCCCGCTGATCCGAAAAAAAATCGAGGGATTGGAGCACTTCGCCAATGAAGCGAGCCCGCCTTTGACGCTGAACCGGGCTGGTCCCTCCTCCCTTGAAACGAAAGCGAATGTAATTGGCCCGTGAATTCAGTCCGCAGACCGTGTCGATCATCGTGAAATGGTAGTCCATTCTTGCGTTGAGGTTCAGGTAATCACGGGTGATCATTGCATAGTTTTGTGACCCCACAGGGCGTGCGCTGCCGCTGTCGAGCAAAGATCTGCTGAAAAGGTTCGACATGCCTCCCGAAGGCACGGTTTTCTGCCAGGGCAATCCCGGAGTGGAAATGCCCCTCCACAGTGCCCGCAGAGGGGTGGAGAGGATGTCTTCCGGCGAAGTCTTCTTTCGGCTGCGCCCCGGAATGACCCCGCCCCCGAGATCGATGATGTGGAAATAGAACGGAACTTCATCCCCGAACCGCAGCACGACATTCGACGCCCGCTCCAAAACTTCGTCCCCAGCGGTAAACATGGCCAAGACAGCCTTTTCATGGGCGTAGCGAATGAGGTCGTGGATGGATCGGCATTCCATGATGGAGAACGTGGGTCCGTATGCGTCCGTGAGATGGAGAGGTTCGATCCATTCCTTCAGTTGGGCCAGCTTGGGATGAATGGAGCTGTTTCCTTTCGCGGGCTTCGTAATCTTGGGCAAAGTCGTACTCTGGTGCTGAGCGATATCGGACCAGGCGCTCTCCGGGGCTTCCGATACCAGGCTTCTGTCGGCTTCCAGAACAATCCATTGGCCGTCTTGGATCACTTCCGTGGCTTTTCCCGTTCCTGTGAGCATGGGGCGGGAATATTCGCGAGCGACACAGGACAGGTGATCCGCGGGATTGCCGAAATCTACGATCACCCCTTCAACAGACGGAAGCCATCGGACGGCGTCGACCATGCTTCGCCTTAAGACCAAAATAAACGGATTTCGGCTATCCTCTGATATCGTTTTGAAATCGTCCAGGGATTGGATGATCCTTGCTTTCCCGACGCAGCGTCCCGGGGAGGCGCATACTCCGCTGTCAATGAGAATCTTCTCCCGTACCACCGTTCTTCCTCTTCCTTCCCGGTGGACGAGATGGGCCGGGCGGGCCTGGAGGATGGAAATTTGGCCTTCGGAATCAATGGCCCATTCGATATCCTGCGGCAGGCCTTTGAGGCTCTCGATGGCGCGGCCATATCCCACCAGAGAGAGGACTTCCTTCGGAGAAAGCAGGGCCGTCTCTCCTTCTGAAGCGGGAATTTCCTCTTCAGAAACTCCTCCACTGCCAAGAGGGACGACTCTGTGCGTCTTCCGTGCGATGTGCCTCCATTGTCCAGGGTCTTCCCGGTCCGCTCCATCACGGAGGGGCCTGTAAAGATCCGCGGGGGCCTCTCCTCCCACCGCCAGGATGCCCAGCCCCGCAACGGCGCTGATGAGCATGCGATTGGCTTCCGGGGCTGTGGGATCCACGGTGAAAAGCACGCCTGCGGTCCTGGCGTCCACCATATGCTGGCAGAGGACAGCCATATCGTAGTCTGGAAGCGGAAGTCCCGCATGAAAACGATAGATGGTGGCGCGAACATTGAAATTGCTCGCCAGCACTTCTTTGACGGCAGCGATCAGTGAATCGAACGATGCCACGTTGAGCACCGTTTTGAACTGGCCCGCGAAGGTGTGGTCCGGATGATCTTCTACGGATGCACTGCTTCTGACGGATAGTCTGATGGCGGAACCCCCGCTCAGCCGGTCGTAAGCGGCTCGGATGTCGCTCGCGAGATCCTCGGGGATTTCTGCGCCCAGAATGTGTTTGCGAATCTCCTCTGCATCGGCTTCAGTGTATGCTGAACGGACTTCTTGATTGGCCAGATCGTCAAGCCTTTCGCTGATGAGAGCATCCAGATGGTTTTTGGCAAGGATTTCACGGCAGGCTCTGGAAGGGATGACAAAGCCGGCGGGGACCGGCATGCCGGATTGCTTCAAGCTGCCCAGGGAGCCGGCCTTGCCTCCCACAATCGACTGATGGGAAGGCGTCAGATCTTCCAGGAAGATGCAGCTGCATTCCTTCGGCGAAAGGGTGGATATGTCGCGCAAAGATTGCCTGATGGCGACGGCAAGGGCCCGATGCTTTTCATACAGTCCGGCATGCCCGTTGCCGGTCAGGCGGTTCAACCCGTCTACAATCTCATAGGTAATGCTCAGGAGCTCTTCCGTCTCGTCGGCAATGGCCGACCAGGATGGGACGGCTGAAGTGAGCAGACGATTGACATTCAACAGCAGATCCAAAGAATGGTCATTGTTGGCCAAAAGAATCCGAAAGGTGTGATAGGAAATTCTAAGGTCGTTCAGCACCTCCTCGTTACGCGCCTCTTGGCGGGCGTGCCAGGTTTCGATGATCTTGTGAGGGAATTTTTTGAGGTAGAGCTTCCACATTTTCATTTCAGCGGCTGTCCTTGCTTGTCTTGGAGGTGAACAACCGTAGCATGTCCTCTATGCTGCCTTCAGAGACCATGGAGACATCCAACCGGCGGGTGAAGCCCGTCAGCGATCCAAGGGTATTCAGAGCCTGGGTGGATTCCTCTTTGGTGGTCCATCGAAGGTATCCGCTCAAAAGGTCTCCTTTCACAGTCGTTTTGAATCCGATTTTGTCGAGAACATTTTTTATGAGAGCCACTCTACGCCCACGCCGCCTGGCGTCGGCGAATCCGCCTGCAAATCGGAAAGAAATGGTATTGCGTCCTGGGTTTTCGTCGAGATAAGCGTCAATGATGCTGGAATGATAACCCAAATGGAGGCTCAAATTCATATAGTTTCGGGCGATGATGGCGAGGTTCCTTCCCGTATGCTCTGGTGGGCCTGCGAGAGTCGCCTCTGTCCTGTCGAGACCCGAGAAGATATCCTGCAGACTGATCGGCGGATTTGGGTTGTCCTCCCAAAGTGCCTTGGAAGCGAGCCCTTGCAGAAACGCCTGGAGTGGCTCCGAATGCACTTGCGTGCCTTGCCGCGCATCGGGGATTCCCTCGGGATCATCCTCTTCCACATCGATGACGTAGATGTGCAAAGGGAAATCGACTTCCAGGCGGCGAGCGGGCACGCTGTTCTGGAGATTCGCGTGCTCCTGGATGTGGATCAATTCTTCGATGGAGCGTTCGTGAGCGAAGTGGATGATGTCGTGGTATGTGTTGCAATTTTCGATGGAAAAGTTGTCATCCTCGGGATCGATGAGATTCAGTTTCCTGATCCAGCGCAGCAGGCTTCGTAGAACGATGTATTCGGGTTCGGTGGGGCAGAGGTCCGCACCGGAGGCGCGGTAGGAAAGGAGGGGATCGATTCGGCCGCTGTAGATGACTCGATCTCCCGCGTCAACCGTCACATCGGTCCCTTCGGCCAGGATGTCGAGGGCGCCCGTTGCTCCAAAGATCGCGGGAACCCGCAGTTCTCTTGCTATGGTCGCCAGATGCCCCGCCGGAGTACCGATTTCCGTGATGAGGGCTGAAACGCGGTCCAGGATTTGGCTGAGTTGGGGAGTCGCTTTCCGCGCCACGGCGATGGCTCCGAAAGGGACACCGCCTGCCGGGGTGTTCTCCGAAACATGAACAATTTTGCCGTAGGATATGCCGGCTTGCGCCGTTTCTCCACCTTTCAACAGGATATCCCTTCCTTGAAGGATGTCGAAGAGATCAGCAGAAAGGTGGGACTGTTCCATCGTATGGCAGACCTGTGAGATGCCGAGTATGACCGGGCTTTTGGATTCGTCCCGCCCCCATTGTACCTCGAAGGAGGCCCCCATCATTTTTTCAATGGTTGCCGCGGATTGTGCAACCGTTTTGAGGAAGCCCGGTCCAGTCCATCCGGAGCCGGCGTAGAATCCTCTGTGCCGGGAAGTGAGCGCCCTGGCTGTGTGTTCAGGATGCCGTGCCGGGTCTTTGCTGAGGATATGGGACTGAAGCAGGTCGAAAGGTGGAGAGCTGCTCACCCAGTAGGTTTCGACTGCTTCGGGATCCTGTACGGGAGCGGCGGTGATGGAAAATGCCTCGAAGTTTGATCCCGGTAGCCTGTCTGGTGAAATGGATCCGCTCAGAGAAACGGGCATGGCTTCGTGAACGGCCAGTGCCACACAGAGGTCCCGTTCCACCCATGCCGCGGCATGGCTTGCGTACCCGGCAAGCGCCAGTTTACAGACACTGAGGAGCTCGCCCGGCGAGATATTGTCGATGCCTATGGGAAATGGTTCCATTGAGCCCGCCTCTGTCGGACAGGGTCTTACGGACAGGCGGATTGCCTCTGGGCATCGACCCTGCAGTGCGTGCATCTCCCTCTCGACCGCTTTTTCGAGGTCAAGCGGGATGGCGGCACCCGCGAAGGCTTCTTTCAATGACTGACTGTCTCGTCCCAGGCAATAGTCTTTACTGAAGCCGTTTGCTTCCAAAAACGCCTTGCAGCCCGCGGCTGTCACGACAAAGCCGTCGGGGGCTCGGAGAGCGTAGCGATGACGTGCTTCGGCAAGGCAAATATTCATCATCCCCACGAGAGGCTCCATTTCCCAGCCCAGTGCGGGGTAGGGAATCGTCAAACTCGATGCGAGGGGACCCGCACCACCACGGAGAATGTCGTCAAGGATGTCCTTGACGCTCTGAAACCGTTCGAAAAGTGCGACATATTTATTCTGTGAAAGGGCGTTCAGGCAGTAGACGACCTGATAGACGGAATCACCCAGTTTGTGTACCGAGCTCTCCAGGAAGGCACGGTCAAAGATATACTCGCCTCCCAATGCGCGATCCATCTCTGCCATGAGCTCCAGGATGCCCGTGTTGAGCTTCTGAATCCTGCGGAACTTGGAAAAAATCGATCGTATCGTTTCCTGCCCATCCCGAAGAACGTGGCGCGCCCTCCAGCGTCGGAAAAAAGGTAGGTGCATGGACTCCCAAATTCTCCCCTGACAAGCCCCGAGGAGCTGTCGACTGGAAATTTATCCATGAGTCATGTTGATACTCTAAGCTCCCGATCGAATGCGTTTTTCCATCCGTCGGACAAGATCGATGATGTCATTCAGCCTGAAGGGTTTGGCCACGAAATCAAATGCCCCTTTTTGAAAGGATTCTTTGGCCGTCTCAGGGGTGGCGAAGCCCGTGATGATAATGACGCCGGTCTCAGGGCTAATGGTCTTGATGTGCGAGAGAAAACGCAGGCCGTCATCACCTTCCATCTTCAAATCGGTGATGACGATATCGAATCGTTTTTCGTTTATTCTCGACTTGGCCGACGCACTGTCCACGAAGGTTTCCACTTCGTATCCCGCTTTCTGGAAGGCGGGTTTCAGCCGTTTGCAAACAATCGCCTCATCGTCCAGGATGAGGAGTTGAAGCTTATCGCTGATGTTCCTGTTTTCAAGAGAATCGCTCATGGGAAACCTCTGTCGTGGCTTGGATGCGCCGGAGGAAATCTTCGACGCACCAGCTGACTTGATGCTCATTCGTTAACCTTACATCGAGCTGTCGCGTGTATCCGATCAGCCCGCCCAGCATTTTCATGTTCTCGATCATCCGTTCCCTGGAGCTTTTCTTGATTTTTGCTACCACGAGGTCCCCGTGTACTTCCACCAGGAAATCAAATTTTTCCAGGACGTCACCGATAAACTTTGCCCTGCGGGACCGGCGGAGCAAATCTGTCACACCTCCAAGAAATCTGAAATAGATGTAATTATTGTTCACCACATCACCAATATATGCATCGAGCAGATTGTAATGATAACCAAGCTTCAAGCTCAGATTCATATATTCCTTTGAAATGACGGCCAGATTGCGCCCCTGCTGATGCAGGTGGGCCAGAGTGGAGGTGGCCGGCTTTGTGAAGCTCGACATGAAACTGCCGAGATCGACTGTGACGGGCTGAGTTTCCCACATGCCGGATTCGATAAGCCCCTGAATCAAAGCCTTCAATGGCAGGGACAGGATATTTTCTCTCGCCATGCGTTTGGCCTGTGGAGCTACATTCGTGCCTTTGTCCACATCGATGACGACCAGTCCGAGGGGAATGCTCAAATCGAGCTTCTTGGGCGTCGTATTGTGGTATTGCTGATATTTTTCACTCAGGTTGATGAGCTTTTCAACCGCCACTTCATGGATGTACCGTGTGATGTCGTGGTATGTGATGCATCGCGAGGGCTTGAAATCCTGGCTGTGCGGATCCACCAGGTTGAGAGGGTTGATTTTCTTGAGAATCCTTCGAAGCAGGCGGTATTCGTAGGAGTCTTCGAACACATCCTCCCCGGCCAGCTCAAATCGGCCGAGCTCCTTGATGATGCCGCGATACACGGTGTTACGGGTGGCATCGAGGGTGATTTCGTCTCCTGTTGAAAGAACCTGGGTCGCTATGCCCGTGTCCACAATGGTCGGCACCCGGTGCTCACGGGCGAGCGTCGACATATGGCCAGTCGCCGATCCGATATCCGTTATGATTCCCTGTGCCCTTTGCATGATGCGCGAATAACGGGGCGAGGTGTAACGGCTCACCAGGATGGATCCGTGAGGGAAGACTTGCAAATCTTCTTCGTTTTGAACGACGAAAGCCTTTCCCATGGCAATCCCATGCTGCACGACAACGCCTTTACCAGCAAAAATGACCTGATCGTTACCCGCGGAGTCCACGTACTGGAGCATTTTTTCAGGTTCTTTCGGGCGAATGTTGAGAGGTCTGGACTGAAGGATGAAAAGCTTGCCGTCTTTGTCAAACGCCCATTCCACATCCTGGGGTCTTTTCTGGTATTTTTCAATGACGAGAGCAGCCTGGGCGAGCTTTTCCATCTGCTCGGCATTCAGGCTCGGTGCGTTTCGAAGTGCTTCGGGAACCTGGGTCCATTCTGTTCCCGAGTCGGCCTTTGGGATGAGCATCATTTCTTTGGATGCGACATCCATGGACTGGAAACGGTAGGGAGGGGTCCGGTCGATAAAGATCGTGTCCGATTCGGCCATGCCCTGGACGACACTCGGTCCCAACCCCCATGCGGCACTGATGAGCATTTGTTCGTTCTCCGTTGAGAGGGGGGCATAGGTGTACATGGCTCCGCTCACCTCCGCATCCACCATCAGTTGGCATCCAACAGCCATGGCCAGCTCATGCTCATGGTATCCCCTCTGCATCCTGTAGTGCCAGGCCTCCATCGAATAGGCGCTGGCCAGAACTCTTTTGTATGCCTCGAGAATGGATTTGGACGGGACATTGAGTACGCTTTCGTACTGACCGGCAAAACTGTATTCGCCATCTTCACCCCAGGCGCTGCTCCTGACCGCGAATCGGAGTCTGCTCTTGGGGTATTTGACCGAAAGAATGTCCGTTGCAGCCGTCACATGAGCAGCCAGGGTACGGGGTATCTTTCCTTTCAGGATGCGTTCGCGAACCTCATGGGACAATTTCTCCAGGAAGTCATCATCCAGATGCTCCCGCGGTGGGAGTGTCGCTTCAATGTACTTTGTCAGACCGTTGTATTCCATGAAGTCGAAGAACGCCTTGGTCGTAATGACAAACCCGTCCGGAGTCTGCAAGTCCAGGATATTTTTTATCTTGCCGAGAGTGGCGAATTTGTTGCCGACCAGATCGTTGGAATCGGCCTCCAGATCTTCGAGAAGGATGGTCTGTTTGGTGACGGGAAAGGCATGCCTTCCCTCCAACTCCTCCTGGATTTCATGCTGAATGCGTTCAAAAGCGATGAACAGATCAACATTTTCCTGCTGATTCAAAATACAGAGATCCGAGATCATCTTGAATACCAGGTCGTTGAGCCGGTCACAGGCTTCAACGATGTATTGACGGTCAAAAACGTATTCCCCTCCCAGCTTGTCACCCATGTCCGCCATCAGTTCGAGGATTCTGTTATTTTTCACCAGGATGCTTCTGAACTTCTTGAACAGCACCGTAAAAGGGACAATGGGCTTTGACGGCCTGAAAAAGGAGAAAACGTTCTTTAGACCGACCATGATATCCACACCACCTGCCCTCAATGTGCACCCTTGCTCTGGAATACCAACCCGATGCCCAGGCCGGCCAATACGGCAATGACGGTGGCAAGAATTCCGTACATGGCGCCGTTGCCGAAGGCCAGGGTGGAAAGAAGGGCGGGAAATCCCGTCAGTGCAACATCAACCGGCATCGAAGCACGTGCCACAATCTCGTCGTTACGAACTGCTGCGACCTCTACGGTGTATTTACCGGGAGAGAGGCGAGAGGGTACCGGAATAGTGGCCTTGAACGTTTTCATTCCGGACGATGCAGCCTCGTAAGTGAGCTTCTGCGTCAACTGGCGGTACAAGCCTTCGTCCTGTTTGAGCTTCAGCAATTCTTCGATGTCCTTCTGCGGATCGATGTTCGCTGCAGATTCCACCTGTACCGAGCTCTTCAATCCCGAAAGCTCGAGCTCCTGCAGCGCGGGATTCGGGGAGGAAGTCCCATCCTTGAGATCTTTGGATGTGCAGACGATGCAGATATTGGGTACGTTTTTAAAAGTCAGCGACTCAAGGTTCATCCAGAGTAAGCCGAAGACTTTGCCCTTCTCTTTCATGTGAAGGTCGGTAGGGGTTCCCACGAAACGTGCAACCACCTCGCTGTCGGCCGGGACATTCCCCGTTACCGTGAGAGTGGTCCCATTGTAAAGCGCATCGATGATGATGCTGTCGGGCTGAACCTGAAAATTGACCTGCTCCTCCGCCGCGAATGCGGAGGTACAGAGAAATACGAGAAAGGCTGCAGTGAGATGGATGAGCATGGCTGGTCGTATCATGGATCAGTGCCCTCCTGTGTAAGCTAAAAGGACGGACGGTGTGGCGAGGAGGCCATAAAGCATCTTGACCATTACCACCAGCACCAGAGAGGCAAGCAATATTTTGAGATGTTCCCCATTGAGCTTCCTGCCAATTTTTGTTCCAAGCTGAGCCCCCAGCGCAGAACCGATGAGCAGCAGAAGGGCCAGGACAAAATCGACCGTGTGGTTTTCCCAGGACTGCATGATGGTGACATTGATACAGGTAAAAAGAATTTGAAAAAGACTCGTTCCGACAACGACATGCATCGGCATCCTCAAAAGGTAAACCATGATCGGCACCATGATGAACCCGCCGCCGACTCCCATGATGGCAGCCAATATTCCTACCAATATTCCCAGGAGCAAAGGCATCAGGAGGGAAAGCTTCACCCCGGAACGTTGGAATTCCATTTGGAAAGGGAGAAGATTCATGAATTTTACGTAGGCGGATTCTTTGGGAGCGGGCTTCTCCTTTTCAATGTTGCGCATGGCCTGGAGGCTCTCCACAAACATGTAGCCTCCAATCATTCCAAGCATCAATACGTACGTGACATTGATGAGAAAATCAGCATTGCCCATTTGCCGGAGGATTTTGATGATCTGCACTCCGACGGTTCCCCCGATGATGCCACCTAAAAGAAGCAGGAGCCCCATCTTGAAATCCACATTGCCAAGGCGAAAATGCGCGAGGGTCCCGGAGGTTGAAGCGCCCACGATTTGATTCGAATCCGAGGCGGCTGCGACCGTTGGCGGGATGCCCATCATGATGAGGAGGGGTGTCATCAGAAACCCCCCACCGACGCCAAAGATTCCTGACAACAGCCCCACCACTCCTCCCAGGCTGAGGATGGCGAACATGTTCACGCTATTTCCGGCGATGGGTAAGTACAAGCTTGCTGGGATAACCATGTAGTGTCCCTTCTTTCGACCTCTTGAGTTGTTCGGGTACAGTCAGCCTCATTCACGTTCCAACATTCACATGGCCGGTCGCCCAGAAACCCCTTCGGGCATTCTTCTCTGGAAACCTGGATCCTCAGGCCCATGAGAATGAAGCTTGGGTGAGTGAAATGCTAAGAAGCTCTTGCTCTGCTACTCACAACTTCCACGCGGCAGTTGATTCGATGCAGGATCTTTTGAATGGAAGCCCACTCCCGATGGTTATGATTCGTGTCCATTTCCGAATGCTCAACCACGACCAGCGTTATCCTGTTGAGCTCAACAAATCGAACCACTTCTTCATCGTAGCTCCCCTCTGAAATAAAGAAATCGATGTGAATTCCATCCAACTTGGCTGCCTCCATCAGCAGTTCCAGGCGATCTCGGACGATGGAGGTCGTATTCTGCAGCACCGGACCTTTCATTCCCTTGGTTTCTCGCGGCGTCACAAGAAGAGCGTAGACCTTCGCATCGATGCGCTTGGCCAGTGATATCGCTCTCGACCATGCTTCCCATGCGCCGTTGAAAGCCTTCATGCTCACTAGAATTCGTTCCATGCGTCTCCTTTCCCGCAGCAGAGAAGAGCAACAAGAATGCCATCATCATAAGATTCCGATTTCTAAGGAATTGTTTATAATTTGGTTTGTTTTCGATGGGAGGAGATGTGAGTGGGTGTTTCAATATGAAAAGCGACCCTGGGATTGGATATTCCTGTATTTCGTTTTGAAACAGTGTCATGGTGCTCCTGGTGAGAAAGTGAAGCGGGGTGAGGGGCGGAAATCCTGGAATGCTCCTTGCTTCTAAGCTGCTTCGACAGAATTCCGGAACAGTGCGGGCGAAAGGTTCCCCGGCGAGTCACCCCTGTCATCCTTCTGAAACGGACAGGACGGCATCAGGAGCTCAAAAAATCTCCTGAATGCTATCCCTTCACCGCTTTCTAATCCACGGATCAAGGAAACGACATGCATGCACAGGATATATTTTCGAGCCGCTTTTGGGCCTGGGCCGGCCCAAAGCTTCAAAAACCTTTCAGCTCCATCTTTCGCTCTATCAAGGGGCAGATATTCATTGTCTTTGCCGCCACTTTTCTTTCTGTTTGCATTATAACGGGTGTGAACTTTTGGAGTCTCGCCAGCATCAAGGAGAGACTCCTGCTGGGAGAGAGTTACGATGACCTGCTGAATAATATTCTTGAATTGCGCAGGTTCGAAAAAAATTATCTCTTTTACGGCGATCTCGCCAGCCTGCGAGAAGGCGAAGAATATCTGAAGATGATCGATGTCATGATCGAGGAGCTTTCAGGAGACATCCGCAGGGTGACCGATCAAGAAAATCTTCAGTTCTTCCAGGGTATTGTGAATGATTACGACCGGGCTTTGAAGACGTATGAACAAAACGGCCGGTCCGTTTCAGCCCGAGAAGAAATTCGGCAGCGGGGAAAGGCTCTGGTTGACACCGCGGAACAGTTGCTTCAAACCAAGCGGGCTAAAATTCATAAGGCCATCGCGCAGACCTTTGTGCTCCCGTTTGCCTTTCTTGCAGTTTTCTTCGTATTGATGCTATTCATCATTGCACTCATTTCCCACGGTTTGTTGAAGCCGCTCCAGGTGATGCGGAGCGTCCTTCCGAGGATGGCCAAGGGAGACTACAGCCAGATTCTCTACAAGGGCCTGCATACAGATGAGATGTCGGATCTTTTTTCCGCCTTCAACCGCATGTCCCGGGAGCTCGAAATGAATCAGGAAGATCTTCTGCAAGCGAGAAAAATCGCCGCCCTCGGTACATTCACCGCAGGGATTGCTCATGAAATCAATAACCCGATCAACAATGTCTATCTCTGTGCGCAAGCCATGATGGAAGACCATTTGGAAGCCCTGTCGCCCGATGGCCGGGAGCTCGTCCATGACATTCTCTCCCAGGCCGAGAGGGCAGGGGAGATCGTCAGAAATCTCCTGGATTTTTCCCGGACGGAACGTCCCGTTTTTTCGAGCCTCAACCCCCTCGAAGTCATTCAGTCCACTGTAAAGCTTCTGAGAAATCAGATCATGCTTGCCGGCATCAAGCTCAACCTGGAGATCCCCGCCCACCTGGCTCAAGTGAATGGAAACCTGAGGAACCTTCAACAGGTTTTCATGAATCTTCTCCTCAATGCGATCCAGGCCATGCCGGGCGGAGGAGCGATCACCGTGAGGGCCACGGATGAGCTGCCTGATTTTGTACGCATCGATGTTGAGGACAACGGAAAAGGGATCGACGAAGATGTCCTGCAGCACATCTTCGAACCGTTTTTTACCACCAAGGAGGTCGGTCGTGGAACTGGACTCGGTCTTGCCGTGGTCTATTCCATTGTGAAAAGACACGGAGGTCGCCTGGAGGTCAAAAGTGAAGTGGGCAAGGGGAGTGCCTTTTCGGTCTTTCTTCTGAAGGCCGGTTCGGAACGGCCCATAGGAAGTTGATGGAATAGTGGAACGGATGGATGACCATACCAATGCGCATTGCAATAGTTGACGATGAAATCACCGTGTGTCGGCGTTTGAGCCATGCCCTGGCTAAGGAAGGCTATTTGGTTGAAGCCTTCACTTCAGGGCAGGCTTTTCTTGACGTCATGTCCCGCAGCCCGTTTGATGTCGTCTTCACCGACCTCAGGCTGCCCGATTTTGACGGGATGGAAATTTTATCCCGAACCAAGGCGCTCAGGGCGGACACGGAAGTCATTGTCATCACCGGTTTTGGGTCTATAGACAGCGCCATACAGGCGATCAAGGAGGGAGCATACTACTACACGACAAAACCACTCCGGTTGAATGAAATCCGTGCCCTCGCCAAGGGCGCAATAGAGAAATTGATGCTCCGCGAGGAAAATGTTCGATTGCGAGAGGCGCTGAAGGGTGAAGATCAGCTCAGTGCCATCGTAGGAAACAGCCCCCCCATCCAGAGCCTTTTCTCAATGATTCAAAAGGTCGCTCCCGTGGATTGCAATGTCCTGCTCCAGGGGGCGAGCGGTACAGGAAAGGCTCTCGTGGCAAGAGCCATCCACCAGCTGAGCCCCAGGAAGTCCCGTCCCTTTGTGTCGTTCAACTGCGGCGGCTTTACCGAGGAGCTCATCAGCAGCGAGCTTTTCGGTTACGAGAAGGGATCGTTCACTGGGGCTACCGTCTCTAAAGTGGGACTGCTGGAGTCCGGTTCAGGTGGGACCGTATTCCTGGACGAGGTGGGGGAAATGCCCTTTTCCATGCAGGTGAAGCTGCTGCATGTGCTTCAGGAAAAATGCATTCTGCGTGTGGGCGGAATCCGTCCCATCGATCTCGATCTTCGCATCATTGCGGCGACCAATCGAGACTTGAAGCACGAGGTTGCGTCGGGCAACTTCCGTGAAGATCTGTTCTTTCGCTTGAACGTCGTGACGATACAGCTTCCTCAGTTGAATGAGCGGAAAGAAGATATTCCGCTCCTTGTCAAACATTTCATCAAAAAATACAGCCTGGCTTTTCACAAGCCTGTCGTCGACATCCAAAGCCAGGCGCTTCAACTGCTCATCAACTACAGTTATCCTGGCAACGTACGTGAGCTCGAGAATATCATCGAAAGGGCGGTTGCCCTGACGGACAGCGATCACATCAGAGTGCCGGATCTTCCAGAAGATCTTCAGCAGCTCGAGCTCGATATCATCCAGGGTGAAGGGCTTCTATCCCTCGAGGAGATCGAAAGACGCCATATTGCAAGAGTGCTTGAGAAAACGGGCTACAATAAAAGTCTAACCGCTCAGATCCTCAACATTCCCCGTACCACCCTCTGGCGAAAGATGAAGGAATACAAGCTCCAATAGGAGACTGACCTCCCTTGTGTCAGTCTCCCGGCTTTTCCTTCGGGTCCAGAGCTCCAGATGGATCATGCATAGCCTTCGTGGAAGGAGAAGGGATGCATTTCGACTCGCGCAGACTTGACTCCATCGACCTTTTCGGCCATTTCCGCCAGCTGTGAGGCAAGGTCCGTATCCGTCAGCTGGGACTTGACGGTTATGAAAACCTCACCATTGTCGGCGGTCACCGCGGCGTGGGGGGCCATTTCGATGATCGCCGCATGCACTTCAGCTGCGAGAGCCAGATCGTTGATAGCTTTTTGAGATTCCTTCGTGGTCTGGAAGCATTTGAGCTGAGCGGCATGGCAAATGGCGTCGGCAGCTTCGGCAGTCGACATTTTTTTCAAGTGGATGACCATGTCATAAAGCGAAGGGTCCGATGTATCGATGCGGTAGAGGGACCGGCTCCATTTTCGGCGTTGTTCATCGTCGCTTTTCAGAAGCTCCACGGCTTCCTTTCGGGAAATGTGCTCCCGTTCCATCTCGAGGCGGATGCGTTCCTCCATGTTCGCAATGAGGCGCACTCGGAAAGCATGCGGAATGTCTTTGACGAAGAAATGGCCTGCCAGCCCGTGGTAGACGACGTTGTCCTTGCGCATATAGTCGAGAATTGTCGCCCGGATGAACGCCATGTACCTTTCCTGACCGTAGGTGAGACGTGCCAGGATGGAAGGAGCATCGTGAATGGCTCGATAGAGTTTGATTTCCGGGATGTTAAAGACTTCCGAAGCCTCGAGAAGGATTTCTCGCGAGATGCATTGGTACCCCAATCGACTCGCAACCTGCTCGGCGACTTCTTTCCCCCTGCTATACGAATCCCTTGATATCGTGATGATCGCCATAAGAGTATCCTCATTTTTCAAATTGGTTCATGGGACTCAATCGTCCACGGCAACCCGCATCGGGTGGTTCATGCGCTTTCCGCGACCAGCGGTGCGGCTGCCGCACGGCTGCCCTGCCACATGCTGCCCAGAATGATGATGGCCCCTGTCGCAAGAGCGAGACACATAATGATGAAACTGGCCGAATCGAGGTAAGAAATGATCCGGGAATCCATTGTTATCAATCCAAGCTTGGTGAGGTATTTGGGGATGGCCAGGATTCGGCTGACGGCCACGATGAGCATGATGGTTGCCATGACGAGCTTGATCATGTGCTCTTTAACATAAGTGGTTCCGATAGCACCCAGTTGGACTCCGAGCAAGGACCCGGCCAGAATGATCAGGGTCAGACGGATGTCGACCATGCCGTGCATGGCCCAATTGATGGAGCCTCCAAGGCCCATGGCGAAAGCGACTACCAGTTCAGTGGCTGAAGCAACGATGCTGGAAGCACCCAGAACATAAATCATGCCGGGTACGCCTATGAATCCGCCCACAGCGATGGTGGCGGCGAGCATTCCCGTTGCGAAGCCGATGGGGATGGTGAACCAGAGGGAAATTTTGAGGTTGGCTTTCTTGAAGTGAATCATGGGGGGGAGGTGGATGGATTGGAGCTTCCTGGCCACAGAAGCTACTTTGGGCTCCTCTCCCGATTTCGAAAGGGCAAGCGCGTCACGCAGCACATAACCTCCCACGATGGCGAGCACCGCGACAAAAGAGACACTCACATACAAATTGGATCCTGCTTCCCCCCAGGTTTCCAAAATGAGATTTTGGATCTTGATGCCGATCTGGACCCCAATGCCCGCAGATGCCGCAATGATAAGGCCGAGCTTGATGTCCACCTGGCCGTACTTGAAACGCTTGTATGCTCCCACCATCGCTTTGGGGAATTTGTGGCACATATTGCTTGCAACAGCCACCGTCCCGGCGACACCCATGCTCATCATGGCGGGGGTTAGAACGAAGGCGCCCCCTGAGCCGATGAATCCGCTCACCAACCCTCCGACAAACCCCACGAGGAAGAGGAATGTGATGTTTAAGGCGTTCAAGTCAATGAATTGAATGGCGTCCTGACCCAAGTTATGCATCTCTGACTCCTTTTACTTTATGATTTCTAAATGTTAAATGAGACCAATGGTTTCAATCCTGCGCACGATCTGCTCCGGGAAAGCATTACAACCTGTGGAATGGGTTGACGTATGCATAGACCCGGGGTCTTTTGGTGGCCTGTTTTTTCTTCTGAAGGGTTGCCTTGTCCGTCTTGTGCAGACTGTGCCTGTCCCTCGCCTGGATTCCAAGCAGAGACCATAAGTTGCTTGCAAAGGCCCCGTGGATGAATGAAAAGGCCAGGACTGTCGTAACCGGCAGAGCGGCATGCCACCCACCCTGAGTGAACAGGTGCATTACGACGTCGGCCTTGGCGAATACAGCAGCGTACATAGCAACCGTCAGCGCTCCAAAACCCGCCGTCTTGAGCGCCAGATTCTTTCTGCCTACATTCGATACACTAGCCATGGTCTTTTCTCCTTTTGGGTTAAAATGGTTGGACATTAAACTGAATACTGGGATCGAAACATCTCCGACGATTTCAGTGCGGTCTGCATCTGAATCCGTAACCACAAACTCAATGCGCTTCACCTTTTGGCTCACTTCTTCGATCGCTGAAAGAATGTCCCCAAACTTGATCGCATGCTCGCATTCGATGGCGGTTTGGGCGGCTCTCGATTGGAATGTTCTGCCTCCGACGAGCGCCTGTTTGACAAAGGCTTCACGTCGCTTTCGCTCCTCCTGCGAGTCTAAATTTCCCCGCAATGAAGCGGCGACATTGAGGGCGATGATGTCGAAGTCGAGGCGCTCGGCAAGGAGAACGGCATAGTCCATGACATCCCTGGAGAAGGTTTCCCCTTTTCCCAAGACAAGGATTTTCCGTCGCTCTCTGCCTTCGCGGATTGCGCTGGCTCCAATTCCTTCGCTTCTTCCCTGCATACTGACCTCCTTCATTCCCTGCGTTTTCGAGGTCTTGAATTTGCAATTTGTTAGCAACGTTTTTATCAAGCATTATGCCATGAGAGGGATAGGTGGATATCTGTATGAAATTATTGTTTAAAACAATAAGAGCGTCAGTCTGGCTCCTTTTGAAGGGTGTTGCAATACGCAATAGCCCGCGTTCGAGTCCGACGGTTTTTACAGAGCTTGTGGTATGGCCGCTCACGCCTTACGGATAAAAATATCCGATATAATTAAGTTTATTGTATTTCGCTCTCGGCATGTTATTTTGGAGAGGCTGTTGGGAACGGGTTTTTGGGAGTGTTGCAGGGGGAAGGGGCCTTGTTGCATAATGCAACAAGCAGGACCTCCGAGGTTGGGTTGCTTCACGGGTTGACCCTTTTATTCATGGAAAGGATAAGCTGATGGTCATGTTTTGGAAGTCGGATCATGCGGAGAAAGAAGAGGCACAGACGGATACGGATCTGGATGATCTTCGCAAAGGCATCGAAAAGGCGAAGCTTCCGACTCCCGTAAACCTTGTGGCCCAAAAGGAATTGGAACGGCTGGAGAAAATGGATGCTTCCAGTCCTGATTACACCATCGGACTCAATTACATCGACTATCTGCTCGCTCTTCCCTGGCATGCCTTTACCGATGACAATCTCGACCTGAAACGGGCGGAAAACATCCTGGAGTCGCATCACCATGGACTCCAACTCGTCAAGGAGCGCATTGCGGAATATCTTGCCGTACGAACGCTTTCCAGCGTGGCAGACTTCCAGGTCCTTGTCGTGGATGACGAAGAGATCGCCCGAACCAACCTGGCCTATGTTCTCAAGAAGGACGGGTACCGGGTTCTTACGGCAGCAAACGGCCTCGAAGCCGTGGAAGTGTTGAAGCAGCATCATTGTGACCTGGTGTTGACAGACTTGAAAATGAAGGAAATGGACGGCATCCAGCTCCTCGAATATGCCAGGGAGTTGGAGCCACGACCGGAGATCGTCCTGATTACGGGGTATGCCACCGTGAGCTCGGCGGTGGATGCATTGCAGAAAGGTGCGGCCCACTACCTGCCGAAACCCATCGATCTTGAAGAGCTGCGAGCCACCGTGAGAGGCATCCACCAAAAGAAAGTGCACCTCACCATGACCCGCAGTCCGGTCCTGTGTTTTGCCGGTCCTCCCGGAACCGGAAAGACTTCCGTCGGTTGCTCCATTGCCCAGGCGCTGCAAAGAGAGTTCGTTCGGATTTCACTGGCCGGTCTGCGGGACGAAGCAGAGCTGCGAGGACACAGGAGGACCTACGTTGGGGCTATGCCGGGACGGATCATCAGTGAAATCAAAAGGGTAGGAGTGAGGAACCCTGTGTTCATGCTGGATGAAATCGATAAGATCGGGCAGGATTTTCGAGGCGACCCCGCCTCCGTCCTCCTCGAAATTCTTGATCCCGAGCAGAACCAGCGCTTCGTGGACAATTACCTCGATGTTCCCTTCGATCTCTCGGGGGTCATGTTCATTGCCACGGCCAACGCGGTGGAAAAACTGCCGGAGCCGCTTCTGGACCGCATGGAAGTCATCCATTTCCCCAGCTACACGGCCAGGGAGAAGAGGATGATCGCGAAGCATTACCTCATCCCCCGCCAGATGCGGGAGCATGCCCTGACGAGTCGAAAGATAGAATTTACCGAGGGCGCTTTAAACAAGCTGATCGAGAATTATACCCTTGAAGCGGGATTGCGCAACCTGGAGCGGCAGATTGCGACAGTCTGCCGGAAGCTGGCACGGATTTATGTTCGGGATGAAAAAGACGATCCGGAATTGAAGGTGGATGAATCCCTCCTGGAGAGTCTCCTGGGCCCCCGCAAATTTACCCATGAGATCGCCTCGGCCGGGCGGCAGGTGGGAGTGACGACGGGACTCGTCTGGACGGAGTTTGGCGGGGAAATCATTTCCGTGGAGGCTGGAATCATGAAAGGCAGCCAGCAGCTCATTTTGACGGGCTCCCTGGGAAGCGTGCTGAGAGAATCGGCCCAAACCGCTCTGAGCTATATCCGCAGCCACGCCGAGGACTTTTCCATCGATCCGGATTTTTTTAGCGGGAGCGATATCCACATTCATATTCCGTCGGGAGCGGTGACAAAGGATGGGCCGTCGGCGGGTGTCACCATAGCCGTTGCCCTCATTTCGCTCCTCACCCGCAAGCCTGCACGGCGCGATGTGGCCCTCACGGGGGAACTGACCCTCAGCGGCAGGATTCTGCCGGTGAGCGGGATTCGTGACAAACTGCTCGCGGCGCAGAGGGCCGGCGTGAAAGTCGTCGTCCTGCCCAAAGCCAATGCAGTGGATGCGATGAGCCTGGAGCCCGATGTGACGGACAGTCTCGAAGTGGTTTTTGCGGAGGCTGTTCAGACCCTTCTGGAAGCCGTGCTCGGTCAGAGTTGACGGGGGATTCAATCCATATGGTAGCGCTTCAGTTTGCGCCAAAGTGAGACTCGGTCGATTTCGAGAATTTCCGCGGCCTTTGTCTTGTTGTAGTCCACCTGCTCCAGTACCCAGGAGATGTATTGCCGCTCGTTCTCTTCGAGCGAGAGGAAGTGGTTCTCGGGCTTTCGGACTTGAAGGGCCAATTGACGCAGGTCCGGCGGCAGGTGCTCGACCTCGATCGTCTTGTCTTGAGCCAGTGTAACGGCCCGTTCCATGATGTTTTCCAGTTCCCGTACGTTGCCCGGAAATTCGTAAGAGAGGAGAATGTCCATCACCTCATCTGAAATCGCCTCGATATGCTTCTCCTGGGCCTGGCAAATACGGCGCAGGAAATGGAGGGAGAGAAGAAGAATATCGTCCTTTCGGTCGGCCAGGCGAGGGACTTGCAAGGTGATGACGTTCAGTCGGTAGTAGAGATCCTGCCGGAATTTACCGAGCTCCACCTCGCGCTTCAAATCCTTGTTTGTCGCTGCCAGGATGCGTATATCGACGGGAATTTCATCTGTGCCGCCCACGCGGATGAACGCTTTTTCCTGCAGCACCCGCAGCAGCTTGACCTGCATGGAGAGAGGCATATCGCCGATTTCGTCCAGGAATACCGTCCCTCCCTGTGCGGCCTCGAGGAGGCCTTTTTTGATGCCTCGGGCTCCCGTGAAGGCTTCCTTCTCATGGCCGAAAAGCTCATTGGCCAGGAGCTCTTCGCTGAATGCGCCGCAGTTGATGGCGAGAAACCGTCGGTCGGTGCGGAGGCTTTGGCTGTGGATGGTCTTGGCGACCAATTCCTTGCCGGTTCCCGTTTCGCCCAGGATGAGAACGCTGCAGTCAGCCGGTGCGATCTGCTCGATGGTTTTCTTGAGGATTTCCATCTGGGGGCTGTTCCCGATGAGGAGAGGGGTATCCTGCCGGCACTTGACGCGTTCGCGCAGCTCTCTCACTTCCTGCTTGAGAGACTTTTTTTCCAGGGCCTGGCGTACGATGATTCGAACTTCGTCGATTTTGTAGGGCTTGGGAACGTAATAGTAGGCTCCCTGCTGCATGGCCTCGACGGCCGATCCCACCGTGGCGAACCCTGTGACCACGATCACTTCAAGATTGGGGTAGAGCTCTTTGGCCCGTTTGAGGACCTGCAGTCCATCGACGGGCTGCATGCGAAGGTCCGTCATCACCAGGTCGAATTCACTCTTTTCCAGCTCACGGATGGCCGCTGCGCCGTGCTCGACGGAAACCACCGTGTATCCGTCCTTGCGCAGGATGTGCTGTAAATTCTCCCGCGCGATGACTTCATCTTCCGCAATCAGGATCTTGGCCCCCTGCATGACGAAATCCTCCTTAAGACTGGGGCGTTGGAAGCGGCAGACGCATGGTGAAGCAGGTTCCCTCCCCTTCGCGGCTGTCCACGGAAATGGACCCGTTGTGCTTTTGAATGATGCCGTAGACAATGGAAAGCCCCAGGCCGGTTCCCGTGCCCACCTCCTTGGTGGTGAAGAAAGGATCGAAGATGTGACGGACATGCTCCCGGCGAATGCCTCCTCCAGTGTCTTTCACTTGAACGATCGCCATGGGCGCTTCCCCGGTCGTATCGATTTCGGCACGCAGCAGGATTTGTCCCGGGGGATTTTCAATGGCCTGGATGGCATTCATGATCAGGTTGAGAAAAACCTGCTGCATGTGCTGAAAATCCAGCTGGAGCACCAGGTTATCCGGAATGTCCGTAAGAATTTCAATTCCGGGGGGAACCTGGCTGGAAATGAGCTTTACGGATCGGTCGACGACCTGGGACAGGGAAGCGGGCGCCAGACAGAATTCCTTTACCCTGGAAAACTCGAGGAGTCCCCTGACAATGTCTCTTGCCCGCCGGACCTCCTGCTCCACGTTGGTGAGCATCCTGCGGGCGAAGTCCTTGTCTGCCTCGTCCAGTTCTTCAAGCAGAATCTGGCAGGAGGTGGAGATGTTGTTGAGAGGATTGTTGAGCTGGTGGGCAACTCCGGAAGAGAGGATGCCGAGGGAAGACAGCTTTTCCGCTTGAACCAGCTGGCTGCGACGCTTTTCAAGTTCTGAAACCATGCGGTTCAAGGCTTCGACCACCCTCTGGGTTTCATCCCGCGTATCGAGGACCGGTATGGGGCGAAAATCCCCCTCGGCGATGCGGAGCGTGGTATTTTCGATAATGCGCAGGGGGCGAACAATTTTATTGGCGACGACCGAGACGAGAGACAGGCCGAGAAGTAAAATGATTGCCAGGGAGGACAAAAGCTGCGCTTTGAGAGTATTGAGAAGATAGAGAATGCGATGGTGCTCGAGGGCTCTCAGTTCCTGAGAGAGATTGACGAGAGTCTTGCCGCTTTCACGCGTCTGTTCCAGCAATCCCCCACCAGGAGGAAGTTTCTCCTGGCTGCCGGCGACCGTCAATTGATCCAGCAGCTCCTGGTAGGTCCCGAGCTCCGTACGCAGGCGTCCCATGAGAGGGGCTGCTCGAAGATTGCTCTCCTCGTCCGAGATGCTGTTCAAAACTTCCCGGGCCTGCTCGATATAGTTGTGTGTTTCCTTCAAATCTTCGGGAGATCCGTACAGCAGATAGTTCTTTTCATAACGTCGAATCTCCAGAATAACGTTTCCCAGATCGTCGGCCACTTCAAGGATATGGTGCTTCACCTCGATGGCCTGCAGGTTGTGGAAGGACATCATTCCAATGGAGCCGATGGCAAGGATGCAGAGGGTGAGCGCAACCAGGACCTTCTGTCGTATATTCAGGTACAAAGGAAACGGCCAACGCATGGGAGCTCCTTTTCGCAATGGCCTTCTGCGAAGCAATGGCGGAACCGCCGAGGACCAAAGTCTCAGGCAAGATGCCAAGTGAAACGCTTTGGAACACCGATTGAATTACCACTTGTCCCAATAGAAAACAATAGGGGATGAGTGTCTCGAGGGAGGCAGGTTGAGGGGGGAATCGCACCGTCCAATGGGATGGAAATTTTCGCCAATCTGCACTCCCGGCAAGATGAATTCGGGTTCACCGCCGGGGGGATGCATTAAGTAAGGATGTCCATTTGAGGTATAACGGTTGGGAATGAAGACATATTTTGTATGTCGTCATTCCCGGAAATGAGGAGCATTGGGTTGGGTTACAACACAATCGATTGAAAAGTAGCTATCGAACGATGGTTACGGTGCAGGGGGCGTGCTGTGCCACCTTCAGGGCGGTGCTGCCCATGATGAGGCGAGTCAATCCTGTCACGCCGGTGCTACCAATAATGATCTGGTCGAAACCGCCTTCCTCTGCCAGTTTGAGGATATTGTTGCCGGGTATAATACCGTACTCCAGGCGGGTTTCGACTTTCAATTGCTTTTGATCGAACAGGGCCTTGGCCTTCTCCAGAACGCTCTTGGCTGCCAGCTCAAATCTGATCTGAAGATCGGCCGGCAAGGCCTCGAAATCGCCCGTCGCATAATGGGCTATCGACAACAGGGTAACTTCTGCGCTTTCTTTTTCGGCCATTTTCACTGCCATCTCTACAGCTTTCATGGACCGATCCGAGCCATCGGTGGGAACCAATACCTTCATTTTACCCTCCTTGGTTGAGTAAACCTGCAGTCCTGATTTGCCTCTCCAGTTATACCTTCAACGGCTTGTCATTGACTTGGACGCGTTGTCGTTCCGCCATCGTTCTTCCGGGATACAAATCGAATTGCGCCGTAGCAATAAAAGCAGCTATAAAAAATGAAAATGTCGATGGTTGTGCCGTGATTCAAGGGATTGTGAATGTGCTCTCAAATTGAATGACTCATATATTAAGCTCGACGGAGCGGTTCATCAAGTGGCCGATCCGAATATTTTGCCAATTCGCTTTCGATGGACGATTCCAGAGCAAGGCCGCCAATGGCGTTGACTTAACCAACTTTCGTCATTCCGGCGAAAGCCGGAATCCAGGCAAATAAAGATTTTTTGGACCCCGGTTTTCACCGGGGTGACGTTAAGTCAACACCATTGGGCAAGGCCGCTCAGCGGCACGGCAGAGTCTTTGTCATGCTGTGGATGCTCACTGCCGTCTCACGGATTTTGGGGCCCCTTTGCCTTACGCTTCTCGATGGCCTTTACGACGTAGGGATATACCGTTTTGGTGATGATTTCATACCCCCTGGCCGTGGGATGAATGGTGTCCGCCTGGTTCAATTCCGGTTCTCCCGCCACTCCCTCCAGGAAAAAGGGAATGAGGATCACCCCGTGCTTCTGGGCGACCCGCGGATAGATAGCGTTGAAGGCATCCGTGTATTCCTTGCCCAGATTTCGAACGATCTGCATTCCTGCCAGCACGACGGTCGCGCCACTCTCATGAAGGATACGGACGGTTTCGTCGATGTTTTTTTCCACCAGGACCGGGTCGATTCCCCGAAATCCGTCGTTTGCTCCTGTTTCCAGGATCACGATATCCGGCTTCAGCGTCAGAATCCACTGCACACGGGACAATGCGCCGCTGCTGGTTTCTCCGCTGATGCCCGCATTGACGACCCGGCAGGCGTATCCGTCGACAGCCAGTTGCTTTTGCAGGAGGGCGGGATAGGCCTCGCTTTCGGAAATACCGTAGCCCGCCGTGAGGCTGTTCCCCATGGCGACAATCACTCCCTCACCCTTCGGAGTGTTCCGTTGAGACCCGGCCTCGAGCACCCCGGCCCCGCTGGCGTGGGCACCCAGGCCAAGCACCAGCAGGCAGGTCGACAGAACGAGGCTCAGCAAGATTAATCGCTTTGTCATGGATTATTCCTCCGTCTGTTCTCTCAAAAAGATGACCGGTTTCTGCCTGAGAATAGAAATGGATGAAACCAGCCCAACCGCCACCACCAGGGCGAGCGTTGAAAAAATCATGAGCAGGCTCCACAGGGGGAAGGGATGGTAGGCGATGTCGAAGATCCACCGGGAGATCGTCCAGCTTCCCGCCTGGGAGAGGAGCAGGGCGATGAGGGCGCTCAACAATCCCAAAATCCCGTTTTCCAGGGTGAGCACTTTCAGGATGAAGCTTCTTCGCGCTCCGAGGATCTTGAAGTAGACGGTTTCCTGTGTGCGGACAAACCGAGTGGCCAGTACGGAGCTCACGAGGATGAGGACCCCGGCGATGATGCTGAAGAGAGTGAAAAAGCGTGTGATGCCCGAAAGCTTTCCCAGGATTCTGGCAAAAACCTGGACGGTCTCCGTGAGATCGATGACACTGACGTTGGGAAAGGAGGCGACCATCCTGTTTTGAATGGCGGATATCTCGCGGGGCGGAAGGCGCACAGCGGTGAAAACCGTTTGAGGCGCAGCCTTCAGAACCTTTTCCTGAAAAACGAAATAAAAAAAGGGCTGAATGAATTCCTTCGTGCGTGTTCGGATGCTCACGACGGTCGTATCCAGGGGGACTCCCTGGATATTGAAGGCAATGCGATCTCCCATTTTGATGCCGTTGGCTTCCGCGAACGTATCGAGGACCGAGACCTGCACGCCCTCTACGCCTGTACGAAAGAGGCTTTCCCCCTGGAGAAGGGCTTCATCCTTCAACAGATAATCCCGGTAGGTGAGGTTGAACTCCCTGGCGAGGTTGTCTCCCCGCCGCTGCCATTCCCGGGCCACATCGACCGGTTCTCCATTGATGGAACGAATGCGGCCCCGCACCACCGGGTAGTATTCCGCCTGGATTCCCAATTCCCTGGAAAAGGCTTCCAACTGCGATGTCTGAATGTCAAGGAAAAAGACATTGGGAGCGTCCTCCGGGTAGGACTGGATGAAATTGGCGTCCAGGTTTTTATCTAGCAGTGTGATGGAAAAGATGACCGAAAGTGATGCGGTCAGTGTGACGATAACGGCTTTGGTGGCGTTGCGGGGGCGGAAAAGCCCTTTGAAAGCCTGCCGCAGAGGGAGGGATTTTATTTTTCTTTTCCGGATGGAGAGAAGCACGGCCTCGCTCAGGAGTGTTGCGAGAGCGATGAGGACGCCGACTCCCGAAATGAAATAGAGCCCAATCCTGACATCCCGGAGCTGCCAGAGGATCATTGCCGCAAAAACCAGCACCACTCCAAGAACTGTCAGGTAAAAAGGGAGTCCGCGCCGATTGCCGGTTTCTTCCTTCCTGAAAATGACGGCAGGTTTGAGGTCTCGCAGTCGGTAGAGGGGCAGGGAGGTGAAAATGGCCACGGCGAAGACCCCCAGAAAAAAACCCTTCAAAACGGCCCATCCCGAAATGCCCGTACGGATGTTCTGGGGGAGCAGGCCCTGGAACACGAAGGGAAGGAAATTCTGGAGGAAAAAACCCAGGAGGACACCCAATACCGTTCCCGCCAACCCCAAAAGACACAGCACCACAATGAACTGCAGAGTGATGAACCGATTGGTGGCGCCCACCGCCTTCATGATGGCGACGGTCTTTTCCTTCTCCTGGAGAAAGGCAGTGACGGCGCTCTGAATGCCGATTCCGGCCAGGAGCAGGGTGAAGATGGCGATGAGGTCCAGGAAAAACAGAAAATTATCGAAAAAACGCTTGATGCGTGAACCCGCTGTCCGGTAGGTGTCGACCCTCTCCCGGTCCGGCGTCGCCACGTCGCGCAGTTCGGCCGCCAGTCGGTCGACGTTCCCGGGGTCCTGGACCTTGAGGAGATACAGGTGGTCCACCCGGCTTCCCTTCTGGACCAGATTCAGAGCTTCGAGGTCCCTGCTCGAAACGAATACGCGTGGTCCCAGGGAGAAAAAGTTTACCGGTCGGTCGGGTTCATGGAGGACAACATCGGCGATCATGAGGGTCGCCTCGCCCACGTTCAGGGTGTCTCCCGCCTGGAGGTGCAGGCGGTCCAGAACTCCCTGTTCAACGATGATATTTCCCTGGGTCAGCACTTTTTCCAAGGGGCGTTGAGACTTCAGCTCGACAGCACCGTAAAAGGGGTAGCCCGGTTCCACGATCTTGAGATCCACCAGGAGGGAGTCTTTGTCTCCTGCGGTGCGGACGACGGAATAAAGATCGTAGACCCTGGCCGCCTGAATAAGTCCCTGTTTCACCAGGGATCCTACTGCATCATCCAATGTGGGTGAGAAATCGTAATGGGAGTGGATGATGATATCGCCCGCATGGAGGGTTCGAGCATCCATGAGCATGGATTCATTCACGCTGCGACTGAAGCTGTCCAGGGCGATGAGGGTGACCATGGAGAGCACGACACAGAGCACGAACACTACGGTCTGCTGTCTCGAACGGGTGAGCTGACGCCGGATAAAAGATTTATGAAACATGGTGCTGCTCGCTGAAGCCATCCCGACCGCCCTGATGACTGCCGAGGCCGTGAGCGGCAATCCTGCCGTCCTTCAGGAAAATGATGCGGTCGGATGTTCGAGCGATTTCCTGGCTGTGGGTCACCAGGATCAGGGTGGCCCGGCGCTCTTTCTGGAGCTCCAGGAGCAGGTCCAGGATGGCCTTGCCGTTGGAGGAATCAAGATTTCCCGTCGGCTCGTCGGCAAAAACGATTTTGGGGTTGTTGATGAGGGCCCGGCAGATGGCCACCCGCTGTCGCTCGCCTCCTGAAAGCTGATGGGGAAAATTGCCGGCCCGGTCCAGCAATCCCACTCGCCGCAGCAGAATGTTCGCTTTTTCTTCGGCGTCGTGGTCGTGCCTTAGCTCGGCGGGGAACATGACGTTCTCTATTGCCGTAAGGGAAGGAACCAGGTGGAAAGACTGGAAGACGAAGCCGATGGACGTGTTGCGGAGGGGGGCGAGCTCCTCTTCCTTGAAGTCCGTAATGTCTATACCTTCCAGGAGGATGCGGCCGGAAGTGGGCTTGTCGAGCCCTGACAGGAGGGTAAGGAGCGTGGTTTTCCCGCTTCCGCTGCTGCCTTGAATGACGAGGAACTCTCCCTCCGCCACGGCAACGGACACCCCGTCCAAAACGCAGATCTCACGATCTCCCAAGCGATAGGTTTTTGTGAGTTGCTGTGCTTCAAGAATGGTCATGGCACCTCCGTGGAGATCGCAGGGGCCTCGTGAGGATAACCGGATATTGTGGAATGTCGGAAAGTCCCCCGCTCCGGATCCGGCATGCCGAATGGTATCCCCATTGATTCATTTTGAAAATCTTCTTGCTCTTTGGCATGCTGTTTCCGGTTGTGCATCGAAGTCGTTGTCGGCTCTGCAGAATCTCACTTTTTGGGCATAAAGTATAACACTTTCTTTTCCCGAGCTTCCAGCTATTCCACCGGATATCCATGGCACGGCCGCGCAGTTTATAGCCTTGTTGGACAATAAATGGGAAAAATTATGCCCGCGATTCCGAAGCCCTCGGCAAAATCGGGTGTCCAATCCAGGATTTTTTTCCTTTCTTTAACTCCCCGTCACGCTTACAAAGAGATTACTGATGGAACAATTATGACAAGAAGCAAGGAAGGGGGGCTGCATGAGCAAGAAGAAAATCGGCATTTTGACTGGGGGGGGCGACTGTCCTGGATTGAACGCGGTCATCCGCGGCGTCACTAAATGCGCCATCAATGAACATGGCATGGAGGTGATCGGGTTCCACGACGGATTTTTGGGACTCATTGAAAAGCGGTTCAGCCTTTTGAGCTTCGAGAGCGTGTCCGGGATCCTTACCCAGGGCGGAACCATCCTCGGCTCGGACAACAAGGCGAATCCCTTTGAGTTTACCGTGACGGAGTGCAACGAGCCGGTCAAGGTGGATGTATCCGAGCAGTGCATGGAGCTGTATGAGGATCTCGGACTCGATGCCTTGATTTGTGTCGGCGGGGACGGCACCATGACCATTGCGGGGTTGCTCGCTGAGAAAGGCGCCAAAATTGTGGGATTACCCAAAACCATCGACAAGGACATCGAAGGAACGGACATCACCTTTGGATTCGATTCGGCGCGGGCCATTGCCACGGAAGCACTGGACCGGGTGCATACCACCGCCCAGTCCCATCACCGGGTGCTGCTGGTGGAAATCATGGGAAGAAATGCCGGCTGGCTCACCCTGGAATCCGGGATAGCAGGCGGTGCCGATGTCATTCTCATCCCGGAGATTCCATACGATATCAAAGAAATCACCAGCATGATTCGAAAAAGGAGTCACTTCGGCCGACGCTTCAGCATCATTGCAGTGGCTGAAGGTGCCCTGCCTGCAGGGGGGAAGCAGACGATCAAGCGCATCGTGGAAGACAGTCCCGATCCGGTGCGTTTGGGAGGAGTCAGCCACGTCATTGCCGACCAATTGGAAAAAGAAACGGGCATTGAGTGCCGTGTTGCTATCCTGGGCCACGTGCAGAGGGGAGGTTCTCCATCGCCGAGCGACCGGTTGCTGGGGACCCAATTGGCCGTGAAAGCCATGGACCTCGTCGCCACGGGACAATTCAATCACATGGCAGCCCTGAATGGAACCCAAATGGTGGCGGTGCCTCTGAAAGATGTGGCTGGGAGGCAGCGGCTGGTGCCCCTGGATTCCCCCCTCATCAGGACGGCGCTTTCCGTAGGGACCAGTTTTGGCGCCAAATTGAATGCCTGAACAAAAACGTTCGTCAAGACAAACTATACGCATTGAGGATTGAAATCTTCATCTTTGTAGGAGCGGCATCCTGCCGCGACGGTAAGCCAGTCGCGGCAGGATGCCGCTCCTACAAAAAACCGGGATTCATCCACTCTAAAATTTTATACCTCACGAAGTACATTTATTCAGGGGTGGCAGAGGGTCTGGGCTACTCCTGCCCTTCGAAGGTTCGGTGCAGATACCGATCTCTGAGCACGAGCCGGCGGCTGCATAAAGTGTCAATCTCAGAGCCTTTGAACAGAGAGTTGACGCCGGCGGTGGTTGGGATATGATATTTATTAAAGTTTATCATCCTTTCTCACCACTGCGCAGCGCATCTTTTGACCAAAGGAGGAATGAAAATGTTTAAGAAAATTCTTTTTCCCACAGACTTTTCGGACATCTCCAAGAAGGCTCTGGAGCATATCAAACAATTGAAAGCGGCCGGTGCTGAGGAGGTGGTCGCACTGCATGCCATCGATGATCGAACCCTCATCGAGGCTGGCTACGTCGACTCAATTCTGGAGCAGTTGAAGGACCAATCGCAAAAGAGCATGACCGACCTGGCCAGGGAATTGGAGGATGCCGGACTGAGGGTCCAGACCTTCGTCCGGGTCGGGGTTCCCTTCGCGCAGATCCTGGCCATGGAGAAGGAAATCGGTGATTTCTCCCTTGTGGTCATGGGCTCTCATGGAAAGAGCAACATTCTGGATGCGCTGATGGGCTCCGTTGCCGAAAAAGTCGTTCGTAAATGCAAGGCGCCCATTCTCATCGTCAAACGGTGAGGCGTCCTTTTCCTTCAGACTCATGCACGTCATGGACGGCAGGAGCAAAAAGGCTCCGCCGTCCCGGCGACTTCCAGCAGGAATGCATCGCCCTCCCTTCAAAGCAAGGGCATTTCCTCCGATTTTCCATCGTCTTAGACATCTCCGCTCCTTCGGCTGAATTTTTTGACGACTACGGGAATTAGAAATGAAGCGGCAAAAAGGCCGAAAAGGGATAGCACTTTGAGGGAAAAAAGCTCCTGCCAGTTACCTGACATCCAAATTTGCCGCAGAGTCCCGAAGAGTGAGCTGAAGACGAAGGTTTCAACGGAAATGCCCAGGGCGGTTCCAATGAAGTAGTCCCAAAAGCTGATTTTGCTCAGTCCCATCCCGAAGTTCACTGGAGCAAAGGGGGAATACATGAGGCGGAGGTAGAGGACTGTGGCAAAGCCATTGCGGGCGATGGCTTCATCGTATTTCCTCAGCCAGGGTCCCCCTACCGACGCAATGAACCCACGCCCGAGGTAGCGTGCGATACAAAATCCCACTGTAGCCCCGCACAGAGCGCCTGCCATGAGATAGAGGAATCCCCAGTAAGGCCCGAAAAGAGCGGCTCCGAGGGCCATGAAAACCGTGGCGGGGACAAAAAGAGTGACGCCCACCGTATAAATGAGAAGAAAAACGGCAGGCGCCCAAAAACCGGCGCTGTCTACGAACGCGGTCAGAACCTCACCGTCGAGATAGTGACGAGCTGGGGTATGGCGAACGGTGATGTAGGCCGTCAGGATGAGGGCGAAAAGTATAAACGCTTTCAAAAAAGTGCTTCGACGGTTTTCAACGGGTCGGCACGAGGTCATTTCCATGAAGCTTCCTTTACATGGAGCGCATCGCTTCGCGAGCGCCAGGCAGGATGTCCTTGAGCTGTGGGGTTCATCATGTTTCCTCATCCATCCGGGGTGATCTTTATCTCGTGAGCCGACGCACCCCGTTGGAGCAGCCAACGATGACTTCCGAGGCCAGGCTGAGGAAAAGACCGTGCTCTACGATGCCGGCGCGCCCCTTGATGCGGACGGCGAGAGCTGCGGGATCCGTGATGGGGCCAAAGTTACAGTCCAGAATGAGGTTGTTTTGATCCGTCCGGATGGGACTGCCCGAGGCATCGCGACGCAGCCGCACACGGGCGCTCAGACTTTCGAGATAATCGGCCTGAGACCGCCAGCCGAAGTCGATGACCTCTACGGGGACGGCCCAGCGCATCCCCAGCGTCGGCGAGAGCTTCGTTTCATCCACGATGATGATTTCCCGTCGGCTGGCTTCCGCCAGGATTTTTTCCTGCAAAAAAGCACCGCCTCCCCCTTTGATGAGATTCAGCTGTGGATCGACCTCATCCGCGCCGTCGATGGTGAGATCCACGACGGGATGTTCATCCAGCGTGCTGAGAGGGATGTCCAGGCGCTGTGACTCCTGGATCATCAGGGTCGAACAGGGCACAGCCACTATGCTCTGGAGCCGGCCATCTTTCAAATGAGACGCCAGGCAATGAAGCGCTTCCATGGCGGTACTGCCATGGCCGATTCCCACGACCATACCGCTTTCGATGCATTCCACCGCTTTGATGGCGGCCTTCCGTTTCAGCTCTTGATTCGAATCCTTGTGCATACCTGTTGGCGTCCACCTCAAAAGGTTTGGATGAAAAACGCTTCCGCATCGTCCTCTGCAGAAGCTTGTTCTGGAGATGACCGTAATTTCGCTGTCTCGTGAGGACTCAAATGCTCCGGAGCCTGTCGGCGCCAGCTGTCCTTTCGCTTTTTTTGTATTTGAAGTATTGTGCTCATATTTGTGGTGCAAAGCAAGTACTCATGTGATGATGATAAGCCTGGAATGGGAGTTTAACCTTTTGATCCCATTAAATTTCAAAAACATTTTCTGATGGAGGAAGGCAGATCATGTCCAATCTTTTCGATGCCATGCGCATCTCCAGTCTCTCCCTGAAGAATCGTTTCGTGCGTTCCGCCACCTGGGAAGGAATGGCGGCAGAAGATGGTTCCTGCACTCAAAAGCTTACCGATTATATGGTGCAGCTCGTGGAAGGAGGAGTCGGTTTGATCATTTCCGGGCATGCGTATGTCAGCCGCGAGGGACAGGCAGGACCCGGGCAGCTCGGGATTTATGACGACGCTCTGATACCCGCTCTGGCGAGCATGACGGCTGCCGTCCACCACGCCGGCGGCAAAATAGCCCTCCAACTGGCGCATGCCGGCTGTAACGCCGCAGAGGCGCTGACAGGTCTGCCCCCGCTCGGCCCCTCCGTCTGGGAGGGAGAAAAGGGGTCTCGTGGCCGGGAAGCCACCCTGGAAGACATTTCCCGCCTTGTCCATGCCTTCCGTCAGGCAGCCGAGCGGGCAAAGAGGGCCGGTTTCGATGCCGTCCAGATCCACAGCGCCCATGGCTATTGTTTGAGCCAGTTCCTGTCTCCCTTTTACAATAAAAGACAGGATGCCTATGGCGGAAGCATCGAAAACCGGGCGCGCATTGTCCTGGAAGTCTACGACAGCATACGCAAAGCCGTAGGCCCCGACTTTCCGGTGCTCATCAAGATGAATGCCCAGGACTTTGTGGAAGGAGGCCTGAGCGCCGAGGAAATGGTCCGCGTGGCTTCCCTCCTGGAACAGGCCGGGATGGATGCCGTCGAGTTGAGTGGAGGAACCGCTCATTCCGGGGCAAAGCTCAGTCCCGTGCGGGTAGGGAAGCTGGAATCACCGGACAAAGAGGTTTACTACCGGCAGGAAGCCCGCCTGTTCAAGGAAAAGATCCGAATACCCCTCATGGTTGTGGGGGGCATCCGGTCCTACGAGGTGGCTGCAAAGCTCGTGGAGGAGGGACTGACGGACTTCGTCTCCCTTTCGCGCCCTCTCATCCGCGAACCGCACCTCGTCAACCGGTGGAAATCGGGCGATACCCGCAAGTCGACCTGCCTTTCGGATAACCAGTGCTTCAAACCGGCCATGACCGGGAAAGGCCTCTACTGCGTCGTGGAAGCGAAGGAAAAGGCCAGGGCGAAGGAAAGTCAGTAAACTATACTTGCTTCGCTTGAAAAGTTGCCCTTCTTGACTCACGCAGAGACGCGGAGAGCGCGGTGAAGAGCAAGTGGCAATAGACTCTGCGCCCTCTGCGGCTCCGCGTGAAAATGAAGTTTTTCACCTATTCAGCCATTTCAGCAGGTGAGCTGCTGAAAGAAGTCGTTCCCCTTGTCGTCCACCAGGATGAAAGCCGGGAAATCCTCCACCTCGATTTTCCAGATGGCTTCCATTCCCAGTTCGGGGTATTCGAGCACCTCGACCTTCTTGATGTTCTCCTGGGCCAGAAGTGCGGCGGGACCGCCGATGGAGCCCAGGTAGAAGCCGCCGTGCTTCTTGCACGCATCCGTCACCTGCTGGCTGCGGTTGCCTTTGGCGATCATGATGAGGGAACCGCCGTGGGCCTGGAAAAGATCGACATAAGAGTCCATGCGGCCTGCCGTGGTGGGGCCGAAGGAGCCCGAGGGCATGCCCGCCGGCGTCTTGGCGGGACCCGCGTAATAAATGGGATGGTCCTTCATGTACTGGGGCAGTCCTTCCCCTCTGTCGATGCGCTCTTTGAGCTTGGCGTGGGCGATGTCGCGGCCGACAATGATGGTGCCCGTAAGGGAGAGCTGGGTAGTCACGGGGTAGAGTGTCAGCTCGGCGAGGATCTCTTTCATGGGGCGATTGAGATCGATCTTCACGACCCCATGCTCGTGTTTGCCACGGTACTTCTCGGGGATGAAACGGCCGGGATTGGCTTCGAGCTCTTCCAGCCAGATGCCGTCCTTGTTGATCCTGGCCTTGACGTTTCGGTCCGCCGAACAGGATACTCCCATGCCCACAGGGCAGGAGGCTCCGTGGCGGGGCATGCGTATGACACGCACATCGAGAGCGAAGTGCTTGCCGCCGAACTGGGCTCCAAAGCCACACTTGCAGGCGGCCTGGAGCAGCTTTTCTTCCAGTTCCAAATCACGGAAGGCCTGGCCCCCTTCATTGCCCACGGTCGGCAGAGCATCCAGGTAGCCCGTGGATGCGTACTTGACCGTGCGCAAGCACACTTCCGCCGATGTCCCGCCAATGACGAAGGCCAGATGATAGGGGGGGCACGCTGCCGTGCCGAGGGTTTTCATCTTTTCCACGAGGAATTTTTCCAGGCTTGCGGGGTTCAGCAGAGCCTTGGTTTCCTGGTAAAGGTAGGTCTTGTTGGCCGAACCGCCCCCCTTGGCTACGAAAAGGAACTTGTATTCCATGCCGTCCGTGGCATAGAGGTCGATCTGAGCGGGAAGGTTGGTGCCGGAGTTCTTCTCGTCGTACATGTTCAGGGGTATGGTCTGGGAATACCGAAGATTTTCTTCCGTGTAGGTCTTGTATACACCTTTGGAAAGATATTCTGCGTCGTTGACGCCCGTCCAGACCTGCTGGCCCTTCTTACCGGCGATGGTGGCCGTTCCCGTGTCCTGGCAAAGGGGAAGGACTCCTTTGGCGGCGACTTCGGCATTCCGCAGCATGGCGACAGCCACACCACGATCGTTGGGTGAAGATTCAGGATCATCCAGAATGGCGGCCACTTTTTCCAGGTGTGCGGGCCGGAGCAGGAAAGAAACATCCCGCATGGCGTTATTGGCGAGGAAAGTCAGCCCTTCGGGATCGACCTTGAGGATTTCTTTTCCTTCAAAATTGGCGACCGAAACATAATCTTTGCTCAGCAGTCTGTACTTTGTGTTGTCTTTTCCGAGGGGAAAGGGATCCTGATACGTGAATTCGGGCATTTTTTGCTCCTTATGCGTGTTCTGTTTCGCACTCAACGACAACATGCTGATTACCGTGAAAATCCCCCTCAATCCCCCTTTGATAAAGGGGGAAGCGTTGCGTTTTCCCCCCTTTTGCAAAGGGGGCAGGGGGATTTTATTGACGGGGGTGGACACCGTCGTTTTCATGACCGTTGCTGCACGGATCATCCGACCAGGGAAAGGGATCGCTCTTCAGGCTCCTTCCGAGGAAGGGCAATGTAGAAGACGGTTCCACCTCCCTGTCCGGGCTCCGCCCAGACTTTGCCTCCGTGCCGCTCAGCGATTTCCCGCACGATGCTGAGCCCCAGGCCCGTTCCCGCCACACCGCTGGAGCTCGTGTGGCGTTTGAAGAGGCCGAAAATTTTTTCACAGTCTTCCTTCTTGATCCCGATGCCGTCATCCTCGACAGAAAAGGTATGAAAATCGTGGGACGCCTCGTGGCCGATGCGAATGCATGAAAGCTTTTCGCCTCCGTATTTCAAAGCGTTGTCCACCAGGTTCCGGATGACCCGGAGCAGTGACAGGCGGTCTGCCAATATCTCCACATCGTATTCCGGCTCAGTCCATCGAATGTGACGCTCCTGCATCCGTTCAGTGAATTCGTTCCGTATGAATTGGAACAAGTCCGAGGAATGCAGCCTTTCCATCTCCAGGGGTGCTTCCTTGCTGGCAATGTAATTGTTGATCTTTTCCACCAGGGCCGCGCTCAGCTCCGATGCCTTGGTGATTTGATCGCAATAACGCTTTCCTCTTTCATCCAGCTGGCAGGCATACTGCTTTTGCAGGAGCTTCGTCAGCCCGTGAATGCCTATGGCCGGGCTTTTCAAGTCGTGCATGACGGAGTAGGCAAAAAGTTTCAGCTTTTCAGAGCTTTGGCGGAGCGCTTCTTCCGCCTTTTTGCGCTCTTCGATTTCTTCCGTCAGCATCTTGTTGGCCAGAGCAAGCTCTCGGGTTCTCCTCTGTACCCTCAGTTCGAGCTCATCATGAGCCCGGCTCAGCTCCTCTTTCGCCTGGACGCGTTTAATGGAAGTTCCCAGTCCCATGGCAACCCCTTCCAGCACCTCCACCATTTCAAGAGGGACGGCATTTTCTCTGGGATCTGCCAGGTGGATCAGACCGAGGATCGAATTTTCCCAGCGGATGGGGATCAATACAAGCGTCTCAAAACCGAACTCCTTGCATTTGTTGCGGAGGTTCCGTCTTTCCTCTGCAGTCAGGCTGGCGAGAAATCGGGAGCTGCTGGAGATGTGCAATGATCCGCCGCGGGTGCTGCAGGACCAGTGGAAATCCGATTTTCCTCCGGCAATGCTGGTACACCGGCAGTCATGGCAGGCCGTGGAAAGAAGGTTTTCCTGTTCGAGAAAATCGGGGTGAAAGCCTTCCCATGCCTGATACGGTATGCTCCCATCTTCGTGAAGGATGCGTATTCCCGCAGCGGCGCACTGAGTGAATCGCTTCAATTCCGTCACATATTCCTGGAGGAGCACGGGCATGTCCAGGTCTCTGTTGGAAATTTCCAGAAATTGGTGAGAGATCTTGAGCGCCTCTTCGGCCCGCCTGCGGTGCGTGATGTCCTGGATCTGGGCCAAATACTCCTGGATCTGGCCACCATCGTAGAGAGGAGTGATCAGGATATCGGCATAGATGGTTTCGGTCTTCCGCGTTTCGAAAAAATTCTGCTCCCTGATTTTCCTGAAGTTTATGGGGATTTCATAACGCACGCTTTGGCCCTGGCGGAGTTTTTCGCCCATGCCGGCCGGCAGATTGGGGTCCTTGAAAAGATTCACCTTTTGAAGACGCGCGGCATCGGAAATGCCGAAAATTTTGAGGCTTGCCTCATTGACGTCGATGAGGGTGCCCGATGCGCTATAGAGTCCGATGCCGATGGGGGATTCCTCGTAGATGCTCCGGAAGCGCTCCTCGCTCTCCCGCAGGGCCTCTTCCGTTCTTTTTCTCCGCGTGATATCCCGGTCGATGCCCCGATATCCGCAGAGCTTCCCCAGTTTGTCCACGATGGGGACGCCGTTCGTTTCCAGAATGACTTCCCGTTGCTGTTTGTGCAGGATACGGTTGACAAAGCCGGTGAGAGGCTTTCCCTCCTGCATGACTTGAAAGGTGACGCGCCGCTGGCTTTCCTTCTCCTTGGTCGGAAAGAGGTCGTAAAAGTGCTTCTGAAGAATCTCTTCCGTCGTGTAGCCCGTGATACGCTCCACCATGGGATTGGAGTAGACATAGCGACCTTCCATGTCCACTTCCCAGATCCAGTCTGAAGTCCCTTCCGCCAGGTCTCTGAAGCGCTTTTCCGTTTCGTCCAGGGTATTCTTGAGGTGTCTCTCCCGCATGACACGCTCGATGAGGCGGGGAACCTGGGCAAAGAAATCGGAGGATTTTACCAGGTAATCCGAAGCCCCGAGCTTCATGGCCTTGACGGCGATCCCTTCGTCGCCCTGCCCGGTGATCATGATGACAGGAATATTCATGCCCCCGGCCTGAAGAGCTTCCAAAAATTCGATGCCGTTCATTCGCGGCATCAGGTAGTCCACCATGATGATATCGGGGTGAATCTCGTTGATTTTCTCGAAGCATGCCGTCGCTTCTTCAAAATAGTGGACATTGGAATGGGGATATGTCTTCAGGATCGCTCGCTTCATGAGCTGAAAATGAGGTTCCTCATCTTCTATGATGACTATGTTCAGCGGTTCTTCCAATTTCATAACCTTTCAGGTTCCGTACACTGTCCGCATGCCATGCCTGTATACATGCCTATTTATCGGTTGTCTTCGGTGATTCATTGAGGCTCATCCAATAGTAATCGATTTGCATGACTTTGTCTTCGAACTCCTTGAATCCCACGGGCTTGGTGAGATAGCTGTTGGCATAATGACTGTAGGATGCCGCAATGTCCTCTTCTCTCTGAGACGTCGTCAGCATGATCACCGGGATCTTTTTCAATCGGACGTCTTCCTTGATCCTTTTCAAAACCTCGATACCGTCGATGCCGGGGAGCTTCAGGTCGAGGAGGATCAGGGATGGGGGAGGGTATTCCGTGCGGTCGCTGTAGGCGCCCTGGTTGAAAAGATATTCAAGGGCCTGTTCACCGTCGCCCACAACATCGATGCGGGTGGCCCGCCCGGCTTTGCGGATGGCCCGCTTGGTCAGCTCCGCATGAGCTTCCTCATCTTCGATGATCAAAACATGAGCTGAATAACTGTTCATGGCAAGAAATCCTTAAGATGAACCGAGGGTGAAAAAGAAGGTCGTTCCCTCACCGGGCTTGGAATCCAGCCAGATCCTGCCGCCATGGTACTCGATGATGCGTTTGACAATGGTCAATCCCATGCCGGTCCCTTCCTCCACCCGCTTTGCCGATGGAAGCCTTTGGAATATTTTGAATATTTTTTCGAAATAGGCTTCCTCGATCCCCATGCCGTTGTCGCGGATGTAGAAGACGTTCTCCCCGTCCTCTTTCCGTACCCCGATCTCGATGCGCGGCGCGGGATTGTCTGGTCCAATGTACTTGACGGCATTGGACAGCAGGTTGTCCACTGCCTGGGCGATGCGTTTGCTTTCGCCATACACCTCCGGGAGGTTTTCCTGGACAGTGACCTGAATGCCGCGGGCGTCGATTCGAGGCTTCAACAGCTCCAGCGATTGGTGGACGATGGGTCCCATGGGAAAAAGCGTTTTCTCTTCAGTCATTCTGCCAATGCGCGAGAGATTCAACAGGTCGTTGATGAGAGATTCCATCTTGAGGGCGGCATCGCTCATGTACCGAAGATATTTCTCCGCATCGCCTGTCAGAACCTGTCCGTAATCTTCTCTCAGTGCCCCGATGAATCCCTCGATGGTGACGATGGGTGTCTTGAGATCGTGAGAGACCGTGTAGACAAAAGATTCCATCTCCACGTTGGCGGCACTCAGTTCGTTCATGGCGGCCTTCAGTTTTTTCTCGTTTTCCCGCAGAGCGTCTTCCGCCTTCTTGCGCTCGCTGACTTCGTGGAGCGCCAGGTCCCGGGATCCCTTGTACAGCTCGACGCGTCGGATGAGCTGGTGAAGGAGAAGTGCAAGGCCTCCCGACAAGGCCAGTCCAAAGGCGAGGTAGGCGAGATTGGGTGTCCGTTCCGCACTGCGGAGCTCCCCGGTGGGCTCGAGACGCAGTTGCCATGTCCGATCGGCAAAAGAAATTTCCCGGACCACCTGGAGCGGGTCGGATCCGCCGGCTTCCCCATGCCCTCCGAGTGTCTTCCGCGAGTCATAGACAGTTTGCTCCCCCTCGGAAAGGATGACTCGAAAGGTCTCAAAGATTTTACCGGACACGGAAATATTCAGCAGAGTGTCCATGCGGAAGACCCCAGCCAGGTAGCCCTGGAGTCTGTCGTCGTGCATCAGGGGAAGGAGCACTTCGAACCCGGTTCCTCCTTCGTAGAGATCCATGGCGGGCGTCACGGCGTAATGCCGTTCTTCCATCGCCTTCTTAAGGGTTTCAGCGTAGCGGGGATCCTCATGCGCAGAAACATTTTTTCCGTTTGCCTGGGAATTTTCATGCTCGGGGTAAACCCAGCGGACGGTGCCTTCGGGGTCCATCCAGTGGAGGGATGTGAACCCGGGATAGCGTCGATACAAAGAGGCGGCAAACGCCAGGAAACGCTCTTTCCTGAAATCGGGGGGCTCTCGCTCCACCCACCGGTCGGCCAGAATTTCCAGGGATGCGATGCGCGCGTGGATGAGCCCTTCAATGCGTATCCGGAGCTGGTCTGCGGTGGTTTCCAGGAGGTGAAGCATCATTTGGCGTTCATGCCTGTTTTGTGCCTGCCACAACAGCACAGCGATGGCGCTGAAAAAAAGCAGGGCCATCCAGGGGAACATTCTTCTTAGACCGTGAACAGGCATAGCATTCATTAATTTCATTGAAAGTTTAAATAGTTATCCGATCAAAATGTACAAATAGTAACGCACTTTCAGAAGTTTTCCAACCCCTATATGTCTAAACTTCTCTAAGCTCGAAAGCGTCAAAAGGGGGGCAGTAGCCGGGGAGTGGGTCCGGCAGATACATATTTGATGCGGGGAGGTCAAGGGCCGTCCAAAACCTCGATGCGGCTGCTGAGGCAGGCACGGCAAGACCCCGATCGAATGCGGGCGGCATCCGAGAGTGAGAGCACCCCCACGATGTTTGCAGGGGTTTCCCTGTGAATGAAGAGCCTTTGAACGTCAGCAAAAACCATTTCTCGTATGACGAGAACCAGCGGATCGTCGTAATCACATGACCGGACCGGGCTGTTCATGATGGATTTTGCGGGATCTTCCGGAGAGATCCCGCGTTTGTAGGCCATGAGCAGATCCGTTTTGGAAACCACCCCCACGGGCTGCCCCTCGCGGCTCAAGATGAGCACCGCGCCCACGTTGCCGGCTTCGAGACCTTCCATGATGGTCATGATACTTTCATCCTTGCGGTTGAAGAAGACCGAAGGAGTCATGACCTCGTGGACCCGGAGAGCATCTGCCATGCTGCTGTCCGAAAGACTCGCCCGTGGCCGGGCTACATTTCTTTCGCACCTATGGCAATACCTGTAGAGCAGTCCGCAAATGTCGTAATAGGCCAAGACCCCCGATGCCTGCTTCGGATCATCTCCCGTGACAAACACGCGGTGAACCTTGTGAGTGCGCATGAGGTCGAGAGCGGATTCCAGGGTGTCTTCAGGAGAACAGAGCACTGGGGACGGCATCATGATGGCTTCAAGGGGTGTCTCGATGGGTATGCCCGCGTAATAGGCTCCCATGATGTTGGTCTTGGAAACCACCCCGATGACTTCGTCATTTGCATCGACGATGAGGAGCGAGTTGATGCGGAACTTGATGAGCAGCTTGGCTGCCTCGTTGATGGATGCTTGTTTATGCAGATGAGTGGCAATCCTCCGCATGGCGTCTCGGACCTTGAGACCACTCAGGACGCTTTTTTTGTCGATGATGGGCATGGTCAGCTCACAAAAAATGATGCGGTGAAGGCGGCCTGAAGAGATCAGGTGGTCTCGCAGCCGGATCGCTCCATGAGGTAGTAAAACACCTTGGAAATGTACACGATCCCGACAAGTTTTCCGTCTTCCAGGACGGGAATGCGGCGCATGTGCTTTCGGATCATGATGTCCACGATGAAAAGAAGCTGCGTATCCGGGGTGATCGAGGTCAGGTCGGTGGTCATGATGTCTTCCACCCGTACAATCTTGGCCCGGCGGCAGGTTTCGTCCAGAAAGCCTCCAACGTCCATGTCGTTCATCTCTCCCCAGATATGAATGTGCTTGGGGCGCATGAGGAGGAGGATGTCAAACATGGAAACCATCCCCACGAGCTCTGAGTGATCGTTGGTGACCAGAAGACCAAAGCTCTTGGATTTCTGTTCTTCACTGGCCAGCTTGAAAATCTTGACGGCTTCGGCAACAGACATGCCGGGTCGGAGGGTAAAGAAAACGGTATCCATAACATCGCGGGCTGTGACGGTCATGGAGGCCCCTTTCGGGCTGAATGGACACGAAAAATGTGGAAAGGGATTTAGTGTTTTTTTCAGTCCAATCAATGTATCATCTCAGGTCGTCGTGTCAACGTTTTAATCCATATTCCAAAAGGTTGCCGTCGGAAGTTCCATGTCCCCCTTCCTCCGCAGGAGCATCTTATTTTTGCCCTCCTGTTACATACCCGACCCCATGGGGAGTCGGTCCTTTACAACCCGGGGAGTCGATGTTATCAACAGAAGCTCTGTGGGGTGTCTCCCTTGCGTCCCTTCGCGAGGATGAGATTCCCATGCATTGAAATCCCTTAACTGCCGAACCCTATTGAAGGGGATTCAACTCGTGCAAGAACATGGAAGGCATTCCATCCTCTGTCCCAACTGCCGGAAGCTCATCAGTGAAGATGAGCCCCAGTGCCCTTACTGCGGCATCAGCAATCCCGGATCACGCTGGAAAAATAACCCCTGGATGCGGGGATTCCAGAATCCGGACCAGCTCATTCAGACCATCATTTATGTCAATGCGGGGATGTTCATTCTGTCGCTTTTGCTCAATCCACGCGGGATGGGCTTCTCCATGAGCCCTTTTTCCTTTTTATCCCCAGACAATCAGAGCCTCCTGCTCCTGGGGGCAACGGGTTCGATTCCCATCGCCCGGTTTCACCGCTGGTGGACGCTGCTGTCCGCTAACTATCTGCATGCGAGCATCCTCCACATCCTTTTCAACATGATGGCTCTCAAGCAGATCGGTGCACTTGTGATTGCGGAATATGGACCCTATCGCATGTTCATTATCTACACCTTGGCTGGAGTCCTGGGGTATGTGGTTTCATATGTCGCCGGGGTTGCTTTCACTCTTGGGGCGTCGGCTGCGGTGTGCGGGCTGATCGGGGCGGGGCTCTATTATGGAAAGAGCCGTGGAGGGATTTACGGTGAAGCTATCTACAAGCAAATCGGCGGGTGGGTCATCGGCCTGTTTGCCTTCGGACTGCTGTTTCCCGGCATCAACAACTGGGCGCACGGCGGTGGGCTTTTGGCGGGAATCGTGCTGGGATTCCTGCTGGGGTACAGGGAGAGAACCCCTGAGACCCTGCTCCATAAAACGCTGGCCGGTTCGTGCGCGCTGGCAAGCGCAGTCGTCCTTTGCTTTGCCGTCTTGACCGGGGTCCTGCTGAACTTTTTCTGAACCCCGGTAGACATGGTGTTGCCCTGCAAGTGTCCCGAGCTCCCCTCGACAGAAACCTGTTGACACGGATCCACCGCCTGTGTAAGGTGCGGTAAACCGGGGGCATGAAGCCTTTCCAGTCCAGGAATGTGCGCGACAAATTAAAGAAATTTGCAATCGAGAGTCAGGTCATGAAGGCCAAAAATGGATCCGAAAGGAGATATTTTTGGCCTTTTTTTGTCGGTTCGGGCGGCGATTCTTCGGCGGAGTCTTGGTGAATCGTCTGGAATAAATGCTTTTGAACGAAAGGAACAGATGCGATGCACATGGCGGATGCACTGATTTCCCCTGCAGTTGGTGGTCTCATGTGGGCGGCCACGGCTGGACTGACCGTTTACAGCGCCCGGAAGGTCAAGGAAGAATTGGATGACCGCAAAGTCCCGCTCATGGGGGTCCTGGGGGCTTTCATCTTTGCTGCCCAAATGATCAATTTCACCATACCCGCCACAGGGTCGAGCGGGCACCTGGGAGGTGGAATGATCCTGGCGATTCTCCTGGGGCCTTACGCCGCCTTTCTCACTATGGCTTCCATCCTGACGGTCCAGGCACTCTTTTTTGCAGATGGAGGTCTTCTGGCGCTTGGGTGTAACATCTTCAATCTTGGCTTTTTCCCGTGCTTCGTTGCATACCCTTTCATCTTCAGGAATATTGTGGGTGCAGGCGCAAACGCCAGGCGTATCCTGACGGGCTCCATGATTTCCGCCATTCTGGCGCTGCAAATGGGAGCCCTGGGCGTGGTGCTCGAAACATTCTTTTCGGGCATATCTGAATTGCCCTTCTCCACCTTTCTGCTCGTGATGCAGCCCATTCACCTGGCCATCGGCATCGTGGAGGGAATGGCGACAGCCGCTGTCGTGACTTTCGTGTGGAAGGCCCGTCCGGAAGTCATGGAATTGGCTGCAGCACCGGAGCCGCTGACGCGGGTTTCTTTGAAGCCCGTACTGGTTGGGCTGCTGGCGGTGGCATTCATTACAGCAGGCGTGCTTTCCTGGTTTGCCTCGGCCAGCCCCGACGGTCTGGAATGGTCCATGGCACGCACTTCGGGGAAAGAAGAACTGGAAGCGCCGGAGCACGGGCTCCATGCTCTGCTGGCTGCAGCACAAAAGGCGACGGCCTTTTTGCCCGACTACGGCTTCAAGGAGCAAGAACAGGATAAGGTCGTTCCCCGGGAGCCGGCAGCCAAAGTCCAGGAAGTGGAATCCTGGCCTTCCGTCAACGGGGGAACATCTGTTTCGGGCATCGTCGGTGCCATGTTGACCCTGGCCATGGCCGGACTGATCGGTTTCGGTTTGAGAAGGTATCAGCAGCGGGCTTGATTCGCGGCGCATGAAAAATGGCGGCGGTTGAAAGCATTTCTTGATCGCCCCCACATCATCGATGACTGTTTCAATCCATGGACCATGGGCACGGCAGGCTTGCCGGTCTGCTGTGCCTTTTTGACTGAGACACCGCTGCATGCCAAAAATCGAATCTTCCTTCCTTGATATCAGCCGCCTGGATGCCCTTGCATCCCAGCGGACTCTCATTCATGGACTGGATCCCCGCGCCAAGATCGTCACCACCCTCATATTCATTTTTATCGTCGTTTCTTTTCCCAAACACGAAGTAACCGCCCTGGTTCCTTTCACGCTCTACCCCGTGGTGCTCATCGCTCTGGCGAACCTTCCCCCGGGTTATCTCTTCCAAAAGGTACTCCTGGCGGCACCGTTCGCATTCTTTGTGGGAATCTTCAATCCGCTTCTCGATAGCGAGGTCCTCATACACCTCGGACCGGTGGGCATCTCCGGGGGGTGGGTTTCCTTTGCTTCCATCATGCTCCGCTTTGGCCTGACAGTGGGTGCTGCCCTGGTGCTCGTGGCCACAACGGGGATGAACGGCATAGGCGCAGGACTGGAAAAATTGGGAGCTCCCAATAGTTTTGCGGTACAGCTCACCTTTCTTTACCGGTATCTTTTTGTGCTCACCGATGAAGCCGCGCGCATGGTGCGGGCACGCTCCCTGCGGTCTTTCGGCATAAAGGGAACAGAGGTGAAGGTTTTCGGCTACATGATCGGGCATTTGTTGCTGCGCACCATGGACCGTGCACAACGGATTCACCAGGCGATGCTTTGCCGCGGCTTCACCGGAGAGCTTCGTCTTCCCGTTCCCTTGAAATTTTCGTGGCGTGACATGGGTTTTCTTGCGGGCTGGTCGAGCCTCTTCATTCTCATGCGCCTGGTCAACATTCCCCAGTGGATGGGCCTGCTGGTGACGGAGGTTCTTGGATGAGCCATCACATTGTGGAAGTGAAAGACCTGCACTACACCTACCCGGATGGAACTGCCGCTCTGGGCGGTGTGGGGTTTCGCATCACTCACGGTGAGTCGGTCGCTCTCATCGGGGCGAACGGTGCGGGCAAGTCTACGCTCCTGCTTCATTTGAACGGGTGCCTGATCCCCGAGGCCGGCACGGTGCGGATGGGGGATTTCCCTCTGACCAAAAAGACGCTGCCCCATGTGCGGCAGACGGTGGGAATGGTTTTTCAAGATCCTGATGATCAGCTTTTCATGCCCACGGTTTACGATGACGTGGCCTTCGGCCCCCTCAACCTGGGCCTCCCTCCCGACGAAATCGAGGATCGGGTGATGGAAGCCCTCGCCACCGTGGGAGCCGCGCACCTGCGGAACCGTCCCCCCTACAGGCTTTCCGGCGGAGAAAAGCGCGCTGTCGCCATCGCTTCCGTCCTTTCCATGGGGCCCAGCATTCTCATCATGGATGAACCGAGCTCCAACCTGGATCCCAAGGCCCGCAGGCAGCTCATTCATTTGCTCAAGAGCTTCGAGCACACCATGATCATCGCTACTCATGACCTGGATATGGTCCTGGATGTCTGCGGTCGGACGATGATTCTCAAGGGGGGACACATTGCCGCCGACGGACCTACGGAGGAGATCCTCCAGAACGAGCCGCTCCTCCACGCCTGCAGTCTCGAGAAGCCGCTGCGGCTCCAGGGATGCCCGGTGTGCAATCCGGTCCGTGCATAGCATGGACGGAGGGATTTTTCAGGGTTTATTCTGTCCGTAGCAAAACACGAAAACAGCCGGCACGAATGCCGGGATTGCCTCAGCATGGCTGATCACGGGCTGCCCTCACCCCGGTGATCCAATCCGCCTGAGGCAGGGTCCTTCCATAGAAAGACTGGTTCTTCCATTCATTTTCACTGAATGGACAATGAAGCCACGAAGGCTTTCGACCCATCCGGGTCAAAAGCCTTCGTGGCTTTTTTTGTTGCTATAACATTTTGTATTTACATGGAATTTTTAAATTGGATCCGAGAAAACTTTGAGGAGGCAGGTATGGCGTTGAGACAGATGATTTTTTTGTTGACTGCAGCACTGTTGGCATTCTGTCCGGTGAATTGTGCCGAGGCAAACGACGAGCCCCTTAAAAAAGAAGTGGAGATGCTCAAGCAGCGGATTTTGGAACTGGAATCCAAGGTGGAGGCGGCGGACAAGGAGAAGGAGACGCTTGCAGCAGAGAACGCTGCCGAGAGTCGGGAGGGGGCCGAGGAAGTGAAGCCCCGCCTGACGGAAGTGAAGGAAGAGATCCAGGAAAAGCTGGGGCTGGAATTCCATGGCAGGGCGGTTCCTTTCTACCAGGGTTCTCCTTCCGTGGAGATCGAGGACGAGCATATCGACAGTTCCTCGGGAGCCGGAATCAGCGCGGATCTCGAATTGACCTGGAAGCCCGGAATGGATCTTTTTGAAAACGGTCGCTTCTTCATGAGGGCCCATGTGGGAGAGGGAAGGGGGGCGGATGAGAATCTGGGAGACCGGCTTTTTGCCAATCTCAATACCATTGCCGATGACAGCGATGACGAGACTTTCCGCTTGCTGGAAGCCTACTATGCGCATGAATTTTTTGGGGGCAAAGCGCTTTTTTCCATCGGCAAGACGGAACCCCTGGTCTTCATCGACAACAACACTTTTGCCAATGACGAGATAACGCAGTTTGTGGGAAAGCCTTTCGTGAACAACCCCGTGCTCGACAGTGAGGATGAATACGGTCCCATCGTGGCAGCTTCTATTACTCCCCTTGAAACCTTGACCTTCACGGCGCTCTGTGCCTCCTCGACATTTCCCAATGCTTCGGACGAAGAGCAAAAGAGCATCTGGGACGATATTTTCACCACGCCTCTGGTGGCCGGCGAGTTGGCCTGGTCTCCCAAGTTTGGAGGGCGGCAGGGGAATTACCGTGTCTATGCCTGGGACGCGCTCCATGAGCATTCCGTTTCACATGGAGATTCCGAAACAGCCGGCTGGGGCGTCGGGATCAGCATGGATCAACAGATTACGGATATGGTGGGGCTTTTCTCTCGGCTGGGGTATAGCAACAAGGATGCCTACGAGGTGGAATGGTTCTGGTCCGTGGGAGCAAACCTCAAGGGAATCCTGCCCTGCCGGGAGAATGATGAGCTCGGAATCGGCCTGGCGGGGCTAAAAGGCAGCGGCGAAGACCCCAAGGACGGCACTGAATTTCACATGGAAGCCTACTACCGCATTGTTCTGGCGGAGCACTTCGCCATCAGTCCCGACATCCAGTACGTGCTCAATCCTCTCGGCAACGACGACAATGACGGAGTTTTCGCGGGTATGTTACGAGGGGAATTTTCATTCTGACAGGAAAGATTGAGATGAGGGGGCCGACCCTGTTGAGGAATTGCAGCCATAAACCCCGTGCGTTCATGTATGGGAAGTGATCATGGTACATCAGCCTCTCGCCCGCAGGACGAAACTGAATTTCCCTTGGAGGCGGCATTGCGGGTAGGAGGCATACCCCCAATCACTTGCCCACGTTGATCCTCTCACGCAGAACACCGGAGCACTTGAACGTAACGACCTTACGGGGTGAGAGCATGATAGGGTCGCCCGTCTGGGGGTTGCGGCCGCGACGCTGATTCTTCTCCTTGACACTGAACTTGCCGAATCCGCTGATGAGTACGTCTTCCCCGGTCTCAAGGGTCTGTTTGACGATTTCAAAAAGGGTTTCAATGATTTGTGCCGACTCGGTCTTGGTGAAAATATTCTTGGCGAACAAATTTTCGACAATATGTGCCTTCGTCAGTGTCATTGTGTGTCCCTTTCGTTCCTTGATCCAATTTCTGGAAGATGAACCGCCCCGCGACTTCTCGATCATCCCGCCACAAAACACGCCGCTCTGAATCTATTAATGGATAATTCGCTGTTTTTCAACAAAAAAATGGGGCTCCAGACCAAGTTTGGAACCCCGTCGTTTTCATTTGGTGGCGGTGCAGGGCTTCGAACCCCGGACACTACGGATATGAGCCGTATGCTCTGACCACCTGAGCTACACCGCCGCTGAGCAGGGAGATATGTAAAAGAAAAATGCATCTCCGTCAATAGCAAAATGAACATTATTTTCGGCGAAACCACTCGTGAAAGGACAGGCGGGATTGAGATTGACAAAAAAATACCTTTCAGTTAAATGTGGATAACCCATTGAAGGAAAGGGCTTTTTGCTGTTTTTCAGCCAGTGGGCTCCCAACAATCCCATCCGGCTCTGCCCGGTTCCCTGGATGCGACAATTGAGCCGACACTTTCGGGCTGGGGAACGGTCTCTTGGGACATCTGCTCTGAAAAAGAATGAGGTTCACAAGGAGAATCTGTCTTGAAAAAAGGGATTTATGAAGTCAAGATCATCAGTGATTTTGCGGCGGCCCACCAGCTCAGAAACTTTCGAGGCAAGTGCGAGAATCTCCACGGCCACAACTGGAAAGTGGAAGTCGTACTGAGGGGGACGGAACTGGAAGGCTGTGGAGTCCTGGTGGATTTTGGGGAAGTCAAGCAGGCAACTCGCGAGATCCTGTCCGAGGTGGATCACCTCTATTTGAATGATCTGCCTTTTTTTAAAGATCGAAATCCTTCTTCCGAAAACATTGCCCGTTACCTGTTCGAACGATTGTCCGAAAAGCTCGACAACGAAAATCGCTGGCTTTATCGAGTTTCGGCCTGGGAATCGGCTGACGCCTCTGCAACCTTCATGTATGAATGATTCAAAGTTACGATAGAAGGACCATAGAAAAGGAGTGGCGACAATGGGAGTTCCGATTGGACATGTCGATGGCTGTCAGGTGAGATTTGAACCGCAAAGACGCGGGTTACTCCTGTTGTGTTGTCTACTGACCTTTTGGGTGGTGCAGTGGGGAAGTGTCCATGCCTCAGCCGGTCCGGGCGGAGAAGCAACTCCCGGAATGCCTGCCGCTGCCGGGGGACACGAGACGGCCAAGGAGCCCCCAACCCTTAACCCATCGCCCGTTCCTCCAGGGTCTGCCGCCAAAGAGCTGGAATCCCTGAAGTCCGGGGAAGAGCTTCCCGTGCCCCATGAAGCGGCAGCTGAAGCCCATGGGGAGCATGGGCCACAGCTGCCCCAGATCTCTCCCATTCCCGGTGTCACTTTCGTGGAAACCATGATCAACCTCATGGATGCCGAGCTGCACGGCCGTTTCTTCGGGTGGCGTCCCAACGATATCGTGGTCGGACTGTTCACGGACAACATCAATTATTACCAGTTGGGCGTCCTGGAGGCCCTTCGTTTCACCACGCTGCGGTTGAAAGACAGCCTGACCCGCATGGGGGATGCCGACGTGTACGATCCGGAACTGGAACAGGCCCTGAACCTCTTCATGAACCGGGCCACGCTGTTCTGGTTTCCTTCTGCGGAGACCTCTTACAGTGAAGCTGTGGATCATTTGAAAAACTTCCTGGTCAAATTGAAGACGGGAAAGCGCAATTTTTACTATCGCAAAGATACGCTTCTTGCGTTGCTCTCCTCCTACAAGGATCTGTTGGGTAACGTCAACAAGACCCTCATCCTGTCCAACGTCAGCCTCTTCAAATCGGACGATTATTTTTACTATGCCAAGGGAGTGGCCCATGTTTATTACGAAATCCTGCGGGTCGTGCGGGTGGGATTCCAGAATCAGCTCGGCATGACACTCTACGGCATCGATGTGATGGATGAGATCATCCACGAGCTGTATCGTGTGGAGGAGATGGATCCTTGGCTCATCACGGACGGTAATTTAGATGGTTTTATCGCCAACCACCGTGCCAACATCAACGCTCCCCTGAGCGAGGTCACTCACCTGCTGGGGATCATGTCTCAGTTCTGATCCCGGGAGCGGCTATTCGGTCCGCTGCACGGCGGGGCGAGGACGATGGTGCTGCCTTAACGTCACCCCGGTGAAAACCGGGGTACAAAAAGTCTTTATATTCCTGGATTCCGGCTTTCGCCGGAATGACGAAAGTAAATCAGTAACATTGGGGGCGAGGGATGCCGCCGGAGGAGTTTCATTTGTCGCTCTCTTCAGCCGTCGTCTTTTGACTGCTTTCCAGGGCTCTGAGAAACTTCTGCCGCTGCCCCTGAAAATAAGCCTTGTTTTCGGGATCCGCTGCCAAAGCCCTCTCGATGGTTTGCAGGGCCTCCTGATGATGGCCCGTAGCATGGTAGGCTTCCGCCAGCGTGTCCAGGGCATGAGGTGCGGGCTCCAGGGCCACTGCAGCCAGGGCCAGCTCGAGAGCCCTCGCCGGATCGAAATGAGGTGGGGGGGAGGTGGCATACAGCCAGGCCAGATTGTTGAGTATCGTCGGGTTCCTGGGGGATTTCTCCATGGCTTTTAACAGGACGGTTTCGGCCTCGGCGATGCGGCCCTTTTCCAAAAGTGCCCCGCCGTAAGCCGCATAAAATTCAGGATTTTCCGGTTTCCTCAAGATTTCCTCTGTCAGGATCTCGACCTGCAGGTCAGCCCGCCAGTTTTTCACGAGAGAAGAGTCTTCCACATGCCCTGCCCCAAAAGTGATGGCCGCCATGGTGGTGAACAGGAGTGCCGCCATCCCGTAGAGCTTGCGATGGTGCCTCGTGACAAGAGTAGGGTCCTCATGGGATCGAAGGAGGAACTCCACCCGCTGGCGAATGCTGAAGTGATGCCAGCTCGGCAGATCCTCGATGTGACCGCTTTGTACCGCAATTTTCTTCAGCGATGCAATGAGTGTATACGGATGCCCGATGAGCTGCATGGCGTAGAGATCAGCCTGCCTTTCACTGTTTCGTAAAAAAAAGCCAAAGATATAGCGAAAATAGACAACCATGAGCACCAGGATGGGGATGCTGTACATAGCGGAAAAGAGGGTGAGATGGATGGCGTCGTCTTTCAAAGCCCACCCGAGGAAAGCATCACTCCGGAACAGCGCCAGGAGCAGCAGGTCGCTCAGGGAATAGAGCATGACGGAATAAGAAAGGAAGAAGAGGAGGTAAAACAACAGGTGATGCCGCCTGACGTGTCCCATTTCGTGGGCCACGACGGCTTTCAGTTCATCGATGGAGAGAAGAGAAATCAGGCCGCGGGTGATGAGAATGTAACGCAGCCGCGGCAGAATGCCCATGATGCCGGCCGTCGGCATTTCACCTCCCAGGAGGGGCCAATGGAGAAAATTTCCAATTTTGAAGCGATGGGCGTGGATGAAGCCCTCCAGTTCTTCCCGCAACGGGCTCTGAGGGAGTGGCCGGCATCCCCAGAGGCGCACGATGAAAAACGGCGCGAAAAGGATGAAGGTCAGAAGGATGATGAGGAGCGACACCCCCTGGCCCGAATCGGATTTCAGAAATGAGGTCGCCTCCACAAATTCAGACAGGTCCAGTAAACCGGAGAGGAAAAACCACGGGAAGAGTATGGCGGCCTGAAGCGAGAACTGACCCTTCATGAATTCCGTGATTCCAAGCTCTGAGCGGGTAATATGCCGATAGACCGGATAGCTGAAGAACCACATGATCCCAAGGAGCAAAAGATAAATCGCCAAGCCGGAGGCTTCTGAAAGGGTGAGGAACTTTTGAAAGCCCGGGATCAGTTGGAGGTAAAATTTGATATTGAGAAAATAGACAAGGAGGGCGAAGACTCCGATGGCCACAATGGAGAGCCGGGACTGCATCCGGTGGTACCGGTAGCTCAATGCAGATTGCGGGGCATCCTGCCACGCGGCGAAAAGGAGGCGGCGAAAGGCCGCGCGGCAAAGCGAAGTGTACAGGAGCACGATTCCCATTGCCGCCAGGAGCGTGGGCAACGGAGGAAACGAGGCTTTGTGTCCCGGCTGCTGAATGCTGAAGAGCATCAGTGCGACGATGAAATAAATGAGCTGGCTGTACATGATCGGTCTGCTATCGGCGGTTCAACGCAAGTTTGACCAGGGGGCCGGCCGGCCACACATCCCCGCGTCCGTATGCGCACAACATTTCAGCATTTGGATTCCGGCTGGAGCGTGAAGCGGATCCTTCCTTTTCCCAGCAAATCGTGCAGGTGCAGGATGCCCTGCAGGCACCCCTCGGCGTCGACCACCGGCATGACCGTGATGAGATGCTGTTCCATGACCTCGAGCGCTTCTGCCACGGAATGTTCAGCGGAAATAGACCGCGGGTGTGGAGTCATAACCTCTGAAATGGATTTTCGGCTGAGATCCGGGCAGGTGTTGAGGTGCCTGCGCAGATCGCCATCGGTGAAAATTCCCAGCAGCTCGTTGCGATCGCCCACGATGAGGGTGGCTCCGAGCCCCTTGTCGTTCATAACCTTCAGAGCTTCGGGAATGAGCGTGTCCTGGCGCACGGTGGGAATAGCGTCTCCCTGGCGCATGACGTCGTACAGGGGAACCTGAAGGCGCTCACCCAGATGCCCCCCGGGGTGAAAGCGGCGGAAATCCTGTGCCTGGAAGTTGCGGATGCGAATGAGGGCCACGGCCAGGGCGTCTCCCATGGCCAGCTGGGCTGTCGTGCTGGCGGTGGGTGCCAGGCCGAGAGGGCATGCTTCTCGCGGGACTCCCGTGTAAATGGCCAAATCACTGTATCGGGCCAGAGTGGAAGAAAGGGCGCCCGTGAAGGCAATCACCCGTGTGCCGAGGCTTCGGAGGCTGGGGAGGATGATGTTGAGCTCGTCGGTCTCTCCACTGTTGGAGAGTGCCAGGACGATATCCTCACTCCGCACCATTCCCAAGTCCCCGTGCATGGCTTCCACGGGATGGATGAACAGCGAGGGAGTTCCCGTGCTGCTGAGGGTGGCGACAATCTTGCGGCCGACGATGCCGGACTTCCCAATCCCCGTGACAATGACCCTCCCTCGGGCCTCATAAATCCATTGGACCAGCCGGGCGAACTTTTCATCCATGTGATCCAAAAGGTGGATGATTCCTTCGGCTTCGATGCGGAGCACTTCCCGGGCGATCTCGATGACATTCTGGCCCCTGCAAAGAAGCGCGGAAGTGCTGTCGGCTGCCGTTTCGCCCAAGGGCTTTTTCCCCTCAGAGGCCGCACGTGCCGGAATTCCGTCTTTCAATCCATCTTCCTTTCTATCTCAATCGGGTATCCCTCTCAGGAGGGTTGATGCTCAAAGCAATTCTTACCGTACTGCTCCTGCATGGGAATGGAATAATCCCCTGTGAAGCAGGCCAGGCAGAAGGAATGATTCTGAGGCGAAGCCTGCGCACCCTTCAGGAGCCCTTCGAGGCTCAGGTAGTTCAATGAATCGAGCCCGATGAAGTCTCGAATTTCATCAACCGAATGGGAAGAGGCAATGAGCTCTCCCTTGGTGGAAAAATCGATGCCATAGGGGCATGGAAAGCGATGGGGCGGGCAACTCACCACCATGTGCACCTCCCTGGCCCCTGCCTGGCGGAGGGAGCTGATGCGGGTGCGCGTGGTGGTCCCGCGGATGATGGAGTCCTCCACCAGGACAACCCGCTTGTCTCTCAAAAGCTCTTTGACGGGATTGAGCTTGACGCGCACTCCAAAATCACGCATGGCCTGACTGGGTTGAATGAAGGTCCTCCCCACGTAGTGGTTCCGGATGATGCCCATCTCCAGGGGGATCCTGGACGCCTCCGCAAACCCGATGGCGGCGTAGTTGCCTGAATCGGGAAAGGGCATGATGAAATCCGCAGAAATCGGGCAGTTTTCTTGCGCCAGGAGGTTCCCGAGGCGCTTGCGGCAGAGGTAGACATTCTGGCCGAAGATGTTGCTGTCGGGGCGCGCGAAGTAGACGAATTCAAAGATACAGTAGGCGGGCGGTGTCTCGGGAAACGGTTTGAGGGACCGGAATCCGTTCGCGTCGATGATGAGGATTTCACCCGGTTCGATATCTCGGATGTAGGTCGCTTCGATGAGATCGAAGGCGCAGGTTTCGGAAGCCAGAACGTAGCTGCCGTTGATTTCTCCCAGGCAGAGGGGGCGAAATCCTCTGGGGTCCCGCATGGCGATGAGCTTGTCGCGGGTGCACATGACAAGTGAATATGCGCCTTTGACTCTTTTCAGAGCCTCGACAAGGGCTTCTTCGATGCCGTATTTCAGGTTCCGGGCCACCAGGTGCATGATGATTTCCGTGTCCATGGTGGACTGAAAGATGGCACCCTCCTTTTCCAGTTCCCGCCGCAGCTCCACCGCATTGACGATGTTGCCGTTGTGGGCGATGCCGTAATACTCGTTGCCATGGAACATGACGAACGGCTGTGCATTGGCAAGCAGAGAAGACCCGGTCGTGGAATAACGCACATGCCCGATGGCCAGGTGCCCCTTGAGCTTTTGAAGCGTCCGTTCCTTGAAGACGTCGTGGACCAGCCCCATGTGCTTGTATTCGAGAACCTGGCACCCGTCGGATACGGCGATGCCGGCGCTCTCCTGCCCCCGGTGCTGCAGGGCGTAAAGCCCGAAGTAGCTCAGTTTGGCCGCATCACTGTTGCCGAAAACGCCGAAGATTCCACACTCTTCACGCTTTCGTGGAAAATAGCGTTGCGGGAGGAGCGATGCCTTGTGAGTGATGCGGGTAGGGTAGTCGGTCATAATGGGTTCTGCCTCCGTTACGTTCCGGCATGATATTCCTGAAGCGTCTTCACATCCCAGTCGCCCCGCTGCAGCTCCTCCACCGCTTCAGCCATGGCCTTTGCCGCGGAGATCGTTGTTGTGTACGGAACGTTGTACAGAAGCGTTGTACGCCGGATTTCGTAGGAATCCGAAAAGGTTCGCTTGCCAAAACTGGTGTTGATCACCAGCTGTATTTCGCCGTTCTTGATATAGTCCATGACATTGGGACGCCCCTCCTTCAGCTTGAAGACCGTTTCCGTGGGAACATCGTGCTCGCGCAGGTATGCAGCGGTTCCTGACGTAGCGATGAGGCGGAAGCCCAATTCCTTGAATTTTTTGGCGACGGGGAGGGCCTTGGGCTTGTCGGCATCGTAGACGCTGATGAACACGGTCCCCCCAGTCGGGAGATCGTAGCCGGCCGCCGACTGCGCCTTGGCGAAAGCGATGCCGAAATTCTCTCCAATGCCCATGACTTCCCCCGTCGATTTCATTTCGGGCCCGAGGAGAAGGTCCACTTGAGGAAATCGTGAGAAGGGGAAAACAGCTTCCTTCACGGAAAGGTGCCGCGGCTCAACTTCACGGTCAAATCCCAATTCTTTAAGAGACATTCCAAGCATAACCTTTGTGGCAAGTTTTGCCAGGGGGCGCCCGATAGCCTTGCTGACAAAAGGGATGGTGCGGGAAGCCCTCGGGTTGACTTCCAGGATAAATATCTCCCCCCTTTGGAGGGCGAACTGAACGTTCATGAGCCCGACGACGCCCAGTTCCCCGGCCATGAGCTTCGTCTGTCGCTTGATCTCCTCCTGCGTCTCTTTGGGAATGGAAATGGGCGGGAGCACGCAGGCGCTGTCTCCGGAATGAATGCCGGCCTCTTCGATGTGCTCCATGATGCCGCCGATTACAGTCATGCTCCCGTCGCTGATGGCATCCACATCCACCTCCACGGCATCTTCCAGGAACTGGTCCAGAAGTATCGGGTGGCCGGGAGACACGTGTACGGCCGTTTCCATGAACTTGTTCAGCATGGCATCGTCGTACACGATTTCCATGGCCCGTCCGCCCAGCACATAGGAGGGGCGCACCACCACGGGGTAGCCGATGCTTTGAGCCGCTGCCCGAGCCTCTTCGACGGTGAAGGCCGTCGCATTGCGGGGCTGCTTCAGGCCCAACTTCTGCAAAAGCTGCTGAAACCGCTTGCGGTCTTCAGCCAGATCGATGGCGTCGGGAGAAGTGCCCAGGATCTTGGCTCCGGCCTTTTCCAACGGCACGGCGAGATTGAGAGGCGTCTGCCCCCCGAACTGCACGATGATCCCTTTGGGCTTTTCGGTTTCGAGGATATGCAGGACGTCCTCACGAGTGAGGGGTTCGAAGTAAAGCTTGTCGGAGGTGTCGTAATCCGTCGAAACCGTCTCGGGGTTGGAGTTGACCATGACGGATTCGTGATTTTCTTCCCGCAGGGAAAAGGAAGCGTGCACGCAGCAGTAATCGAATTCGATGCCCTGGCCGATACGGTTGGGGCCTCCCCCGAGGATGACGACTTTGGGGCGGTCCGTCGCACGGGATTCGTCTTCGGTCTCGTAGGTGGAATAATAATAGGGTGTATACGCCTCAAATTCCGCGGCACAGGTGTCCACCAGCTTGTACACGGGCTTGATTCCGTGCTGGATACGCTTCTGCCGAATCGCTTCCTCGTCGGTTCCGGTCAGGTCGGCCAGGCGCCTGTCGGAAAACCCCCATGTTTTGGTGAAGCGCAGGTGGTCGGGATCGTCGAGAAAGCTCCCGTCGGACCCGGAGGCCCGAATGGCCGCTTCCATCTGGACGATCTGATGGATGTGATGCAAAAACCAGGGATCGATCCAGGTGAGGCGGTAAAGCTCTTCCACGGAAACACCCAGCTTCAGCGCCTCGGCGACCTGGAGCAGGCGCTTGGAATTGGGGCGCCGCAGCTTCAATTTGAGGGCATCCAGGTAGTCGCGGCTCGTGTCGACGGGGGGATCCCCGAAACCGAAATGGCCGGTTTCCAGGGAGCGAATAGCCTTCTGCAGGGCCTCCTTGAAGGTGCGGCCGATGGCCATGGTCTCTCCCACGGACTTCATGGAGGTGGTGAGAAAATCGTCGGTGTTGGGGAATTTTTCAAAGGTGAACCGGGGAATTTTCACCACGCAGTAGTCGATGGTGGGCTCGAAGGAGGCGCGGGTTTCCCGTGTGATATCGTTGGCGAGCTCATCCAGGGAATAGCCTACCGCCAGCTTGGCGGCGATCTTGGCAATGGGGAAGCCCGTGGCCTTGGAGGCGAGAGCGGAAGACCTGGAAACGCGCGGGTTCATTTCAATGACCACCATTTCACCGTTTTCGGGGTTGACGGCGAATTGAACATTGGAGCCGCCCGTCTCCACGCCGATCTCTCGCAGGATGGCTATGGAGGCGTCCCGCAGAACCTGGTATTCCTGGTCCGTCAGGGTCTGAGCGGGCGCCACGGTGATGGAATCCCCCGTGTGGACCCCCATGGGGTCCATGTTCTCGATGGAACAGATGATGACCACATTGTCCATGCCATCGCGCATGACTTCCAGCTCGAATTCCTTCCATCCCAGGACGGACTGTTCGAGCATGACCGTGTGGATGGGGCTCGCATCGAGGCCCCCCTGAGAAAGCTCCAGGAGCTCCTCCCGGTTGTAGGCGACTCCCCCGCCGGTCCCTCCCAGCGTAAAGGACGGACGGACGATGATGGGGAAGCCGATCTCGCCGGCGATGCTTTTCACTTCCTCCAGCGTGTGAGCGATCCCACTGGCTGGGACCTTGAGACCGATTTGCTTCATGGCATCGCGGAAGAGCTCGCGATCTTCGGCCTTCTTGATGACATCCACTCGGGCGCCCAGCATGTCCACACCATATTTTTCCAGGACTCCCATCTCCGCCAGCCTGACGGCGACGTTCAGAGCGGTCTGGCCCCCCAGGGTGGGCAGGAGGGCGTCGGGGCGCTCGCGGGCAATGACCTTGGCCACCGCTTCGGGCGTGATGGGCTCGACATAGGTGCGGTCGGCCGTTTCAGGGTCCGTCATGATGGTGGCGGGATTGCTGTTGATGAGGACGACTCCGTATCCTTCTTCCCGGAGCGCCTTGCACGCCTGCGTTCCCGAATAGTCGAATTCACAGGCCTGACTGATGATGATGGGGCCGGAGCCAATGATGAGAATCTTGTGGATGTCTGTACGCTTGGGCATGTGCTCCCGTTCCTTCTACTTTTTCTGGTTTTCCATGAGCTCGACAAATCGCTGGAAGAGGTATGATGCATCATGGGGCCCGGGGGCCGCTTCCGGGTGGTACTGCACGCTGAAGGCCGGAATCTCGAGATGCTCCATTCCCTCCAGCGTATTGTCGTTGAGATTGATATGCGTCAGGCGCAGGGGCTTATCCTTGAGGGATTCCAGGTCGACGCAAAACCCGTGATTCTGGGAGGTGATTTCCACTTTGCCTGTGGTGAGGTCCTTCACCGGCTGGTTGGCTCCGCGATGGCCGAACTTCAGCTTGAAGGTTTGCCCTCCCAGGGCGAGGCCCATGAGCTGATGGCCCAGGCAGATGCCGAAAATCGGTCGCTTTCCCAGGAGGTTCCGCACCGTATCGACGACGTAGTGAACCGCCGCCGGATCGCCCGGGCCGTTGGAAAGGAAGACGCCGTCGGGCTGTCTCGCCAGAATCTCCTCCGCCGTTGAACGGGCCGGGAAAACCATGACCTGGCAGCCGGATGCCTCGAGTTTTCTCAGGATATTGTATTTGACACCGCAGTCGATGGCCGCAACATTGAAACCCGGCTTGCCCGGTGTCCATGTCGCTGCCGTGTCGTCCAGGCGGGGGCATCCCTCCCAGCGGTAGATTTTGTCGCAGGAAACATACTGGACCAGGTCGGCTCCGCTCAGCCCGGGAAAGCCCTGCACCCGCTCCATGAGGCGGTGCAGGTCGTCCGTATCTGTCGCGATGATGCCGCGCATGGCTCCGGCCTGTCGAATGTGTCGAGTGAGGGCACGGGTGTCGATTCCTTCGATACCGATCTTACCGTGCTCATTCAGGAAATCGGCCAGGCTCCCGGTGCTGCGCCAATTGCTGGCAAATTCCTGGTATTCCTTGACCACAAAGCCTTCCACCTGTACGGCCGCCGATTCCATGTCTTCAGGGTTGATGCCGTAAGTGCCCGTCAGAGGATAGGTCATGGCTACGATCTGTCCCTTGTAGGAAGGGTCCGTCAAGACCTCCTGGTAACCGGTCATGCTGGTGTTGAAGACCACTTCGCCCAGCGCATACCCCTGGCCGGCAAAAGCGTATCCCTTGAACAGGACGCCATCCTCCAGCAGGAGCATGGCTTTCCTTCGCTTCCATGGAGAAGTCATGATTGTCCCTCCGAGATGATCAAAAATCCCATCCACCCGCCACGGGGACTCGAAGCACGAAAGGTTTCGGAACCATCGGCCTTTCAGATGGGCTCACAACGTGCTGCCTCCGAAATATCAGCCGAGCAATTGTAACGATTAATCGGAGGATATCAACTGATTTCCGTGGAAAAAGCGGAACAATTTTGTACGAAGTGTAAATGGAGGCTTTCTGCCTGAAAGCGCGGCAATGATGGATTCTCAAGAGGCCGTCGCCCCAGTGAAAACCGGGGTCCAGGTGGGCTGAAAATGGCTGAAAACGCTGTAGGGGCGGGACAACGCATGGGTTTGCGCCGCATCTCCCTCCGAACCGGGCAGGTGCGACTCCCGCATCGGGCTGTCCGTTTGGGGATTTTACCTCTATAGTAATGGTGGCTGGGACGCATATTGGGACTCTGAGATCCAACATACAGCTTGATTCCCATCACTTTGGACTGCACCCAGCTTGAGAAGCTGCCTTTCTTGACTCACGCAGAGACTGGGAGAGCACGGAGAAAAGCACCTGGCAATCATCTCTGTGTCGCCTGCGCCTGAGCGTGAAAATGAAGCTTTTTAACCTGCAAGAGTAAAACTTATCGAGGGAATCATGCCGGAACAATCGGAAGCTGGACCACGTCTTCGCAAGCCTCAATGGCTCAGAAGAAAATTGCCCACGGGGCCCGAATACGAACGGGTAAGGTCTCTGCTCAAGGACGGTGCCCTGCATACCGTCTGCCAGGAAGCCAAATGCCCCAACCAGTATGAATGCTTTTCATGCAAAACCGCCACCTTTCTGATCATGGGCCCACGTTGCACCCGCAACTGCCGTTTTTGCGCCATAGAGCACGGCCCGCTGAGTCCACCGGACCCCGAAGAACCGGCAAGAGTGGCGGAAGCGGCCTCCAGGCTGGGCCTGCGTTATGTGGTGGTGACATCGGTCACTCGCGACGACCTCGAGGATGGCGGGGCCTCTTTTTTTACGGAAACCATAAGACAAATACGCGACAAAATCCCCGAGGCGCAAATTGAAGTCCTGATCCCGGACTTCCAGGGTCAGGGAGAGGCACTTCGGAAGGTGGTTGAAGCTCGGCCGGATGTGTTGAATCATAACATCGAAACTGTGCCGCGTCTTTACCCTTCCGTACGGCCGGGGGCTGATTACCAGCGTTCGCTGGACCTGCTGAGACATATCAAGGATTACGATCCCTCGCTCCTCACCAAGTCCGGCCTGATGCTGGGCCTGGGAGAAACGTCGGAAGAAATCCGGGAGACCCTCCAAGATTTGCTGGATGTGGGGTGCAGCTTGCTGACGCTGGGTCAATATCTGCAACCCTCGGCCGAGCACCTGCCCGTGGAGCGCTTCGTTCCTCCCGAAGAGTTCGAAAAGTGGCGCGAAACGGCCCTGGAAATGGGGTTTGCTCAAGCGGCCAGTGGTCCCTTCGTGCGAAGTTCCTACCATGCCGGCAGTCTTTACCGGAGCGCCGAAAGCGACAGGCTCCCGGCTGATGGGTGACCTTCTGGTTTGCCGCAGAATGCACAAGAGTCCAACCTCAACCAGCCATCCGTTTGCGAAGCTTTTCGAGGTCTTCGGGGGTGTCTATCCCGTGCGTTTCGACGGGTGACAAGGCCACCTGGATGCAAAACCCGTGTTCCAGTGCACGGAGCTGTTCCAGTTTTTCCTCCGATTCATATTTTCCGGGGGAGAGTTGCGTGAAGGTCTGGAGGAAGGCATTGCGATAGGCGTAGAACCCCAGGTGCTTCAGGAAGAAAAAGGGCGCTGCTCCCGGGTCGCGGCGGTGGGGGAGGGGAGCACGAGAAAAATACAGGGCCTTCCCTCCGGTGTCCCTCACGATTTTGACGACATTGGGGTCCAGGTACTCCCCGGAATCGCAGGTCTCGAAGCCCAGGGTTGCCATGGGACATTCAGGGGCTTCCTTCAAAGCCTCTACCAGGAGATGGATCATGGAGGGCTCCACGAGGGGCTCATCCCCCTGAACATTCACCACGATGTCCTCGTCGGAAAGTTTCAGCAGCCGGCTGGCTTCGGCAATACGGTCGGTGCCGCTGGGGTGGTCGCTCCGGGTGAGGATGGGTTCACCTCCGAAGGCTTTCACCGCCCTGGCGATGCGCGCATCGTCGGTAGCCACGAAGATGCGGTCCAGTCCCGAAGCCTCGCTGGATCGTTCGTACACGTGCTGGATCATGGGGCGCCCCAGAATGTCCGCCAGAGGCTTGCCGGGAAAGCGCGATGATTCATATCTCGCTGGAATAATGCCGACGGTCTGCATGTCGTTTCCTTGCAGGGGGTTCCATGCTTGAGAAACCAGGCGGGCGCGATGAACGTTCAATCACTCGACCTCGCGCCCTTTCCACTTCTTGAGGACAGTATATTATGACCTAAATTGAGCGATTTTGGGATTTAAAGAATCTACCCTTTGGAGTATGTTGTTGAATCGACAAAGACTTTGCCGAGAATTTGTTCGGATTCAACTCAACCCAAAGGGTAGGAGGTCATTATGACC
>NZ_BQXM01000006.1 GCF_022836495.1 Desulforhabdus sp. TSK
ACTTATGCAAAAATGCACATCCATCGTGACCGAGACCTCCCAGGAGAGCACGTACCGGCTGTACCAGTCCATCACCGCCACCAGATAGACAAAGCCCCGGTGCATGGGAATGTAGGTGATGTCGCTCGACCAGACCTGATCGGGCCGTACGATTTGAACTCCCTTCAGCAGGTAGGGATAGATCCTGTGTTCGCTATCCCCCACGCTCAGTTTGGGTTTGGGGTAGATCGCCTCGATCCCCATGATCCGCATGAGGCGAGCCACGCGCTTGTGATTGACAGGGTAGCCCTTCCGATTGAGCCAGGCGGTCATGCGACGAATGCCGTAGAAGGGGGTCTCCATGTACTGCCTGTCTATCAGGCGCATCAACTCCGTTTCGAACCCGGACACATCCATGGGTTGGTAGTAGTAGCTGGAGCGAGGCAGCCTCAACAATTCACACTGCCTGCAGACCGGGATCTGCGGATGATCCGGCTCTATCCGCTCTCTCTTTTCATTTGTCGATAAGGCCAGATTTTTTTTTGAGCCAATCGAGTTCGACCTTCATCTGCCCTACTTGCCCTTTAATTTTAACTTGGACCGGAACGGCACTTCCACATTTAGTTCTCTTTCCAGTTTTCGGGGTACATTATATTGATTCGCTCTGGGCATGCCTGGGTCTATCGGCAGTATTGCACGCGGCCCGAATGCAAAGCATGGGAGTTCATCGAAGCCAAGGCGAAGGACGAAAAGAACGGCCTTTGGTCCACTCCCAATCCGACACCTCCATGGGAATTTCGGCGCAACGCTCGGGAATCATCGACAGCCACGCCAACTCCTCGGCCTTCGGTTTCGGCGGCAGCAATTGAGAGTCCATCGGTTCAGTCGCAGGGGACCGCCTACCATGGGAATGTGCGGAGCCATGTGTTTCATGGGCCAGGCTGCAAGGACTATGACTGCAAAAACTGCACGCAAGTCTTTACGTCCAAGGAAGAGGCTATGAAAGCTGGCTACAGGCCTCATAGTGCGTGCGTGAATTAGGCAGCGCACTTACCCCAAGAATAGGTTCCGGGAATACAGGGTTTTTCTCCAGCCTTCCACCGATTCCGGTGGGAGTGGAATGCCTTGATGATTTGACCCGACGGTCAGGACTGTGAAGGGCTGAGATGCCTCCCAAACAACGCCACAATAGCTACTCCTTTGATGAGTACCGCGACCGCTGGGTCATCCGGTATTGGGATGCCTCAGGAAAACGCCGTTTCCATACGATGCCGGAAGGATCTACCGAGGAGGATACGATCAATGAGGCAAGCGCCCTTGAACGCAAAGCTGCGGCCGGGGTGCTCACGGCGGATCGCGGGGCTCCGACGCTCGGTGACGTATGCGAGGATTATTTGGGGACAGTACAACCCGATATTCGGCCATCGACACTGAAGATGTACCGGGGCTATGTCACAAATCATATATTCGAAATAGGAGCGATTCCCATAACGAGGATCACCTACGAGGTGCTTGAAGGATTCAAGCGAGAGCGCCTCGATGTAGGCGTAACGCCTGTTACCCTGCGGAAAATTCTCGGTTGTCTGAAGCGCATCCTAGATCATGCCGTACGCCGAAAGTTCATCGAGCACAATCCCATTTCGTCACTACAGATGCCGAGGAACCAGAGCGAGCCAAATGATGACGATCAAATCATGGTACTTCAGCCCGATGAAATCCACGCCTTGATCGAGGCAGCCAGAGAAGAACGCGATAAAACCCTCCTGCTCACCGCCGCTCTCACTGGTGCTCGACGAGGAGAGCTTTTCGGACTTCAGTGGTCAGATGTCCTATGGGATCATGGCCAGATATTCATCAGGCGCACCTACAACCATGATTCTTACTATGACGTGAAGAGCTCAACATCCAGGCGCCGTATCGATGCCGCCCCCGAGCTGCTGTCGCATCTTAGGGCCTGGAACCTCCAGTGCTGGAAGACGGATGATAACCTGGTGTTTCCTGGCCGCACCGGTCAACCGATTCATGCCTCTAACTGGCAGAGAAGGGTGTATGCTCCTCTGTTCAACACCACGGGATTGCCATACCGACACTTCCACTGTTTCCGCCACACCTACTGTTCAATGCTGATCGAGTTGGGAAAACCGCGCCAGTACATCAAGGAGCAGCTGGGGCATGCCGATGAATCACTCATTGATCGAGTCTATGGCCATCTCATGAAGGATCGTCACCCAGAGCACGCTCAAGACCTCGGGAAATTTCTATTTGGGAAATGATACGAAGAGCGATTTTTGAAATTAGGCTCAGCTAATATGGCGCAAATATGGCGCAGAAAACAAAGAAGGGGATAGGCCTTCCGGTCTATCCCCTTGATTTTTCTGGAGCGGGAGACGGGCTTCGAACCCGCGACCCTCAGCTTGGAAGGCTGATGCTCTAGCCAGCTGAGCTACTCCCGCTCAAAGTGGAATAGTCTTTAGCACGAGTTCCGGAGCATTTCAAATGAAAAATGAAAATGCGACCGGCTGGGAATCGGTCCAAACACCTGCCAGCAGTGTGGGCTCCTTCTACATCTCCTGGCTCAAAAGGGAATTCTGGTATATGATCATCCCGCCGGGATGAGTTGCTGCTGACGCGCGAAGTCTTCTGCATGGAATGCGATCCTCGGGCGAATAATCCTGGGCAATGGGTGGCAGGTATCCTAGAAAACGTCTGTACGATAAGAGGAGGGAATATGAACCGGCATTATGAAGATTTGCTGTCTCAGGTGAATATGCTGGAGGTCTTTAAAGCGCGCCGCGTTGTGGAGCAGAGGCTGAAGCCCACTCACATGACTTACTACAAAAGGCTTTCGGATGAGCTCGGGACGCACATGTATGTCAAGCACGAAAACCACCTTCCGACCAATTCCTTCAAGGTTCGGGGTGCAGTCAATTTCATGGCGCACGTATCCGAAGACATTCGAAAGCGGGGAGTCATTCTCTCCACCCGCGGCAATCACGGGTTGGCCGTTGCCTGGGCAGCTCAGGAACAGGGCATCTTCTGCAACGTCGTCGTGCCGGTGGATAACAACCCCGAAATCAATGCCACCATTCTGTCCTATGGCGCACAACTCATCGAGCACGGCAGCGACTTCTACGAGACTCAGGATTACTGTGAAGAGTTGGCCGAAAGCACCGGCATGTACTATCTTCGCCAGGGCAACGAACCGCACCTCATCAACGGCATCGCCACCATGGGCCTGGAGATTTTCGAGGAGGTTCCCGATGTAGATGTCATCATCATGCCCATCGGAGGAGGGACGGGCTGTGCCGCCCTGGCAAAAGTCATGGAGGGCATCAATCCCAGAGTCGAGCTCATCGGGGTTCAGGCCGAGCGCATGCCGTCTTTTTATGAATCCTGGCGTCAGAAGAAGAAGGTGACCGTTCCCGGCGCGGCTACTATTGCCGAGGGACTGGCGGCACGGTCGGTTTTCGAAATTCCCTTCATGATTTTGAAGGATCGCATCACGGATATTGTCCTGCTGACTGAAGATGAGCTCCTTGAAGGCGTCCGCCTGGCCCTGCGCTATACTCAGAACCTGGCCGAAGTCGCCGGAGCGGCGTCCCTGGCTGCAGCATTCAAGATCAAGGACAAACTGGCCGGCAAGAAAGCCGTGACCGTGATGACGGGGGGAAACCTCGATCTGAGTCGCTTGAGCCAGGCTGTGAGCTGAAGCCTCTCCTCGGACCCGCACGCCTGGGAGCAATCCGTTTCTCAGGAAGGTTCCCGCAGACTTTCTATGACAACACGGTCCTCTCCGTCTTTTTCCTGGAGGAGCACATTGACCTGTTCTTCCAGGAGCGTCTGGAGCTCCTTTCCGATAAACTGGGCACAGATGGGCAGTTCCCGGTGCCCGCGATCCACCAGCACGGCCACCTGAATGTGCTTGGGGCGGCCATAGTCCATGATGGCATTGAGGGCCGCTCGTATGGTTCGGCCTGTAAAAAGTACGTCATCCACGAGGACCACTTCGCGGTCGTCGATGGGGAACGGCAATTCAGTAGAACGCACCAGGGGCTGCGTGTGCAGCCGGGTCCAATCGTCCCTGTAAAGATTGATGTCGAGCGTTCCCACTGGAACGGAGATCCGAAATTGATCAAAGATGATGCGCTCCAGTCTCCTGGCCAGGTAGACTCCCCCCGTGTGGATTCCCACTAGGGCCAATTTCTGGGAATCCATTTGTTTTTGCTTTACAATTTCTGTGGCAAGTCTATCCAGGGCTTTTTCGATCTCTCGGGATTCCATTACACAACGACCGCCGGGTTCTGTCATGATGCGTTCCTGTCTTTTCAGAATTCAGTGCCGATGGAGACCAAAAGACGGGCCCCTCTCATCCCGCTCCAGTGAGCGCATGCCGGGTACCGCCAAAAAAGATCAGGGCGGAAGCGCTTGATGGCCTTCTGCCCTGACGGCATGTGTTCTCGTGGGCTACTGCGCCGGGTGAGCCTGCCGGTGACCCGCGTGCCCAAAAGGAAATGTGAAACAGGCGCTCCTAGAAAAGGCGTTTTACCCAAACCAGGCTCAGGTGGGTATTGATGTCGTACTTGCAGAAGCGTTCGATCATATTGACGTCAGCTGTCTGCTTCAAAGCCAGCAGCCGATCGAAATCCTTTTCGATGACGATGTTGCAGAAGTCCACCGGAATGGATCGCACAAAATCGAGCTCCTCTTCATTCCACAGTTCATTCGCAATGTCCCCGACGCCCATTTCCAGGGCATGATTCCCGCACACTTTATAGCAGGCACCACAGTTGCACCGGTGGATGGAATCGAAATCGTGTGGAACCGGATGCCCATTTTCACAAAAGGGACAAACGATGATATGCGTGTTCATGGGCTGCTTTTCCCCCAGGAATCTGTTGCGGTTTCTTTTGAAGTGGCGCCTCGTTCTTTCATCATAACCTGAGAGATCCCTAACTTCATTTAAGCTGTGGAGTAAACCTTTGATGTTTGTCTCTATCATTTTGTCAAAATTCCTGTCCATTGGGGGCCACACGTCGACCAGTGCTGCAAGACTGGCTCCTTACCGCTTCGTATACGTATATTAAATCGTTTCTTCTTGAAATCCAATGATAACTTTGACATATAAAAATGACAATTTCGTGGTGACGATGTGCTCCAATCTATTATTATTTTTGCATCCGAAGCGGGATAATCGACCCATGCCTCCTAAAAAGACCGTCAAGCATCGAAACGCGCTCAGCCCCCCCGCAGAGCGGATCCATGCCATTCTTAGTCTCCTCGATGAACATTATCCCGAGGCCCGGTGCTCCCTCGGCTATGAAAGCCCTTTGCAGCTCCTCGTCGCCACGATTCTCTCCGCTCAATGCACGGATGAGCGTGTCAATCATGTCACCCCGGGATTGTTCACGAAATATCCATCGGCCAAAGCTTTTGCGGAAGCGTCGCTGGAAGAGTTGGAAGAAGACATCCGGTCCACCGGCTTTTTCCGGAACAAGGCGAAGAACATTCAGGCGTGCTGCCGCATCCTGGATGCGGAGTATGAGGGGAGAGTTCCCGCCGATCTGGACATCCTCGTCAAGCTGCCGGGAATCGGGAGGAAGACGGCCAACGTGGTGCTGGGAGATGCATTCCATATCCCCGGCATTGTCGTCGACACTCATGTCGCCAGGGTGTCGCAGCGCCTGGGACTGACCGCCCACAAAGACCCGGTCAAAATCGAACAGGATCTCATGTCCCTCATTCCCCGGGAACGCTGGACAGACTTTTGCCACCAGCTCATTCAGCACGGCAGGAAGATTTGTCAGGCCAGAAAACCCAGGACATCCATCTGCCCTCTGAATCCTCACTGCCAATACGCCATGGAGCATGACGACGGCGGCGTATCCCCCTGAAAGAGCCGCCAAAGCCCCTCACACGGCTGCACCAGCGGTTCCTACAGCAAATATTGCTTCATCTCTTCCTTGCGCAGGTTGTTGGCCTCAGTCACCATTCCCGTTTTGCCGGCGTGCTTCCATTCGACTCTCACGGCCCCCTCCAACGGGGCGTCACTGTAGGAGACGACTACCTTCGCCGCCAGCGACAGCGCTTCAGTCTCCGGGGTCAAATGGAGCAAAACCCCCAGGGGACCGGGATGGTCCAGGACTCGCAGGACCACTTCTTCAGGCCCGGCGAGGGATCCCAATCTTTCGTTGTCCGTTTGCTGCCGTCCTACTGCCAGGAAAACCCCGCCAGGAAGGAGTAAGTGGCGTCCCCATTTGAGCAGCTCTATTTCCCTGGCACCCGCATCAGGGTAAAGAGTAAACAATTCCCGGAGCTTCCGGGCAAACCCCTCTTTGGTGAGCATACAGCCACCGCCGGGCTGGGGATAGACTTTGATTCCGTAATGCCTGGCGAGCTCGATCTGCCTTTTGCGGGAGCGACCATTGATATCCAGAAGTCGCTCGCGGTCCACCTTCCCTTCGTTTTCCACAAGCGTCGGGGGCAGCAGGCGCGCGCTGAGGGGACGCAGGATGCGGCCGGGGTATCCCGAGAGCTTTTCGACGCTCCTCAACGAGTCGCGGCGCTGACTCATGGGGCGCTGCCCCAGGACTTCTCCCGTGAAGAGGAAATCCGCCTTCATCTGTTCCATCAGCTGCCCGGCTTCCCGGAGCATGAGGGCATGGCAGTCGATGCAGGGATTCATCTGGCTGCCGAAGCCGTAAACGGGGTTTCTCAGCATCGCCAGATGCTTATCGGTCAAATCGATGACTTGAACCTCGATCCCGGCCGCGCGCCCTGCATCGATGCCTGGCTGCCCGGAGAAAAACGGTGTGCTGAAGGTCACGCCCAGGAGACGAAGATCTTGTTCTTGCAGTACTTTTACCGCGAGGATGCTGTCGAGACCTCCCGACAGAAGCCCAATGCCTGTTGCTTTGCTTTCAGTCATAAATTCCTTGCTCATTCGTTAACCGTTCATTTTGTCCCAACAGCCGCTTCGATAACCCTCCAGGTCCAGGCTGATATGAAGAAATCCCAGCCCCTGGAAGTGGCTGAGGAGCTCTCCTCGGACCTCGTCCTTAAGGATCAGAGGAAAGTCAGGGGGAGGGATTTCGATGCGGGCGAGGTCGCCGTGGCAGCGGACTCGCACCTGTCGGCATCCCAGATCCCACAGAAAGGCTTCGGCTGCTTCAACCCTGCGCAGAAGGTCAATGCTGAGGGGCGTCCCATAAGGGATGCGTGTGGCCAGGCAGGACTGGGAAGGAAGGCTCCATGTTGGAAGCCCTGCCAGACGGCTCATCTCACGAATATCATCTTTGTGGAAGCCCGCGGCAGCCAAAGGGCTGAGGATTTCCATTTCCGAGAGGGCTTTTCGTCCCGGCCTATAGCTTGCTGCATCACTGGCGTGACTTCCTTCCACCACGACAGGATAACCCAGGGCCCGAGCCCTGGACTTGATTCGGGACATGAGCTCCTTTTTGCAAAAATAACAGCGCAGGAGCGAATTCTCCCGCACAGAAGCCACGGCGGTGGGGTCGAAGGAAATGACCTCCAGCTGAAGCCCGATCTCAGCGGCTGTCGTCCTGGAGCCTCTGCATTCTTTCGTGGCGGCGAAGGGAGTTTCAACCCAAAGGCCGAGGACCTTCTTCCCCTGCATCCTGAGTAGGAGCCAAGCCAGCAGCGTGCTGTCCACTCCTCCTGAAAAGGCAACGGCAAGGGAAGGGTAGGGTGACAGCATCCCCTCCACGACCTTGATTTTTTCCTCAAGGTCGGAAGGGATGCGAAGGGGTTTCGGCATGGAAATCAATCTGTCGAAGGATTTTCGAAACTGCGAAGGACCGACTCGGGAATACCATGACGTTCTCCCGATGCGGTGGGCAGAAGGTGTTGGGGCTCTCCCAGGGAAAAAGTCCCTTTTTGGATCCAGTCCTTCAGAAGTTCTGCGATCTCCTTTGCACGCACATAGCTCGACAAAGGCACTGTGGGCAACTCTTTTCCTTCCACCGTGATGCTTCCAGAGCGCAGCTGTGCATACGACACTTCGCACAAAGGATCGGGTCGCGTGAAGCTGTAATCCTTCACCTGGGTTACAATATCTTCGTCGGATACACCGGTATAATAGGCCATCTCTTCATCGAGTATGGGAATGGGAATGCCCACTCCCAGGGAGAGGGAGCAGCCATAGCCCTGCAGGCTGACGCCCAGCACCCAACGCGGTTTCATTTCTTTGAGATCCCCCATGACCATGAGGGTGCCGGCCGGTCCGCGGGGGACCCCATTGGGCAGGCGCGCTGCATTGGGATTGTGTTGAGAGCCCTGCCACGTGATGTACCCTTGGGCACCTCCCAGAAAAATGCGAGTCCCCAGGCCCAGAGTTCTGTAGTAGGGGTCGTTGAAAAGGGGGCTCAACTGCCCGGAAGTGGAATAGTTGGCATTTCCCAGGCGCGGCTTCAATGTGCCCATGTAGGTGAAGATGGTTTTCTGGGAGAGGTTGACGGCGCAATTGTAGTTCTGGTACGCGTTGCGTGGATTGCAGAGCACCGCGTAGGGCAGGTCTGCAAGGGTAACGGTCATTTCCACCTGGCGCCGGGGGTAGCAATCCGTGCCGTAACCCTCGGCGCGCAGCTGGACGGACTTTCCGCTTACCAGATCATGGAGGACGTGTCCTCCTCCGTAGTCAAAAGAGCCCGGGCGGATCTTGTTGAGGGGGTCGTCGAAAGCCGGCTCTGTCGCTCCGATAAAGAGATCCACGGCTGCCAATCCTCCATACGCGGGCACATCGTTGAGCCAGACTTTGCTTGCCTTGATGGGGGGCTGGGTGTGGCCAAAATTGATGAAGGCGCCGGACGAGCACATGGGAGCAAATGTACCGGTCGTTACCACATCCACCTCGCGGGCGGCTTGAACAGGACCTTTCTTTTTCACGATTCCGACCATTTCTTCAGCCGTAACGACAACGGCTTGCCCTTTCCGGATTTTTTCATTGATCTCTTGATACGTTTTCTGTACTGCTCCCATAATCTTTCCAACCTTTTTTCGCTCTGTCCGAGCCTACCTTATTGAACAGTTGCTTCAGGACGATTTGGACGATGAGACAACCTGCGAAATCCATTCCAGGCTGTCTTCTGCCGATATGGAACCTGGCCGGAGTCCCGTCATACTTTCACGAGGGTTCCGGTCCATATTCGCCGATTTTTTTGGAGAGTCAATAGTGCCCTCTCCGGTAATGGTCCCTGCCGGCTTCCGCCAGTGCCCACGGGTCAGGGCTGCCGCACGGGCGGCAGGTAAAGGGCAAGGGCGTCGAGCAGTCTTTCGGGGAGATTCCTCGAATGCCAGGATCGGTCTATGGAGACCATGGTCACTTCACCATGAGCGATGACGAAATCCCCCTCCTGGGGGTGGAAATAAAAGCCGAATGTCAGGGCCTTTTCGCCAATACTCAGAACATGGATCGCCATGCGAAGCGTTTCCCCGTATCTCACCGGCCGATGGAAGCTGCAGGAGGCATGCACGATGGGGAGTCCGAACCCCTTCTCCTTGTTTCTGAAGATTTCCTCGGGTGGAATGCCGAGATGCCGGAAGAATTCTTCGATGCCTTGGTGAAAGTACCTGAAGTAAGCCGTAAAGTAAACGACGCCATAGGGGTCTGTGTCTCCGAGATGGATTGTCGCGAGAGTTTCGAAGCTATTGCCGGGAGGTGCTTTGACAATGGTCGCCATCCTTTTAAGTACCCTCCATTCTTTTCCTCGGGGATGCCTGGCTTCGTCCTGCTCAATGGGTCTTTAAATCCGTCCGGCCGTCGGCCTGCCGCATTCTTGCAATCCGCTCTTTGGCAATCCTCTTGTAAGTCTCCAGGAAATGAGCGGGCGGTGTCGTTCGTTCTTCGTCGGGCTTCAGCCGCAGGTGGATCGCCTCTTCGGGGCACGTGGACACGCAGAGGCCGCAGCCGATACACCTTTCTGGAAGCACGCTGGCGGCTTTCTCCAGCAATTCTACCGCATCCATCTGACATCTGGAGACACAGGTTCCGCACAGAGTGCATGCATCGGCATCGATGGAGGCAAAATAATTGGAGGCCACATAGTGCGCCGGATCCGGGAGCTTCTTCAGGTTCTTGAGAATCTGGCAGCAGCATCCGCAGCAGGTGCAGATGTTGATGACTTTCTGGGCGTTGGAAGGCTGAAGAACCAAGCCACTCCGTTCGGCGTTCTCGAGAATGTTCAAGGCCTCTCCCTGACTGATGAAACGACCGAGGCCGTTTTCTTCATAATATTCCGCTCCCGTTCCAAAAACCAGGCAGGACTCCATGGGCTTGTCGCAGCCTTCTCCTACCATCTGGTGCTCCCTTCGGCAAATGCAGGGAGCGACAAGAATTTTTTCCTGTTCCAGAATGATATGGTGTGCCTGTTCATATGGCATGACCGCCTGTTCCACAGAGATGGCCTTGGAGATGGGAATGGTGCGGAGCTGCGGTGTTTTGAGCCGGTTGATCTTTTCGAAAAAATAGGGCAGATACTCGTTCATGTCCTGAATGAGCTCCGGCCTCAAATCGTTGACGTGGTATTCCCAGATACCGATCACGAATTGAGCGGCCATGTATCGGGGTTCATCCCCTTTGCGAATGCGGAAGATGAGGCCACGCCTGGACATGGCCTCCAGCTGAGGCGCGAGGGCTTCGGGATTCTGCCCGGTGCGCTTGGCGATCTGTTCGGGGGTTTCGGGGCGGAGAGAGAGGCTCAGGGCGAGTGAGGCTTCCTGGGGAGTGAAAAGTCTTTGAAGTATGCGCAGTTCCACCCCTGTAGGGGTCCGGGGAAAACCCGACGGCAAACGATCCAGGTGTGTTGCCAGTAATTCATAAACATTTTGATTTTCTCCCATGTTTCCTCCCTTGAGGTCGTGTTTGCGCGTGTTTATCGGAAGCCCGCAGGAAAGAGTATTCCTTTGGTTCACTTCATGCCGACGACGGCCGGGGCAATTTTGTTGACTCAACCAATCATGAGAGCGCAGGGGTAGCCGCCTCCGCACCTTGTGAATTTAATCCCTCTTGGCTGGTAAAATCAAATTGTAATCGGAAAATTGAATGTTCAATGGTTTTTTTGAATTGTCTTCCAAAGGGGCGTCGCGATGCAAGATTTCGTTGCAGGCTGTTGCCAGCTGAATGTCATTCCCGGAGATATCCAGCAGAATATGAAGCAAGCCGAGTACTGGGTGTCCACAATGGCGCAAGCGGGATGCCATCTCCTTGTCCTTCCCGAGATGTGGTCCTCCAGCTTTTCCTTTTTGAGACTGGATGAAGTGGCCGGGGCTACTCCCATGGTTCTCGAATACCTCAGGGCATGGAGCCGGCAGTACCAGATGGTCCTGGTGGGAAGTCTGCCTGAAAAGGAGGAAGGCAGCATCTTCAACGTTTCGTATGTCATCGATGACGGCGTGCTGGCTGGGAGTTACCGCAAAATCCACCTGTTTTCCTACAACAGAGAGCATGAGTATTTTGAGGCAGGGAAGGTGCCTGTTGTCTGTGAGACCCGTGTCGGGCGTCTCGGCATCATGATTTGCTATGATCTGCGCTTTCCCGAACTGGCCAGACGCCTTGCCCTCGACGGGGCTGAAATCCTTTGTGTCTCTGCCCAATGGCCGGTGGAGCGCCTGGATCATTGGTCTTTGCTGCTGCGCAGTCGGGCGCTTGAAAACCAAATGTTCGTTCTGGGCTGCAACGGCTGCGGAGCGGAAGACAATCTGCATTATGGAGGCGCTTCCGCCCTCGTTTCTCCGACCGGAAGCGTGCTGGCCGAGGGGGGCTCTGAGGAAACGGGGATACGGGCCACCCTGGATCCGGCATCCATGCTGGCATTCCGTGGTCAAATTCCCTGCTTTGCGGACAGGCGGTCATCGGCTTACGGTGCTTTCTGATGCCTCTGGCCGGGTGTTGGAGGGGGGTACTGTTGACTTAACCAACTGTCATTCCGGCGAAAGCCGGAATCCATGCGAATAAAGGCCTTCTGGACCCCGGTTTTCACCGGGGTGACGTTAAATCAAAACATTGGGGAGGCGGGGATGCTGATGTCCGGGCGACCGCACTAGGGGGAAAAAGATAGCCCCCGGTGCATTGCAATGCTATAGAAAAATGCTTAGTTAAAAAATGCACAAAAACTGCAGGGGTACGGCTGCCCTTGTCATCGTGAGCTTTGATGTATCGAGAGGCAGAGCCGTTGTTGCAAATGATTCTAATGAGAGGATGAAGAAGTGATGCCGCAGAACGAGACACCTACCATAGAGCCCAGAAACGCCGGCTCTTCAGGCCCTGTTCGGAACCCTTACATCGTCAATTTTTGTAAGGTGCTGGTGGAGAAGAAGGGGGCAAGCCTCGAAGGGGACGCCCTGAAAAAACTGCTCAATGACATGTACCGCCTTTTTGAATGCATGCTGGGTCAGAACATGATCGAAGCCCTTCCAGCAAAGGCAAAAGAAGAATACACGAAGGCCTCGGAGGATCTGAGCAAGCTATCCTACGAAAAAATTGGGGAGATTTTTGACAAGAGTATTCCCAACCATGAAGAAGTGATGAAGGGTACTATGAAACAGTTTGCTGAAATTTTTATGAAAAATAAAGATTTCGACGTGAAGGATTATCCTGTTCCCCTCGAGGTACTCTCGGATTCTTGAGTGGGCTGGGCAAAAATTGACCGGGATATACGCATTAAGGACTGAAAACCTCATTTTTGTAGGAGCGGCATCCTGCCGCAACTTGCTCGCCATCGCGGCAGGATGCCGCTCCTACAAAAATAGGGATCCATCGAATCGAAACTATTGCAACGCATCGAATATAAAAGGCCTCGTTTCGAGGCAAAAAAGGAAAAAGCAAATGGAAGACGCTAAGACAATATGCCCTCACTGTGGGAAAAAGATGAGCAAGTGGCGGACACCTCCCTTTTCGACCTGGAGTGCCGAGTTCCTGTATGTCTGCTTCAACGATGAATGTCCGTATTTTGTCAGAGGGTGGAAGCACATGGATGAAAGCATGCAGCACAACTGTTCCTACCGGCACCGCTACGATCCTGTCTCGGGAACAACCGGGCCTCTGCCTGTTTGTTCCGATGACGTGGGAAAGCTGGATATTATCGAGGAATGATGGAAGACCTTCCGGGTGATGCAGAAATAAGCATCCACCCTCTCAAAAATGGGGGACGGCATCTTGAAGCGCCCCCATTTTTGTCTCTTTGCTTTCCGACGCAACCGGATGCCTGGAGCGCGGGCGTCCCGGAGGCTGGTTCATCGCCCCCGAATTTTGAGGACCGGTTCATTGCAGAGAGAAAATTTCAGCCACAGGAAAGCGAGCTCCAGCAACGCATCATCACTGTCGACCACTGCCTTCGCCATCCCCTCCGGAAGGTCAAAAAGATCCAGGAACCGCCCCCCCAGCACGAAATCCAGAAATTTTTCCATGTTATAGCTCGCCAGAAAAAACATCTGCTGTTGTTTTTCCGAGATTCCGTTTTCCTGCAGCAATTTCGGGTGGGTGATGATCTCCATCCATTGATTGTTGAAGTGGTGATATTGTTCCAATCCCTGATCCTGAGTCCATTCCTGGACGGACCATGCGCGGGATTCCTCAAACCCCCGGCAGTGCGCCTCATGCAGCACGAAATAGTCTTCCTGGACGGTTCCATGCAAGCGGTGCATGCGTGAAGCTCGAGCTACGGGATAGATCCTGCAAGCCGCGGGGCGGTCCGGGTAGACCTGACACCCTGATGCCGAAACGAAGGGACAGGTCTTGCGGGGATTGTCCTGCATTCGAAGGTAAATCATGGGGAGATTGCGGCGTACGTCCAGTTCGGTGTTGGTGTGCTGATCCAGGAAAGTCCTCGCATCCAGCCCAAGGTGATTCTTGAGGCGCAGGATATCATAAGGAGTGAGAAGCAGCTTCAGATCACGGCAACATTCGGTGAAACAGGGAACCCCCGGATGGCAGGCGAACTGAAACTGCCCGTTTTCCAAAGGCTGCAGCATCTCTTGAATGGCATCGGGGGCCGTCTTTTCGAGGGACATGGTTATTCCTTGTGGCTGTGTCGGAGAAAGGGAACGTCACCGCTCAAATGACCTGATAAAGCTCATCCATTTGACTGCGAATGTAGCGGAAGGCGAGTCTCAGCATCGCTTCGTCGTCTTCCTTCACCTGGCGCAGCAGTTCGTCGTCCAGTTCATAAAAGGCCCTGAAGCGAGGGTTGTCGAGCATTTCTGCAAAGCGATCGAGATCGTAAGCCAGGAAAAGGAGCTTGCCGAGTCCTGCATCCATGGCAGCCCCAGGCTTGAAGCTGGGGGGTAGAACGGAGTGGAAAAGACGCTCCATTTCTTCATAAGGCCCCACGCCCTGAGTATCCAACCACTCACGAACCGTCATGGTGTTTGGCTCCTTCAGCCCCTTGCACCGGTCGCTTCCGACGATCATCTGATACTCACCCTCCCTGGAAGCGAGGTCCAGGGGAAACATGCGGCAGGCCCAGGGCCGATTATTATACACGCTGCAGCCGTCCCTGGTCACAAGCTTGCAATAGAGTGTGTCGGGGCTCATATCGAACTGGACCACGGGAATATTCGTAACACGTGCCAAAAAATGACGCGTGTATTTGGCGAGAAATTTCCCGGAACCGATTTTCAGGGAGCGCCGAAGGCGAAGCACGTCGTACGGTGTCAGGTAGATATTCACGTCCCGGCAGCATTGAGTGAAACAGGGGAGAGTGTCTCCACAGGCAAAGTGAAAGGTGCTGGTGGGGGTCAGGACAGGTTGGTCTTGGGCGGATGCATTTGGGCACATATGAATCCTCGATGATTTAATTTCAAGACTGTACGGCTACTGCGGGAAGCGACGCTCATGGCCAATGGTTGAAAGCGGCCCATTCGCCCTGCTCTGCGTGCTCACTGTGATGGACGGCAAGGAGCATGTTTTGAAGGCGACCTCGGGCAGGGTCGTCACTGGTCCAGGAGGGCCGCCTGAAAATTCTTGAAGTTGGGGTTCCCCTGCAGCAGCTTTTCCACGACGGAAAAGGCCTGAGGATCGCTGCAGGCAATGAAGTTGCAGTTACATTTGCGCTGGCATTTCTTACAAATATAATCTTCGTCCAGCGGGGTCCCACAGGAACAGACCGGCTCCATGACGAGTTCTCCATCTTCCCACCGGGCGATAAGGTAATCCTGTTGGTGCTGCTTCAGGATCTCAGCGGTTACGGGCATGCGGGTATCGCTCCTTCCTTGAAAATAGATGAGCAATGAAGGGTGACGGATGGGAAGTGAAATCCACGTTCCCAGGTTTCATCGTTCATTGCTCATGTAGTGTTTGGTGAAATGGGGGTCGCCTTCACTCCCCAACCTTCTTTTGGCGGAAGAGCGCTCCGACCTCCATTTCAGCCGTGTGCGTGGACCCTGCTGATGGGGTGTTATAGCCTTGATCAACTCATCAGGGAAGGGCCGCTGCCAGAAGCTCGGAAAGCTCCGTAATCTCCAAATCATCTTGCTTGTCCAGGCTCTTGCATGCGTCTGTTAACATATTGACACAGTATGGGCAAGCGGTCGTAAGAACTTCCGCACCCTGAGCCAGGGCGTCGTGGATGCGCAACTCCCCAAAGCGCTCGCCCATTGCGGCTTCAGCCCAGATGCGCCCGCCGCCACCCGCACAGCACAGGCTCATTTCCGCGCGGCGTTGCATCTCACGCGGCTCCACTCCCGGAAGACTGCTCAGAAGATTCCGGGGGAGATCGTAGATGCCGCTGTGGCGTCCCAGGTAGCAGGGATCGTGGTAGGCGACCTTTTTCTCGAGGCCTTTGGGGAAGGAGAGCTTCCCTACAGCCACCAGCCCTGCCAGCAGCTCCGTGTAATGGATCACTTCCCACTCACCACCCAGCTCGGGGTATTCGTTCTTGAAGGTCCACAAGCAGTGGGGGGAAGTCGTGATGATTTTTTTCACGCCTTTGCTGTTGAAAAGCTCGATGTTGGACTGAGCCAGCTTGGTGAAGAGCTCTTCGTCACCGACTTTACGCATGCTTTCACCGCAGCAGCTTTCCTCGGCGCCGATCACACCAAAGCTCACCCCCGCATGCTTCAAGAGCTGCGTGATGCTTTTGGCGATCTTGGTGCTTCGAGGATCGTAACAGGAATGGCAGCAAACGAACAGGAAGTACTCCGTATCCGGGCCGAACTGCGGTACGTCGAGGCCTTTCTGCCAGTCCGTGCGCTTTTCTCTGGGGCCCGCCCATGGATTTCCGTTGGCATGAGCACTCCCCAGGATGGGCCGCAGGCCGGCCGGTGCCATGCCTGCACCGACGAGACTTGCCCGCATGGCGCGCACATTGTCGACAATCTTTACGCCGCGGGGGCAGTTGGTCTGGCACATGCTGCAAGTGGAGCAGGCGAAGAGCACTTCTTCATCTTCAAAGCCTTCCATGCCCATCTGACCCAGGCGCTGCATGTACCGGATATTGAAGTTCTCACTGGTCGATCCCGGGACGAGGCGCCATGGACAGAGATTGGTACAAAGCCCGCACTGCATGCACCACGAGAGGGATTCACCCCCCATCGAGGCGATATAGTCCCTCATTTCCATTGAAACAGCTTTTGGTTCCATATGTCATCACTCCTTGAAATCTGTGGAGAGTCGGCAAATCTGAGCTGCCATCCTCTTCGGACCGGTTCAGCCGCTCGCCTAGTAGCCTTTGTACGGGTTGGGGCCAACCTCTTCCAGCCGGGCCGAAAAATCATCCAGAATCTGGGGCAACCGATGGTAATCCGTGATGGAAATCTGCTGCAACTGCACCCGGTCGCTTTCCAGAACGAGGCGATTCAATGTCTCCTGGATCTTGCTCATGCGGATGTTGGCCAGTTCGCTGCCCTTGACAAAATGGCATTGATAGTCGTCCCCATGCTTGCAACCCAGCAGCAGGATGCCGTCAATCCCTTTGGAAAGTGCATCGGCGATCCAGACAAGGTTCATGGAGCCCAGGCAGCGGACGGGGAGAATGCGAACCCAGGGATTATAACCCATGCGGCGAATGCCTGCCATGTCGAGAGCGGGATAAGCGTCGTTTTCGCAGGCCAGAATGAGAATCCGGGGCTTTTCATCATATTCGTCGGGGACCTGGATGCTCTTGATGATATTGCCGATCATACCGACGGAGTAGTTCTTGAACGAAATGATGCGTTCGGGACATGCCCCCATGCAGACGCCACACCGGCGACAGCGGGTGGGATTGGGCAGAGGATTGCCCTTTTCGTCTTCGTTGATGGCGCCGAACGGGCATTCTTCCGTGCACCGCTTGCACTGAGTGCATCGCTGCATGAAGAATTCCGGGTAGCTGAGATCCCCCGCACGGGGGTGAACAGCCTTACCCTCGGATACCATTTCCACGCACTGGATGGCCTTGAGGGCCGCTCCCGTTGCGTCGTCCATGGCTCGTGCGTAGTCCATGGGAGCACGGACAGTCCCTGCGGGGTAAATGCCGGTTCGTCGCGACTCGTACGGGAAACAGACAAAATGCGAGTCGGGGAAGCCGTATTTCAGAGCGGGAAGCTCAGGACCCTGGCGGTATTGAAGGTTCAAAATGTTGGAAGCCAGGATGGTGTCGGCGGGGACTTCCGCTGCTTCTTCCCCTTCCTTGGGTGCCGTAGCTCGACTCGGTTCGCCTAAGGCGGTGGTGGGAACCATGCCGTTGGCGAGAACCACCAGCTCCAGGGATTCGGACATGATGGGAGAGCGCGTCAGGACGTCGTCGGCAAGGACCATGAGTCCGCCGGATCCATCATCCTCAATGCCCGTCACCGTTCCACGGACAAAGAAAGCTCCGTCTTTCTGAAGCTGCTTGTACAGGAGCTCGTAATTGCCGTTGGCGCGGATATCCTTATAAAACAGGTAGACCGCTGCTTCCGGATTGGCTTCTTTGAAATATTTGGCCTGCTTGAGGGATTCTACGCAGCATGCGGCTGAGCAGTAAGGCAGGTGCTCGGGATCCCGGGAGCCGGCGCAGAGAATGAAGCCGACGGAGTTGACCGGCTGGCCGTTGGAGGGGCGCTGTACGTTGCCGGATTTGAACATGGTTTCGAGGGCCCCGGCCGTGATGACATCGGGGAACTGCCCGTAACCGAGGTGTCCGAGCTTCTGGGGATCGTACTCGACGGATCCCGTGGCCAGGACGATGGAGCCCACACGTTCCTGTACCTGGCCGCCGTTCTGAGAGATCTGTACATCGAACATGCAGGGTGCCCCCGAAATCTGACTCACCTGGGCTCCCGTGTAGACCTTGACGCCCGGCTGGCTGGACAGTTCACCGACCAGTGCCTCGAGGTCGAAGCTCTGCAGCTCCTCATAAGGCGGTTGGGAGGGAGGCAGCTTGAAGACATTCTTCAAGTATCCACCGAGCTGGTCGCTCTTTTCCACCAGGACGGTTTCATATCCCGCCTTGGCTGCTTCTCTGGCAGCGGTGATCCCGGCCAGTCCTCCACCCACGACGAGTATGCGCTTGCTGAGGTTTTCAGCCTCAAAGGGCACGGGAGGCAACGTCTCCGTGGCCTTGACAATGCCCATGCGGAGAAAATCCTGGGCCATCATCTGGGTGTCTTCGTCGTTGGCGGGGTGAGACCAGATCACCTGCTCGCGAAGGTTGACCCGCTCCACGACCTTGTCGAGGGAAAAATTGAAGACATCCGTCATTACTCGGGGAGAACAGGCTGCTATGACGGCGGTGTCGATTTCGCCCTTATCAAAATCCGACTGGATGAGATCCCTGCCCTCGGGGCTGCATAGAAAGGAATGCTGTTTGCAGACCGGCACACTGTAATCGGATGAGGCCACCTCGGCCAGGGCTTCCATGTCGAGTGCATCACCCAGTCCGCAGCCTGAGCAAATATAGACCCCCATTTTCTTTTCCATTGAGCTACCTCCTGCATGTTGCCTGAATGGCCTTGAGAGCTGCCGCCGTTGCATCCTGGACACTGGACGATACATCCACAGGGCGTTTCACGCATCCTGCGCCGATGATCCCTGCCGTGGGTTGTGTCGAAAGGATGAATCCGTTGTCGTCATAAGAGACATCTGCAGGGACTTTCCCGGATGCAGAACTGGGGACCATACCCGTAGCCAATACGACGAGGTCATACTGTTCCTTGAGAATCTTGCCGGTGGCTTGATCTTCCACCTGTACCGTCACCATGCCTGTGGCAGGATCTTCGGTGATCTCACCGGCCTTGCCCTTGATGAGGGTGACGCGCTCGTCGGCCTGAACTTTCATGTAAAAGTCTTCGTATTTGCCGAGAGCACGAATGTCGATGTAATAAATGGACACGCTCGCTTGGGGATTCTGTTCCAGAAGGTAAGTGGACTGCTTCAGAGAGGCGAGGCAGCAGATTCCCGAGCAATAGGGGAGATGGTTTTCATCCCGGGAGCCTGCACACTGGATGAAGGCGATCTTCTGGACTTCTCCGCCATCGGAAGGGCGGGTGATTTTGCCGCCGGTAGGGCCATTGAAGGCAGCCAGACGTTCCATCATGACATTGGAGATGACGTTCTTATGCTTGCCTCCGCCATAATAGATGATCTTCTCGGCGGCATACGGCTCCCAGCCCGTAGCCCAGATGATGGCGCCTACCTTGAGATCGAACTGTTCAGGCTGCATGGCGGTATCGATAGCGTCGTACGGGCAGGCCGCCTTGATCTTCTCGGCTTCGGGTGTCCCGATGACTTCAGGAGCCAAAACATAGCGCATGGGAAACGCAAATTCATGGGGGAGATAGGCTGCCTTCACCTTATCGAGACCGTAGTTGAAGACATTGGAAATTTCTGTTTCAGCGGCCGATGCGCAGAGGCCGCAGCCGGTACATTTTTCATTGATGTAGCGAGGGCGAGTTTTAATGACTACATCGAAGTTGCCTGCCTGGCCCTCGATTTTTTCGACTTCCGCCATGGTGAAAAAACGGATGAGCGGATTGCCCTTGATGCGGCGGAAGTTGATCTCCAACCCGCAGTTGGGAGGGCAGAGCTTGGGAAAATACTGATTCATTCGAGCGACACGTCCGCCCAGGTAAGGCTCTTTTTCTACGAGGTAGACCTGGGACCCTGCTTCAGCGGCTTCGAGAGCGGCGCTCAAACCGCTCATGCCGCCTCCTACCACCAGAATACTCCGGTTTCCGTTCAGCGAATCGGCCATAAATTTCCTCCATGGTCTGTTTTCATACTGGTTGTGTAAAATATATGGCAATGCATTGCGGTGTCTCTATCCTGCAGATTTGAGGAAATCAAAAACAAGATATGATAACTCAAGGGTGAGAAGATTTTCAATAAAAAAATCCAATGACTTGTGCGCAGGCGAGGCATCATGCGAGTCAAGACAAGGAGCACCGACGGGAATTGAAGAGCAAAAAAAAACCTCCGGGTGCGAGTGCACCCGGAGGTCAATTACTTAGGGCTCGCGATTACAGAATGTTGACAACCGGAACCTTCTTCATCGTCCACTCGCCAGTCTTGGGATTGTATACGGAGTTGACGAAGCACTTCCAGTTGGCTTCATCCATATCGGGGAAGTCAGCGCGGAAGTAGTAGCCGGGCCAACGGCTTTCCTCGCGGAACATGACGTGGCGGAGATGGCTTTCGGCAATCCACATACGATGCACATTTTCATGGCAGCGGAGCAGTTCGTGCAGATCCTGAGCAGCCAACTTCTCGGCATCTTCCTTCAGCATGCCCAGGAGCTCAAGGCCTTTTTCCAGGAGAGACTTGTTGGTGGTGAATTGTGCGCTAACGCCACCGACGTATTCATCCATGATCTTCTGGAGGCGGAACATGAACATCTTGGGTTTCATGAAGTTGGGGTTGATGTCGGGATCGCTGGAGAGCGCACCAAACTGCTCGAAGCGAGCCATAGGAGCAAGGATTTTTTCCTTCAGGGCAGCGATGGTTGCATCATCGACTTTGGGAGCAACATTGTTGTCCAAGATGAACGCAATGGCGCTCTTGCCGGCGATACGGCCTTCTGCGTGCGACCCGGAAGAGAATTTGTGGCTGGATGCACCGGAACCGTCACCTGCGGTGAAGAGACCTTTAACGGTGGTCATGTTGGTGTATTTACCGACCTTTTCCCAATCTTTCGCGTATTCGGCAGGCATCAGATCGGGAGCACCGCATACCCAGGCGCCGGAAGCACCGGAGTGAGAACCGATGAAATAGGGTTCCGCCGGAGCGATTTCAGACGGCTTTTCCTCGGGCTGAATGTTGCTGCCTGCCCAGAGGAGTGCCTGGCTGATGGTCATATCCAGGAAGTCTTCCCATGCTTCTGCTTCCAGTTCCTTCATCTTCTTCTTGAAGGCCTTGGGGTCGTCTTTGTACTTGGCTGCGATGTTGGCAATGGCTTCTTCCGTCTTCATATAGATGGGGCCCTTGCCGATGAAGAGGTCTTCCATGCCCAGCCAGTTACGCAGGTTGGCGGGGATGGGTTTGCCCAGACCGTAGGGAGCCCACTTGGGGAGCTCGCCGGCGCGGGTTACCATGTATTCTTCACCCATGGCGTTGACTGCACGGGACTTGAACAGGAGGAACCAGGCGCCTACAGGGCCGTAACCATCTTTAAAGCGCACGGGGATGAAGCGCACTTCCTGGCAGGTCATTTCCGCGCCGGCCTTGATGGTGAAATAAGCGGTGGAGCCGGAGTTCCAGGGGGGATACCAGGCGCGACCCAAACCTTCACCGACGGAACGGGGACGGAATACGTGAACGGCGCCGCCCATCATGGCGATGGTCGCTTTTGCCTTGAAAACATAAAACTTGTTTTCACGGACACTGAAGCCTGCACCACCGATGCACTTGTCGCCGTCCATCAGAGGCTCGGTAATAAAAACGCGTTCGTACAGCCAATCCTTGAAGCCGGCTTCGTTCATGGCGTTCTTGGCTGCTTCGGCAACGATGACCTTGTAGGATTCACCGTTGATCATGATCTGCCAGCGGCCTTCGTTCACATACTCGCCCTTTTCATCTTTCCAGATGGGGAGGCCCCATTTTTCAAAGAGATGCACGGAAGAGTCGACGTGACGCGCAATGTCGTATACCAGATCTTCACGGGAAATTCCCATGAGGTCCTGGCGAACGTACTTGACGTAATCTTCCAGGGTGTTTTTGCCCTTGGCATAGCCGATGTATTCGTTGATAGCGGAAAGACCCATGGCAACGGCGCCGGAACGATCCATGGCGGCCTTGTCAACCACGGTTACTTTCAAGCCATTCTTTTTGGCCCAGTAAGCGGCTTCAAATGTAGCACCACAAGCGGACATACCACCGCCAATAATCAGGAGATCGGTATCGACGACTACGGTTTCAAAATTAGGCATATCGTTACCTCCTTAAGGGTTTATTACTTCTTCAGGGTGGGAAGCGTGTCTTGGCCGGTGGAAGCAGGCTCAGTACAGAGAACGGGGCTCTTGATGTCTTCCGTACCCGTTGCATACCCTGCCAAGGGATTTGCTTTACCTTCCGGTGTGGTCCGGATGGGGAACTTGAAGCGTTTTACCTGGCCGCTGCGGAACTTAACGGTCCACATAATGTCTTCGGAACCACGGAGGGGCACCACTGAAGCTCCCATAGGAACGAAGTCGGCATAAGCGCGTACGTCAATAGCCTGCTGGGGGCAGATCTTAACGCAGTTGTAGCATTCCCAGCACATTTCAGGTGCGCGGTTGTAACCTTTCATTTTCTCTTTATCGAGAACCATCAAATCCTGGGGACAAATGTACATGCACGCTGTCTTGTCTTGGCCTTTGCAGCCATCGCATTTTTCAAGGATTACATAACTTGGCATAACTATCCTCCTAGAGAGTTTATATTTTATCCTTTAGCCTATCGTTCACACTTGTCTGGAAGCCTTGTTTGAGCCCTACACCTCCCTTCTTGCATCCGCACTTGTTCTACTCACTACGAACAAGCTGTTTGGTGAAAATGATCACTGCGTCTTTGTTATTTCTGCTTCACGCTTTCTAGTGGTCACGCCGTGAAGTTTCGTCGCTTGTTCCGCCGAAGCCTCCCTGGGCAGACTGCTGCAAGGAACTTTTTTCCGCGTTTCATGCTTGTGCATTATATTGCAAAATCATTATAGGGATGGTCTCAAAGTTGTCAAGGGAAAAATATGCAATTTTTCACAAGTCGTTTGCGCTCATGATGTCATGGGGTGGAGACAAACGGGGAAGGAGGTATTCGAAGGCGATTTTCCATTGCTGAGTCCCATGACATGATTGCCCAAGTGCATGAACCATTGTTTTTCAGAATATACAAAATGCGGGACGATCGCAAGGGGTGTGAGCAATTCAAGTCTAAGGTCCCAGATTTATGGTAAAAGGCTTTTACTCTCCGATCGTCATGCGATCCTCTATTATACCCAGCCTTTTCATCTTTTTGTAAAGAGCGGTACGATGTATTCCGAGCATCCGCGCCGCTAAAGCGCGATTCCCATCTGCTGTCTGCAGTGCGGACTCTATGGCGCTGCGTTCCGCACTCACCAGCTGTTCTTCCAGCGTTCCCATGGAAACGGCTTTCTTGCCTTTGGGGAATATGGGCGGCAAATGGTGTGGCTCGATCGTCAAGCCTTGGACCTTCCAGGCCATCTGACGTATCAGGCTTCGCAGTTCCCGAACATTTCCCGGCCAGGTATGTGAGACCAATGACTTTACAGTAGCCTCGGAGAGTCGATGCAGGGGCAAGGCTTCACGCTGGCACACCTCAGCAAGAAAATGTCTTGCCAACAGTGGAATATCTTCCGGCCGCGACCTCAGCGGAGGAATTTCGATGGGAAATTCGTTGATGCGGTAAAATAGATCGCTCCGGAACTTTCCTGAGCGGACAAGAGCCGCCAGGTCACGGTTGGTGGCAGCGATGAGACGAAAGTTCACGGCAATCGGCTGGGTGCCGCCCAGGCGATCGATCTTGCGCTCTCCCAGTACGCGAAGCAGCTTGGCCTGGCTGTCTACCGGCAGTTCGCCGATTTCATCCAGGAAGAGTGTCCCGTCGCACGCGATTTCGAATTTTCCCGGCTTGCCTTTTTGGCGTGCGCCACTGAAAGCCCCCTCTTCGTACCCGAACAGCTCCGATTCGATGAGGTCATGGGGAATGGCGCCGCAGTTGATCGCAACAAAAGGGCCGTTTTTTCGACTCGAAGCTTCGTGAAGCGCCTGCGCAAACAGCTCTTTGCCCGTCCCGCTTTCGCCCAGTATCAGCACCGTCGCAGAAGAATTCGCAACACGGCGTGCCTGCTCAATGATATGCTGCATTTGCGGATTGATCGTGAAAATGCTTTCAAATGAGCTCCGGTTCCTGCTCATTTCATTGAGCAGCGTTTCGTAGCGCTCGACCTTCCGCTCCATCGATCGAACCCGATCGACCAGTTTTTCCAATTGCTCAGGGCTCTGAAACAGAATTCTCCCAAAGGCGCCGATCACCTGGTTGTCCCTTCGGATGGGGAGGTTCACCGTAATTTTAGTCTTGCCGTACAGATCGACAATCTGTGCACTGTCGGCCACGCCGCTTCGGGCCACCTCCGCCAGGCGACTGCCCGGGGCAAGCTCCCAGAGGAATAATCCCGCACCTGCCCCGGATTCGAGCCCAAACCATCGCTCGTTGGCTGCACTGAGGAGAGTGACTTTCCCGTCGGTGTCCACAACCGTCAGTCCCTCATAGGGGTTGTCGAGAACCATCCTCACCATTTCCTCATTGATGGTGCAGTCCCCATAAGGGCCCAGGATCCGATCGGCCGCCCGGACACGCCTGAAAACGACCACTTCAGCCCTTTGTCGCCCTTCGGCCTGTACGAACCAGTCATCGCCGTAGAACGCCCATTGTCCCGGTCCCAAATCGCGGAGCTGGTGCGGAAGCAGATCGCCTTCTGCCAGATCCATATGGGTTGTGTTGAAAAATTCGGGGTCTACAGCAGTCACACGCCCGGTTTGATCCAAAAATGCAAGGCCGCATCGACAATAGACGGCTTTACGGAACAAGCTTGCCTGGGAAGTTGAATTCATTCGTCAACATGTCTCCCTATGGATACATTCTAGTTTTTGCCCAATTGTAGCGAAACTGTAGACATCCGACTACACAAATCAAAAAGTGTCAACTTCATGCCTTTTGACTCGCTTTTAAATAGTTTATTGATTTTCAAATACTTATATCCTGAATGCCCGTTCTCCAGAAGCTGGCACGATGCATGAAATGCACAGCCACCAATTGTCTCATGGGACGTGTCCGGATTTTCGGTATTTTGCTGGTGACTTGGGCATACAAACTCTATATGAATCAATCTTTAGGAGGAACAATGTATTCTAACAACGAAGAACTGCGAATGGCCGCCAACATGATACGCAAGGCAGCTCGGGAACAGGTGGCTCCCCTGGCCCCCTCCATTGATGCAACAGGTCAACTCAACCCGGAAGTGGAAGGACTGTTGTGGGATTTAGGGCTCATGACCGTTGTCTTTCCGCAGAAATATGGCGGCATGGCGCAGCATAGCGGCACCTTCTTGTGTATCGGAGTTGAGGAGCTCGCACGCTGCTGCGCCTCCTCGGCCCTCATGTTGATCATTCAGGCTGTCGGCAGTTTCCCCATTATTCATGGCGCCAGGCCGGAACTGCTCGATCGTCTGCTTCCGAGGATGGTCGAAAACCGTGAACTGGCGGCCTACCTTGTTTCAGAGCCCGGCGCCGGATCCGATGTGGCCTCCATTCGCACCACGGCGGTCAAAGATGGTGACACATACGTTATTACGGGAACAAAGTGTTTCGCCACAAACGGACCGGTGGCTTCAGTCTATTCCGTTTTGGCCCGGACCTCAAACAATGGACGCGATGGGTTGTCCTTTTTTCTGGTAGAACGCGAAACCCCTGGACTCACGATTGGAAAAATCGAGAAAAAGCTCGGGCAAAAGGGCTCACAAACTTCCGAGGTGCATCTCGAGGAGGTGCGTGTACCTGCCGGGAACCTCCTGGGGGAAGAAAACAAAGGTTTCAAACTCGCCATGAAGGATTTCGACATGTCCCGTCCTGCGGTTGCTGCGCAGGCACTGGGCATAGCCGAGGGTGCATTCGAACAGATGGAAAGGTATTCCAGAGAGAGGGAAACCTTCGGCAAACAACTTTGCGAACATCAGATGATTCAGCAGATTCTTGCGGACAGCGCCACCCTCATCGAAGCTTCCCGGGGTCTGGTCTATCGAGCCGCGGCCCAGTATGACGAGGGCAAGCGCAATACCAAGCTGGCGTCCATGGCCAAGGTTTTTGCATCGGATGCAGCCATGAAAATCACCACGGATGCGATACAGGTCTTTGGTGGGTATGGCTACATGCAGGATTATCCTGTGGAGCGGATGTTCCGGGACGCCAAGCTCACCCAGATTTTCGAAGGCGCCAATCAAATTCAGCGGCTGGTGATTGCTAGAGAAATAAGGAAAGAGAATTCCACATCCTGAGATTCAATCATTTTAAGGAGATCGTATCGAATGAAACATCTTACCGAAGAGCAGAAAGTCTTGTTGGAAATGGTGCGTGATGTGGCGGACCGGGAAATCGCGCCGCGGGCTATCGAACTCGATGAAAAGCACGCTTTCCCGGAACATGCCCAAAAACTGTTTGCCGAGCTGGGACTGCTGAATCCGCTTCTGCCCGCCGAACAGGGTGGAACCGAAATGGACAACGAGACGTTCGTGATGATCCTTGAGGAGATTGGCCGGGTTTGTGCCTCCACGGCCCTTTTGCTGATCGCTCAGGCCGATGGCATGCTGCCCATCATCCACGGCGGCAGCCCCGTGCTAAAGGAAAAATTCTTGCGTCGCTTTGCCGGGAGCTCCACACTGCTCACCGCCTTTGCAGCCACTGAGCCCTCAGCCGGCTCGGACCTACTCGCCATGAAGACCCGTGCAGTCAAAAAAGGTGATAAATATGTGATCAACGGCCAGAAGTGCTTTATCACCAACGGCTCCCTGGCGGACATCATTTCCCTGTATGCCTACACAGACCCGGAAAGAGGCCCCAAAGGCATGAGCGTCTTTGTTGTGGAAAAAGGCACTCCCGGTTTGATTTACGGCCGCAATGAGAAAAAAATGGGAATGCGCGGATGTGTCAACTCCCAGCTCTTTTTTGAAAACATGGAAATCCCTGCCGAAAACCTTATCGGTGCTGAAGGCGATGGATTCGCCAATCTGATGAAAGCGCTTTCCATAAACCGCGTTTTTTGTGCGGCCCAAGCCGTGGGGATTGCTCAGGGGGCCCTCGAGCGCAGCATCTCTCATGCCCGTGAGCGTGTGCAATTTGGCAAGCCCATTGCCGATTTGGCTCCCATCCAGTTCATGATTGCCGATATGGCCACGGCCGTTGAAGCTGCACGTCTGCTGACCCGGGAGGCTGCTCAATGGCTCGATGAGAAAGACAAGAAAGGCGTGCTGCTGGGAGGAATGGCAAAGACCCTTGCGAGCGATACGGCCATGCGGGTGACCACGGACGCCGTCCAGATACTCGGTGGAGCGGGCTACATGCAGGAATACGGTGTGGAGCGGATGATGCGTGACGCCAAACTGACACAAATATACACAGGAACGAACCAGATCACCCGTTTGGTGACCGGCCGCACATTGTTGCGTTCCTGACCGGAAATCACACATCGTGACGTTCATGGTGAGACTGGGCGCAACGCGTGGGACGGAGGCGCGTTCTCGCAGGCTGCACAAGGAACCTTCTCCGATAAGGAGCAGTGACATGTCGGAAAATAGAGAATTCACATATGATATTTCCATGTTCCGGGACACGTTCGAAAATGATTTTACCTATCTGAACGGCTTTTTGCGAAACGCCCATCGATACGCCAAAAAAAACGCGTTGACGTGTCCCTTGAGGGACAAACAGTGGACCTATCAGGAGCTTGACAAGGCATGCAACATTCTGGCCCATGCTCTGAAAAATGATGAGGTAAGCAAGGCCGATGTGGTCATGTACCAGCTTTACAACTGTGCAGAGTGGGTTTTTCTGTATCTGGCGTCGCAGAAACTGGGGGCCATCAATTGCCCGATCAACTTTCGTTGGTCTTATGGTGAAACCGCTTATGCGCTCGATGACAGCAAACCCAAAGTCTATTTCTACGATGCGGCGGATTCCGAAATGGCGGAAAAATCCCTCAACAAGGCATCGCACAAGCCAAAGACCGTCGTCATGGTTGATATTATCGGCAACGCAAAGCCATTTGCGGGAGCAATCTCTTTTGAAGAATATATCGCGGGTCAGCCGGACACCGATCCAGGGATTTTCCGCCCAAGCCATATTTATGACGAGACAACGCGTCTGTACACTTCCGGAACAACCGGCATGCCTAAAGGCGTTCCCCTGAACAACATCAATGAAATTATGAGCGCTCACGATGTCATCATGCATTTCCCGCTCAGCCCTATAGACAAGACATTGAACATGACCCCCTGGTTCCATCGGGGCGGGCTCTATTCCGGCGGCCCCAACCCTGCGCTTTATGTGGGGGCGGAACTGATCCCCCTCCGTCATTATGACGCAGCCGCCGTCCTGGATCTCGTAGACAAACACAGAATCAGCTTCATCATCGGCGCCCCGACCACGCTGGAGGGACTCTGTGCCGAGCAACAGAAAAAACATCGCGACTTGAGCCATTTAAAAGGTATCGTGACCATGGGCGCTCCTTTGGATCGAGCGGCATGCATTCGCTACCAGAAAGAGCTCACCCCAAACATTTTCAACGGGTATGGATCCACGGAAGCTTTTTGGAACACCTTTCTGCGCCCTTATGATTTGCCTGACATGGCGGGGTCTGCCGGCCGTTCGTGCACTGACGACGATATGGCTGTGGTCCCTGTATACTATGACCGATTGGCCGAACCGGACGACCACGTGAAGAAAGACAACCAGGAAGTGGGCGAGGTCATCATCAGGGCTGCCGGAAAGTGTTCGTATACCTACGTCAACCGTCCGGACGAAGCGAAAGCAAAATATCATAAGGGATGGCTGTATATTGGAGATCTTGCAACCTGGAACGAAGATGAGTTCGTGACTTTGGTGGGCCGGAAAGATGATATGCTTATCTCCGGCGGTGAGAACATTCATCCCGTGCAGGTGGAGGCGGTGCTGAACGAACACCCGGGTGTGAGGGATTGTGTGGTGGTGGGACTTCCCGACCCCAAATGGGGGCGGGTGGTGGTGGCGTATGTCGTCAGAAGCAACCCATCATTGACTGCACAAGAGATTGATGCGTTTTGTCTCGAGCACTCCATGCTGGCCAACTACAAACGCCCCAGGTACTACTGCTTTGTGGATCAGTTGCCCATGACGGCAACCGGCAAAAAATTGCACTACAAGGTTCGGGAACGTGTCGTTGTGGACGCTGAACAGGGGCTGCTGGAAAAAGTATGATCCTGCCCGGTGATGCCACTGTCAGGTCGCATCCCCTGGGATCCGGAAAAACTGTATGGGACGCCGGTCAACAAGGCCAGCGTCAAAGCCGAAGGAACAGGAGGGTCTGTAATGGAATTGACCCGGGAAATTTATTGGAACGTTGGCCACAGCGTTATGGTTCCCATGTATGCCATGGCTGTACTGGCCGTTGTCGTCATGCTCCAGGGCATTTTCGAGCGGATCGAGATCTACAGGAAGGGAAAGCGCGCGGACCGTACAGACGATCTCAAAGGTCGTATTGCGGTTGCCCTGAAAAACGCCTTTTCGCAGCGTCACGTGCTGAGAGTTCGGGCACCGGGCATAGGGCACAGTCTGTTCTTCTGGGGATTTCTCCTGTTGACCCTCGGGACCCTCCTGATTTTTCTTCAGGCCGACCTGACCGATCCCGTGTTCGGGTGGAAATTTCTGTCGGGGAGCTTTTACAAATTTTACTCGCTCGTTCTGGATATTGCAGGCCTCGTGGCGCTCATCATGCTGTGCGGCCTGTCTTACAGACGCTACTGGGTGCGCCCGGCAGGCCTGGAATCGGATCTCGACGACGCCATCATGCACGGGTTGCTGTTTGCCATTCTTGTCACCGGCTTTGTCATAGAGGGAGCTCGCATGGCCGTTACCGAGCTCGGCGCCGGGAACAAGCTGGCTGTTTGGTCACCGGTGGGGTTGTCCGTTGCCCGCCAGATTGCCGGTATGGGAGAGGAGAGCTTGCGCGCTCTGCATAAAACCACCTGGTGGATTCACTTTTTTCTGACAATGGCATTTTTTGTTGCCCTTCCGAGGACCAAGTTTCGCCATATTCTGACCATTACTGCCAATTATGTGTTTGCCGATCATCGGCGCAAGGGAAGCCTGGACACACCTGACCTCGAGGACGAACAGGTTGCAAGCTACGGTGCCTCGCATCTTAAAGACCTGACGTGGAAGGACATCCTGGACAGCGATGCCTGTGTTGAATGCAAAAGATGTCAAGATCGTTGCCCGGCCTGGAACACCAACAAGCCCCTCAGCCCCATGAAGCTGATCGGAGACATACGGGAGATCGCCTTTGAACAGCCCGATGCGCAGCTGGTCGAAACCATAGGGCGGGATGCTTTGTGGGCCTGCACGACCTGTCGCGCCTGCCAGGAGATTTGTCCGGCAACCGTTGAGCATGTCAACAAAATCATCGAGATGCGTCGTCATCTGGTTCTCATGAAGGGCGAATTTCCGGGCGACGAAGTGATGGAAGCGGCGAACCACCTGGAAGTAAATGGAAACCCGCTCGGCATGGCATTTTCCTCTCGAGGCGACTGGGCCGACGGGCTGAGCGTCACGCGCATGTCCGATAATGCCGATGTGGATATCCTCTATTTTGTCGGCTGCTATGCGTCCTTCGACAAACGCAACATCAAGGTGGCCAAAAGCTTTGTTCAACTCTGTGAAGCAGCCGGCATCAAGGTTGGGATTCTCGGCAAGGAAGAAAAATGCTGTGGCGAGCCTGTCCGCAAACTGGGGAACGAATACCTCTATCAGAGCCTTGCGGTTGAAAATATCGAGGTTTTGAAGGGTTATGGGGTGAAAAGGATCGTCACAGCCTGCCCCCACTGTTTCAATACGCTGGATCGAGATTACCGCGACCTTGGATTTAATATTCAGGTCGAACACTACGTCACCTATCTTCAAAATTTGGTCCGGCAAGGCCGATTGAAGCTCAGGCCTGAGCGCTTCTCGTGCACGTACCACGACTCGTGCTACGTTGGCCGGTACAATGACATTTACCTGCCTCCCCGTGAGCTCCTGCATGCCGCTGGGGCTGCCATCCGTGAAATGGAGCGGAACCGGCAGGAGGGGTTCTGCTGCGGCGGCGGCGGCGGGCGGGTTGTGGCGGATGAGAAAATTGGGTCCCGAATCTGTGAAACCAGAGCTAAAATGGCGGCAGATACCGGAGCAGGCCTGCTCATTTCCAACTGCCCCTTTTGCTTGACCATGTTTGAGGACGGGATCAAAGGGGCCGCATTGGAAGGAAAGCTGGTACCGCGGGACATAGCCGAAATTTTGGTGGAGCGACTGGAGAAGCAATAAAGGGTCGCTGTTGTGTGAATGAACGTGAGATGGATAAATAAGGAAAGACTTATGAAAATTCTTGTTTGCATCAAGCAGGTGCCCGATATGGAAGGGAAGTTCCAGATAGATGCTGACGGCATCTGGTACAGCGAGGAGGACCTTGCCTGGCGTATGAACGAGTATGACGGTTATGCTGTCGAACAGGCTGTTCGCCTTCGGGAGCAGGTCGGGGCTGCCGCTGACCTGACGGTCCTTTCCATCGGCCCTGATCGGGTCCGGGAGGCAATGAAAAAGGCCATGGCGATGGGTTGCGACCGTGGTGTTCATATCAAGGACAATGATGCTTTTCGCAAGGACCCTTTTGAGATCGCTTCGCTGATTGCCGCATTTGCAGGCGGTAAGGGATTTGATGTGATTTTTACAGGCATGCAGTCCCAGGACCGTGGCTCAGGGCAGGTCGGCGTGCTGCTGGCCGAAATGCTTGGAATTCCTGCAGTCACAACCATTGTCCATTTCGAGTTTGCCGACGGCACCCTGCAAGTCAAGCGCGAACTTGAAGGTGGCACTAAATCCGTCGTGCGCATGAAAACTCCGGCTCTGGTTACCTGTCAGTTGGGCCTCAATACCCCTCGCTATCCGACTCTGCCGAACATCCTGCAGGCCAGGAAAAAAGAGCTGCTTTCACTTGAGCCTTCTGATTTGGCAAAGACCGAGGCCCGGTTGACAACGGAAAAAATGTACTTTCCCGAAAAAAAAGGCGGTATGGTTCTCGAAGGGGAACCGGACAAGCTGGCCGATCAGCTGCTGGCTATTCTGCGGGAAAAAACACTGGTACTGCGATAAACAAAACAATACGAAGATCAAGGAGATCTTTCCATGAAAGCCCTTTTAGTCGGAGAATACAGGGACGGCAAAGTGCTGGCCTCTACCTACGAACTGGTAGCCTTTGCTGAAAAAATTGGCGCTCAAGCAGCCATGGTCGTGATTGCCGGCAAAGAATCCGTACCGAAATTTGACGGCAGGCTTCACCTTGCAGATGCTGCCAAACACGGCGAGTACAATCCCGATGTGCACAAAAAGTTGATCCAGGAAGCGGTGAACCGTGAAAATCCCGACATGGTGGTGCTGGCACACTCATCCTATGGTTGGGATCTGGCGCCGCGCCTTGCCGTTGCCCTCGGTGCAGCTCAGATATCCGAAGTGGTGGGGTATGCGGACGGTGCATTCGTTGTTCCAGCCTGCAATGCTAAAATGCGCCGGAACCTCAAGTCAAAAACCCCTGTCACTGTCGTTACGCTCCAGTCGGGTGCTTTTACGCTGGATGGAGATCCGGAAGGAGCCCCTGCCATCGAGCCTCTGGATACACCCGACGCAGCTTCGACCATTGAGTTTGTCGGCTACGAAGCGGCGCAGAAATCGGATGTTGACCTGAGTCGTGCCGAAGTCATCGTCAGTGCCGGCCGGGGAATTGGCAAAAAGGATAACGTCGAAATGATCGCAAAACTGGCTGATGCCATCGGTGGACAGCTTGGGGCCAGCCGACCGGTGGTTGATTCCGAATGGGTCGATCATTCGAGGCAGGTCGGGACGACCGGCCAGACCGTGTCGCCGAAGCTCTACATTGCATGCGGCATTTCAGGGGCCATCCAACACCTGGCCGGTATGAAAAAATCCGAATTCGTTGTCGCCATCAACACGGATCCGGATGCCCCCATCAGCGAAATCGCGGATGTAATGGTGCTGGCGGATCTCACACAGTTTGTCCCTGTATTGACGGAAAAACTGAAGGTAATGTGAGAAAGCCAGGATGATCGAAAAAAAACAGCCCGCCCTTTCTTCTGAAAGGGCGGGCTGCTCATTTAAGAAAACCGCGATAAACCGAGACTGCGCTGCTAATGTCCTATTTCAAGGTGGACTGATAGTAGCCCATGAGGATCTTCGCCACTTCCGGACGGGAGAATTCCGGTGGAGGTGCCTGGCCTTCGGAAAGCATCGCACGGACCTTGGTGCCCGAGAGCAGAATGAAGTCATCCTTCGTGTGATCGGGTACGTCGCGCATCATGACCACGCGGCCGAGCTTCTTGGACCATGCGGTATGGTCGGCCATGTAAATTTCGATTTCCAGGGCGCCCTTGGGCACTTCGTCGGTGAAAATGGTCTGCGCATCGAACGGACCATAATAGTCGCCGACACCGGCGTGGTCGCGGCCCACGATGAAGTGCGTGCAACCGCAGTTCTGACGGAATAAGGCATGCAAAACGGCTTCGCGGGGGCCTGCGTACAGCATGTCGAAGCCATAGCCCGTGATCAATACCGTGTTGGGCTCGAAATAGAGCTCCACCATCTTCCGGATGCAGGCGTCGCGAACGTCCGCCGGGATATCCCCGGGCTTCAGGCGGCCGAGCAGCATGTGAATGAGGATACCGTCGGCTTTGACATCGTTGTAAGCCATGCGGCAAAGCTCTTCATGAGCGCGGTGCATGGGGTTACGCGTCTGGAAGGCAACGACTTTTTGCCAGCCGAGCTTCTGCATCTCTTCGCGAATCTGATAGGCGGTGCGGAAGGTTTCGGGGAAATCCAGCTCAAAATAGGAATAGTTGAGCACTTTGATGGGGCCGGAAACCGCGAAATTACCCACCGTATTGAAAGCCTTTACACCCGGATGCTCCATATCGTCGGTGCGGTAGACTTTTTCGGTCATGAACTTCATCTGGTCGGCAGTGATCTCTTCGATAGCTTCCACGTCCTGAATGGCCAGAACCGGGTTGCCCGCAACGTTGGGGTCGCGCAGAGCGATTCTCTTGGCGCCTTTGATGGGAGCGGGATCTTTGATCACATTCACAATGGGAACGGGGAAGAAAAGACCCTTCGTGGTCGTCATTTTGTCTGCACAGCTCATGGCATCCGCTACGTTCATGAAGCCGGTCAGGGGGTTGAAGTAGCCGCCGCCCATCATAACGGCGTTACCGGCTGCTGCCGAAGAAATCACGACGGAAGGCAGGCTCATGGCTTCCTTTGCCAGTTCTTCGCGCATTTTTGCGTCCATTACGTAAAGCGGGTTCAACGTGGTCGATCCATGTGGCTTAATCATAATTCTTTCCTCTCTAACCTGATTCCTGATTGATGTATTTCTCCACTGACTCGTGAAACTAAACCCTCTTGCCAAAGTTACCGCATGTGTTTTGGGGCACATGCCGCCCCCCCCTGGATAGTAAAAATCAGGCCCTCCTCCACTACCGGCAGCCCCCCAAAGCAGCCAGGGTCAATATAAAGTTGCGGTGCGTGATCTCCTGTCGTTGGAACCACCCACCAGACCTGCCAAAGCAATTCCTTAAAGTTCACTTTGATTCCACGATACGATCGTGGTAACTGTTATCAAATTTTTCCTTGATGTCAAGCTGAAACTGTTATGTTTTTCACAATCCAGTGCTGCCATGCGGCCAGTTGTGATGGTTCAAGATGGCTGCAGGAGTGCAGCCCAGACATCCGGACATATTGATCACAGAGTGGGAGGCTTGGTACAGCAGCATATGGGTGCATTTTGGCCTAGAACATTGAGGACGGCGATTACGTTTGGGCGGACAACAACCGGCCGACATGTGATGGCTCTCATCGTCCTCTCGATCCTTCTCATCGGTTTTGGGACTCTTGGATATGTCATCATCGAGGGCTATCCTTTCATTGACGCTCTTTATATGACGATCATCACCCTCACCACGGTGGGCTTTGGGGAAGTGAGGCCTCTCGGCCGCAACGGGCGCATTTTTACCATTCTGCTCATCATGATGGGAGCCGGGTTCGTCGCTTACAACCTGACCTACTTCAGCGGGCTCCTTCTGGACGGGAATTGGCTCGATGTTTATCGGAGGCGCAAATTGGGAAGACGGCTGGAAGAGCTCAAAGATCATTACATCATTTGCGGGTATGGCCAGATGGGACAAATCATCGTACAGGAATTGAGCCGCTATCATGTGCCTTCCGTGGTGATTGAAAAGGATGAATCCCTCCTGGTCAAACTGAGAGAAAAGCAGGTTCTCTACCTCTCCGGAGACGCCATCGAGGAGGAAAACCTCATGGCCGCAGGCATCCTGAAGGCCAAGGGGCTCGTTTCCGTGGTCAGCAAGGATACCGACAATGTCTTCATTGTGCTCACCGCAAGGGACATCAAAAAAGATCTCTACATTTTCAGCCGCGCCGGCGCGCCCGGAAGCGAGAAGCGGCTCTACAAGGCGGGCGCAAACCGCGTCGTCGCCCCGTTCGCCATTGGGGCGACGCGCATTGCCCAAAACATCTTGCGGCCGACCGTGACGGATTTCCTGGAGTTGGCGTTGTCGGAGGAGGGGATGGAGCTGAGCATGGAGGAGTTCTACCTGGCGGAGCGATGTCAGCTCGTGGGGAAGGAGCTCATGGATTCGGGAATTCGGAGTCGCTACAACCTCATCGTGGTGGCCATCAAACAGCGTGACGGCCGCATGATTTACAATCCCTCGCCCAAGCAGCAGCTCCAGGAAGGTGATATTCTCGTGGTCATTGGGCCCAAGGACAATCTATTGCGATTCTCCAGCGAGCTTTAGCGATTTTGCATCCGAGATCCGCCCCATAGGAAATTTTCAGCTTTTCAAAAGATTTGACAATCACAAATGCTTTTCCTATAAAACAAACGGATTTCTACAATGAGACAGACCCAATGGTTTGTTATTCATTCACTCAGGCTCATCCCGGTTGCACCGGGCCATTCACCTTATTCGTCTCACCATGGAGGGATCAATGCAACAGGCGGTTATTGTCAGCGCGCTTAGAACTCCCGTCGGCAGTTTTGGAAAATCTCTGGCATCCGTTCCGGCGGTGGATCTGGGCGTGCTGGTTCTCAAGGAAACTTTGAAGCGCATGCAGCTCGACCCGGGACAGATCGACGAGGTCATCCTTGGAAATGTACTGCAGGCCGGTCTGGGGCAAAATCCCGCACGTCAAGTGGCGATTCATGCCGGGCTTCCCCAGGAAACTCCTGCGTTCACCATCAATAAGGTCTGCGCTTCCGGCTTGAAATCGGTTTTCCTCGCTGCCCAGGCGGTCATGCTGGGGGATGCGGAAGTCGTCGTGGCTGGAGGAATGGAGAACATGAGCCGCGCCCCTTATGCCTTGAATGGTGCACGGTGGGGCCAGCGCATGGGTGATGGGAAGTTGATCGACCTCATGATCCTCGACGGGCTATGGGATGCTTTCAATGGATACCACATGGGGAACACCGCAGAGAACGTTTCGGCCAAATTCGGGGTAAGCCGGCAGGATCAGGATGAGCTGGCATTGGCCAGTCAACAGAAGGCCGAAGCCGCCATCAAGAGCGGCAGGTTCAAAGACGAAATCATCCCGGTTCCGCTGCCTCAAAAGAAAGGCGCACCGGTACTTTTCGATACGGACGAACATCCCCGCCTGGGGACGACGATGGAAGCATTGAAGAAGCTCCCGCCCGCCTTTAAACCCGATGGGACGGTGACCGCAGGCAATGCTTCGGGAATCAATGACGGTGCGGCCATCATCATGGTCATGTCGGACAAGAAGGCTGCATCATTGGGATTCAAGCCCATGGCCGTCATCAAGAGCTACGCTTCCAGCGGCGTGGATCCCACCATCATGGGCATCGGACCCATTCGGGCGAGCCAAAAGGCTCTGGCGCGTGCGGGCTGGAAGGCTCAGGAGCTGGATCTGGTCGAGGCCAACGAGGCTTTTGCTGCTCAGGCCGTTGCCGTGAACCGCGAAATGGGCTGGGATCTTTCCAAGGTCAATGTCAATGGAGGGGCCGTTGCCATCGGGCACCCCATCGGTGCATCCGGTGCACGCATTTTGACGACGCTGCTGCACGAGATGCAGAAGCGGGATGCCAAGAAGGGACTGGCAACCCTGTGTATCGGCGGGGGCCAGGGATCGGCCATTGTTGTGGAACGTCCCTAGATTTGCAGGGGACTCTTGAGAAACAAGGAATTTTTCGTTATGGCTTATGACAATATTCTGTTTGAAGTAAAGGATGGTGTAGGGCTCCTCACGTTCAACAGGCCCAAGGCTCTGAATGCACTGAATCCCCAGACGCTGGCTGAAGTGGAGTCCGTCGTGGACCTCGTCAGCAAAGACGACAACATTCACGTGCTGGTTCTCACCGGAGCAGGGGACAAGGCCTTTGTGGCGGGAGCGGACATTTCGGAATTTCCCAAGATGAATCCCCTCCAGGCGAGACGCTTTTCCGAGAAGGGGCAGGAAGTATTTTTCAAACTGGAACAGCTGCCCAAGCCCGTGCTGGCCTGTGTCAACGGCTTTGCTCTGGGCGGGGGCTGTGAGATCGCCATGAGCTGCGATTTCATTTATGCAAGCGATAAGGCCAAATTTGGTCAGCCCGAGGTGAATCTCGGGGTGACTCCTGGTTTCGGTGGAACGCAGAGGCTTCCTCGACTCATCGGCCGCGCCAAGGCCAAAGAGTTGTGCATGACCGGGGAGATGATCGACGCGCAGCAGGCTAAAGATCTTGGCCTGGTCGCCAAAGTTTTCCCTGCGGACCAGCTCATGGACGAAACCATGAAGGTGGCCAAAATGCTCGCTACAAGAGGACAGGGTGTGTTGCGCAGCGTCAAGCAGTTGGTGGACCGCGGCATGGACGTGGACCTCAAGACGGGTTGCGCCCTGGAGGCGGAAGCCTGGGGCATTTGTTTTGCCAGCCAGGATATGAAGGAAGGAGTCTCCGCCTTCCTGGAGAAGCGTAAGCCCGCGTTCAAAGGGGGATTCGAGAGCTAGGAATGTAGTCATCGTATTGTCAAGTCCAACATCCGATAGTTTGCTCGAGTGGAAGATGAACTGGATCGCATTTTCAAGTGGAGGTGACCTCAATGAATTTTGATCTGACCGAAGAACAAAAGATGATTCAAGATATGGCTCGTAAGTTTGCTGAGCGTGAAATCAAACCTGTAGCGGCGGAACTGGATCGTACCCATGAGCATCCAGCGGAATTGGTCGCGAAGATGGGTGAGCTCGGATTGATGGGCGTTGCCATTCCCGAGGAATACGGCGGAGCGGGAATGGATTATATTTGCTATGTCCTGGCCATGGTCGAGATTTCCAAGGCGTGCGCTTCGTGTGGCGTGATCATGAGCGTCTGCAACAGTCTCTACTGTTTTCCCGTGAACGCATACGGAACAGATGAGCAGAAGAAAAAGTATCTCACTCCCGTCGCCAGCGGCCAGGCCCTCGGCTGCTATGGGCTGACGGAAGCAGGCGCGGGCTCCGACCCTGCAAAAATGCTCACCACGGCTGTTCTCGACGGCGATGAATGGGTCATCAACGGAACGAAAAAATTCATCACGAACGGAAACGTGGCAGGTTACTGCGTCCTCGCGGCCGTAACGGACAAGAGCGCCGGTTATAAAGGGATCAGCTCCTTCATTGTCGACCTGAATAACACTCCGGGCTTTAAAGTCGGTACCGTTGAAGACAAGATGGGCATCACCGCTTCGGGCACGGCGGAGCTGGTTTTCGAAGACGCACGCATTCCCAAGGAGAATTTGCTGGGTAAACCGGGGGAAGGTTTCAAACAAATGCTCACCACCCTGGATGGCGGCCGCATCGGCATCGCTTCCCAGGCACTGGGCATTGGCTACGCCGCCCTGGACGAGGCCATCGAGTACAGCAAGACGAGAGAGCAGTTCGGCAAGCCCATTTCCGCTTTCCAGGCCATTCAGTGGAAGCTGGCCGACATGGCCACCCAGCTGGATGCCTCGCTGCTCCTGACGCTGCGGGCCGCCTGGCTGGAGCAGAATCATCGCCATTATGAAAAAGAAGCCGCCATGGGCAAGCTGCTCTCTTCCGACGTCGCCATGTGGGCTGCCGTAGAGGGTGTTCAGGTCCTGGGAGGCTATGGATTCTGCAAAGACTATCCAATGGAACGTCACATGAGAGATGCCAAGATCACCCAGATCTACGAAGGAACCAATGAAATCATGCGTCTGGTGATCGCTCGCAACCTTTTGAAACAGCGCTAAGAGATTCCCGCCGCGGTCTTCGGAAGGATGATGAAAAAAACCAAAGCCCCGAATGGCGGACAGCCTTTCGGGGCTTTTTTTGCGGCTTCAATCTTCCATTTTGAATCTTCTCCGGGATGGTGCTTCCGGGAGAGAAGGAGTGGCGCAGGCAGACCAACGTTATACCCGAGGGGGTTTTCTCTTTGCTTTCATTTTTTCTTCCTCAGTTCATCCGTATGACCTCACGTCGTTGCGGCACCACAGAGGAAATAAGTATCAAGGTATTAAGACCTCATCATGCGGCGTTCCCGCCTCTGGATGCGCTTGATCGCTTTCTTTTTCTTGATGCGACGGCGCTCCCCCTTGGAAAGATAATAGTTATGGCGACGCAAGACAGGTTGGACGTTCTTTTGAAAGTCTTTGCGGAGCTTTCGTATTTTCTTCTCTATGTTTTCTCTTGTTTCGGACTCCGACATTCAGTACTCACCTACCTTTCCGCAAAAAACTTCGACGGTCTCAACATGCTTCTTCTTCAAAAAAACGCCGAAATGCTCTATACCGTCCTTCAGAGCATCCCAGCGCAAAATGGGCTTTTCGTTGGTTGCCTGCCAAAACCCCATAACCCCGGCAAAATAAATCAACTGATCCCAAATATCAAGAAAATATAATAAGTTTTTGAAGATGGATTCACACCTGCGAAGAGCTGTCATAATGGGAAAAGTGCATTGTGAAAGTTCCCCTTCCCTGGGTAGATGACCGCAGGACGGTCGAATAGCCGAACATCCTGGAAAGGGGGGCCACCGCCTTGACCACCTGGATGGCTTTGCGCGCGGTGATTTCCTCCACACGCCCTTTTCGCAAATTGATGTCCCCCAGAACTTCCCCCAGGAACTCTTCAGGAACCAATATTTCCACGGCCATATAGGGTTCCAGCAGGAGCGGCGAAGCCTGTTCGCACGCTTTCCGGAAAGCCATCGTTGCCGCCACACGAAAAGCCAGTTCGCTGGATACCCCCTCCAGAAAGCTCCCGCCGAAGATCACCGTCTGGGTATCCACCACGGGATAACCCAGCAGAGGCCCACTGCTGAAAGCGTCCTGAAGACCCGCCTCGAGGGCTGAAAAAAACATCTCGGGGATGGATGCGTCCCGGATCCGGTTTTCTATGGAATTGCCTTCCCCTCGACCACGGGGGGACACGTGAATTTCCACCATGGCATAATGTCGGCTTCCGCTGATCTCTCGGTCGAAAACTCCCTGAGCCTCAGCCTCCTGGTTGACGGTCTCCCTGTAAACGACTTGTGGCTTCCCTGCATTGGCCGTGACATGAAAATCACGCTCCAGCCGGTTCAAAACGATCTCCAGATGGAGCTCACCCATTCCGCTGATGAGGGTTTGGCCTGTGTCCGGGTTCTCCTGAAATCGGAAGGTGGGATCCTCCTCCGAGAGCTTGGAAAGGCTGTCGAGGAGTTTTTCCTGGTCCGCCCGGGTGTTTGCCTCCACGGCAATGGAAATGACCGGCTCATAAATGTCCACGGGCTCCAAAAGGATGGGGCTTCCCGGGGCGCAAAGCGAGTCCCCTGTCGTAGAGGATTTGAGGCCCATGAGGGCTACGATATTTCCTGCCCCTGTCTTCTCGAGTCGATCGCGCTTGTTGGCGTGCATCTGGAAGATTCTGGAGACTTTTTCACGAGATCCTTTACTGACATTGAGGACATCCATGCCGACCTCGAGCTTCCCCGAGTAAATGCGTGCATAGGTCAGTTTGCGTCCCTGATCCATTTGAATTTTGAAAGCCAGCGCGGCCAGAGGCGCCTGCTCGCTGCTTGGGCGTTCCTCCACCTGTTTGGTCTGAGGGTTCTCTCCTTTAATGGGAGGAATATCCAGGGGGGAGGGCAGAAAATCGACAATGGCGTCAAGCAACGGCTGAATCCCCTTGTTCTTGAGGGCTGAGCCGCAGAGCACGGGAACCCCTTTGAGCTGGAGGGTGATCTTGCGAATAACGGGAATCAATTGCTCCGGAGAGATGTCCTTTCCCTCCAGGTAGAGCTCCATGAGGCCATCATCCCATTCGGCCACCCTGGCCACCAGGTTGTCGCGGGCCTCGGCGGCAGTTGCCAGGAAATCCGGTTCTATATCGCGATATTCGTATTCGACTCCCTGGCTTTCATCCATCCACACTACCTGTTTCATGCGCAGCAGGTCGATGACCCCGCGAAATGTCGATTCCTGCCCCACGGGGATCTGCAAGGGAAGGGGGTTCGCCTTGAATTTCTCCTCGATCTGCTGGACCACGTTGTTGAAGTCTGCCCCCAGGCGATCCATTTTGTTGACGAATGCAATCTTGGGAACATGGTAGCGGTCCGCCTGATGCCACACGGTTTCCGACTGGGGCTCCACTCCACCCACACCGCAGAAGACGGCGACAACACCGTCCAAGACGCGCAAAGAACGCTCCACCTCGATGGTAAAGTCCACATGTCCCGGTGTGTCGATGAGGTGAAATTCGTGCTGACGCCACAGGCAGGTGGTCACGGCGGAAGTGATGGTGATTCCTCTTTCCTGTTCCTGTTCCATCCAATCCATGATGGCGGTTCCGTCATGAACCTCTCCCATCTTGTGGGAACGGCCCGTGTAGTAAAGGATGCGTTCCGTGACCGTGGTCTTCCCGGCATCGATATGAGCGATGATGCCGAAATTGCGAAAAGTCTTGAGGTGGTGTGCTTCAGCCATATCCATTTTCCCGATCGAGAAGGCAAGAGAGCCTTCGCCGTCAATAAGGAGTCCTTCGCTCGTGAGCCTGTGCTGTGTATGTCCTGCAGTCAGTGCGTCGGTCTGGTCTTCGTTTGGTCAGGCCGTTTTACAGGAATGCGATGGACATCCTATCCATATCTTATTTTTTTCATATGAAAAACAGGGAAGCAGCACTCTAAAGAAAATCGCATAAAGAGTCAAGGACATGGCCAAAACAGACCATGGGAGGTAGCCTCGCCGTGTCCCTCAGCCATGAAAATTGGAGGAAATCGCCAAATAATCGCGAAAGGATATTCTGGATTTTGGATATAAAGGCATCCTGCTCAGGGTTTCCTCCATCTCGGAAATTCGAGAAATGGCTGTACCCGACAATCCGCGAAAAACTACTCTCCCTCTTAGTTGACCCCGGGCAGAGGCTGCCCGCAAGATGCGAATGCTTCTCCGTGCATCAGAAACCCACGGCGACGAAATTTACGACGGATCGATTCATGGGAAAATCCCCCCTAATCCATGGAGAACTGGATTTATGGGAGTTGTCAGCCTCTCATCCATGCTGCTAAGTAGAAACCGATCCTAAACTCTTACGGTCTACCGCGAGGGCGAATTTGATTTTCTTTGGAAAAATAAGGAGAAACCAGTATGGCGCCTGATTCCTCACTCTATAGGCACCAACTGGGGGAAGCTCAAACTGGTCGACAGCGGAGTTTTGCGCTGAAGGCCACCATTCCGTTTTGTCTTGGTTTCACTCTTTTTGCCACTCAAATCGAGGCAAGGACCGAACCGACCCGTGACTCGTTGAGCAGTATTTCTGCCTCTCTTGCAGCGCATGAGCAGCTGTCATTGAAGAGCTCCGCAGCGTTGGCGTCCTTGTCCCCCTCATCCCTTTTTGTCAATTTTTCCCCTGTTGGAGTACGATGGAGTACCAGAAGTCAGATACCCATTCCTGATCAACCTGCAATTGAAAAACAAATTCGCTTCTTCCAAGGAGAAGGACGCACGACGTTCGTTACGGTGCTGGAACGCGCGCGATCCCATTTCCCGATCGTGGCCGAAATCATGGAGGCTCAGGGAGTCCCCCACGAATTGATAGCGGTGGCCATGGTTGAAAGCGCTTTCAAGCGTCGGGCCTTTTACAAAGGAGCGGCAGGTTACTGGCAGTTGCTGGCATCGACAGCGCGATCCCTTGGTCTCAGGGTTGATCGTTGGGTGGATGAGCGTTACGACCCGATAAAATCCACTCATGCTGCTTCAAAGTATTTGCGTTCACTCTACGATCGTTTTGGATCCTGGCCTCTGGCTCTTGCTGCATACAATGCGGGAGACGGGCTGGTTTCCAACATCATCAGAAAGCATGGAGTGGACGATTTTTGGGAGATCTCCAAACGTCGCAGTCTTCCAAGAATTACGAGAGCTTATGTTCCGAAAATCTTGGCTACCATTCGGATCATGCGCAATTTGGAGGTCCACGGGTTCGAGAGTCCCCAACCTTTTCCAATTTACAATTTTGAGGCCATTACCGTTCAATCACCTTTGAAACTGAAGCAGGTGGCGAAGTGGATCGATGTGCCTACAAGTGATTTAAGGGACTTGAACCCGTCTCTACGTCAGGATCGTTTGCCCCCCGATCGTGGTGGGGTACAGTTGAACCTTCCTTCCGGTGCCAGGGAAAAATTTCAAATAGCTTATGAGAGCTATCTCCGGAAGTAATCAAACCATTACACATCGCCCAGCGGGCTGGACCGTAAGAGTTGTATCAGGTTTGTTGAAGGATTGTTTGACCATGAGTATCAGGATGTTGGCCATCGAGCTCTACCGGGTGATGCGAAGAGTCCAGGAATTGGAAAAGGCTCTCGAAGCCATGAATCCCGGTTCGCCGGAGAGGGAGCAGACCCGGGAGGAGCTCAGGCATGCGCGAGCCGAGGAAAACCGCCTCAAAGCCATGTTGGAGGGGGCAAAGGAATAGCGCCCCCTGGATCGCCCCCCTTCCGCCGTGCGCGAAGGGGGGCGATCCATTTCCCATGGCAGCCCGTCTTCCTGTTTTTCCGCGTGTGAGCTATTCCACAACCCAGACAACGCAGTCACGGGCATCCGTGACAATCTTCTTGGAAACACTTCCGAAGAGAAACTCCTGGCGTTTCGTCATTCCCCGCCTCCCGATCACTACCGTCTCATAGCCTTCCCGCTTCTGCTCCTGTAAAATGAGCTCCGAGATAGAAACTAACCGGTCGCACACCTGGATCTTGATGTGAATGTTTGCCTGGGGAATTCCCTGCGACGAGAGCCTCTTACCTGCCTCTTCCATCAGCGATGCTGTTTCGGCATACAAACGCTCCACATGGCTGATCCGTTCCTTCTCGTCAGGCATGACGTCCGGCGAAGGCTGGCGTATCACGTTCAACAGCGTTATTTGCACCTTGGGGTCGGAGGACATCATGCGCCCAACATAGTCCACCGCCTTGAGGGAATTCTCGGAAAGATCGATGCCAATCAGTATTTTCTTCTCCATGACTTCAGCTGTCTCCTTATCCAATGTCCTCAGCCAGGTAGCGGGCTTCAGGTTCCAATCAATGGGGTAGATCTTTCCGGCATGCTTTCAAATCACTCAAAAGCTCTTCCGTTGACTCGTAAAAAACTTCGGCTCCGTGGCTGAAATGCATCAAGATGTCGTTCATCGTTTCGGGGATATAGGGAAAGAGCTTCCGTAGGTTCATGACCCGGAGCTTGAAGAACAGAGACATGTCATCTTCATCCAGGCACGACTTCAGGTGCATCCCCTCGGGACCGCAGGCGTTCAAGTCGGCTACGGTATGGAAACCTTTTCCCACGGTGAGAAGAAGTATGTTGCCGAGGCCAAAGAGGTCTATCCCAAAGGGGTTTTCCGCCCAGTCGTAGGTGTAATCGAAATCGATCCAGGTGTAGATCCCCGTATGCTTTTCGATCAACACGTGATCATTCCGGATGTCCCCATGCAGTTCGTTCAGGGAATGGAGTCTCTGGATGGCTTCGATGCAGCTGATCACATTGTCGAAGATTACCGGGAAATTCTCGTGGAAGTACGCCTCGTGGCTCATGGGCATTTCGAGCAGGTAGTCATAAAAGCGCTTTCCCTCGATCCTGTCAATGATCCTGACGGAATTGCCCATGGAGTCCGGAACGTTGAAACCCTGCATGAAATAAGGGTCATTCCTTATCTTTTCAAGGATTCTCGCCTCCTTGTGAGGGCTTCGGAAGCATTTGATGCTCTCCATCCCCAGTTGCAGAATGAAAGATTCCAGGAATACCAGCTTGATGATCTTGGAGGAGCCGTCCGAAAGATCGATGGCCTTCTTGACCCAGAACTTGGGATCTCCATCCATGCCGAACCGTCCTTCGACTTCTTCGCCTCGAACGAAGTAGAAGCGCCCCTCCAGCTCCAGAACGTCGCCGGAATTCACCTTCATGAATTCCGTGGTGTCGTGGACGATGTTGATCTTCTGCTTGTAGGGACGATGGAGATAGTATGCTATCTTTTCTCTTAATTGTGATTCATTCATCTTTTTGCCTGTCGTGGAAAGAGGGGAAAAGGAGAAAAGAATAACCTGTTAAACGACTTCGAACTGAATCACCAAGTCACCATCCTATGCGATGGTTTTAAACTGTCACGAAACGCCTGAGATGATGGAAAGCTTCCTGCAATGCTTCCCGTTTCCCGGGACTCTGGTAATTGAAGGGGGACGGATGATATGTGACCAGAACCTTTCTTCCCGCCTTTTCAAAAAAGCTCCCGTTGGCCTTTTGCATCTTCAGCAGATTATCGTCCAGCAATGGCTTTGCGGCTGAGAGTCCGAGGCATACCACAACGGGCGGTTTCAAGATCTGCAGCTCCTCCTGCAGGAAGGGGAGTGCGTAGCGGCTTTCTTTCGAGGTGGGACTGCGGTTTCCACCCTTTGCATCCACCGGTCTGTATTTGACGAGATTGGTCACGAAGACGTCGTTTCTGGACAGTCCGATTTGTGCCAGCAAAACATCCAGATTTTTACCTGCAGGCCCCACAAAGGGTGTGCGAGCTGCTTCTTCTTCCCTTCCCGGTGCCTCCCCTATAAACACCAGCGCATTCTGTCTCAGAGACCCGCTTCCCGGGACGAAAACAGTGCCCATCCTGTTATTTCGGTACTTTGGATCTTGTTGAATGATACTATAAAGTGCATCCAACTTGAGGACTTTTTCTTCTTCAGTCATTCAAAATTCAATCCCTTGTTGTGCTTTGAGCTGCTGATCGTGGTAGGGGTGCTTGATGAGCTTCATTTCTGTGGCAAGATCGGCAAGAGCCATCAGTTCGGGTGGTGCATTCCTGCCCGTCACGACAACGTGCAGATCGGACGGTCTGGAACGGAGAGCCGCGAGCACCGTGTCCAGGGGTAAAAGACCATAGGAAAGGATGATGTTGAGCTCATCCAGGACGATCATGTCCCACGTGCCGCGCTGCATCTCCTCGACGGCTTCCTGCCAGCCCAGATGAGCCAGCCTGCGATCTTCGTCCAGGTTATCCTTTTTCCATGTGAATCCTGACCCCAGGGGCTTGATGCGAATTTCGGGGAATCGCTCCAGAGCGTTCAGTTCTCCGTAGCGCCAGGATCCCTTGATAAACTGAAGAATGAGGATCCGCATGCCATGACCCGCCGCCCGCAGAGCCATGCCCAATGCCGCTGTCGTCTTACCCTTGCCGTTTCCAGTAAAAACGATGAGCAACCCCTGGCGTGCCATAGTCACCTGCATTCTCAGCCTGAGAAGTGTTGTGAAAAATTTTTGGAATGGTGAAGCGCCCGGTTGACGGATAAAAAAAGCGGGCTCTCTAAGCTTGCCCGCTTCAATTGATCCACTGTGGAATTAAGCCAACCTTCGAATGTTGAGCTTGCTCCGGGTTTTCCGGTGCAGAGTCGCTGCCGGTGACCAGCTTTGGAAACCCATCGTGCAGGAGTTACGAAATGCTTGCTGCCTTACGAATCGCTCGAACTGCTGTCGGATTTTGTTTCCGTCTTGGTTGTTTCCTGAGCTTTGCATGCACTGGTGCTTTGGTTCTTACCCGCGTAATCCGTGGTGTACCAGCCCGAACCTTTAAGGTGGAACGTACTCATGGAGATGAGCTTGCGCAATTCACCCCGGCATGCCTCGCATTCATGCAAAGGTGCGTCGGAGAACTTCTGCATGGCCTCTGTCGTTTTTCCACACTTTAAACATTCGTACTCGTAAATCGGCATCCCCAAAACCTCCTGTTATATTTTGTCTGACTCGCGAAAGAAGACGGATTGTTTTCTCATTCCCAAATGTACCTCAATTATAAAACTGGTTTCTTCGATGTCAAGCAATTCCCTCCGGGCCTTTCTCAAAAAGATACCGCTCTCTCTATCCTTCAGAAAGAAACTGGAGTCAGCTCTCCATTGGCGATTTGAAGGATTTGGTAGCTCCGCCTGAGACTTCCGTCTGCTGAGAAAGAGTATACCCCTGCCGCCCCCTGGAATTCATGAATCTGAAAAAGGCTTTGAAGGAGGGAATAGCGATCGATGGAAGCCGGATCCAGAGCTGCTCTTGCCTGCAAAAGGAGCATCAAGGCATCGTAAGCCTGGGCCTCGAGATAGGAGGGCGATGTCTGGTAAACCTCCTCGAAGCGCTCGCGAAAAGCCCGAACGCGCGGCGCCTGGCTGTCAGCGTAGTAGGGTGTCGCAAAAATTGCCTGCTCCACATAAACGCCTCCCGCTTCCACGATGGGGCCCTCTCCCCAGAGATTCGTCCCCAGGAGAGTGACGCCCACGACATTATTATAGGGAAGCTGGGGGGCAATGAGGGACACGGTCTGGACCTGATCCGGCAGAAGGAGTGCTTCAAAAGGGGTCGTTTCCACGCCCGTGGGTGGAGCATTCTTCTTGGCGATGGTCATGAGCTTTTGAATGGGCTCCTTGAAATCTGTGCTCTTGTCCTTGTAGGATACGCTGGCCATGAGCTGCCCCCCGAATTCATTCACGACTTCCGCGAAAATTTTAGACAGATTCTGACCGTAGCGATCCTCGGGGTAAAGAGCTGCAAACCGCGTGTAGCCAAGTTTTACCTTACAGTACTTGACGAGGGACCGAATCAGCTCGCGGTTGTCAAGCATGAGGGGAACTGAAAAGGAATCGGGGGCTCTCTCGTCTTCCCGCTGGGTCAGGGAGAGGAGCGGGACCCCGAGCTTATCGGCTACGGGAGCGACGCCCTTGGCGGCTTTCTGTCCCAAAGGGCCGACAACCGCCAAAACACCGTCCTGCTTGACGAGATCTTCAAAGGATTTGATGGCGAGGCTCGGTTCAGCCTGTGCATCCTTGACGACGAGGGTGACCTGCTGTCCGGAATGCTGCTCGTTCCAGTCGCTTTTGGCCAGCGAGAGGCCTTTCATAACCATTTCGCCATAGCTGGCATAGGGACCGTTCACGGGCACGAGGCTGCCGATACGGTCTGGGTGAGCGGGGAGGTCGCTCTCGGGGCCTGATCCCCTCAAAGCCGCCTGGATAAACGGTGCTGCGGGATGGGAGGCGTTCTGAGCCAAGAGACTCCGAAGCTTTTCTCTAGAGGTGTCAGACTTTTTCTGCTGCATCTCGATTTCTGCCAGTCGAAAATCGAGAAACACTTTCATGAAGGCGTTGGGATTTCTCTTGAGGAGGCGGTTGACGGTGGCTGCATCCTTGTCTTTCAGAAGCGCGTCCGTTGTTTTGGCGAGGGATTTTTTCTCTTCCGGACTTCTTGCCACGGCAAAGCCTGCAGTAGCCCAGTCGAAGGCGGTTTCAACGTCTCCCTCGGCTGCATAGCTGCGTGCCATGAAGGCAGCCAGATCCACCTGGACATCGGGCTGCGACGCTGACGCCTCCCACAGGGGCGTTGCTTCCTTCATGACCTGCTTTTTCCTCCCCGTCATCCAGAAGGCCTGCAACTGATCCAGGCGTGCGCGCGGGATTCCGTTCCAGGTTGGATAAGCATAGATAAGGTAGTCCAAATACTGCAGTGCCTGCTCCGGTTGCCCCTGCTGCAGGCGGATATGCCCCATTTCATAAAGAGATTTGGCGGCGACGGCATTCTTGGGCCAGGTCTGAACCACGCGCTCCCAATGCTTGAATGCTGCGGGAATATTCCCGGCCTTCTTTTCCTTTTCCGCCTGCTGCATCAGGGATTCGGCATCCTGAGGCGTTTGAGTCGAAACAGCGGCCGGAGCGGTTCCCTGAGGAGACATGGTCGCGCAACTTGAAAGGAAAAGGGTCGCAAGAACAAGGAATATGGAAGCCGAAGTGCTTTTTTTTCGCATAAGACGCCTCATTGCAGGTGAAAAGAATCTCATAACCAAGTCGATCTCACGAAGGTTGCAAAAACGTATACCTCAATCATACGAAGAAGGGCACATGAATTTTCATGTGCCCTTCTTCGTATGGCTAAAAACTGAGAATGAAGCGTAGATTTTTATTTGGTCTATTTATCCTTCACTTCTTCGAAATCTGCATCGACCACATCATCGTCGGGCTTCTTCCGTGCACCGGCGGCTTCCTCGTGCTGCGTTCCCGCGGCGCCGGCCTGCTGCTCGGAAGCTCGCTTATACGCTTCCTCGGCGATCTTGTGAGAGATCTGCATCAGTTGATCCACCTCACGCTGGATGGCATCTCGATCTTCCCCCTCCATCGCTTTTCTGACTTTTTCGATCTGAGAGTCGATGTCCTGGCGCGTCTTTTCATCCACCTTGTCGCCCATCTCCCTCATGGTCTTTTCCGTGCTGTAGATGAGGGAATCGGCCTGGTTCCTGGTTTCGATCAGCTCGCGCTTCTTCTTGTCATCGGCCGCGTGCATTTCGGCTTCTTTCACCAGGTTCTGGATTTCGGATTCACTGAGGCCGCTGGATGCCGTGATCTGGATCGATTGCTCTTTTTGAGTGGCCAGGTCTTTTGCCGAGACGTGGACGATGCCGTTGGCATCGATATCGAAAGTCACCTCGACCTGAGGGATGCCGCGCGGCGCCGGCGGAATTCCCACCAGTTCGAACCGCCCCAAAGTCTTGTTGTTGGCGGCCATTTCACGTTCTCCCTGAAGGACGTGGATGGACACCGCCGTCTGATTATCGGCCGCCGTCGAAAAGATCTGGCTCTTGCGGGTGGGGATGGTGGTGTTGCGCTCGATGAGCTTGGTCATTACCCCGCCCAGGGTCTCGATGCCCAGGGAGAGAGGTGTCACGTCGAGAAGCAGTACGTCCTTGACATCGCCTTTGAGCACCCCGGCTTGAATGCCCGCACCGATCGCCACGACTTCATCGGGATTTACGCCCTTGTGGGGCTCTTTGCCGAAAAATTCCTGCACTTTTTGCTGAACGCGCGGCATGCGGGTCATGCCACCCACCAGGATGACTTCATCGATGGCGGACCGATTGAGACCGGCATCCCGCAGCGCCTGTTCCATTGGCGGAACAACGCGGTCGATGAGGTCTTCCACCAGGGACTCGAACTTGGCCCGGCTGAGCTTGATGTTCATGTGCTTGGGACCCGAAGCGTCCGCGGTGATGAAAGGCAGGTTGATCTCTGTTTCCATGGTGGAAGAGAGCTCGATTTTAGCCTTTTCCGCCGCTTCCTTCAAACGCTGCAGGGCCATCTTGTCGTTGCGGAGATCGATGCCGTAATCCTTCTTGAATTCCGTTGCAAGCCAGTCCATGACCCTCTGATCGAAGTCTTCCCCACCGAGGTGTGTGTCCCCGTTGGTGGATTTGACCTCGAAGACGCCTTCACCGATCTCCAAAATGGAAATATCGTAGGTTCCGCCACCCAGGTCGAAAACGGCGATCTTCTCATCTTTCTTCTTGTCGAGCCCATACGCCAGCGAAGCCGCGGTCGGCTCGTTGATGATGCGGAGCACGTTCAGCCCGGCGATCTTTCCAGCGTCCTTGGTAGCCTGACGCTGACTGTCGTTGAAGTAGGCAGGAACCGTGATGACCGCGTCGGTCACTTTTTCACCCAGGTAGTCTTCCGCCGTCTGTTTCATCTTCATCAGAATGAAAGCGGAGATTTCCGTGGGACTGTAATCCCGCCCGCGAATCTGCAAATGCGCATCACCGTTGGCGGCCTTGATGATTTTGTACGGCAGGACTTTGACGTCCTGCTGAATTTCCTTGGAGTCATATTTGCGTCCGATCAGGCGCTTCACCGCGAAGATCGTGTTTTCCGGGTTGGTGATGGCCTGCCGCTTGGCAACCTGACCCACCAGTCGTTCACCACTTTCGGTGAAGGCGACCATCGAAGGGGTCGTGCGACCGCCTTCGGAGTTGGGCAGGACTTTGGGTTCTTTACCTTCCATGATGGCCACCACGGAATTGGTGGTTCCAAGATCGATTCCAATGATTTTACTCATCTATCTGCCTCCCTGATTATTTTCTATGCGTTTAAAGTCAAATGAAAGACTCGATGAAAAGCAATTGATCGTGTGCCCCATACCGTTCTATTTCATTTCCTCTTCATTGCCTCAAGAGGATGAAGCCGCCTTGGAGACTACAACCATGGCGGGACGAAGGAGACGCTCATTCAGCGTGTAGCCTTTCCGAAATTCCTGCAGGACAGTATTTTCAGGCTCTTCGGAGCTTTCCTGCTGCATGACGGCCTCATGAAAGTTGGGATCAAAGGGCTTTCCCACCGATTCAAAAGACTTGCAACCGAATTTCTCCAGAGTGTCGGCGAAAGCTTTCAGCGTCATCCTGACTCCCTCCAGGAGGGCTTCGGGATCGGTTTCCTGAGTAGCGTGCTGCACTGCGCGATCGAGATTGTCGATGACGGGCAGCAGCTCACGGATAAAATTCTCATTGGCAAAACAGATTCCGTCCGTTTTCTCCCGCTCCAGCCTCTTGCGCGTGTTTTCATTCTCGGCGGCAAGCCGCAGCACACGGTCCTGGAGCTCCTTGATTTCTGCGTCCTTCTTTGCCAGCAGCGCTTCGACACTGACTTCAGAGCCCTCTTCCATCTCTTGATCTGTTTGCAGGGACTCTGCTTCTTCTTCCTGTACGCTGCGTTCTTCCTCTTTGTTCTCCTCAACCATATATGAGTACCCTCCCTCCGGGCGATTCAGTGATTCATAAGCACGAAAGTGCCTCAGAACAAGGTGATCCATCGCATTTAAAAGCAAAGAAGATAGAATTTTAATAATCCTCCGGCTCTTCCATGAGCTGGCTCAGCAGGCCGGCGGTAAATTCCACCACCGGGATGATCCTCGAATAATCCATCCGCAACGGCCCGATGACCCCCAGGACTCCCAGCAGGGTATCCCCTTTGCGATAGGGAGAGGAGATCAGGCTGATTCCCTGAAGTTCCTCCAGCTCACTCTCCTGCCCCAGAATGATCTGCACTCCCGATGACATATTCAGAGTCTTGTCCAGGAGCCGAATGATCCTCGACTTGTCCTCAAAGGTCTCCAGAATCCGGCGCATACGCTCCACATCACTGAACTCGGGATTGTTCAGCAGGTTCGTCTGTCCCTCGATGTAGATGTCACTCTTTTCCAGGTTGAATTGGAAAAAATGCCGAGAAATCCTCAAAGCTCGTGAATAGAGCTGATCAAAGAGGACCTTCTCTTTTTGCATCTCTTCCAAGATCCGCTCCTTGGCCTTGCCCAGGGGGACATCTTCCAGGAGGTCGTTGAGGTAGCGTCCGTACTTGTCGAGCTCGTCCTGGGTGATGTCCTCTTCCCAGTCCAGTACCGTGTGATGGACCAGTCCGGACTTAGAAATCAGAATCACCATGATCTGCTGCCGCCTCAACCGGATGAACTCTATCTGCTTCAAGTGAGTCGACGACAGCCTGGGCCACAGAACGACTCCCGCCTGCTTGCACAGCCTGGACAATATGCGGGAAGTCCGCTGCAAGAGTCCCTTGATGTCCTGCTGCGTTTCCTCCAGGGCTTTTCGAATCAGTCGACGTTCTCCCTCTTCCATTTCCCTGAACTGCATGAGGGAATCGAGGTAGAAGCGCAGGCCCTTTTCCGTGGGAATGCGGCCGGCGGAAGTATGCGGCTGCTGCAGGAATCCCATTTCCTCCAGATCCGCCATGACATTGCGAATGGTGGCAGAACTCACTTTCAGGCCGTAGCGCTTGGAAATGGTGCGTGAACCAACCGGATCCCCGCTGTGGATATGGTCGGTAATGACTGCTTCCAGCACTTGTTGGTCTCGTTTGGTAAGTTCGGTCACTGCATCATCCCCTTCATACAGCTCCACACCATAAAGATGCGTCTCGGTCCGTCGGCATTCCAGGCTTGGCCGCACACGTAAAGTCCTGTCAGGCTGCCGGATCTTATCGGCATGAAGAGAACAAAAATCTTCATTCAGGGAGCCGTATTCGGTCGTTGAATTAGCACTCGACTCTGATGAGTGCTAACCTAACCTAGTGGTGTAGCCCGATTTTGTCAAGAGATAGCTGCGCAAAATCCAGGCCGAATGCAAATATCCGGGGGAATGCCCCTTCCGGGGTTCAAGGCAATCTGCAAGATGAAAATGTCCCGGAGAGTCCTTCGGAAATGGAGAAGGGAGAGCCAGGAAGGAGGAGGGAAAACCTGGCTCTCCCGGGAGGAGGAAAGAATCTTCTTTCCGATCTATTTATAACTCACGAGTCAAGACACTCGGAGCGGAACCCTCACTCAGGGATTCAACGGCGGTGAGGATCGCTTCGGCCGCTCGGTCGATCTCTTCTGCCGTCGTGAATCGACCGACAGAAAAGCGAATCGTCCCCTGGGCGTACTCCTCGGGGACCTGCATGGCTTTCAGGACGCTCGATACCTGTACCCCGTCACTGTGGCAGGCCGCCCCGGGGGAGGCTGCCACATCCGTCATCCTTGAAAGGATCGCGTCGGCCGTGAGTCCCTTGAAACCGACACTGCAGGTGTTGGGCAGACGCATTTCGGGGTGACCGTTGATGCGGAGGCCGGGATATCCCCTTTGCAGCCGCTCTTCCAACCTGTCACGCAGCCTTTTCATATGCTCCCGGTAAGCGTTCAGATTTTCGGTGATCATCTGGAAGGCTTCTCCCAGCCCCACGATTTCGATAACGTTTTCCGTACCCGCCCGCCGGTTCATTTCGTGGTTGGCGCCGTGGATCAGTTTTTCCATCTTCACACCGGACCGGATGTAGAGCCCCCCGATTCCCTTGGGCGCATACAGCTTGTGGCCCGCGATGGACAGGATGTCCACGCCCAGGTCGTCCACGTGAACGGGAATCTTACCTATGGACTGAGCGGCATCGGTGTGGACGAGGACTCCCTGCCTGTGTGCGATCTGGGAGATCTCTCGGATGGGCTCGATGGTGCCCGTTTCGTTGTTGGCGTGCATGATGGTGATGAGGATCGTCCGCGGAGTGATGGCTTGCGCAACCTGCCGGGGATCGACCCGCCCGAGCTCATCCACAGGCAAATACGTTACGGCGCAGCCTCCTCCCTCCAGGTAACGGCAGACTTCCGTCACGGCCGGATGCTCCACGGAGGAGGTGATGATGTGGTTGCCTTTTGCCCGGTGCGCGCGAGCGACCCCCTTAATGGCGTGATTGTTGGATTCCGAGCCTCCACTGGTGAAAATGAGCTCGTCCGCCCGGCAGCGAAGGGCGTCCGCAACCTGTTGGCGTGCCTTCCCCACGGCAGTGCGGGCCGTCGTTCCAAAAATGTGGCTGCTGGAAGGATTGCCAAAATGCTCATGGATATAGGGAAGCATGGCTGCCGCCACCCGGGGATCCACCGGGGTGGTTGCATTGTAGTCCAGATAGATCGGTTTCAATTTCCACTCCTTGGCTTCATGAGGTTTGAGGAAACAGTGTCTCCATAGAGATGGACCCCCCTCGTCACTGTCTATGCCCTCCCGGTTCTCACAGCTTCATTTCATTTTCGATCAGGCGCTCGACGAAGGGGACATCGGCGGGAGAAAAATCGTAGTCCTTCAATTCATTCCACGCTGCCCATCTGAAATCTTCGTGGGCAACGGCGTGCAATGCGCCTCCGCTCTCCCAGAAGGTCTCGTAGGCCAGCAATCGTATGGAGCCGTGACTGTAGTGATAGATGCTTTCCCAAAGAAAGGAGCCTACACGCACATGGATTTGAAATTCTTCGAACATTTCCCGCTGCAGGCATTCTTCGGGCGTTTCTCTCTCTTCCATCTTGCCGCCGGGAAGCTCCCATTGGAGTGCCTGGTGACTACCTGCCCTCCGCTTGGCAATGAGAAGCCGGTGATCCCGAATCAATACGGCGGCGGTGACTGTCTTCAAAAGGATATCCTTATATATGAGCGTCTACTCGATCGTCATCCGGAACAGCCTTGCACAGGGACCCAAGACGAAACGCACGAATTATGCTAATGCCCTTGGCAGTTTTGGCCGAACCTGTGGCATGATTCGTGTCTCTACTTGACGAGGTTCATGTCTTCCAATCCGATGACTTCGTTTGTTGTAGGAGCGGCATCCTGCCGCGACGGCGAGTTGTTCGCGGCAGGATGCCGCTCCTACAAAAACCAAGCTTTCAACCCTCAGCAGGTATAGAGAGCATGGGACGAGCTCCTTGTCAATGAGGCCTTCCACAGGGGAGAAAATATTCCATGGGTTTTCATCTGCTTTACTGGCACTGGCTGGTGTTTGGAATGATCCTGATCCTGGCGGAGCTGTTCATTCCGAGCTTCACGATTTTCTGGTTCGGCCTGGGTGCGGTGCTCCTGAGCGGCCTGCTCTGGCTGTTGCCGGACCTTGCCCTGAGCTGGCAGTTGTTCTTCTGGGCCATCGCCTCGAGCTTTTTTACGGTCGCCTGGTTCAAGTTTTTCAGGCCCCTCATGGCCGATCGCACGAAGGCGGGGATTTCCAGGGAGGCTGTCCTGGGGGAAATCGGGCAGGTCATCAAGGTCCCCGAAGAGGGCCACAGAGGGCTCGTACGCTTTACGATGCCCATTCTGGGGGACGACGAGTGGCCCTTCATCTGTGAAATGAAAGTCAGTCTGGGTGAACGTGTGGTGGTCCGGGATGTTTCGGGAAACACGCTCATCGTTGAAAAAAAGACATCGCATTGAATCGGTGAATCATCCAGCAACGCATGGGACATTGAACACTGAAGAGGAGAGGAGACATTAATGCCCGGATTAGCAGTCGCGACGGTTTTCTTTGTACTGGTTCTGGTCACCATCGTTCTGGGCGTGAGAATTGTTCCCCAGGGGAGCAAACAGGTGGTCCAGAGACTGGGAAAATATCACAAGACCCTGGGTCCTGGACTGAATCTCATCGTTCCTTACATCGATACAGTCGCCTACAAAATCACCAGCAAGGACATTGTCCTGGACATCCCGTCCCAGGAGGTCATCACCCGGGACAATGCCGTCATCATCGTCAATGCGGTGGCCTATATCAACATCATCTCCCCGGAAAAGGCCGTGTACGGCGTGGAGGATTATCGCATCGCCATCCAAAACCTGGTGCAGACTTCCCTGCGCTCCATCGTGGGAGAAATGGACCTGGACGACGCCCTTTCATCACGCGACATGATCAAGGCGCGACTGAAGTCCGCCATCTCCGATGACATCGCCGACTGGGGTATTACTCTCAAGACGGTGGAAATCCAGGACATCAACCCTTCCGAAACCATGCAGAGAGCCATGGAGGAGCAGGCTGCCGCGGAACGCCAGCGCCGGGCGACCGTCACGCGGGCGGAGGGAGAGAAAACAGCTGCCATTTTAGAAGCGGAGGGGCGCTTTGAAGCCTCGAAGCGTGACGCCCAGGCAAAAGTCGTCCTGGCCGAAGCCAATCAATTGGCCATTCGAAAGATCACCGAAGCCATTGCCGACAAGGACTTGCCCGTCATGTTTCTGCTGGGGGAGCGCTACATCGAAGCGGTCAAGAGCCTGTCGACCTCTCAGAATTCCAAGATCGTTCTGCTCCCAGCCGACATTCCTGCCGCCGTGAAAGGGATCGTGAGCGCCCTCAAATGAGCTTTACGAACGCCGCAGTCTCTGGTTGGCAGCAACAACAGGAGTCTCGTTTCCCTATTCACGATTTTGTGAAGGCAGTCCGGCCGCTTCAAATTGGTCCAGCGCTTCCAGGGCTTCGCAGCCGTAAACGACAGCGGGCCCCCCGCCCATGAGAATGGCGATGCCGATGGTCTCCAGGATCTCCTGCTTTGTGGCGCCGGCTCGAAGGGCGTCGTGCACGTGATAGGCGATGCATCCGTCACATCGAACCGTAATGCCGATCCCCAGGGCGATGAGCTGCTTGGTTTTGGTGCTGAGAACGCCCGCAGCCGTCGCCGCGCCATTGAGCTGGGCAAAAGCCGACATGGGACCGCGCAGCTCTTTTGCCAGCTTGGCCGTCAGAGCCTGCAGGCGTTCGTGGTACCGGGGGTAGTCCTCATGCATCTTGGGTCTCCTTTCAACCATTCAACCCACCCGGGCGAACAATGTTGTTAACCTAACCCATTTGCGTCATTCCGGCGAAAGCCGGAATCCAGGAAAATGAAGACTTTCTGGACCCCGGTTTTCACCGGGGTGACGTTGAGTCAACAACATTGACCCGGGAAGCGAGGTAGCGGACAATCTCCGAAAGGGTGTTGAGCTCCCCGTAATCCGCCTCGGGTATGTTGACTCCGAGCTGCTCGTGGATGCGGATGAAAAAATTCAGGGCATCGAAGGAATCGATATCGAGGGCTCTGCGCAGGTTTTCGTCCGGTGCCAGGGAGCTTGGTTCCGATTCTGGGGCGATGCCTTTGAGGATCTTGAATACAACCTGCTGGATCTGTTCTTCGTTCATAGCTTCGAGGGCTCCTGGAGGTAGCGGTTCATGGCATCGAGGAACTGGGCGCCCCGATGGCCGTCCGTGGCGCGATGATCTGCCGCGAGTGTCGCCGTCAGGACCGGGCGAACGGCCAGCATGCCGTTCTCGGCCCAGGGTTGCTCCATCGTTTTGCCGAATCCCACCAGCGCCACCTGGGGCGGGTAGATGACCCCGTAGACCGTCTCGACACCAAGGTCGCCCAAACTGGTAATCGTGACGGTGGCGTCCGTCAGCTCCGAACTGCGCAATCCCCCGGACCGGGCTCGCGTCACGAGGTCCCGCAGCGCTTCCATGAGCTCGTCCACGCTCTTCAAATCCGCGTTCAGAATCGCCGGCGTGATGAGGCCACCCTGCCTCAGAGCGATGGCAAAGCCGATGTGGATCGCTTCCTGGGGCTGGTGGCGATCGTCGATCCAGTAACCGTTGAGCTCGGGAACCTCTGTCAGGGCCATGGCCACCGCCTTGATGAGGGGGACGACGGGCAGTATGCGGTCCTTGATGGAGCGCTTCTGGTTTTCCGATTCGAGCCAGCGCAGGGTGCGGCTCATATCGATGCGGGTCTGCAGGTAATAGTGGGGGATTTCCCGGTTGGAGCGTGCCATGGCCGCCGCAATGGCACGGCGCATGGCAGCCTGGTAGTCCTTGACGGCTGGCTTTTCCGCCGTCGGGGAAACCGGTGGAGGAGGAGCTTTTTCCCTCGGCGCAATGGGAGGCTTTTCTTCCAAAGGGGCTGGTGGGGCTTCCACCGGCGGGCCCGCTGGGGCGATCCCGGCCGCGCTTTCGACATCCGCCGCCCGGATGGCGCCGGCAGGACCCGTTCCCTTAAGCACGCTCAAATCGATGGAACGTTCCGCAGCCAGCCTGCGCGCATAAGGAGAGACTTTGATGCGCCCGGCCGTAGGCGGAGCTGCGGGTGCCGCTGCAGCCGCTGGAGCCTCCCCTGGGGGAATGCGCTTTTCCGGGGTAGCCCTGCCTGCCATTTCCTCCATCGTTTCAATAACGCCCCCTGCCGGAAGGGCCGCCTCGGCAGCGGCCTTCGCTCCTTTGGCAGTCACAACTCCCGCTTCGCCTTCCGTTCGAATGATGGCCAGGACAGTCCCGACTGGGACCTTCTCTCCCGGCTGGACGAGGATTTCCTCGACGATGCCCTCCTCGAACACCTCGATTTCGATGGCGGCCTTATCCGTATCCACGACGGCGATGATATCTCTTCGCCTGACACGGTCGCCGGGCTTGACCCGCCATTCGAGGAGCGTGCCTTCCTGCATATCCGAGCCCAGACTGGGCATGCGAAATTCAGCCATCGGCTTTCACCATCTTTCTCGCGAGATCCACGATCTTATCCACCTGGGGCAGGGCCGCCTCTTCCAGGTGCTTCGCATACGGCATGGGCACTTCCGCACTGCAGAGGCGTTCCACGGGGGCATCCAGTTCGTAGAAGGCGCCCTCCATGATGCGCGCGCTGATCTCGGCGGCGAGGCTCCCCGTGCGCCATCCCTCATCCACGACGAGCGCCCGGTGGGTTTTGGCCACGGAATCCAGGAAGGTTTTTTCATCCAGGGGGCGCAAGCTACGCAGGTCGATGACCTCCGCCTCGATCCCTTCCCTCGAAAGAATTTCCGCCGCATCCAGAGATTTGAACAGGCTCGCCGAATAACTGATGAGGGTGATGTCTTTTCCCTCTCTCCGCACACGGGCCCGGTCGATGTCCACGGCCCCGGCGCCGGCGGGGAGCATCCCTTCCATGTTGTAAAGTCCACTGTTTTCAAAGATGAGCACCGGGTCCGGATCTTCCAGGGCCGTCCAGAGCATGCCGCGTGCGTCTTCGACGGTTGCCGGGCTCAGCACCTTGATCCCGGGGATGTGGGCGAACCACCCTTCGAGGGATCGGGAGTGCTGGGCACCTACCTGCCGGCCGCCGCCCGTCGCCGAACGGATGACGAGGGGAACATTGAAGAGCCCACCGGACATGTGAAGATAAACGGCGGCGTTGTTGATGATCTGGTCGGCGGCGAGGAGGCTGAAGTTGACCGTCATGATCTCCACGATGGGTCGCATTCCGCCGAGAGCCGCCCCGATGCCCGCCCCCACGAAGCCGGATTCCGACAGAGGCGTGTCGCGGATCCGTTCGGGGCCGAACTCCTCCAGCAGCCCTTTGCTGACGGCAAAGCAGCCACCATAATGGCCCACGTCCTCCCCCATGAGAAAAACCCTCGTGTCCTTTTGCATGGCCTCCCGGATGGCTTCGCGCACCGCTTCACGGTAGGTGACCTTTCGCAGAGTCTCAACGCCGTTGGTCATGACATCCTCCGTTCCGAATAGACAAAGCGCGTCAGATCTTCGACGGGCTCCCAGGTGCACGCCTCGGCAAAAGCGACGGCTTCTCTGATTTCGCCTTCGACATCGCGCTCGATCTTTTCCAGGTCGGCCTCACTCAGGAGCCCCCGGCTCTTCAAGGTCTGCGTGAACGTCTCAATGGGGCAGCGCTTTTTCCATTCCTCGACTTCCGCCTTCGTGCGGTAGAGCTCGGCGTCGAACATGGAATGCGCTCGAAAGCGGTACGTGCGGCATTCCAGGAAATGAGGCCCTTCACCGGCTCGAACGGCTTCGACCGCCTGCTTTGCGGCGGCTTCCACCGCCAGCACATCCATCCCGTCCACGGCATGGGAAGGTATGTCGTAGCTTGCCGCCTTCCGGGCAAGATCCATGACGGCCTGAGTGTATTTCAGGGCGGTTCCCATGGCGTAGAGGTTGTTTTCACAGACGAACAGCACCGGCAGCTTCCAGAGGGAAGCCAGGTTCAGGCTTTCATGGAATTCGCCTTCGGCGACGGCCCCGTCTCCAAAAAAGCAGCAGGTGACGTTCGGCCTGTTCTGCATTTTGTCCGCCAGAGCCAGGCCGACGGCGATGGGGAGTCCGCCGCCCACGATGGCATTGCCCCCGTAAAAGTGCGTCTTGTCGTCGAACAGGTGCATGGAGCCTCCTCGACCTCGGCTGCAGCCTTCCTGTTTCCCGTACATCTCCGCCAGAATGCATCCCGCGGAGACGCCCCGGATGAGGGCATGGCCGTGCTCCCGGTACGTCGCCACAACGGCGTCGTCTCGAGTCAACGCCTCCAGCACGCCGACGGCCACTGCCTCCTCGCCGTCATAGAGATGCAGGAAGCCCCGAATCTTCATGGCGGAGTAAAGCTCGGCGCACTTGTCCTCCAGGCGCCGGATGCGGATCATGGAGCGCAGCAGGTACAATGCGTGATCGCGATCCAGGGCCGCAGCCTTTGTTTTCCTGGTGCTCTTGGTTTTCATTCGCTTTTCTCCAGTGTCGACAGGTCACCTTCGGGCAGGCCCAGCTCGCGGGCCTTCAGCAGGCGACGCATGATCTTGCCCGCCTTGTTCTTGGGCAGGCTGGGCTGAAAATCGATCTCCTTCGGGGCCACCGCCGACCCCAGCTTCTTGCGGGCAAAGCCGATGAGCTCCAGGCGAAGCTCCTCGCTGGGGCTGATTCCCGGCTTGAGGGCGACGAACGCTTTCACGATTTCCCCGATGAGGGGGTCCGGCTTCCCGATGACCCCCGCCTCGGCCACGGCGGGGTGCTCCATGAGCGTGCTCTCCACTTCGAAGGGGCCCACCATGTGGCCCGACGTCTTGATGATGTCGTCGGCGCGCCCCACGAACCAGAAGTAGCCGTCGGCGTCCCGTTTGGCCAGATCTCCCGTCAGGTACCACCCTCCCACGAAGCATTTGCGGTAGCGCTCCTCGTCATGCAGATAGCCCCGAAACATGGACGGCCAGCCGGGCCGCAGCGCCAGGTCTCCCTGTATGTCCGGTTCATTGACGACTTCGACGGAATCCTTGTCCATCCGGTGGACAATGGCGGCCTCGATTCCGGGGAGAGGGCGCCCCATGGAGCCGGGTCGGATCTCCATGGCGGGAAAATTGGCGATCATGATGCCCCCTGTTTCCGTCTGCCACCAGTTGTCGTGGATGGGAAGCCCCAGGGCCTTCTGCCCCCAGACGACTCCCTCGGGGTTGAGGGGCTCCCCGACGCTGTGAATGACGCGCAGACGGCTGAGATCATGCTCTCGGATCGGCTCGATCCCCAGGCGCATGAACCTGCGGATGGCCGTGGGCGCCGTATACCAGACGGTCACCTTCTGTTCTTCCAGGATGCGGCACCAGCGCCCGGCGTCGAAATCGGCCTCGTCGACGAGGTTGGTGATGCCGTGGACCCAGGGCGCGATGATGCCATAGGACGTTCCCGTGACCCAACCGGGGTCCGCCGTGCACCAGAAGACGTCGTCCGGGTGAAAATCCATGACGTATTTGCCCGTCATGTAATGGATGAGGACAGCCTGGTGGACATGGATCGCGCCCTTGGGCATCCCCGTGGTGCCGCTCGTGAAGTGGAGGGCGGCCACATCCTCCGGGTTGGTGGGAGGGATCGTGAAGGTCTCCGAGGATTCGGCCATGAGGCGGGGAAGCGACAGCAGACCGTTTCCCGGGTGATCCGCGGCATCGATCAGGAGTATGTGGGTTAGGCTTGGCAGCGTCTCCCTAAGCTGACTTACCTTCACCTTATACTGCCGTTCCGTGGTGACCAGGACTTTTGCATCCCCCCGGCTGAGGCGCTGATAGACGGGCTCAGGACCGAAGGCGGAAAAGAGGGGACAGAAGACGCTCGTGTTTTTGAAAATCCCCAGGGCGGCGATATAAAGCTCCGGGATGCGGTCTGCCAGAACGGCGACCGTGTCCCCCTTCCCCAAGCCGAGCACCCGGAGAATATTGGCAAAACGGTTACTCTCTTTTTTCAGGTCCCCATAGGTGAAATTCCGAGCTGAGCCATCGCTGCTGAGCCATCGCAGGGCGATGTGATCGTGGAGCCCGCCCTGCGCGTGCCGATCGATGGCCTCGTGAGCGATATTGAGTCCTCTTCCCCCGGGAAGGCCGTCCAGTTCACGGCGAATCTCCTCCCACGAGAAGCCGGCGACCGTCTCATCGTAATCCAGGAGGTTCGGCCGTACCTTCCACGATTCCGGATGCTTCTGAATGGGTGTCCACTGCAAGGCCACACCTCGCATCAAGTTGTTGGAAAATCTGGGACTGTATTGTCATCGTTGGTCGTTTAAGAATTATAACTTCGAATCCTAATAATTCGCAACTACCAATAAGATATTCTTTTCATGGAGAGAATCAACCCTCCCTGACAGATTCCCTCACGTCTCCTCATGAAAGATGGAAGCCACGCCATCGAAGTTCTCCAAGCTCTGAAAGATTTGGGTGTTTCTTTTAGCATTTGTGATTCTGGAAGGTTATAGTCGAGTCCAGCAGTCTCAGGGAATTCCCTCTGACAGGTCAGAGATCCGAAATTCCTTTATTTGTTGCATCCATTCTCAGGTGGATGACAAAGTGAGGACTACCAGGGGCACTGCCGTGGTGTAGAGGATGAACGTCAAGGTTGGCGCAGAGGGTGTTGAGTTAAATGACCGGTTATTCTGAAGAACAGACAGAGTCAGGAGGGTTTTATATTTCTGGAACGTCTGCCCCCGGCAACGCAAAAGCCTTCTTGAGATTTGATAACACGGAAAGGGCCTTGGTGCGGCGATATTCCGTAGACGTTTCAGCACCAGGGAGTCATCTGGTGCGAGGTAGCCTGCACCGGAAATTAAGACTACAGAGTAAAAACAACAAGGGCTCAGGATGTTTCCTGAGCCCTTTCTTTTCCTGGTAGCGGGGAGAGGATTCGAACCTCTGACCTTCGGGTTATGAGCCCGAAGGGTTGCTTTTACTCTCATTTACCACTGCTTACAAAGCTTAGTAAAATTACAGTATTTTCAGGTTTGACATTTCCTTGACTTTACCTTGAATTATCCTGAAATATGCTCTGGATGTGGGGAATAGTGTGGGGAATGAATCCCTTCGGGTTGCGCTTCAAATCGAGGGAAAGGGGTGTCGCAGTGGCCACAATGAAACGAATCCCGACGAAATATCCGGGCGTCTTCTACATCGAAGGCAAGAGCCTCACAGGGAAACCGGAGCAGATTTTTTATATCCGGTACCGCAGAGACGGGAAGATGATCGAGGAAAAGGTGGGAAGACAATTCCAGGATGATATGACCCCGGCAAGAGCGAATGCTGTCAGATGGCTCAGAATCCGCGGCAAAGAACAATCAAACCAGGAACAACGGGAAGTTGAAAAGGCCAGGGAGCAGATATGGACTGTTTCCCGCTTGTGGGAAGAATACAAAAAGAACAAGCCCTCTCTGAAGGGTATTGTCACAGATGAGAACCGCTTTCAGAAGCATATTGCCCCTATCCTGGGGGCAAGGGAAGCCCACGAGATTGTCCCCCTGGACGTCGATCGTCTTTGGCTGAAAATGCTCAAGACCCACAAACCGGCGACGGTTCGCAATGTCCTTGAGCTTCTGCGAAGGATTATAAATTTTGGTGTCAGCAAACGGATATCCCAGCCAATCGGTTTCACTATCGAGATGCCTGTGGTATCGAATCTCAAAACCGAAGACCTTACGCCGGAAGAATTGACCCGGCTTCTGCAAGCCATCGAGGAGGATTCCAACACCATGGCTGCAGCTCTCATGAAAATGGCCCTTTTTACGGGAATGAGGCGAGGTGAGCTCTTCAGTTTGCAATGGGATCATATTGATTTTTATCGTGGCTTCATCCTGCTTCAAGATCCCAAGGGAGGCGTTGATCAGAGGATCCCCTTGAACGATGCGGCACGGCAGATACTTGAAGGTATTCCACGGGACGGGGAAAGTCCGTTCGTATTCCCTGGACGTAGCGGCCAGCGGCGTGTGGACATCAAGAAGCAGGTGAACCGGATCAAGGAACGGGCCGGGCTCCCGAAGGACTTCAGAGCGCTTCACGGTTTACGCCACGTCTATGCCAGCATGTTGGCATCTTCCGGGGAGGTTGACCTCTACACGCTTCAAAAACTTATGACCCACAAGTCTTTCACAATGACCGCACGATATGCCCACCTTCGGGATGATGCTCTTAAACAGGCTTCGGCACTTGCCGAGCGGCTGGTAAAGACGGCACATGCAGAACCCGGGCAAGTGGTTGCCATGGATGAAGGGAGATCGGCAAAAGGATGAGCGGAAAATGGAAGCGGCATGCCCGAATTCGAAACAACCCTTATGACGTCCGTTTTGAAGATGCCGAGGCATGGCTCATTTCTTTTGGATTCATTGAGCGGGAAGCCAAGGGAAGCCACAAAGTGTTCACCCATCCGCGCTGGGACGGCCGCCTGACAATGCAGAGCCACAAAGGTAAAGCCAAGCCTTACCAAATCAAACAGGCACTCAAAGCCATTGAGGAGATTCACAATGTCTAAGAAGTTTTACCCTGTGACTATTTTTTATAGTGAGGAAGATCAAGGCTTCATTGCAATAGTTCCCGACCTTAAGGGATGTTCGGCCTTCGGGGAGACTCCACAAGAGGCACTCCAGGAAATTCAGGTGGCGATTGACCTGTGGCTCGATGTTGCCCGGCGGGATTCCAAAGCAGCTCCAGAACCATCGCTGATGACGGCATAAAGAAAAACCCTTACGGGGATAGACTGTGGCTGATCAGCATGGGCGACAAGCGGGAAATCCTCGCCTGCTTCTCCGTCGAACAAGAGGACATTTCACTCCTGGAACGCAAGGCGCTACATGCCCCTGAAATGTGGGATCTATTCGAGGGAATGGTTGAGGTCCTCACACGATCCCCCCACTTGTGGCCGAACGTCAAAGCCTACTGCCGGAGGGAACTCCCAGGGAAACTTTTCCAAGAGCTTCAAGCCGAGTATGCCGGGACCAGTTCACCATGCCAGTCCGGTAAATGGAAGTCGCCTCATCCTTCACGGTGCCTTGATTGTTCACTTCAGAAGGGATGTAACCGGGGAGAAAGGGTGATGTGGGGGCTGCTCCAGCGGCATGACTGCCCGGATTTACAGGAGGTAAGCTTATGTTGACCCTCACCGTCCGTTCAAAATGTGAAATTGGACCGATTTCGGGCTTTCAAGAAGATGTGCTGGAAAAGGTCAAATCCCGGTTTACCTTCGAGAACCCAGCATATGAACAAGCCGTGAAGCATGGCCGCTGGGCCGGAAATATCAGCGAGCTCTTGTCCTTCTGCAATATCGAGGGGAGGGCGCTCTCTATCCCACGGGGCGCAACCCGTGCTGTTGTCGAAATCCTTAAACGCCACGGAGTTCCTTTCCAAATCGACGACCAGCGCCGGGAGCTTCCTCTTGTGGACTTCTCCTTTGCAGGGCAGCTCAGACCGTACCAGGAAAGCGCAGTCCGGGCCATGCTCCAAAGAGAGTTCGGGGTGCTTTGCGCGCCGACCGGAAGCGGGAAGACGACCATGGCTCTTTCCATCATAGCGGAGCGGAAGCAGCCGGCGCTTATCATCGTGCATACCCGGGAGCTGGCCGAACAGTGGATTGACCGGATAGAACGCTTTCTCGGGATACCGCGCGAGGAAGTGGGAATGATCGGCGGTGGCAGGCGCACCGTGGGCCGCAGGATCAGCGTAGGCATGGTGCAAAGCCTCGTGAAGTGTGCCGATTTGTTTGCACCCCTTGTCGGGCACCTGGTTGTGGATGAGTGCCATCACTCCCCGTCAAGGACATTCACGGAGGTTGTGAGTGCGTTTGACGCCAGGTACATGCTCGGGCTTTCGGCTACACCCTACCGGCGGGACGGACTGGGGCGGCTTATCTGGTGGCACCTTGGCGACAACGTTCATGAGGTGGACCAGGCGTCCCTCTTTGGTGGCGGCCACATCCTCAAGCCGGAAGTCATCACCCGAGGGACGGGATACCGGGGCGGGGAGCATGACCCGGCAGAGGAGTGGTCGCGCTTCGTGGGAGAGCTTCCCGAAGATAATGACCGAAACCGGCTTATCTGTGGGGACATTGCCGAAGAGTATCGGGCGGGGGCGACATGCCTTGTCCTTTCCGACGGGGTGGAGCACTGCCGCCGGGTTCAGCGGATGCTTGCCTGCAGGAAGATCGATGCGGTGCTCCTGAACGGGCAGCTCTCCAGGAAAGCGCGCAGCGAAGTCATGAAGGGCATCCTGGAGGGGCGGGAGCGTGCGATCCTCGCCACCTCCTGCTGGTGAAGGGCTCGACATTCCGCACCTTGACGCACTCTTTTTGGCTTCTCCCGTGAAATTCTCGGGACGGTTGACGCAATACGTAGGGCGGGTGCTGAGACCGTCTCCAGGGAAAAAAAGGCCGAGGGTCTACGATTACATCGATCCTCTGCCGGTGCTCGAGTACCAGGCCAGGGCACGGCAAAAAGTTTTTGAAGGTATGGCTGCATGAAAGGAGGTGGCTCATGGAAAAACCTGTAAAAGCAGGACGCAAGCAGGACGGAACGTTTGCACCGGGCTGTTCAGGGAATCCGAGGGGAAAGCGGCCCGGAACAAAGCACAAAGTGACCCTTGCCTGTGAGGAGCTTCTCCGGGGCGAGGCGGAGAGGATAACCCGGGTCGCCATTGACCGCGCGCTTGAAGGGGACACCGTGGCTCTCAAGATCTGCCTGGAGAGATTTTACCCCGTGCCAAAAGACGGCCCGGTCAAACTCTCTTTTCCCCTGGTGGATTCATCATTAGATCTGACGTCGGCAACAGGGAGAATCGTTAAGGCGGCGGCTTCGGGGGAGCTCACACCCTCCCAGGCCGAAAGCATGATGCGGTTGTTTGAAATGCACCTCAAGGTGCTGGGGTTGACGGAGATTGAACGGCGCTTACAAACCCTTGAGCAAAATATGGAGGCAAAAAAATGATGACCAGTACCGAACGACGTATCACACAACTTGAGAAGGCTGCAGGTACAGGCAGCATGGACGAATACCGCAGGGCCGTCATGTGCCTGCTCGAGATCGGCGCCATTGAGGTTCCGGAGGATATCAATGCACTGATCCAACAGTACGCTGCAGAGGGGTGGACGCTGAAGGCCATTCTTGATGAGATCGACGGGACGTCGAGAGGGCTTCCCAGTCCTCACGAGGAAGCAACGCATTGGTTTTAATTTCATCTGGGTACCCCCCCGGCTTTGCGGGGGGGGAGGACTCACAGAGTTTGACATTTGCGGAAGTATACGAAAGCCTCCCAGTCTGTGAATCGCTTAAAGTTTAGGTGCATGGCAACAATTAATCATCCGAAGAAGAGTATGGATTGGTGGACTGAGATCAGTGGCGTACCGTACGAGTGTCCCTTCTTGGATCGTGTCGAATTCACGGAACAAGAGGACAAAAAAGATATTATGGCATGGGAAAACGACTTTGAGCGAAGGAGGTTCCCCTGCAAGAGGTAGCTGTTCCGGTTTCCACTGCCCATGACGGGAGAGGTCCCGGCAACGTTGAAAACACTGGTCACACAACCTCCCGCCAAGCCCGAAGCCATTTACCAACATCAAGCAGGGAGCGACCAGACCGTGCTTCGTAAGATCGGCAGGGGCTTTTGCGTCATAAGCCCCACGGGCCTATGAAACTCCGATAAAAGGACGGACAATGAAGTATAACCCCAGCACAGCAATGGCCGCCCCGGCGCACTTACGAAACCATGCCCCTCCCTCGTGAAAAGAACTGCTGGAGAGGAGCCGTCTCATGGTAGCCGTGGAGCTCCCAGCCACGGCAATGGGAACACAGTGGCCGATTCCGAACAGAACGATAAACAGAAGGCCTGTCAGGACTTTTTGCTGGATGGTGATAATTGCCAGTATAGGGGCGATGAATCCAAAGGTGCACGATCCCGACAGAACCCCGTAGGCCAACCCCAATGAAAAAGCTCCCCAGAGGCCCTTGATCTTGATGCGGCCCATAAGGCTCCCGGACATGGAGCACTTGGATATCCCCATCATGTCAAGGGCCACCCAAAGGAGAATGGCTCCCACCAAAATAGTCCAATACGGTCCCACTTCACCGAGCATCCGCCCGAGGAGCGAACAGACGATACCCACCAGGCCGATGGTGATGAAGAGTCCGATGCTGAACGCTACAGCATAATAGACTGCCTCCTTGGCTTTAACGGCCTTTTCCTGACCCGCGACGTAGCTCACAATAAGCGGGATGGAAGCCATGTGGCAAGGGCTGAGGGCGACGCTCACCACCCCCCAGAGGAAGCACCCCAAAGCGGCAATGGCCGTGCCCCCCATGATCCATGCATTGATGGTCAATAGCGCCTGGTCCATTCTTTCACTCCTCCGACAATTCCAGGGCACATCATCTCATAACAGAGAACAAATTTTACTTCTCGACACCCAGGCTCTCCAGCTTGGCTTCGATACTCTGCTTGTCCAGAAAGCCCTCATGCCGATAGACCTCTTTGCCCTGCTTGTCGTAAAAGATCTGGGTGGGAATCGAGCGGATGCCGAAACGCTGGCCCTGCTCCCGGTTTTCCCATACATCAATGAAGATGATGGCAGCCTTCCCTTTGTATTCCTTTTCAAGCTCTTCCAAGATCGGGGCCATCATCTTGCAGGGAATGCATTTCTTTGCACCGATGTCCACCATTGTCACCATGCCTTTGGCCGGCACCTCGGGAATCCCGGCGGACTCCACCGCCCCGAAGCACATCCCATTCATTGACAGCACGAACATCAGCCCCAGGAATCCCACCACAGACACAAACCCCTTGACTCTTTTCACCAGACTGCCTCCTTTGAATCATTGATGATACCCAGCAATTTCCTAACTGGACATTGCTGAGTTGGTTATGAAATGCGCCATGCAGCTGACCCAATTTTAAACCCAAAATCGATGGAATTTGCCCTCCGTTTGGGGGCAAAATGGTAACCATGGGTTAAGCTTCACCAGTTTCACCCGGCAACCGAGGATCTCTCGTATTGAGATCGTCCAGCACTGGAATGTGGGTGTCAGCGTTTTCCGCTATCCCTCGCACAAATATCGCTCACCTCGGCACGGAGCTTTTCCACCTCTTCCATCAGATGAACCAATGCCTCCCGCACACTCATGCCTTTCAGCCGATCCGTGAACCAATACTGTGTTCTGAGGCAGATCTTCACCAGCATGAGCATTACCGGCACCTCGATGAGGACTCCCACGACAGTGGCAAGGGCCGCCCCGGAGGATAGGCCGAAGAGCATGGTGGCCGTCGCGATAGCCACTTCAAAATGGTTCGATGCGCCGATCATGGCAGCGGGAGCCGCATCCTGATAGGGCAGTTTGATGAGCTTGGCGATAACATAGGTAATGACAAAAATGAGCAGGGTCTGGATCGTCAGAGGGATAGCAATCCACAGGATGGTCAGCGGGTTTTCGATGATGGTCTGGCCTTTGAAGCTGAAGAGCAGCACCAATGTTGCCAGCAGCGCGATAATGGCAACCGGTGTCAGCACATGGAGAAACCTGGTATTGAACCATTGCTCACCCTTGACCCGGATGATCCAACGCCGTGAAAAATACCCGGCCACCAATGGCAGCGCGACGTAAATGGAAATGGAAAGGAGGAGCGCCTCCCAGGGAACGGGCATCTGATTGAGTCCCAGCAGCCACTTGCCGAGCACCCCGTAGAGGACCAGCATGGTGAGGCTGTTGATGGCCACCATGACCAGGGTGAGACCCTGGTTCCCCTTGGAAAGATAGCCCCACATCAGGACCATGGCCGTACACGGCGCGATGCCCAGCAGGATCATGCCGGAAATGTACGATCGATACAGAGGCACCTGGGTTCCGTCTTTGAGCACATCCACGCCGGGCAAGAGGTCCCTGAAAAAGTACCCCACGAAGAGCATGGCAATGCCCAGCATGGTGAAGGGCTTGATGCCCCAGTTCACGATGAGCGTGAGAAGGACCGGCTTGGGCGTGCGTCCGGCTCGGAGCACTTCGGCAAAATCGATTTTCACCATGATGGGGTACATCATGAAGAAGAGTGCAATGGCAATGGGAATGGACACGACCGGGGCCTCGTCCACGTAGATGGCCATCCGATCCAGCCGGTTGGCAAGCTCCGGCGCCAACTTGCCGAGCAAAATGCCCCCGACGATGCATAGCGCCACCCACAGAGTCAGGTATTTTTCAAAAACATTCAGTTGTTTATCTTCAGTTTTCTTGGAGGGCTTCATACACCTTTTTTCTCCTCTTATTATTCTGTGATGAGGGCTTTGGGTGGTGACTATCCCCGCGGCCAGAAGAATTCAATCGAAATGAAACTGCCCCAGGTAATCGCTGAGCTTCGCTTTTCCTTCCTCACTCAACGGTGGACAGTCCTCGGGACCTTTCCCTCCCTCGGCCACCTGGACGGCAAAAACCATGCATGTGGGCTGTCCGCATTCCCCGCAGTTGGTTTTGGGAAGGAGCTTCAAGATATCGATCACCTTAGGCTTGGGCGCTCCCTCGAATTTGGGCTCGATCTCGCCACGGCGCTCCCATGCGTCGTTGATTTCCTGCTTCATCCATTGGATGATTTTCTCGCCCTCCGCCTCGTCACGCAGAGCGTTGACACAGATCATCCTGGGGTGGACCGCGATGAGTTTTCCATGAACCTTGAAGGAGACGGAAGGAGGGTCTTTGAGATACTGAAACCCTCCCAACACGGAATTGAGGTAGGGAATCACCTCGGTGATGTCTTGGTTGAGGTGAGCAATGTAGTGGACGGATTCGGCCTCGGGCCTGCACTCGGGGCGGACGATTTCCTTGCGGTAGCCTTTGAGCAACATGGGGCACCTCCCGCCGCTCTGAATGTTTCTGATGGATCACACACTGCCGCATGCTGCCTTCGCGGCAGCCTTGACCTTGTCTATGTCAGCACGCTTGAGGCTCAATTCTTTATTTTTTTCGATGCCAAGCTCCGTCAGCACGATATAGGGCTTCATGGGGATTTCCGCATGCTCCAGCGTCTTCCTGACACAACCCTGCGGACACCCGTCGATGGCTACCATTCGAGGTACATCCTTCGCCGATTGAACAAACCCGTTAAGATGAGCGCCTATACCGGCCAAGCAGAACATCTTGCCGAGACCCTCCCGGGTCAGCTCGACGGCCACCTGGTTGGATACCTGGCCCACGTTGGAAGCTCCACTACACGCCAGGATCATGACATTTCCGCCGGGAGCACAACAATCTTCAAACATAGAGATCCTCCCTTACTCCCTTCATCGGTAGGTTGACTGTTGGAAGAGCAACTTTGTTAGGGTTTCGCGAAAAACGTCGCAGAGTTGCTCTTCAGCTTTTACTGAAGGGTCCTCATTTCTTTAGCCAGCCTTTCACTTCTTCCTTGGATGGCACCTTGCCGACTGATTTGACCTCACCATCAATCACCACGGCCGGTGTGCCAAAGACGCCGTATTCGCCAATTTTCAAGATGTCGGTGACTTTTTCCACCTGGGCGTCCACACCCGTCTCTGCGACGGCGTCCTTGACAGCCTTTTCCGTTTGCTGACATTTTGCGCAACCAGGACCCAATACTTTGATTTCCATTAAAAATCTCCTTTTAAGTTGGAATACCCCGCGTCACCATGACGCCAATTTCAGCCCGGATAATAATATCCAAAGACCATCCCGCAGAAGGTGGACATAACCACCACCAGGCACACATAAATGAACGTCTTCTTCGTGCCCATGACGCTTCGGATGACCAGCATGTTGGGAAGCGAAAGAGCCGGTCCGGCCAGGAGCAGCGCCAGCGCGGGTCCCTGCCCCATGCCCGACCCGATGAGCCCCTGCAGGATGGGGACTTCCGTGAGGGTTGCGAAATACATGAAAGCGGCCACGAGGGCGGAGAAGAAATTGGCGCCGAGAGAATTGCCTCCCACCAGATTGCTCACCCATTCAGAAGGAATGATCCCTTCGGTGCCCGGCTGTCCCAGGAGCAACCCTGCCGCCATCACACCACCCAGGAGGAGGGGCGTGATCTGCTTGGTGAAGTCCCAGGTCGCCATGAACCAGTCTTCGGTCTCGCCGCGGGTGGTGGTGATGAGAACGGTGAGGGAGACGATGCCGGCCCCGAAGGCAATGAGGGGCTCATGGGGAAAGAGAAAAGCCAAAGCCGCTATAGCGATCCCTGCAAGGACCACTTTGACCGTGTTCACTCGAAACCAAATGATCAACTCGATACCCAGGCAGACAGCAAAAGCTCCCGTCAGCCACCACTTGATTTGAAAGACCGCGTTCCAGAAGCCGACGGGGTCGGCAGGCTTGCCCCAGGTGGCCGAGATCAACAGCCCCACCATGGTGGCAAAATAGGTCACATTCTTCCAAAGGGGTCGATCAACTTCCACGGGAGGCATGTGTATAGCGGCCTGCACCTTCTCTTCTTCCTCCTTGATGAAGAAAAAATGCATGAGCAACCCGATAACCACGCTGAATGAGACGGCCCCAACCGCACGGGCAATGCCGATGGGTAGTCCAAGGATTCTCGCCGTAAGCACGATGGCCAGAATGTTGATGGCCGGGCCGGAGTAGAGAAAGGCGATGGCCGGCCCCAATCCAGCTCCCCGCTTCCAGATGCCGGCAAAAAGAGGTAGGACGGTACACGAACAAACCGCCAGGATGCTGCCCGAAACCGAGGCAACGCCGTAGGCGAGGGCCTTGTTGGCAGCCGGCCCCAGGTAACGCATCACCGCAGCCTGCGACACGAAGCAGGAAATAGCTCCCGCAATGAAAAAAGCCGGCACCAGGCAGAGCAGCACATGCTCCTGGGCGTACCACTTGACCAGAGACAGCGATTCCATCACGGCGTTGGTGAAGCGCTTGCTTTCCATGGGAAGGTAGAAGGCCACCAAAAACGCCCCGACAATCAGCGACATGGGAAGCCGGATGGTTTTCCAGTCGATGCGGCTTGGCGCCATTTCTTCCGCATTCTCCGCCGCATCCTCCTTCAACGGTTCTTTATGACCTACTTGAGCGTTGCCCATGACTGCCTCTCCTCGCTTTTCGGTTGAGTCCTCATTTGGACAAGATTTTCTTTTCACGGGCCTTCCCCATGGACGCCCCCCTCCACCTCTAAATTATATGTCGATCTATCTATGTATAGGCATTGAGTCGATCCGGCCTTCCTCAAACTCGCACACCTCTCGGATTTTTCCTTTTCCATAAGGGCCATTTATCTACCACCGGCACTGCCGAGGTTTTCCTCATAGATTGAAGAGGCCCGATCCATAAGCTGCAGGAATTCCTCATCATCCTCTAGCCAGTGCTTGAGATTGCCGAGCATGGATGCCGCGAAGGGACTGCTGCTCCCATCGCTGGGATAGTAATAAACCCAAAAGCCCTTCCTGCTACAAGCCAACAATCCGGCAAAACTAAGAACTTTCAGGTGATTGGACACCGTTGGCTGGGCAATGCCGAGGATCGATTGGAGCTCCTCGACACACATCGACCGGTGCTGAAGCAGTTTGACGATCTTCACTCGATTGGGCTCGGAAAAGGCCTTCATCACCTTGACGAACTCTTGCATGGGATTCCCTCCACAGATAAGTCATGATGAATATACATCCTAAATCGTCTATCGTCGATATAAAATTTTATTTTCGATGCCTGCGCTTTCGGCTTCGCGTTTACTTTAGAAAAATCAATGGGGTTCATGTGGACCTAAGACCTATTTTCACTTTGAAATCAAAAGGACGAAATGATATCTTTAAAAGCAAATATTGAAATACTTATTTAGAGTTTATTCGAGGTTTCAGTGCCGCGATGGAAGATCGAAGACCAGAATCAACCGAAGAGAACCTGGGTACGATTGTCTCAGTGCGCGGAAGCGTCATCGATGTCCGGTTTCCCGACCGGTTGCCGGCTCGCCACAGCCTGCTTCTGACTGGAGAACATCATGACGTGGTGATCGAGGTGCAAGGGCATCTCAGCTGGGACATGGCTCGCGGCATTGCTCTGACTCCTGCGCGAGGCACGGCTCAAGGGGCGGTGGTCCTGGACACGGGCAGGCCGTTGATGACGCCTGTGGGCCGTGGGTGCCTGGGGCGGATGTTCAATGTTTTCGGAAAAACGATCGACGGCGGAAAGCCGCCGGAGGATGTGGAATGGACTTCGGTCCATTGCGAGCCGGTGCCCCTCAGCGAGCGTGCGACCACCTCCGAAGTTTTTCTCACGGGCATCAAGGCCATCGATGTGCTCATGCCCCTGGAGCTGGGAGGCAAGGCTGGCCTCTTCGGCGGGGCCGGGGTCGGAAAGACGGTGCTCATCACCGAGCTCATCCATCACATGGTAGGGCATCATGAGGGGATCAGCATCTTTTGCGGCATTGGCGAGCGGTGCAGGGAAGGAGAAGAGCTTTACCGCGAGATGAGGGATGCCGGAGTCCTTGGAAATACCATCATGGTCTTCGGCCAGATGAACGAACCGCCCGGCGCGCGCTTTCGGGTAGGGCACGCCGCCCTGACCATGGCCGAATACTTTCGGGACCGGGCCAAACAGGATGTGCTGCTGCTCATCGACAACATTTTTCGCTTCATCCAGGCTGGCTCTGAAGTATCGGGACTGATGGGGCAGATTCCCTCGCGTCTTGGGTATCAACCCACCATGGCGACAGAACTGGCAGGGTTGGAAGAGCGCATCTCCAACACCAGGACCGGGGCTATCACTTCCATCCAGGCCGTTTACGTTCCGGCGGACGATTTCACCGATCCCGCCGCCGTGCACACCTTCGGGCATCTTTCGGCCTCTATCGTGCTTTCTCGAAAGAAGGCGGGAGAAGGGTTATATCCGGCCATCGACCCGCTGCAGTCCTCCTCCAAAATGCTGAGCCCGCTCATCGTGGGAGAAAGACATTACCGGACGGCCCAGGAGGTCCGCAGGACGCTGGCCACCTATGAGGAGCTCAAGGACATCATCGCCATGCTGGGTATTGAAGAACTTTCGGAAGAGGATCGCAAGGCGGTCTACCGTGCGCGCCGCCTGGAACGGTTTCTGACTCAGCCTTTTTTTACCACGGAACATTTCACGGGCATGGAAGGCAGGGCCGTAGGGTTGGCCGATGCTCTGCAGGGCTGCGAGAGGATATTGAACGACGAATTTTCGGACGCCCCGGAAAAGGCCCTGTACATGATCGGCCGGGTGGATGAGGCGCGCATGACATGAGACTGAAGATCCTGCTGCCCAGTCACATTTTTCTGGATGAGGAGGTTGATAAAGTGGTTGCGGAGGCTGAAAATGGCCATTTCTGCCTCCTGCCCCGGCACGCCGATTTTGCGGCCGCTCTCGTGCCGGGCATCCTTTCTTACCTTCCGGAGCAGGGAGAGGAATCTTTTGTGGCGGTAGACGAAGGGGTCCTCGTCAAATGCGGCCCCCAGGTTTTGGTTTCAACACACAATGCAGTGACCGGCCGCCGCCTGGGCGAACTGAGGCAGACCGTGGAGGATGTGTTCCGGCGTCTCGACGAGCAGGAGAAAAAAGCGCGCACCGCCCTGGCAAAGATGGAGGCCGAGTTTGCCAGGCGCTTTTGGGAGCTGGGAAAACATGGGAAGCCCTGACCCCTGTCAACATAAACCTGATGATGGCCGAAAACGCTTGAGCCGTGCCGTGGAGGTGAAGGAGCGACGCAAGGTATGCGCCAGGTGCGGGAAGAGCCGCGCTGTGTGGTTCGGGCTGGGTATGTTCGGCATGGTCGGCTGGGCCGTGGCCATCCCGACGGTGCTGGGGACCACGCTGGGAGTTTGGGTCGACCGCAGCTTCCCCAGCCGCTACTCCTGGACGATCATGGGGCTTTTGGTGGGTGTCATTCTGGGCTGTTTCAACGCATGGCACTGGGTGAAGCGTGAGAGCAGAGAAATCGGAGAATGACTCAAGCCGATGATTTCCGCAATTCAAATTGACGGACGCGGTAGGGCGGGGTTGCGTCCCCGCCAAACGGAGCCACAGGGTTGGCGGAGGCGCAACCCCGCCCTATCGTGAATCCGGATTGAAGCAGGAAAAAGCTCTCTTGGAATCATCGTAGAGGCATCATGACCATGAATATTTGGGAATATGCTCCGGCATTCATCGGTGGACTGGTGACGGGAAGCCTTTACTTCGGCGGACTCTGGTTGACGGTCCGACACGTCATTCACGCCCGCCGGCCGGCACTGATGCTATGGACAAGCTTCCTGGTGCGAGCCTCCATCGCACTGGCAGCGTTTTACGTCATCATGGGAGGAAACTGGCTGAGGCTAGCCGCCTGTATGGCGGGCTTCCTCTTGATGCGCCAGGTGCTCACATGGCGCCTTGGACCCGGCGGAAGTGCACCGTCACGCATGGGAAAAGGAACCCCCATATGAAGATCACTCCGGATCTCATCGTCCTCCGGCAGTGGGGACCCATCGGCATCAATGCGACCCTGGTGTTCACATGGCTCATCATGGCCCTCCTCGTGATCGGGTCCCGGTTGATAACTCGAAGGCTTGTCACTCACGGCAAAATGTCTCGCATGCAAAACCTTCTCGAAATCATCGTGACCTTCATCCGAAAGCAGATCAGCGATGTGGGCAACCAGGAGCCGGACCGATTCCTACCATTTATCGGCACGCTCTTCCTGTTCATCGCAGTATCCAATTTGTTGAGCATTATCCCTGGCTACCTGCCTCCGACGGGCTCCCTTTCCACAACGACGGCACTGGCGCTCTGCGTTTTTAAGGCCGTTCCCCTTTATGGAATCTCAACGCAGGGCGCCGTAGCCTATTTCAAGAATTATGCGAAGCCCTCCATTTTCATGCTGCCGCTCAATGTCATGGGAGAACTTTCCCGCACCCTTGCACTGGCGGTTCGCCTGTTTGGAAACGTCATGAGTGGGACCATGATCGGGGGAATCCTCCTCTCCGTCACTCCCCTGATCTTTCCCGTTGTCATGCAGGCCTTCGGATTGTTGACAGGCCTGATTCAGGCCTACATCTTCGCCATCCTGGCAACGGTTTTTATCTCGGCTGCGACTGAAGTTCAATCCCCGGGCCAGGCAAGCCAATCACATCAGGAAAAAGGAGAATGACACGATGGACAGTCTGACACTCATCGGCATGGTATCCATCTTCACCGCAGGCTTGACAATGGCTATCGGCTCCATCGCCCCCGCACTGGGAGAGGGGCGCGCTCTGGCGCAGGGACTGCTCGCCATTGCCCAGCAACCGGATGAGGCCAACAACATCACTCGGACCCTGTTTGTGGGCATCGCCATGGTGGAATCCACGGGTATTTATTGCCTGGTGATCGCCATGATCATCTTGTTTGCCAACCCCTTTTGGGACCACATGGTTTCGAAAGCAGGGGGATGACCGGTGCTCATCGACTGGTTCACCGTCAGTGCGCAAATCATCAACTTCCTGATCCTGGTGGCGCTGCTCAAGAGATTCCTCTACGGCCCCGTCATCAAGGCCATGGATGCACGGGAAGCCGGGATTGCCGCCCGTCTTCGCGAAGCGGAGGAGCATATCGCAGCCGCTGATGATGAGGCGCAGGCTTGGCGCGAGAAGAACCGCGATTTCGAGGCCAATCTTGCGGCAATGATGGAAAAGGCGGAGAAGGAGATGGAGGCCCGCAAAGGCGAACTGCTGCAAGAAGCTCGTGGAGAAGTGAAGGCCAGACTGACCGCTTGGCTGGAAGCGCTGAAAGGAGAAAAAGCCGCCTTTCTCAACGACGTGTTCCGTCACACCTCCGCTGCTTTCGTGCAGGTCTCCAGGAGCGCGTTGCGAAGCCTTGCCGGAGTCGAGCTCGAAAGGCAAATCCTGCAGGTTTTTGTAAAACGTCTCAGCGAACTTCCCGCGAACCCCTCGGAAACGGATGCGGCCCCGCTCCTTTCGCCGGGCTCACGGGTGGTCGTGACCAGCTCCTTTGAGATTCCACCGGATTTGCGGAGCGTGATCGAGCGCACCTGTCGGGAGAGTATGAGATGCGAGTGCCGGTTCCATTACGAGATATCGCCGGCCCTGCTCTGCGGCGTCGAGCTCCGGACAGGAAGTCTACGGGTTTCCTGGAACCTGGAGGAATACCTTCGCGATCTCGAGAAAAACCTCGACATCGAATTCGACGGGAGATTCAGCCTTCTGGCTGAAGACACCGACAGTATCAAACCGGATCGCTCTCCCGGCGGTCTTTCCCGAACCGATGTAGAAATACCAGCACAGAAGCATACTGCAACGAGCTAAAAGGCAGTCCATCATGTCCGATCCCCCAGGCCCATTGACGAGAATACTTGAAAGCGCCGCTAAGGCATTAGATCAGGCGATTGCCGGCACAGAGCCTCGTCTAAAAGTACAGCAATACGGCACGGTGCGCTCCATAGGGCACGGTATCGCCCGTGTTGAAGGGCTCCTGGGAGCACAGTCCGAAGAGTTGGTGCAGTTCGAAGGGAATTTTCCGGGCATGGTGCTCAACATCGATCCCCACGGAACGGGAATCATCTGCCTGGATCGAAACCCCCATCTCAATGCCGGGTCGAGGGTCTACCGGACCGGAAGTGTCCTGGATGTACCGGTGGGCACAGCCCTGCTGGGGAGGGTGCTGGACCCTCTGGGACGGCCGCTGGACCAGGGAGGTGAACTGCGCACCACCGAGCGCCGCCCTGTGGAGCGGGAAGCACCCGCCATCATGGATCGTGAACCCGTGACGGTCCCTCTTCAGACCGGCATCAAGGTCATCGATGCACTGATCCCCATCGGCCGGGGACAAAGAGAGCTGATTCTGGGGGACCGCCAAACGGGCAAGACTGCCATAGCCCTGGACACCATCATCAACCAGGCGGACAAGGACGTTGTCTGTGTCTACTGTGCCATCGGCCAGCGCGGCTCTTCCATTGCCAAAGTCATCGCCGATTTAAGGCATTACGGCGCCATGGGCTACACGATCGTGGTTGTGGCGGAAGGCGATGATCCACCGGGGCTGCAGTTCGTCGCTCCCTACGCGGCAACCTCCATGGGGGAATTTTTCATGGAGCAAGGGAGGGACGTTCTCATCGTCTATGATGATCTCACGCGCCATGCCATCGCCTACCGTGAGCTCTCCCTGCTGCTCAGACGTCCCCCGGGCCGTGAAGCATTCCCGGGCGATATCTTCTACATTCACGCAAGACTTCTGGAACGTTCGACACATCTTCGCAAATCGCTCAAGGGAGGGTCTCTCACGGCACTGCCCATCATCGAGACGGAAGCTCAGAATATTTCGGCCTATATCCCCACCAATCTCATTTCCATCACGGACGGACAGGTGTATCTCTCTCCCCTTCTGTTCCAGAAGGGCATCATGCCCGCCGTAGACGTGGGAAAATCGGTGTCCCGCGTGGGAGGCAAGACACAGCTCAATGCATACCGGGCAGTGGCGGGCGATCTGCGCCTCACGTATTCACAGTTCGAAGAGCTGGAAACATTCTCGCGCTTCGGCACGCGACTCGATGAGGCCACACGTCGAACGCTGGAGCACGGAAAAAGGGTGCGGGAGTCCCTGAAGCAGATCCAGTACGATGCCATCCCCGTGGTGGAGCAGATTGCCGTTCTGCTGGCGGTCAACGCCGGCCTGCTGGATGCCCTGCCCGTCGAGCAGGCGTCGCCGGCGGAGCAGGCCATCCGCCATGCAATGCGGGAAGGCTCACGGGAGCTTCACGCTCGCATCCTTTCGGGTGCCGTCTTCAGGCAGCAGGACCGTGAGGATGTCCTGTCCAGCGCCAGGAGGGCCATCCATCGCATGATCGAGAAGAGCTTCCATGGAAACGCTTGAGGAAATGCGCCGAAAGCTCACCAGCGCCGAGGACCTGCTCTCCGTCGTCAAGACCATGAAAGCCCTCGCCGCTGTGAGTATCCGCCAGTACGAGAAGGCGGTGCAGTCCATGGAGCTTTATGATCATGCGGTCCAACAGGCCCTGCGCATGGTCGCGTGGAAGGCACCCGGAGCCGTGAGCCGACAGCAAACGCCCTCGTTGGAGCACAGTCTCGCCATTGTCCTTGGGACCGATCAGGGGATGGTCGGTCCGTTCAACGATATTGTCGCGGCCCAGGCCGTGAAAGACGTCCAGTTCCTGGACCCATCGGGTGAACGTTTGACCGTGTGGGCGATGGGAATGCGCGTCAAGTCCAGGCTCGAGCGCATGGGGCATGCCGTCGGTGAGCTCTTTGACGTGCCCACATCGGTCACGGGCATTCATTCCGTGGTCCAGCACATGATCGTCCACATGGAAGCATGGCGGGCACAGACCCGAGACGGACAGGTCTTTCTGATTCACAATCTTCCCACGGGCGGTACCACCTACCAACCGCGCCGGGTGCAACTGCTCCCCTTGAACAGGGCATGGTTGAGCTCCCTGGCTCAAAGGAAATGGCCGTCCCGCTCTCTGCCCGTGATCACCATGGACCTCGCTCACCTGTTGTCCGCCCTGGTGCGACAGTTCTTGTTCGTGACACTGTACCGCTCCGTCGCGGAATCCCTCAGCAGTGAAAATGCAGGCCGGCTGGCCGCCATGCAGGTGGCTGAAAAAAACATTGCCGACCGGCTGGGCGAGCTTCGCTTGAGCTACCATCAGCAGCGTCAGAGCCTCATCACCGAAGAGCTCATGGATGTTATCTCGGGCTTTGAGGCACTGAGCGGAGATGGCGGACAGAAACCGTAGTACGAACGGGGTTCAAGCCGCTGGAGGAATCAGCAGGACCGGGCAAGGAGCAAGGCGCGAGATGTTGTAGGCCACACTTCCCAGGAAGATTTCAGACAGAAGGCTTTTCCCCTGCGCTCCCAGCAAAATGAGCGAAATATCCCCCTTCTTCACCAAATCCAGAGTGAGGGAAATGGGGTGCCCGTGGGAGATTTGGACGTTCACCTCGGAAATGCCGGCCGCGTGAAGTCTTTTCTCCAGGGCATCCATGGATCCACGCGCAGCCGACTCAGCCCACTCCAGGAAAGCGGGAGGAGTGGCCTCTTCGATCTCCAGAGCATGCAGCACGGTGACTCGGGACAGCCCCCTGGGTGCCAGGTACTCCAGGTACGCAACAGCACCCTCGGCCACCGACGAAAAATCCGTGGGGAAAAGCACATGCCGCAAAAGCTCCGTGGCGCGGAGCTGACAGGTGCTCCCCAGCCCCCCCGCCTCGAAATTCTTCACATTGATGAGGAAAACGGGGAACCGGGCATGATGCAGGAGAGCACTGGCCACAGACCCCAGGATCGCTTCCCGCCAGGCGGATTTGCCGTGAGAGCCCACGACAATGAGGGAAGCGCAGTGCTTCAGGGCAACATCATTGAGCGAATAGGCCGGCAGCCCTACCGGTGTTTCCACTTCGACCTCGAAGCCTTGAGCCTCCAGGCCAGCTTTCTGAGCATCCAACCTGGGCCGCGCCTCGGCCAGGGCGGCCGTATCCGTTCCCACCAGCCCCTTGGCGACCAACACGTGGGTGAGGACCACCCGCTTGCATCCCAATGCTTTGAACTCCCGGGCACACGCGATGATCGCATCCCAGTCGTTCGATAGATCCGTTGCCATCACCACTTTTTCAAACATGATGCTTATCCTCTCTTGGAGAATTCCACCATTTCTCATTCCATAAGCACCTTGGGGAGCCGCTCCACAAGCTGCCGGATCTCATCTCGCACACGCCGATAGTGACTCATGGCTTCTTCCTCCGTTTTGGCGCCGGCCGCCAGTGCGGGTGGATCATCGAATCCAAAATGCAGGACACGGGATTTGGCTGGAAAGACTGGGCAGGCCTGCTGGGCGCTGCTGCAGAGTGCCACCACATAATCGAAGTCCATATCCTCCAACATATCGACATACTTGGAGGTTTGCGCCGAAATATCCACCCCTGCCTCCGCCATGGCCCGAATCGCCCGAGGGTCTACCCCGTGAGGCTCAACACCTGCTGAATGGGCTTCGATCACGTCTCCTTTCAAGGAACGTGTCCACCCCTCTGCCATCTGGCTTCGGCACGCATTACCAGTGCATAGATAGAGGACCTTGATTTTTGATGTTTTTGTCTCCATACGAATGTTCACTTCCTCCATGAAGAACCCGTAACTTGCTTTTTATCTACGAGTTGAGCAGCTACTGTGATCCATCACCCTGCCGACCGCCGACTAACGGCTCCTGACCCAGGAGCCATTGAATCTCTCGGGAGCATCACCTCCGCCTGGGATTTAATTCCTTGCATCTCTCCACGGTACAAGCACCGGTCGTGGCCTTGACGTCTTGAAGGCTTCGGGCTCCCTCTCGCATCGCTTGTAATATTTGCCCTTTGATGACGCCGGCGCAGTAGCACACCACTTCCTCCGAAGGAGCCGTCAGGATATTTTCAGTGAAGGCATCTTCCATACTTTAACCTTGTTGAAACGACAGTCTCCAATGATCGCCCATTGGAGCACTCGATTCCCTTGCTCTCAGATGAGCATGTTGAACAGATACCCCACAAAGAGAATCCCCGTACCCACCACTCCAAAAAAAGTAGCGATGAGAGTGGGTTTGAGCACCTTTCGCAGGATAATAGCTTCCGGAAGTGACAGAGCGATGACAGCCATCATGAATGCCAGGACCGTCCCCAGGGATTCGCGTTTGCCGGCCAGGATCTTTCGGGTACGCTCAGGCGTGAAAAAGGAGCGCAGGATACCCACCGCAAAAACCACCAGCGTCAAAAGCATGAGCACTTTTGGGGTATCGTAGACGAAAAATTCTACCGCACTGCCGAAATGGCTCTCCGGCGACAGATCGAGCAGGGTGTACGTGAGAAATTTGGAAAAGGGCGCCAGACTGCTGTAAATCAGCCACCATATCACCAGGGCCGGAACGCTCAGCACGAGATACCGCATCATCTGTGACCTGGGCTCGCTTTCGCAGGCCTCGCCCGAGATCAATTCCGCTCTTGCCGCACAACAGCAGCCTTTCTCTTCATTGGCTTTCATCTTGAATTCCTTATGGTCTTCAAAAACCTAATCAACGGTGGCGCTCTACCGGGTCAATGTCCCCCCTGAGAATTCCCGCAGCGACCCTCCATTCGAGCGGGGCCAGCGTCCTGCAGCCATTTCTTGATCTTGTTCCTGGGAGGGACGCTCCCCACCGCCATGACTTTTCCATTGATGAGGAGAGCGGGTGTTCCCATCACACCGTAGCGGGCAATATCCTTTATATCCGTCACGTGGTCCAGACTCGCCGACAGGTTATCCTCCGCCAGAATTTCCATGATCGTCCGCTCCAATTGATCGCATTGAGCGCAGCCAGTGCCCAGCACCTTGATGTCGATCCCTTCCGGCACCGGCTCCACATACGGCTGCCCCAAAGCCTTGCGGAACTCCCGCACAAATGCCTGCTCATATTCTTTCCGGGCAGATTCCGCGATGTAATTACCCCGCGTCAGACGTTCAAGCAGGGCACACTTTACTTCGTCGTCAGATTTACTTGCATACTCCTCGGTCAGTTCCTCGATGACCGACTTCAAGCCGATGATTCCCACAGAATCGCGCCCGACTCTGATTCGAGTGATGTCCTTTTCCGACATATCCCCCGCCCTCCTTTCCTTTCTTAGCTTCACTTCCTGCAGATTTCTTCTCTTTGCAATTGAGGCACGATCTTCGTCAGCCTATCGATCTCTGGATCATCCCCCAACCAATGCTTCAGGTTTCCGAGGAGCGTGGCCACATAAGGGCTGCTCTCCCCGTTCGCCAGGAAATAATTAACCCATAACCCGCTTTTGCGATAGGTTACCAACCCGGCTTCCTCCAGCAGCTTCAGGTGGCTGGAAACCGTGGGTTGGGAAATTTCGAGGGCTGCCTGGATTTCACACACGCAGAGCGATTTCGTTTGGAGCATCTTCACGATCTTGACGCGATTCGGATCGGACAACGCCTTCATCACTTTGATGAATTCTTTCATAGGCCTCCTCTTTGTTTTAATATCGAAATATAGAAATATATGCTGTCTATTGAAACGCGTCAATTGATTTTCGGTTGCTGGCAACGGTAGATTTATTTTCTCATAGGAACAGCCGGAACTGCGCGAGTTTTTCGTCATTTTCAGATAGTCGAAGACCCGGCGAACGCTGCGGGTGAGCTGCCTCATATTCTGAGCAACGCAGGAGACCGTGATTTTTTTCTTGCTGGGATTGATTTGATTGAAAGAAAGGGGGGAGGCGCTGTCGGTTTAAGTGACACCAGGGTTGTAGAACAGAGAATTTTTCAAAGTGGCGTCCCTCAGTGGCATGAGTGGCGTTTGAGTGGCATAACGCCACTGCCGGCAAAACCTCATAAACAAAGGGCTAGTACAGCACGAAGGTGTTCACTGGCAAATCATTCTTGTAAGGCAACTCCAAAGAAATAACCTACCAAAGGATGGCTTGCTTTGTAGGAGCGGCTTCCAGCCGCGACCAAGCGCATGGCGGCTTCTCCGATGTCGCGGCTGGAAGCCGCTCCTACAGTTCTGGTACTCTATTATTTGTGAGCTGCCTTACTACCCGTGGTACTTCTGCAACGGCTCACGCACCGGCCAGCGGCTCGGTAGCAGCTTGCCCGCCGGTTCGGCGAAACGGCAGTGGAGGGTCCCGAGTTGCTCGAAAGTGATCTGAATCTCGGCGCCGGGGTCGATGAAGTCGTCGTGGTCAAGACCGGTACAGTCGGGGATGGTGCCGAAGCCCATCACGGAGCCGGGCTTGGGAGGAGCCATGAACCCCAACCATGCAAACACGTCTTCAGCCTTGTGGCTGATGTCGGATGTCGAGCCCTGGTATTTGACTTGCCCATTCACCAAGACCGTCACCTTGAGGCTGTACGGATCGCCGACTTCATCGGGGGTGACCAGATAAGGCCCCAGCTGGTTCCCCTTCGCCATGTCCTTCGTCAAGCAGAATCCGCCCACGAACTCTGTGGCCTGAACATCGCGGGCCGAGACGTCGTTGAAGATGCAGAAGCCCGCCACCGGCTGCTTTTCGTTGCCATACACGACGGCGAGTTCAGGCTCGACGTCCAGGCGCGACGTGTAAGCCGGCCAGGGAACGGTTTCCCCGTCGCCTACGATGGCGTTCATGTTGCACTTATAATAGGACAGGGGCTCGGGCTGACCCGTGGCGCGCTTGGGTTTCGGGGCCATGACGGCCTTGGCGAACGCCTGCAGCAGCGGCGCGGTCTGCGGGTTATCTTTCTCATACTTCATGAGGGTTTCGGCGGAGTTCTTGAGATGTCGAGGCGTCAGGCCGAAGTCGAACAGGGCGGTGACCTCGACCGGCTCCAGCAGGCGTACGGCGTCGAGAGGGAAGCGCTCGCCGTTACCGAGCTCTCCGAGGTGCTCTTCGCCCCAGGCAAGCAGTTCCCTGGCCGCCTGCTCGCTTTCGGGGAGATTGGTCAGGTAGGATCGACTGTTGGCCAGGTGGGGGGAGGACTTCCCCGCTTTGCTTTGCAGCACGGCAAACGAGACGGCTTGATCTCCGACAATGACGCCGAGGCAAGGATTCAGCGAGTCGGCGGTGGTGAAGCGGATCAGTTTCATGGCAGGGTTCCCTTTCTGTGTCTGGACCGGATTAGTATTCGACTTCGATCCCTTTTGCCTTCAACACCTGGTAGATGGCGTCGAAGTACTCGCTGCGTCATGGTATTCCTGCACCCGGAACATCCACCTCCACAACTTGGAAGCTCGCGCTCGGATTTCGCTGGATATCTGCAGGATCGTGGGAGCCTGACGCACAGATGAAGAGGTGCCTCCGCTCAGGCCCGCCCAACATCACTGCATAGGCGTGGGTGTCCACCTTGATCCGATCCGTGATCTCCCCGCCTTCACGGACCCGCACCACGCTGTCTTCGCCTTCGGGGTTGGCGCACCACACGGCCCCCTGGGCGTCGAGGCAGATGCCATCGGGGCCAACGGAGGGAGGTAACTGTGCCCAGACCCGCCGGTTGCCGAGGCAGCCGTCCTCCTGGATGTCGAAGGCGGTCAGACGGTGGCCGATCGTCTCGCCGACGATGAGCGTTCGTCCGTCGGGGGTGATCACCATGCCGTTCGGGAAGAAGAGCTTGTCGGCAACCACGGACGCTCGGCCATCAGGCTGGACGAGGACGATCACGCAGGTTTCGACGGGCTTGGCAGCCGGGTCAAAGAAGTTGTAGCCGATGTCCCCCACGTACAGACGGCCCTTGGCGTCCACGATGCCGTCGCTCAGGCAGAACTCGGTCAATTCGCCGATGTCGGCCACCTCTTCCAGGCCATCTTCGGCTTGGCGGTAAACCCGGCGCTGAAACGCGTCACCAACTACGATAGTTCCCTGGGGAGTGAGCCCGAAGCTGTTCGGGATAAACGGGAGCTCCATTACCGTGACAACAGAACCGGTGAGGTCCACGGTCTTGATCCGCTTGTCGTGGATGTCGAGGAACCACAGCTTCCCGTTGTGCCAACGGGGACTCTCCGTGAATTTGAGTCCCTTTGTGGAATCAACCAGTATATTGATGTTAGTCGGCATAGCGTATTCTCTCCTTGGTGTTTGGATCCCGCCTACAGGCGTCTCAGGATGTGGCCCGATTGACGAACGCCAGGGTCAGATCGGTGATCGCCCGAGTCACGTGCCCCTTGCCGGTGAGGTCATTGCAGAAGAGCACCTCGCCGGTGTGGAATCTCCGCGCTTCGCCGTCGCTGGTCACCACTTCTCCCTCGCCCGACAAGACGATGACGACGTAGGGTTGGGGGGCGTTGTGTGCTGGCGCCTCCGTTCCGGCGGGGAACGAGATTACGCACATGTTCGTGACAGCCCCGAAATCGCTCAGCTGCCCCATGGGGTTGGGCGGCGGGCCCACGGCAAGCTCACGGTCCTGTATGTCCTGGACGCCGAAGTGCGTCTCACCCCGTTCGTCTACATGGATCATGGGGAATTTCATTACTATTATCCTTCTCCTGCATGGTGGCTTAAGGGCCTAAGCAGAAGTTGTCTAACATTCTTGAGCCTTATTGATTACGTCATTCCGGCATGCTTTTAGCCGGAATCCAGCCCTGCGGCAAATTCTCTGGATACCGGCTTTTGCCGGTATGACGGTATGAAAATGTCAAAAAATATGTGCTCAGGTGCTTAACAGTCATGAACACGGCGGCGATGTTCACCCCCATCAATAAAATCCCCCCTGCCCCCCTTTGCCAAAGGGGGAAACACGCAACTCCTCCCCCTTATCAAAGGGGGATTGAGGGGGATTTTCACGGAAAGTTCTTTGAACGGTGTCAGTACTCGACTTCGATCCCTTTTGCCTTCGCCACCTGGTAGATGGCGTCGAAGGTGGCCGGCGTGTCCCAGGGGGCGTCAGGAGGATCGTTGCGGAGCTCGCGATACGCCCGTTCGACGTTCATGTACAGCCGCGCCGGGGCGCGCCACTCACCGTAGGGTCCAAACTCGATTCGCTTGGCCGCATCCAGGGAAGTGAGCTCGGCTTCGAAGCACTTTTTCGACTCGTCCCGGACGTACTGAAGGTACGCTTTCATCTCGGTGGCCCCTTCGATCCCGCAGAGCGGGCCATGGCCGGCGACGATGACTTCCGGGTTGAGCTCAACCAGCAGATCGATACACTGGAACCACTTTTCATAGGATCCCGTCCAGCCCATCGGCGTACACTGCCGGAAAAGAACGTCTCCGGCGAACACCACGCGCTCCTTGGGGACATGGATGATCGTGTCTCCGACCTGATGGCACGGCCCGACATAGATCAAGTGGACCTCCGTGCCGTCGAGGTCGAGCTCATAGCGCGTGTCAAACAGGGTTGTCGGCAGGACGAGCTCGACGCCGTCGAGGTTATAGTCTTCCAACAATTGCAGCCCCGCGGCCGCGACGCCGGGGTGCATCGCCTCGAGTGTCTGGCGCGTGGGGCCGTCGGCCACGCCGTGCAGCAACTTCTGAGTCTCCTCCGGATTAGCCACGTGCTTCATCCGTTCGGGCACCGACCGGTGGGCGATGATCTCCGCGCCCACGAAGAGTTGATTGCCCCAGACGTGGTCCCCATCCTCGTGCGTGTTGATGACGCGTTTCGGCATGGCGGGCCACACCTTGCTGAACAGCTCGATCATCTGCCGCGCATGGGGAAGGTCCGACTGGGTGTCGATCACAACCCCTCCGCCCAGATTGATCAGGCCGGAGTTGGCGTCGCACACCCGGTTCTTCTCGTTCAGGACTGCAAAACAGTGGTCGCTTACTTGTTTCATCTCCATATGGGTTCTCCTGTGAGCCTAAACAATGCCCGTCTCGATGGTGTCATGCCTTAGGCCCCTTTAAGAAGGAACTTTCCTTGCCCACCCCCAGAGCACGCTTCGGATCCAAAAGGCCGTAGAGCTGAATGAACTTGGCCACAAGGCCGGTCCAGCCGGTCTGGTGGCTTGCGCCAAGTCCCGCGCCGTTGTCGCCGTGGAAGTATTCGTAAAAGAGGATATGATCGCGCCAGTGCGGATCGCTCTGGAACTTCTCCGTGCCGCCGTAGACCGGCCGCCTGCCCTGCTCGTTTCGGGTGAAGATCCGGGTGAGCCGGTCGGCGATCTCCTTGCTCACTTCGAAGAGGTTCATCATCCTGCCGGACCCCGTGGGACACTCGATTTTGAAGTTGTCACCGTAGTAGAGATAGAAGTTCAGGAGCGACCGGATGATGAGCGCGTTCACCGGCATCCAGATCGGTCCCCGCCAGTTGGAGTTGCCGCCGAACATACCCGTATTCGACTCGGCCGGCAGGTAGTCCACCCGGTATTCCTGGCCGTGTACGTGGAAGATGTACGGGTGCTGCTCGTGGAACTTGGAGAGCGAACGGATGCCGTAGGGGCTCAGGAATTCGTTTTCGTCAAGCATCTTCGTGAGAATCCGGCGCAGCCGCTCCTGGTTGAGCAGAGCGATGAGTCCTCGCTCGGCCACCCCGAAATGCCCCGGGCCGGTAGGGTGGGTAGTCTCCGCAAGCTCGGGCATGCGGCGATGACGCTCGAAGATCTGAGCCATCGCCCGCGGTACGCTCTCACGCTGCCATTTCTCGATCACCGTCGTGGCGCACAGGGGCAGGAGCCCCACCATGGAGCGCACTTTGAGGCGCGTGGCGCTTCCGTCGGGAAGTCTCAAGATGTCGTAGTAGAAGCCGTCCTCCTCGTCCCACATGCCGTCGGACCGGTTCATGGCACGGGCGATATAGTAGAAATGCTCCGAGAATTTTGCGACCATGTCCTCGTAGGTGCGGTCGTGAGCAGCGAGCTCCGCTGCCAGCTCCAGCATGTTCTGACTGAAGAGAGCCATCCAGGCCGTGCCGTCCGCCTGCTCCAGGTGGCCGCCGGTGGGGAGCGGGGCGCTGCGGTCGAAGACGCCGATATTGTCGAGGCCGAGGAAGCCTCCCTCAAAGACGTTCTTCCCGAAGCGGTCCTTGCGGTTCACCCACCAGGTGAAGTTCAGCAGCAGCTTGTTGAAGGCCGACTTGAGGAAATCCACGTCCACTTCGCCGCGCAAGGCCTGCTCGGTGCGGTGGAGGAACAGGGTCGCCCAGGCATGGACCGGCGGGTTCACGTCGCTGAAGTTCCACTCATAGGCCGGGATCTGTCCGCTGGGGTGCAGATAGACCCCACGGAGCATCAGTTCCATCTGCTCTTTGGCGAAGTCGGGATCCACGACGGAGAGGGGCAGCGTGTGAAAAGCAAGGTCCCAAGCCGCGTACCAGGGGTACTCCCACTTGTCGGGCATCGAGATGATGTCCTCGTTGATCATGTGGAACCATTCCCGATTCCGGAACTCGCGGCTCCCGGCATGGAGGGGATTGGCGCGGTGCTCGTCCAGCCATTGGTCACCGTCGAAGAAGTAGAACTGCTTGCTCCACAGCATGCCGGCGATGGCCTGGCGCATCACGTTGGCCGCATCCGGGGAGACCGAAGGTGGGGTTACGGACCGATAGAACTCGTCCGCTTCCTTCAGCCGGGCGGCCAGGATCTCGGCAAACTTCGCCCCGAAGGGGGATGTGGTGCCTTTGGCTTTCGAGCCTTCCCCGGCAGGGGGTTGGGCGGTGAGACGCAGACGGACCGTCGCCGACTGACCGGGACCGATGGCCAACCCGTAGTGGGCGGACACCTTCGTTCCTGTCTTCTCGGGGTTCACCGCACCCTGCCGACCCAGCACGACGCAGTTGTTGATCCCATCTTTGACGTACGGGCCGGCGTTCGGATATTCAGGAAACAGCCGCTCGTTGTTCGTTTCATTCTCGGTGAAGAGCAGCGGCACATCGCCTTCGCAGTAAAGGGTGTATTCACCCAGCAGCGGATGCGCTCCGAAAACCGTACTAACGCCTTGAGGTCCTTCGATCTGCTTGAGAACGGGTTTTTCAGAAGGTCTGGCGATCCACGCCGCCCAGTCGTTCCGAAACCAGAGCGTCGGCAGCAGGTGCAGTTCGGCTTCGTCCGGTCCCCGGTTGATGGCGGTGATTTGCACCAGGATGTCCTCAGGGCCTCCTTTGGCGTACTCCACGAAGACGTCGAAGTAACGGTCGCCGTCGAACACGCCGGTGTCGATAAGCTCATATTCCATCTCCTCCCGATTGCGCCGGCGGTTCGTCTCCACCAGGTCGGCGTAGGGGAATGGCGCCTGGGGGTACTTGTAGAGATATTTCATGTAGGAATGGGTCGGCGTACTGTCGAGGTAGAAGTAGTATTCCTTGACGTCCTCGCCGTGGTTGGCCTCACTGTTGGTCAGGCCAAAGAGGCGTTCCTTGAGAATGGGATCCTTGCCGTTCCACAGGGCCAGGGCAAAGCAGAGTCGCTGCTTGTCGTCGGAAAGGCCGGCGATGCCATCCTCGCCCCAGCGGTAGGCCCGTGAGCGAGCCTGGTCGTGGGTGAAGTAGTTCCAGGCGTCCCCACCCTCACTGTAATCCTCCCGAACGGTTCCCCATTGGCGTTCACTCAGGTAGGGCCCCCATTTTTTCCAGGAGGCCTTTTGCTCTCGAGCTTCTTCAAGTCGCAGGTGCTCCGCCGTCATGATGCTCGCTCCTTTCTGAAATAAACTCCCTATTGTAAGTCCCCGATAAGCCGCTGAAATTCCCTGGACTGTTTGAGAATACGGTGTGCGGCGTCCTTCAGATGGTCCACCTGCTCAGGCTTCAGGGCAAAAGAAGTCGGGAGCCGTTTGAGGGCGCTGCGCTCCGCAGCGTCGTCCAGAGCGTCAAACCTCACCTGGATCAGATAGAATTCGATATCTCCGCAGCCGCCGGGCTGGGTCGAGATCGGATCGGAGCCGCAACGCCCCCGTCGAATTTCATCAGCCCAGCGGGTGAAGCTCTCACTCAACAGCGCCACCGTCTCCTTATTGTATCGTTCGATGGCTATGGACGAGTACGAATCGAGCATGGCGACAAAGGGGGGAACCTTTTCCCACCGGTCCCACTTGTCGTCGATCTCGGTCTCGGCATTCACCACCACGAAGACGACCTTGTGTACATTTTCCATTCCGTTTGCCTTCAATGTGGACCACGGGTCACCCATCAGTGTGACTCGCTCCAGCAGGGCTCGAAGGCCCAGGTTGTCGGCAACGCCCCCGTCCACCAAATGGATATATGGCTTCTGCTTGGAATCCAGAAAAGGCAGCATGTTGTTGGCAAGATCGAAACGGCGGGAGATAACGTCCCTGGGCGGGACCATGGCCTGTGCCAGCGCCGGTGGCATCTGGTAGCCACACTCGCCGGCATGGTTGCGCACGGTAATGGGACTCAACAATAAGGGCACCGCCGAGGAGGCCGCGCAGGCTCGAGCCACGGGAAACGAGGAAAGGTCGGAACAGATCACATCAAATATGTCCTGAACAAAGGAAAAGCGGGTACCATGGACCATGTCCGTGGCGTTGATCACAATCATTGGCTCTTTCAGGGCGAGCAGATCACCAAAAGTCTTTCCTTCGAAGACGTACTTGTTGTAGTAGTCCGCAGCCAGGTCGCTGCGATCGTAGTATGGGGAGAAAAGCTTTCCCCAGTTGATGGGATTGAAGAGCGTGGCATGGGTAAGGTCGCCCTGGATGTCCTTCTTGAGGAACCTGGGTTCGAAGTCCTCAAAGGTTCGATCCCTGAAGAGGCCGTAGTAAGCCGCCGTGAAGCTCCCACCGGATACTCCGGAGATCCAGTCCACTTCGTCCAGCAGGCGCCTTTGTCGACCGTGCAGGGTGACGCTCGTATCCCGCAATGTTTCGAGGACGCCGTAGGAAAAGGCGGCAGCCCGGGTTCCCCCACCGGAAAAAGTGAGCATGAGCAGCATCTGGTTGTCATTGGCAGGATCGATGAGGTTCCTGCCCCGATAGCCCCCCTGAGGGTCGACCTGTCTCACGGCCTGATTGACGGGGTAGTGAGCACAACCTGTCACTGCGGCCAGAAGGATGGCTCCCCAAATCCAGTGACGCAGTGCAGCACACGCCCTCAGCAGAGCTTCGCCGGCAGGTCTCACCAAAATCTTCCAATGCATGCCGTTCCTCCCCAAGAAAGTTCCCAGGAATCGTTTCCTCTACAGGACGTTGGAGCCGTTGATAGTACCTGCCCGAGTAGCACCTGCGCGTCCTGATATTCGGTCCACATGTCCGAAATGCGCTCAGTAACCTGCCGGCGCCTTGACTACGACGTAAGTGACCCCCGACCCGGAGTAGGCCTGTTGGTACCAGGTTGAGCCGCACTGGTAATAGGTGACCCCAGTTACAACGATAACCTTGGGAGTGGAGGGAAGAACCGTAACATACACCGGTGTGGTTGCTGCGACAGCAGCAGTTGTAGCGCCCACCGCATAACCTGCAGCCGCGCCTGCCGCCACAGCGCCTCCATAGTACCCTCCATGATGGTGGTAGTCGTCCCAATGATCATCGGCGTAATTCTGTCGATTTTGCTGGGCATTTTGACCATAACTCTGCCTGCTGGCCTGAGCGCTCTGGGCAGACTGCTGTCGGCTGCTCTGGGCCTGAGCCGAAGCGCTTTGCCGATCGCTCTGATTTTGAGACGAAGTTGCCTGACGACTGCTTTGAGCTTCCTGACGACTGCTCTGCGTTTGAGCCATGGAGCTCTGGCGATTACTCTGATTTTGAGACATAGTGCTACCAGCGCCTGAGCTCCTGGATGAGAAGCTGCCTCCACTAGCAGTGCCCTCTCGACTGAAACCGCTACCAGCGCCGCCCGAGAAGCTTTGAGCGCCACCACTTCGTCCACCTCCGCCGCCTCTGCCACCGCGTTGGGCTTCAGCGTCAAGTGAGAGGAACAGCACAAAGATGGATATCACGCCCAAAGAAATCACTTTCGTGGATATGCTTTCTTTCATTTCTTGCCTCCTTTTTTGCTTGCCGCTTTATTTGCGGGTTCGGGCTGTGACACCCCCAGTTGCGCCAGAAAGGGGATCTCGCGAACCCCTTCCGCCGGAGAGAATACAAACAGAGAATCGGGAGGATTAGGAGAGAGGCTCCAATCCGTGAAATTCGCACTGAACTGGGGCTCACCTGGATCGAATTTGTAAGTGATCACGATGCGCCGGGGCATTGGATCACCTTCCGAGGGGACCCAGATCTGGAAATCCACTTCCGGGGTTTGGGCAGCAAGGTGATCACAGGGGACATCCATGATGACGGAACGTTCGACCACATCGACGGAAAGGACCCTTCTTTCGATCTCGAAGGGAAGTCTCGTCAGAAACAACATGGCAAGGGGAAGACGCATCTTGAGATCGGAGAGGAGATAGGTCACGGCTCCGTCCAGGTCTCCGGGCCTTTGAGCCTTTGCAAAAACTTGTTCTTTTTCGTTGAAGACGACGATGTCCTTTCCATCAAAAGATACAAGTCCTCTTTCGCCGTCACTTCGCTCGATGTCCGCCCGGAAGCCATCGGGGCGGCGAAGCGTTACCTTGATAATATCTCCGAACTCAACTTTCCGACCCGATTTCTGCACCACATCATACCCTGTGCGGATGGTGACGCTGAACTGCGGGCGTTGAGAGAGGAAATCAGCGGTGCGCTTGAGCAAAGCCATGGCATCACCAGTGCCGGCGGGCGCTCCCGAAGCTTGCTCCTGCACCGCGGTCGCTGCAATGGGAGCAAATGAGAAGCTCAGTAAGAGGACCAAAACAATCAGGATTTTCTTGTGTGTCATAATAATCTCCTTAGTTTTGAGGTTATGCGAAACCTCGTCAAGGGATGCCAATCCCGGCCGGGACGACTCATATGGGTTCGATCTCTCCTGGCCGCCAGGTCTTGTCGAACCATGGATCAAGGGGTCCGTAGAGGCGCAGGAGGGTGTTCCATCCTTTGCCGGGAATCGTCTGTACCCAGTTGCTCTCTTTGCCGGCCGGGGCTTTGGGGCCGAAATAGATGTCTACCGATCCGTCCGTGTTAGCCTTGAGGTCAGGGTTCTGGCTGGTTGCGGCCGGCCAGCGCTGATCGGTCTGGAGCATCGAGCGGGTCTGGTTATCGTAGAGGATGACGGACCAGAACTCCTTGACCGGGATGTTCGGTGGCAGATGAAGCCTATAGTTCTTCCCGCCGTCCAGCGGGGCACCCTTGGAATCCACGAATGCGGCCATGTATTGGGATCCCACGCCGACAGTTTTCGAGTCCATAGCCGGTGTGATGCCTGTGGCGTAGAAAAAGAAGGCCGAGTAAGCGTCGAGGACGCGCGCGCCGTTTTCTTCGAACTTGTAGCCGCCGTAGAAGCCGGAGCGCCAGGCGCTGTTCGGGTAAAAGTAGCTTTCCTTGATTCGCAGCCGGTAATTGATGGCCCGAGCGGTGGCGTCGCCGACCGAAGCAGCTTCAGTCAGTATCCCTCTCATCCGCGCATCGGGTGCAAACGGCTTTCCCTTCTGAATGCCGATCGACGCATAGAGGCCGAGTGTTACCGGATCGAGCGATTCGGTCGGCTCTTCCTGCAGCACCTGGTTCAGATACTCCCAGAACGTGTAATCCGCTGGCGCAAGTGTGCTGAATGCCTTGCCGGAAACGTGCACAAAATTCAGTTTGGGCGGATTGGCGGCATCCTTCAGGCGATAGATGCGCGTGTGCTGCTCCACCTGATCCACGCCTGGCCTGGGGTCGCCGTTGACGAGGAAGGAGCGCCAGGGGACCCAAATGGAGAACGTTGCGGGGCGCACAACGAAGTAGCCTTCCGGCACATCGCCTTTGTAGCCGGGCGGGAGGATCAGGTATTTGCCGCCCTCGCCCTTGTCCGGCCCGGTGAAGCCGAGGTCGGTGACGAAGTTGTACCAAATGTCATCAATCGCCCCGAGCACCTTCGGCGGCACTTCGAGCACGAGGGGACCATCGCGCAGGTCCAGCCAGAACCACGTGTACGGCGTGTTGTTGTTCGGAGTGAGGAAGAGAGACTTCGAGTCCATCCGGTCCTCGAAGATGGGCACCGTCAGATTGAGTGGCCCCAACTCGGAGATCCCCTTCTTGTTGGCCAACTGGCTAACGGGGGCCAAGGCCAGAAGGTAGGCCTGTACCGCGCGCTGAAAGTCCAGGTTGTCGTAGAGCTTCGCGACGGTGGCATCATCCGGGAAACCGTCGAAGAACTTCAGAGTGCCGAGGCGGGTTTCAACCGTGTCCGGTATGGCGACCCCCTCGGGAATCGGGGTCGTCATCTTCATCTCAGGCGTCTCCGCCCCACTCTGCATGGCAGGGCCAAAGACGATCAAAGCCAGGAGGGCAAGGACATACACAGGTGCTTTTCTCATCGTGTCTGCTCCTTCATTGCCTAATCCGACAAGGCTTTCTTATGAGCGGTTTCGGCGCGGAGCTTGTTCTCCTCCGTTTTGTCTGCCGCCTTCATTTCCTTCAGGTCAATCGTGACCTTGTCGATCCTGCCGGTGAACTTATAGGGTGCTGGAATTCCATAGTCCTCAACGACCGGCGTCTCTCCATCCTCACCGACGTCAGCACCTTCATCACCCGAGAACACCATGGGCTGCGTTTGTTCGATCCGCCCCTCGGCAACCTTCGCACCGTTGACGAAGATCGCCCCCAGGCCGCCCTTGGCCAGTCCGCCGCCGTCGTAGGCGAACTCGTAGCGGATGGTGGCCTTCCCGGCAGGTACAGGATCTTTTGCGGCAATGGTGAAGCGCGCCAACCCCAGGAAGTTGTAATGGTAGGTCGGCTTGCCATCCATCAGATACAGGCTCCAGCCGCCAAACCGCCCGGCCTGGGCCAGGATCACACCGTTGGCGCCGCCTTTGGGAATCTCCACCTCCGCCGTGATCGTGTGGGAGCGGTTCTTGGTGTTGATGAACACGTTCTCGGACATTCCGGTCATGCCCTCGTAGACCGTGAGGGACGTTCGGCCTGCCATCAGGTCGGGACGTCCGACGAGGGCGGCGTTGAAGCGCTCCAGAGTGCGATCGTCAAGGGGAAGCACGTTGTATTTCTCCGCTTCCTTCATGAACAGGTCCTGCATCTCCTTGAGCTTTGCCGGGTCCTTTCCCGCCAGGTCGTTGGCCAGGCTGAAGTCGGCCCGCGTATCGTAGAGCTCCCAGACATCGTTTTCGAGAGATGCCCGGGGCTTTTGCTCCCAGGGCGCTTTGTGAATAGTGCCGGCCAGCCAGCCATCATGATAGATGGCGCGGTTTCCGAAAATCTCGAAGTACTGGGTCAGGTGGTTGTCCTTTGCCTTGGCATCATTGAAGGAGCCCAGCATACTCACCCCTTCGATGGGGACTTGGCTGGCGCCGTTCACCACCTTCGGTTCGGGAAGTCCCGCAGCCTCGAGAATCGTGGGGACAATATCGATGACATGGTGCCACTGCGAACGGACCTCGCCCTTTGCCTTAACCCCCTTCGGCCAGTGGACGACCATGCCGTTCCGGGTTCCGCCGTAGCTCGAGGCAATCTGCTTGGTCCACGCGAACGGGGTATCCCCTGCGACGGCCCATCCGGCGGCATAGTGATTGTACGTGCTCGGAGCGCCAAGCTCGTCATAGTGCTTCAGAACATCCTGGACCGATTCCGCAATCCCGTTGAAGAAGGTGTTCTCGTTGAACATGCCGGCCATGCCGCCTTCCGCGCTCGCGCCGTTGTCACCCACGATGTAGAAGATCAGCGTGTTGTCGAGCTGGCCCAGGTCGCCGATGGCGTTCACGAGGCGGCCGATCTCGGTGTCCGTGTACTCGGAGAACCCGGCGAACACCTCCATCTGGCGGGTGAAGAGCTTCTTCTCATCCGGCGTGAGCTTCTCCCAGTCCTTGATCGCTTCCGGCTTCGGTGCGAGCTTCGTCCCTGGGGGCACGACTCCCAGCTTGATCTGGCGGGCGAGGGTCTCTTCCCGCAGCTTGTCCCACCCCTGGTCGAACTTGCCCCTGTACTTTTCGATCCATTCCCTGGGAACGTGGTGCGGCGCGTGGGTAGCCCCGGGCGCAAAGTAGATGAAGAACGGCTTGTCCGGGGTTAGGGACTTCACGGATCGCACCCACTGGATGGCCTGGTTCGTCATGTCGGTCATGAAGTGGTAGTTTGGATCCTTCGGCAGCTCGATCTTGATCATGCCATCGTAGACGGCCGGTGCCCACTGGTTCGTCTCGCCGCCCATGAAGCCGTAGAACTTGTCGAACCCGTTGCGGGTCGGCCAGCGGTCGGTGGGTCCGGACGGGCTGATCTCCCACACCGGCGTCTCATGGTTCTTGCCGAAGTGCGCCGTCGTGTAGCCGTTGTAGCGCAGCACCATCGCCAGCGGCGCCACGTTGTCGGAGCGCTGGGCGGTGTTGCCGGGGTAGGCTGTCGCCGTTTCCGTGATCGACCCCATGTTGTTCATGTGGTGGCTGCGGCCGCTGAGCAACGCCATCCTTGTCGGCGCACAGAGGGCGGTCGTGTGGAACTGGTTGTACCGGAGCCCGTTTTGAGCCAGACGTTCCACGGTCGGCATGTGGAGAGGACCGCCGAAGGCGCCGGACTGGCCGAATCCCATGTCGTCGATCAGCACAATGAGGACGTTGGGCGCTCCAGCCGGAGCCTTGACCTCAAACCGTGGTGGTGGCGGTGGAGCATTACGGACATCGAGCACGGTGCTGTGGGGGTACTGGGGCTCGTGGATCGGCAGCATGGTGCGATCCGGTTCCGTTTGCGCCAGGACTGTTGGCGTGCACACCAGCACAGTAAGAATAAGGGCTACGGGCAGGATGGTGCGCAATGCAAATTTAGATTTCATTCATCCCTCCTCATTTCTTCCAGTTCCGTTGACCCTTGACGGCCGAGCCGCACTGACATCAAAGGTCCATCACGAAAATCCGAAAGCAGAAAAACCAGGGTTCCTCGATTCCACTCTTTTTTCAACTTCGCACGAGCTACGAGACACGCATTGCCTCAATGCATGCTCTTTCGCAGCTCCATAAGGAGTTGGTCGGCAGCATCGATGCGAATCAGACCGAGGCGCGGGAGCTCAAGGTCTGCAATCACGTAGATCGCGAGCGACGTAATGGCTGCGAAAGCGATCATGTGGAACCAGCTCCGGTCCTTGTTGGACGACGTGTCAAAGCCAACGATCAATGCGCCAATAAGACTCAGTCCGGCAAGCAGCACAAATATGACCAGCGGCGGGTGATTCCGGGCTGCCGACACCCTCGTGGTCGTTATGTCGATCATCTCGTTCAGTGCGGGGAGCAGGAGAATGGCTGCTTGTGTGGGTGCATCCTGCCTGCGGCACGCAGCTATTGCCTTTGTCCAGATCTCCTCATGCAAAGCGGAGCCCTCAGCGTGCTTTAGGCGCATCGCATCTAGATCTTGCCCCAGATATGACTCCGATCGCACATCCACGTAGCGACGAAACAGTTCCCTCAACTCCCGCTGCGAATCGTTTGGAAGCAGATCGAGGCGCAGGTAGGCCGTACCGATCGCATTGGCTTCCGAGGCGATCAAGTGCCGGCGATCTTCAAACCTCGATGCGGCTCCAGAGAATGTGAAGGCGATGAGAAGTCCCATCAAGCCGAACACGGCGGCTTCCGCCGCGCTGGTTCCCTTGTCCAAGCCTTCAGGATGGCGCATGAGTACAGCGATGCCGATGCGCCTCCCAACCTCATAGAGAATCAGCATGCCGAAGAACAAACCGGTACCTAATGACAATCCGACCAGTGCATAATTCATTACTTCCCTCCCGAACCCGTCTTGTCAGGCTTCAGAGCTTCCATCCGCGCTTTTATCAAAAGCTCTTGGCTCTCTGCTATTCCTTCTACGGCAACGTCCCTCTTGCTTGTATGTGTCGCCGGCTCCGCGCCTGTTTCCCTTCTGCTCATGGATTCCACCCAGGAGCAGTAACTGGTCGTCATTGGCAGAATCAATGAGGTTCCTGCTCCTGTACCCCCCTGAGGGTCGACCTGCCTCACGGCCTTCTTCAGGGCGTTGGAGCCGTTGATAGTATCTGCCGGAGAAGCACCTGCGCGTCCTGATATTCGGGATACTCCTCCAAAATCGTCTTCAACACAGAGATCGCTTCAGCCGTCTCACCCGTTTGCTGCAGCGTGATGGAAAGGGCGTAGGCGTACTTCGGATCATCGGAGCGCAACCCGACCGCCTCCCTGCAGAAACCGACGGCTTCCCCCGGTCGGTCCCCGGCAAGAAGGATGCAGAGGTTATAGGCCGCCTGGGCCATTTGGGGGTCTTGTTTCAGGGCTGCTTTGAGATAACTCTCCGCCTGCTGCGGATCGTTCAGCTCGGCCTTGAGAAGTCCCATATTGAACAGGGCCGCACCATTCTCAGGGGAAGTTCTGAGGGCCTTCTGCAGCGATTCTTCACTCTTTTTCACTTCCCCCATGCGCGAGTACGCAATGGAGGCATTCACCAGGACCATGACGGCACGAGGCTCGATCGTGAGAGCCCGGTCATAGCAGGTGATGGCCTCTTTGAGCTCCCCCCGGTTGAGATAGTAGTTCCCCAGGTTGTAGTGGGAAGGCCACTGGTCGGACCACGCCAGCAGAGACGTGAGGTGTTCCGCGTCGGCCTTCCTGATTTTCTCCCCGTACTCCTCGCCCATCTGCAGATCGGGATAGGCGGACAGAGCCGCTGCAGCCCGGATGCGGACAAGTCGGAAGTCATCTCCGGTTGCCCCGATGATGGCCTGCAGACACTGTTTCGACGGGATCATCGCCAGGGATTCCATGGCTGCGGCCCGGACCAAAGGAGACGGGTCACCCGCCGCCTTGAGCAGTGCCTGAGCGATTTTCAGGTCCAAGGTTGGCGGGATCAGGCGAATGAGGGATGCGGCGAATACCTCGTTCCGATCCGGGCTCGTGATGTAATGAAGCATCTCCTCCCGCTTGCTCCAGTCCCTCTTTCTCGCTGCATCAATGAGGCTCGCGCGATGAAGCAGCGGGGCCTGGTAGTCGCGGGGCAGCCACTCCCGAACCTGTCTGTCGGCCCAGGCCGCGTCTTTGTCGGTGTGGCAGAGGTTGCAGGCATTCGGCGATTGGTAGGCCATCGTCGCCGAGGGAGCCGGCGGCAGCATGGAGTGGTCACTCCGGTTCATGCGGGCAAAGGATGTCATGGGCATATGACAGGATATGCACTGGTTCCCGGCGCTTCCTTCCTCATGGCGAGTGTGTGCCGGGGCGCCGTTCACCCGTTCTTCATGGCACGGCAGGCAGGCCTTGTTGGCGTCTTCGGGTTTCTTGAAGCGGTAGCGGCCGCTCGATGTGTGGCAGTGCATGCAGTCGAGCTTCCCCGACTTGACGCAGGGGCTCATGAGCCACGAGGTGTAAGTGTAGTTCTCTCCCAGGTCGCGACCGTCCGGGTAGTAATCCGGGCTCTCGAGGGTGACCAGGTCGAAGTGGTCGAAGAACCTCCCCCCCGGAGGAGTGGACGGTGTCAGGGGAGCGGTTGTCTTGGCGTGGCATGAGGCGCAGAGATGATTGCGCTGCTCCTTGGTCATGGTCTTGGTGCTGATGATTTTCAGGTCGGCCAAAGACTGTCCCTTTGGTGCTTCCCTGGCAGACTGGTTATGCTCGGCGGACGGGCCGTGGCAGGTCTCGCAGTTGATGCCGGGCTCGGCCCAGACCGTGTGATACGTATCGCTTTTGAGGTCGTAGTTGGTGGTAAGCTGGCTCACATGGCAGCTGTAGCACGCGGTGTTGAAGGTGTAAGGCCATTCCTTCCAATTGAAGGGCTCCTCCGGACGCTGATCGCCCGGGAAATGCCGCACGCCGCTTGACGCCATGTCGATCCACTCTTTCCGGCTCACATCGTACGCAACGGGCAGTGTCTGCAGCCTCCCCTTCTCCAGCGGGGTAAGAAAGTAGAAGACGTTCTTGCCGCCCAAGGCATGTTCCATTCGGTACTTCTTCGTCCCTTCAGGCCCTTTTTCAAGCACCCAGCCCTGCCTTTTGCCGATTTCGGCCCGGTAGCGAAACGAACCGATGACCACGTCTTCCTTCTGGGGGATGAGCTTCTCCTCTGCCAGAGCGTCGCTGTATGGCTGCATGGCGAGCCCGTGGAAGGAGGTGGACCAGAGCTGGTAGAAGCTCTCGTGGCACTCCCGACAGCTCTGGGAGCCGGCAAACCCCTCGACTTCTGCGTTCCGCCGGGGCTCAGTCGCAAAGGTAGAAAACGGGGGCAAGCCGCAGAAACACACAACACCCACTGCCAAGGCCAGCAAGACAACGGTGTTCGACTTTGACCTCATGGTACACATCCTTTTCCGTCTGCGCCGAGGCTGCTCCCGCGCACACCACGCTCAATGCAAGAATGAATGCGGCCATTGATGTTCTTTTCTTCATAAACCACCCCTTTCGATCTCCATCAGCCCTGATTCCTATGAGTGAGTCGAGTCCCGGTGGGCGCCTTACCGTCATCTCCTGCGCTATCTGAAAAAGGTTCCGATACAGCTCACAATAAAGAGCTTTCCGGAAAATGTCTACTGTCAATAAATACAGCCTATGGGGAGGTCCATAAGCGCGTCTATCGTTAGAAAGCCAACACCGCCTTGAGCCAGATGTAGTCACCGCTGAGGCGGTTATTGACATCGGTCTCAGGGAGCCATTTCACCTCGGTCAAGATGGTATGACCACAAATCGGCGGGGAGACATAGGAGACCACCGGTCCAATTCCCTGGGCGCGGCCATTGAAGGCCCCAAGCACAGCACCGGAACCGCTGTCGCCGGTGAACTGGTCCCAGTAAAAGGCGTTGAAGCCGATTCCGATGAGGCCGTACTTGGACAGGGGCAGGTGCTCGGCGACGGTCAAATCCAGATGAAAGAAATCGCTGCTCTGAGTCCGTGGCATCGTTCCTGGTATTGAAATTCAGGCCGGCATAGGCAGATATTTCCAGGCCGATTTTGGAGCTCAGGTAGCCGAACGATACGACCGGCTCAAAGGTCCAGTAGTTAAGACCCACGTTGGCCAGCCGACCCTCGGTGTATTCACCTGTCGGGGCGTAAATGTCACACCGCACATCCCATTTGAAATCGCCCTTATTTCCAGGCAAGCCAAAACGGTACGAGCGTAATATCGCCGATACCGTCAGCCGCGTCCTGCCGGGTGATAGTGCGCCCGAGTCGTGGGAAGAGTCTGCTCTGCAGGTCGACTTGCGCTTTCACATCAACCCAGACATAGGGAACGAGCACTGCAGCAGCGAATTTGCCGTCAAGAATGCCCAAAGGGGTCCCATATGCCAGGCCGAATACATCGGCGTAGAAGGTCATGTCAAGATTAGCCGCCACCATGCCGCCAAACGGCAGTTGCCTGTCACCACCGGCGCTTCCATTGTAATGATTGAAAAAGTTTATTGCCACCAATCCCGGGGGGGCGGTGTCAATAAAAGACGCCATGGCTCCCCGGGGTGTAGTGGCTGACTCCGCCCTCAGTGGCGGAGACTTCGGAGGGTTGCACTGTCGCAGACCAGAGCAACCATGCCAAGCCGAATAAGATCCTTGCTTTCTTCATAAACTTAATACAGCGTCACACAAAAGAGTGTCTGTTAGGCCGCCTGCTTATGATCATCAGGATAGGCCATGATCTTGGCCACTGACTTGGTCGTCCATTTGAAAGGGTGCGCTCTCTTGTTCCACTGCTCAATGAAAAGATAGATCTTGTCGCGCAAATCTTCGATAGAGGCAAAATCGGCGATTTTGAAGCGCTTGCGTTGTAGGATGCTAAACCACTGCTCCACTTGATTCATCCAGGAGCAGTGGACGGGAGTGAAATGGAAAAGAAAACGTGGGTGTTTGCCCAACCATTTCAGGACCTCCTTGCCCTTGTGGACACGCAAGTTGTCGCAAACGATATGAAAAAGGGTAGTCGGGACATTGGAGACATTGGGAGACATTATGTCTCCGCTGTAGAATCGCACTGACAAAAGGATTGGAGACATTAGAGACATGTGAGACATTCTTTTCTATAAAAATGTCTCTGGAGATGACCGAGTGCCGCTCTTTGAAAACTGAATAGGGTGTGGCCCGTGCTCTCTAAAGCTTCATTTCTAGCGTGGGTGTGGGGAATAGTGTGGGGAAGAAAAAGAAGAAGGGCTTATGGTTTCCCATAAGCCCTTTATTTTCCTGGTAGCGGGGAGAGGATTCGAACCTCTGACCTTCGGGTTATGAGCCCGACGAGCTACCTGACTGCTCCACCCCGCGACAACAAAAGCACAATATGTCAAAGCCCATGCAAAGTCAAGCGGAATCCAATCCTTTTTGAGCCGTCTTCAACGTGGGTCTTTATAAGCGAGCAAATGCCTTGCAGGAGCGGCTTCCAGCCGCGACAAAAACGATCGATGGTGAAAGTTGCAGATGGAAAGCCGCTCCTGCAAAAGCCAGGTTATCACCGGTTAACAGTACAGTGGAGTCAGGCGTGTGAAAGGCACCTCCGCCGTTGTCCGATGCCGATTGACTGCCTTTTTCCTCACCTCATTGGCTACTTCGTGCGATTGCACGGGCATCGCAGTGCCGCATTGATATTCACGCATCAATTGAATATATTCTCCAACCTTGGTGGGCCGTGCTTCTCATGTTTCGGGCCATTGCACGAGCGGCCACGGTGTCCACCCTGATTCGATCGAACCTGTGCAGTATGGGGTGAGAGTGAACCGAAAGAGTTGCAGGGATTGCAGGCCCGGCTTTTGCTTTCATTTCGTAAAGCGTGTGCCAGGAGGCCTGTCGAAATTGAGAAAAGGCTCACAATCTCCCCAAAAGGAAGTTCCGGAGGACAGAATTGATGTTGCGTAGAAGGTCTGTTGTGCTGATTGTCTTGATGATGCTGGGCCTTTTTCTCGGGCTGGGATCACTGGGAAGGGTCTCGGCCGAGAATGGAAACGGAGGGCAGGAAAAGAAAAGCGCCGCCAGGGAGGTGGAGAAAGAAAAGGAAGCAGAGCCCACCGTCAACCTCATTCCTCGTCCCAATGAGACGGCGGTTCCCCTGCAAACGGAAAGAATCGACGAAGCGGGGAAGGTGCTCGGCAAGAAAATCGACGAAGTCGGGAAGGACGCGTCCCGTAAATGGGGAAAATGGATCGCCGCCAGGGCCTTTTTGGGAATCACCTGGCTCAAGCTGATCATATGCGCCCTGCTGCTTTTCCTTGTCGTGCTCGTGGATCGTGTTGTCACATATTTGCTGCACAGGCAAATCTCCCGGCAGAGCGGTGAGGAGACTTCGGAACGGTGGTGGCGGTTGTTTCTGAAAGCGCTTTCCAGGCCGCTTTCCGTCTTTATCCGAATCTACGGAGTTTATTATGCATTGTCACCATTATTTGGATATTTCAGCACCGCGGATGGCGTCAACACAGTGCACCAACTGGCAAGGAAAGCGGCGGACCTGGGTGGGACGGTCGCTCTTTTTTGGCTCTTCTATCGACTGATAAAGGTACTGGATTCACAGCTGAGGCATTGGGCTCAGTCCACGACGAACACCATTGACGACATGCTGGTGCCTCTGGTGGGGAAAACTATCCGGGTCTTCATCCTGGCCATCGGCGGCATCATGATCATTCAGAACATGACCGGCATCGAAATCGGACCCATCATTGCTTCCCTGGGGATCGGGGGTCTCGCCTTCGCCCTGGCCGGCAAGGATTCCATCGCCAATTTTCTCGGCAGCCTCACGATTCTTCTGGACAAGCCCTTCCAGGTAGGGGAGCGCATCGCCATCGACAATTACGAAGGGTTTGTCGAGAACGTGGGGTTCCGCAGCACCCGCCTGCGGACTCTGGCAGGACACCTGATTTCCATCCCCAATGAAAAAATCATCAATTCCACATTGGAAAATGTCGACAAGCGTCCCCACCTGCGCTGGCACACCAACCTCACCATCACCTATGACACTTCACCCGAGAAGGTCGAACGGGCGGTGGCCATCGTGCAGGAGATCCTGGAAAACCACGAAGGGATGCGCAGGGAATTTCCGCCTCGCGTGTACTTCAATGCCTTCAACGACTGGAGCCTCAACATCGCCGTTTTTGCGTGGTACCATCCACCCAATTACTGGGACTTCCAGGCGTGGGTGCAGAGGTCCTGCCTCGAAATCATGCGGCGGTTCAAAGCTGAAGGCATCGAGTTCGCTTTTCCCAGCCAGACGGTTTACCACGTGACCGATGACAAAGACATCGATCTCGAGGCGCTGAGCGAGAAGATCGTCTGAGAGGGGGACGCTGAAAACGCTGACGAGACGCTGACGAACGCAGAAAACAAAACCTCCCGGACCTGGTGCGACTTTCGCCCAGTGCACCAGGGAATGACTTTAGCTGCGATGTACTGGGCCGGCCATGGTGCTAAAGGGCACCTTTGGAGGATGGGATGCCGGTGCGCCGTTCGTCCAGCTGAGTCGCCTGGTCCAGGGCTCGGCCAAGTGCTTTGAAGACCGCCTCGATCATGTGATGCGTGTTGCTTCCATAAGGCACCTGGACGTGGAGCGTTATGCCGCCATGGAGGCAGAAAGCGCGGAGGAATTCAGGGACGAGCTCCGTTTCGAACTGACCAGCGCGTTCGGACAGGGGAGGAACCTGGTACACGAGGCATGGGCGATTGGACAGGTCCAGCACCACGGAAGCGCAGGTTTCATCCATGGGAATGGACGACTGACCATAGCGGCGGATGCCTTTGCGGTCGCCCAGGGCGAGGGACACGGCTTGCCCCAGGCAAATGCCGAGATCTTCCACGGTGTGATGTGCATCGACCTCCAGGTCACCGTCTGCCTCCACCTTCAAGTCGAACAGACCGTGCACGCTGAAAAGGGTGAGCATGTGCTCCAGGAAGGGAACGCCTGTCTTTAAATCTGCCGACCCACTCCCGTCCAGAACAAGATCAAGATCGATCCGAGTCTCGTTGGTTCCGCGATGTACAGAACCCCTCCGCAACCTTTCTGTCATAAATGGTGTCCATTCTTAGTCTCTGCAGATCTGCACACTGCCGGGAAGGGCTCCCTATGGAGCCATGTCTCTTTTTCCCAGAACCCTTGACACAAACCGTTCCTTTTGCACGACTGCCCGTTCGTGCTTCCCCTCACCGATTTTTTCAACGGCATCGAAAGCGGTAACCTCAAAGGACAGGAGGCGGCCTTCGATCTTTTCCAGAACAGCCTCCGCACGTACCTTCATTCCCACTGGTGTGGCTGCCGTGTGAGTCATCTCCATGCGGATGCCCACGGACGTCTCTCCGGGAGCCAGGTGACCCTGGAGGCACTGTACGGCCGCCGCCTCCATGAGGGCTACTACGGCCGGTGTGGCAAAGACTTCCACCTCTCCGCTTCCCATGGCGATGGCTGTATTGCCTGGATCCACCTGTCCACCGGCGGTGCCCCTCATTCCGATTTCCAGCTTTGCCTGGTCGCTCATGCCCTCACTCTCCTTTCCCATCCAGTATCCTGCAGCACATCACGGAGCGGAATTTTTCGTTTCCTTCTTCTGCGCTCCGCACTCTATCCCGTCCAACCGTCCTGCACCCTCTTCAGGGAGAGTCACAACCTCCCGGTGCCACAGGGCCTGGTGGCTCGTGGGCTTCACCCTCAGCTCGCAGGGGTCGAGGCCGCAAATAGGGCATTGCGGCATGTTGCAGGGTTCCGCGTGGATGAGGGTTTCGGCTCTCCCGTTGAAGTGATCGCTCAGCAATGCCTGGAGCTCCTCAACCTCCTGGTGCACTTTATCCAGGGAGAGATCCCTGGGTAAAATCAGATGAAAATCCAGATGGATACGGTCTCCAGACCGCCAAGCGCGCAGGTGATGAATGTCGATCCAGACGTCTCGCCGATGTTGAGCGAGAAGCTTCGAAATATCCTCCAGGAGCCCCGGATCGGATCGGTCCATGAGTCCGCTGAACGATTCGTTGATGAGCTTTCCTCCCATGACGAGGATATTCAGTGCCACCAGGCAGGCAATAGCCCCATCCATCCAGTACCACCCCGTCTGATTCACCAGCACCAGCCCCAGGAGAACGCCCGCCGACGTATACACATCCGTCATGACATGCTTTCCGTCGGCCACCAAAGTCAGGGAATGGGTGCGCTTGCCGATGCGCACGAGTCCTGCCCCAAGAATGAAGTTCACCGCACTGGTAGCGAGAAGAATCCAGAGACCGCTTTCGAGATTGGGAAGGGGATGGGGGTGCAGGATCTGAGGCCATGCCGTCCTTGCAATGCCGATGGCCGCGAAGACAATCAGGGCGCCCTCGAAACCGGCCGAAAAGAATTCTATCTTTCCATGGCCATAGGGATGCGTCATATCGGGAGGCTTGGACGCCAGTAGAATGCTGCCCATGGCAAACGCGCTGGCGACCACATTGATGATGGATTCCAACGCATCGGAAAGAATAGCCGAAGAATGAGTCAGCCAGTATACGTAGAACTTTGAGGCCATGAGCAGAGCACCCACCACGAGGGAGAACGTGATGGCGATCAGGCGATGTCTGAAATAGCTGCCCGGGTTCCACGCATCGGCATTGTTCATGTTCATGATGGAATATTGATCCTGCTATATGGTAAAGGTTCAGGGCAAATGCTTGCATTCGTGTCTGAAAGTCTACACAATCGTTTTGGATTTGTCAGCACAAGTCGTTTTCACATGTGATAAAAATATTGCCGAGCCATATTTCTTTGCTGAACGGCGTCCTGCAGGGCCGCCAGGAGTCTGTCGGGGCAGAGTCTTCGGTCGGAGGCCTGGTGACCGGATGGAGCGGGATATTCCAGAAAGGCGTCGCGGGAGGAGTCGAAATGATTTGCACCGGTGCCCTGAAAAAACAGAGAAATACGCATTCTTTTGAAAAGATCGAAGCCCTCCAGCCCCTTCCGTCTTCTGGTCCTCGAGATGGGCAGACAGCCACCAATGAGAGTGGCCGGCCGCCATTTGTCGAGATGGATATCGGCAAGCCGCTGCCTTTCGGAGCCTCCGAGCTGGAGGGGGGCATCAATTTTTCGGTTTTCAGCCGCCATGCCGAGAAAGTTTGGCTGGAGCTCTTCGACGCTCCCGAGGATGAGAAGCCTTTTGCCTCCATTGAACTGGAACCGTTGGCGCATCGGACGGGCGACATCTGGCACGTGTGGATTGGGGGCATCGGCCTGGGGCAGATCTACGCATTTCGCATGCAGGGGCCTTATCAACCGCAGGAGGGGCATCGCTTCAACCGCTTCAAGCTGTTGCTGGATCCCTATGCGCATGCACTCGCAGGGACGCGCGGTTGGGATTTTCGATATGCCAGGGGAATCGACTTCAGCACTCCCGAGCCCGATACCGCCTGCTCCATCGAAGACAACGCCAGACACATGGCCAAGTGCCTTCTGACGACCACCCGGTTCGACTGGCAGGGGGATCGCCCTCTGAAGCACCCGTGGTCGGAAACCATTCTCTATGAAACGCATGTCAAAGGACTCACCATCCATCCCTCTTCAGCTGCGAAGCAGCCCGGGACCTTTCTCGGGGTCATCGAAAAAATTCCTTACTTTAAAACGCTGGGCATCACAGCACTGGAGTTGATGCCGGTCCAGGAATTCAACGAGAGCGAACTGGTGAGGGAAAATCCTCTTACGGGGGAGCTCCTCCGAAATTACTGGGGATACAATACGGTCTCTTTTCTCGCCCCCAAAGAGAGCTACGGAAGCGAGATAGAAGCGGGTTGCCAGGTCGCTGAATTCAAAACGATGGTGCGAGAGCTGCACAAAGCGGGCATTGAAGTGATTCTCGATATCGTGCTCAACCATACGGCGGAAGGCGATGAAACGGGACCGACACTCAATTTCAGGGGGATGGAAAACAGCATCTACTACATGCTCCGCACCGATCGGCGGAGCTACCGCAACTATTCGGGCTGCGGGAATTCTCTGAACTGCAATCACCCGGTGGTGCGGGGGTTCATTTTGGATTGCCTCAGGTATTGGGTCATCGAGATGCATGTGGACGGCTTTCGGTTCGATCTGGCCTCAGTGCTGGGGAGGGATCGGGAAGGGGAGGTGCTGACCAACCCACCGCTCCTCGAGCGGATTGCCGAAGACGCTCTGCTGCGGGATGTAAAGCTCATCGCCGAAGCATGGGATGCGGGAGGCGCCTATCAGGTGGGGTCTTTTCCTGGGTTGCGCTGGTGCGAATGGAATGGGCGCTTTCGTGACGAGGTCAGGAGATTCTGGCGGGGGGATGACGGGATGGTGGGCGCTCTCGCCACCCGCCTGTGCGGAAGCGCGGATTTGTATCAGCGCACGGGAAAGGATCCCTTGCACAGCATCAACTTCATCACCTGCCACGATGGGTTTACACTCCACGATCTCGTCACCTATTCCCGAAAGCACAACGAGGCCAACGGCGAAGGCAACCGGGACGGCGCGGACGAGAATTTCAGCGAAAATTACGGGGTGGAAGGAGAGACGGAGGATCCCGCCATCAATGCAGTACGCACCCGCCAGATGAAGAACCTGCTGGCGACGCTCTTCATGTCGCGGGGAGTTCCCATGATGCTGGGGGGAGACGAGTTTCGCAGGACTCAGGGTGGCAACAACAACGCCTATTGCCAGGACAACGAGGTCTCCTGGTACAATTGGAGTCTGGTCGTGCAAAACCGCCAGATTTTTCGATTTATACGGGAGCTCATTGCCTTCCGCCGCCGACACAGGGTGCTGACGGCGGAGCATTTTTACACGGGAGACGACATTTTGTGGCTCGGACCGGACGGAGGAGCTCCTCAGTGGGATAGCGGCGGCGGTGTGCTGGGATGTCTCATCTACCCTGAAAAAAGGGAAATGAGGGCCGCGGAACAGCCGTTGTGCCTGCTCTTCAACGCAAAGAATGAGCCGGAGGTTTTTCAGCTGCCGAAAGCGCCCGACAACCGCCTTTGGCATCGCTTTGTCGATACGGGCAAATCGTATCCCCACGACGTTCGGGGGCAGGGGAAGGAACTGCTGTTGAAGGAGCAGGGCGTGTATCGACTCCTGCCCCACTCCATGGCCATTCTGGTGGGGGCGGGTCCTTCTTCACCTTCACCCTCACCTCAACCCTCTCCCTCGAGGGAGAGGGAGTTTTAGACAGGGGGGCACGGTCGGGAGACCGCGCCAGCCCCAAATTTTTTCTGCGTCAATCAGCGCTTGTCAGCGTTTTCAGCGTCCCCCAGCCATCCCCGCTACCGGATGGCAGCGTGGTATTCCTGGAGGGACTTGACGTCGCTGCGTCCGGTTTTGAACGCCTCAATCCCTCGGGCCGCCGCCACGGCACCTGCCAGCGTAGTGATATAGGGGATTTTGTACTTGATGGCCGCCTTGCGGATGTAAGAATCGTCCCACTGGCTCAGCTTGCCGCTGGGAGTGTTCACCACCAGCTGGATGGCTCCGTTCTTGATGGCGTCCACAATATTGGGGCGCCCTTCGTGCATCTTTTCGACACCCTCCGCTTCGATACCGCTGGCCCGCAAAATATTGCAGGTGCCCTTCGTGGCCATGATCTTGAGTCCCAAATTCTTGAACCGCCTGGCCACCTGAACCGACGCCTGCTTGTCGAGATCGGAAACCGTCAGGAGAACGGTGCCTTCCACCGGCAGGCGCTGGCCGGCTGCTTCCTGTGCCTTGAAGGATGCCATGCCGAATGAATCCGCCATGCCGAGAACCTCACCCGTCGAGCGCATTTCAGGGCCGAGGATGGGATCGACTTCCGGAAACATGTTGAAGGGGAAAACGGCTTCTTTCACTCCAAAGTGGGGAATATACCTTTCCTGCAGGCCCAGTTCGCCCAGGGGCTTGCCCAGCATGACCTGGGTGGCCAGCCGCGCCATGGGGATGTTGCACACCTTGGAAACCAGGGGAACCGTTCGGGATGCCCGCGGATTCGCTTCCAGCACATAGACGCTGTTGTCCGAGACGGCATACTGGATATTGATCAAGCCCACAACCTTCAGCTCCAGGGCGATCTGCCGCGTATACTCGCGGATGGTCTCCAGGTGCTTGGGCGGGATGCTGATGGGTGGAATGACACAGGCCGAATCGCCCGAATGGATTCCCGCCAGCTCGATGTGCTCCATCACCGCCGGGACGAAGGCATTCACACCGTCGGAAATGGCATCGGCTTCGGCTTCGATGGCGTTCTCCAGGAACTTGTCGATGAGGATGGGACGGTCGGGGGTGACGCCGACAGCCGCCTGCACATACTGCCGAAGCATCTCTTCGTCGTAAACGACCTCCATGCCTCGCCCGCCGAGCACATAGGAGGGACGGACCATGAGGGGGTAGCCGATGCGGGAGGCCACCTTCAGGGCCTCCTCAAGGTTGGCGGCCATCCCGGATTCGGGCATGGGAATGCCGAGCCGTTCCATCATCTGCCGGAAGCGGTCGCGGTCTTCGGCCAGGTCGATGGTATCGGGGGTGGTGCCGATGATCCGCACTCCGGCCTCGGCCAGTTCCCGGGCAATGTTCAAGGGAGTCTGACCTCCGAATTGAACGATAACCCCTTCGGGCTTCTCCTTCTCATAGATGGCAAGAACGTCCTCCACGGTAATGGGCTCGAAGTAAAGCTTGTCCGAAGTGTCGTAGTCCGTGGAGACCGTTTCGGGGTTGCAGTTGACCATGATGGTTTCGTAACCCTCGTCCCGGAGAGCGAAGGCCGCGTGAACGCAGCAGTAGTCGAACTCGATCCCTTGGCCGATGCGGTTGGGGCCGCCTCCGATGACCATGACCTTGGCGCGGTCGGATCGGGTCACCTGGTCCGGCGCATTGTAGGTGGAATAATAGTAGGCTGCGTTTTCGACCCCACTCACGGGTACAGGCTCCCAACCCTGGACGATGCCTTCGGCTTTCCGGCGGTCACGGATTTCCCGCTCCGAGATCCCCAGGAGTCCCGCCAGGTAGCGGTCTGCAAAACCGTCTTTCTTGGCGCGGGCGAGGAGACCGGGCGGCAGGGTTCCACCCTTGCACCGCAGGATTTCTTCCTCCAGTTCCACGAGCTCCTTCATCTGCCCGATGAACCAGGCCTTGATATGGGTCTTTTGGGATAGCTCCTCCACCGTGGCGCCCTTACGGAGGGCTTCGTACATGATGAACTGGCGCTCGCTGGTGGCGAAGGCGAGCAGCTCCATGAGCTCCGCCAAAGGTTTCGTGTTGTAATCCGCGGCGAACCCCAGTCCGTAGCGGCCGATCTCGAGAGAGCGGATGGACTTCTGCAGCGTTTCCTTGTAGGTCTTTCCGATGCTCATGGCTTCGCCCACGGCGCGCATTTGAGTTCCCAGGCGGTCTTCGACCCCCTTGAACTTTTCAAAGGCCCAGCGTGCGAATTTGACGACGACGTAGTCGCCCCAGGGTGTGTATCGATCGAGGGTCCCCTCGCGCCAGTAGGGAATCTCGTCCAGGGTCAGGCCTCCTGCCAGCCGCGCCGAGATGAGGGCGATGGGGAAACCCGTCGCCTTGGAAGCGAGGGCTGAGGACCGGGAGGTCCGAGGATTGATCTCGATGACGACGATCCGGCCCGTTTTGGGATCGTGTGCAAATTGAACGTTCGTTCCCCCGATGACCTCGATGGCCTCGACGATGTCATAGGATTGCTTCTGGAGCTTTTCCTGGAGCTCCCTGTCGATGGTCAACATGGGAGCCGTGCAGAAGGAGTCCCCCGTGTGGACGCCCATGGCGTCGACGTTCTCGATGAAGCAGACCGTGACGCGCTGGTTCCTGGCATCCCGGACGACTTCCAGCTCCAGCTCCTCCCAGCCGAGGACCGATTCCTCCACGAGGATCTGTCCGATGAGGCTGGCTGACAGACCGCGGCTCGCCACCGTTCGCAGTTCCTCCACATTGTAGACCAGACCGCCCCCGGTTCCCCCCATGGTGTAAGCCGGTCGGATGACGACGGGGTATCCGAGTCTGCCGGCGATCTCCTCCGCTTCCTCCACACTGAAAGCCGGCTCGCTCCTGGGCATATCGATCCCGAGCTTCGTCATGGTCTCCTTGAAAGCGATGCGGTCTTCACCGCGTTCAATGGCGTCGGCCTGAACACCGATGATGCGGACGCCAAAGTGGTCCAAAACTCCCGCCTTGGCCAGCTCCGAGCTCAAATTGAGCCCTGTTTGCCCCCCCAGGTTGGGCAGGAGGGCATCGGGGCGCTCCTTTTCGATGATGCGCGTGAGGGATTCCAGGGTGAGGGGCTCGATATAGGTTGCATCTGCAAGGCCCGGGTCCGTCATGATGGTGGCCGGGTTGGAATTGACCAGTACGATCTGGTAACCCAGGCTCCGCAATGCCTTGCACGCCTGGGTCCCCGAATAGTCAAATTCGCAGGCCTGGCCGATGACAATGGGACCCGACCCGATGATGAGGACCTTGTTAATGTCCGTTCGCTTTGGCATCTAGTGCTCCTCTGTAGGTTCCGTGTAAGTGCAGCTTAAATACTCTCTTCCTGGGCTAAAATCCAAACGGGATGGCGTTTCAAAGAAGTTCGCAAAAACCAGGGGAAGATAATATTTGCATGCCCGAGTCAGCGCAAGAGAGAAACATGAAATTGTTATCGTGACTTAAATATCGGGGTGGAGGAGGCCGTCGGAGAGGAGCGGATCGGCTGCCGGTCCGGCCGGCTCGTGCGTTGCGGGTGGAGTCATTCCACTGGCAGCACGGCAGAGGAGTGTGAAAAAATTTGCAGGGGCGTGTGCATTTATTGGTAGGTGCGGACGATGCCTTCCAGGAGGATTTTAAAAATAAGCCCTTGAATATTGGTATGTTAGGGCGATGGTACGCCGTGTGCTTACATCTCTGCCAGCTGGAACCTTGCTGAAAGCCTTTCTCAAAGCGTTCAGCCTGGAAAAATTTGACAGTTTTTCAAACCGATGCATTCAGATGGAGAGAAAGATGAAGATAATGAAGGCAATTCTTCCTGCACTGTTTACGGTTCTTTTGTTCATGCCGCCCTTCGTCTCCGGAGCCCGGGCAGAGCTCAACATCGATGTCCAGTTCGGGGCTCCATATTATTACGCTCCCCCGCCGCCACCGGTGGTTCGTTATTATCGCGAGGAGCCTGTGGTGGTCTATCGACGTCCGCCTCACAGGCACCACCGTTATTACGATTGCGACGGCCCCGGCTGCAGGTATCGACCAGGTCCTGACGCGCATTACCGGCGCTTCCATGACCGATATCACGATTAGTCTTCGCTGCTGCCATCCAGCGTCGCCGGGCGGGAATCCGGAAAGGGGTGTTCATCCGGATTCCCGCCAGGACATGAGGCTCAGAAGATTCCCAGTTTCTTCCCCAGTTCGATATGCTGCCTGGGAAATTCAGGCTGGAAATTCTGATAAAACGTGACCGGGTATCGGGCACCAACGGCTTTTCCCGACTCCGACAGCCCATAGACCAGATTCTCGACCATGTGCCCCGGGAGAGAGAAAACCATCTCGTCATCCTGGGTCATGGAGAAAATGCGGTCGCCGTTGCCCGGGATCGCGATCCTCGGTGCACCGTTCTTGAAAGGCGCAATCAGGTACTCGGTGCATTCGATCTTCCCCCCGAAATTGCCTGGAATCCGCCCTGCATTCTCGAATACCATACTTTGGATGATGCGCATGATCTGAGCGGGATTTCCGTAAATGACAACCGTATCCGGTTCGAAAAGCCCTTTTTGGAGAGGGGCCATCACGATGGCCTTGTACTCGCCGTTTTGGAAGCGATGGATCGATTCAATCTCGACGAGGGCGGCTTCCTTGTTCTTGGCGAAATTTATGTCACAGATAAGACCACTCAGCGCATCCGCCGGATCTGGTGCGGAAGTGAGGCCAAAAGCGAGAAGGGCGGGGACGCAGTTGAGATCGTCCGCGGTGAGGCCCGTGGTCCAACCGTAGACACGAGCCAGGGTGATCCCCTGGCAGATGGTGATCTTCTTGCCGAAAACCTCTGAAGGGCGTCGCGTTTTTTCTGGAAATTCCGATGGATCCTTGAGAAACGACACCCCGATGGGAAGAGTCCTGAGCCTGAGGGTGTTGCTGATAAACTGGGCGTTCTGCTCCCAGGAGCGTTTTTCCATGGTTTCTCCTTTGCCGGCGTTGGTTTGGGTGATCACGTTGAAAAAGAAAAAGGAGTTAACCTTTTGGCTAACTCCTTGGATTTGCTGGCGGGGTCGAAGGGACTTGAACCCTCGGCCTCCGGCGTGACAGGCCGGCGTTATAACCAGCTTAACTACGACCCCGCATCTTTAAAACTTACTTTGGTGGGCGAAACAGGGCTCGAACCTGTGACCCTCGGCTTGTAAGGCCGATGCTCTCCCAGCTGAGCTATTCGCCCCCGAAAACCGCCCAGGGCGAATAGTTTCGTTTTGCCCCCTGAACGAGTTTGAGTATATACGAGAACGTCATTTCAAAGTCAAGCGGTTTTTTGACACATTCCTCAATGCGTCCGTATTTCATCGGAAGCCGGCTTTTTGGCTTCAAACAGGACCGGACTCTGGCCCGACTCGGGCTCATGGAAAAGCTCCTGTCCTTCCTTCAAGGCGAGGGCTTTGCGCAGAACATCGTCCGTATGCTCTACGAGCTCGATATGCATCTCTTCACAGATCTTGGGCGGAATGTCCTTCAGATCTTTCGCATTGTCTTTGGGCACGAGGACATGCTTCAGCAAGGATCGATGGGCCGCCAGGATCTTTTCTTTCAGCCCTCCGATGGGGAGGACCCTGCCGCGGAGTGTGATTTCACCTGTCATGGCCAGATCGCTCCTCACGGGAATGCGCGTCAGGGCAGAAACGATGGACGTGGCCATGGTGATGCCTGCCGATGGCCCATCCTTGGGTATGGCCCCCTCGGGCACGTGCACGTGGATGTCGAGGTTCTGGTAGAAGTCCGGGGCAATCCCCAGGCGCGTGGCCCGTGACCGCACATAGCTGAGAGCGGCCTGAGCCGATTCCTGCATGACCTCTCCGAGCTTTCCTGTGATGATGATTTTGCCCTTGCCCGGCATGACGATGGTCTCGATGCCCAGAATATCGCCACCGAATTCCGTCCATGCCAGTCCCATGGCCAGGCCGATCTCGTCCTTTTCTTCAGCCCGTCCATAGTGGAATTTAGGAACGCCCAGGTATTCCTGAATGATTTCTTCCGTCAACACGACGCGTGTTTCCTTGCCGTTGCGCACGACCTCCTTGGCCACCTTCCGGCATACGGAGGCGATTTCCCGCTCCAGGTTGCGCACCCCCGCCTCTTTGGTAAAGTGGCGGATGATATAGAGCAGGATATCGTCGTCAAAGACCACGTTCTCCATCTTCAAACCGTTGGCCTTGCACTGCTTCTTGACCAGAAACTGCTTGGCGATATTCAGCTTGTCCAGTTCCGTGTAGCCGGAAATCTGGATGATTTCCATGCGGTCCCGCAGGGGAGCGGGAATGGAGTGGAGATTGTTGGCCGTCGTGATGAAAAAGATCTCCGACAGATCGTAATCCAGGTCCAGGTAATGGTCGTTGAAGGAGAAATTCTGCTCGGGATCCAGCACCTCCAGCAGAGCGGCCGACGGGTCTCCGCGAAAGTCGGCGCTCATCTTGTCGATCTCATCGAGGCAGAAAACGGGATTATTGCTCTTTACCTTCTTGAGGCTCTGAATGATCTTGCCGGGCATGGCTCCGATGTAGGTGCGGCGATGCCCGCGAATCTCAGCTTCATCACGCACCCCGCCCAGGGAGAGCCGGATGAAGTTTCGGTTCATGGATCGTGCAATGGATCGGGCCAGCGATGTCTTGCCGACTCCAGGAGGTCCCACGAAGCACAGGATAGGGCCCTTGATTTTCTTCACCAGCGCCTGGACGGCCATGTATTCCAGGATGCGCTCCTTGGGCTTTTCCAGTGCGTAGTGATCTTCATCGAGGATCCGCGCAGCCTCGTCGATATCGATCTTGTCCTTGGTCTTCTCAAACCAGGGCAGGGACAGAATCCAGTCGATGTAATTCCTCACCACCGTTGCTTCGGCGCTCATGGGCGACATGAGCTTGAGCTTCTTGAATTCAGCGGTTATCTTGGCGCCGGCTTCCTTGCTGAGTCGCTTCCGCTTGATGCGTTTTTCCAGCTCTTCCAGTTCCGACTTGAAGTCATCCTTGTCGCCCATTTCCTTCTGGATGGCGCGCATCTGCTCGTTGAGGTAGTACTCGCGCTGGGTCTTTTCCATCTGTTTCTTGACCCGTCCCTTGATGCGCTCTTCAGTCTGGATGATTTCTATTTCCGCCCGGATATGGCCGAACAGCTTTTCCATGCGCCTGGAAACATCGAGGGTTTCCAGGAGCATCTGCTTCAGTTCGAGATTCAGGGGCATGTATGCGGCGACCGTATCCGTGAGGCGTGAAGGATCCTCTACGGCAGCGACGGCGTCCAGCACTTCCTGCGTGATTTTCTTGTTGTGCTTGCTGTAGGTCTCAAAGGCCGCACGAAGATTGCGGCGCAGTGCTTCGATTTCCAGGGGATTTTGGGGAGGCTCCTCCAACGCTTCCAGCTGTACCTGAAAATATTCATGGTTCGGCAGGAAATGCAACACCCTGGCTCGAAGATCCCCTTCCACCAAAACCTTTACCGTTCCGTCAGGCAGGCGCAGGATCTGAAGTATGTTCGCAATCGTGCCAATCCTGTGGATATCCGATTCCTGCGGGTCGTCCATCTTGGCCTTGGTCTGGGCTGATAGAAAAATACGCTTGTCGGTGCTCATCGCCCTTTCCAGAGCATTGACCGATTTGTCACGACCCACGAACAGTGGCACCACCATGGCCGGAAAGACTACAATATCTCTCAGAGGTAAGAGCGGGAGCGCAAACGTGTTGGCACTCATGTGCTGTTCGTCCTTGTTTTTCGTTCGTTTAAACATGGTTCATTACTTTCTGCCATAAAGCCACGTGTGGATGCTGCATGCTCGGTACGTCTCACAACTCTGGACAGTTTTTCACCTGCTGCCCTATCGTTTCATCGATCTTCCGCAAAAAGCCGATGCTGAACATCGGCTTTTTGCGGAAGGAACGGGTTTTGAAAACACGCCGATCCATAACCTGAAGGATTCCGGAAGAGGCAGGGGGTGGTGAACGTCACGGCTCTTCCCTCTGGGTCCCCCTCAAAGGGGGACTTCAAATCTCACCGGACCAGGTGATGCGTTTCGCTCCGCCGTACTAGGCGGACTCTTGACTCTGGTTCCTGTAGAGCAACAAGGGACTGGCCTGTTTCAGGAGCACGTCCTCGTTGATGATGCATTCCTGGATCTCGGGCTGAGAGGGAAGGTCATACATGATGTCCAGCATGATATTTTCCATGATGGATCGAAGCCCTCTCGCCCCCGACTTCCGACGAATGGCCTCCTTGGCGATGGTCTTCAGCACGCCGTCCGTGAAGCGAAGACGCACATCCTCCAGTTCGAAAAGCTTCTTGTATTGCTTGACGAGAGCATTCTTGGGCTCCGTCAGGATGCTGACCAGTTCATCCTCGGTGAGCTCGTTGAGCGTCGCGATGACGGGCAGCCGGCCCACAAACTCAGGAATCATCCCAAACTTGATGAGATCCTCCGGCTGAATGCGCACCAGGACCTCACCGATGCTCTTCTGCTCTTTACTGCGAATTTCGGCGCCAAACCCCAGCCCCTTCACCCCAACGCGCGAATGAATGATATTCTCCAAATAGTTGAATGCTCCACCAACGATAAACAGAATGTTGGTGGTGTCGATCTTGATGAATTCCTGTTGCGGGTGTTTTCTGCCCCCCTTGGGAGGAACGTTGGCTACAGTGCCTTCCAAAATTTTGAGGAGGGCCTGCTGAACCCCTTCACCCGAGACGTCCCGGGTGATGGACGGGCTGTCCGACTTCTTAGCGATTTTGTCGATTTCATCAATGTAGACAATACCCCGGGAAGCCTTTTCGATGTCATAATCCGCTGCCTGAATCAGGCTGACCAGGATGTTTTCCACATCCTCGCCGACGTAACCCGCCTCCGTCAACGTCGTCGCGTCGGCAATGGTGAAAGGCACGTTCAGGATGCGTGCAAGAGTCTGAGCCAGGAGAGTTTTCCCGGAACCGGTCGGCCCGATCATGAGGATATTGCTCTTTTGCAGCTCCACATCGTTTTTATCGAGCTTCAATTCGATTCTTTTGTAGTGGTTGTGAACCGCCACCGAAAGAACCTTTTTGGCCCTTTCCTGCCCCACCACGTATTGATCCAAATAGTTCTTGATTTCAGCAGGTTTTGGAATCTGCGTGGCGCGAGCGGACTCTTCGCGTTCATACTCTTCAGCAATGATGTCGTTGCACAGCTCAACGCATTCGTCGCAGATGTACACCGTTGGCCCTGCGATGAGCTTCTTCACTTCATCCTGGCTCTTCCCACAAAAGGAGCATCTCAGCTCCCCACCTCGATCTTCACGCTTTCTAGCCATTAGTGCCTCCTTGGCCACATTATGAATGACATCGCGGCAAGGATTGCTTCGCGATGCGACATATCATGCAGTATATGAGGTCCATTTGCCCTTTATTTCCCCATCGATCAGGCAGTATTATAACCACGCCCATTTCCCTTAGCCACTTTTAATTGCCTTTTGACAAACCTTTCATAACGTTACACCCCTAACCCGATAATGGGGAAACGTCAATGCCTTTCCCTCAATAAATAACAAGTTTCAGTTGGAAAACAATAGGTCCACATCATCGGGCGGGAGACAGGAAGTGGAATGGAGCGCAATGCCCGGAAGGGGGGGTGAGTATTGGAAACAAGAAAGGTCCGAACCTTCCAAAGAAAGTCCGGACCCGTTTCAGGCGAAAAGATCCGATTTATATGGCTTCGTTCGTTTATGGCGCCGGGGTCAGAGCCTGGCCGATGCCCCGAGCCGTGATGACCTCGTCGATGAGTCCATAATCCTTGGCTTGTACTCCGGACATGAAAAAGTCTCGGTCGGTATCACGCTGAATCTGATCGATGCCCTTGCCGGTGTGGTGCATCAGGATCTGGTTCAATTCCTCGCGGAGTCGGAGGATTTCCCGGGCCTGAATGTCCACGTCCGTCGCCTGCCCCTGGAACCCCCCCATGGGCTGGTGCAGCATGATGCGCACGTGGGGAAGAGCGAACCGTTTGCCCTTCACTCCGGCAGCCAGCAAAACCGCTGCCATGCTGGCGGCCTGCCCCATGCACAGTGTCGAGACGTTGGGCTTGATATACTGCATTGTATCGTAGATGGCGAGCCCCGCCGTAACCAAACCTCCCGGCGAGTTGATGTAAAAATGGATGTCTTTGTCCGGATCTTCGGATTCGAGAAAGAGCATCTGCGCGATGATGACATTGGCCACATCATCTGTCACGGCGGTGCCGAGAAAGATGATCCGGTCTCTCAAGAGGCGCGAATAGATGTCAAAAGCTCTTTCACCACGGCTGCTCTGTTCAATGACGACAGGGATGAGGGACATTGCCTACTCCTGATCTGTAGTGGGGTCGCTCCCCGTGGGGGAGACTTCCTTGGAAACCGCTGATTCCTCCAGCAGCTTCAAAACTTTATCTTGTACCTTGCTCTCTTTGGACTGTTCCACCAGGGGGCTGTCAGCGAACTCAGCCTTCACCTTCTCCACATCCATGCGGGCATAGAGAGCGATCTGCCGGTAAATCTCATCCACTTCCTCCTCGGTCAGTTCGATGCCCTCCTGCCTGGCGATCTGCACCAGAATCAACCTCTGGCTGATGTTCTTGATGGCCTGCGGGCGATATTCTCCCCGGATCTCGGGTGTGCTGAACTTGGATCCGTCGATCTTCAGTCCCTGGCTTTCAAACTGGTTGAGAAGAAGGTCGATGAGCCGATCCACTTCTCGATCGATCACTTTATCCGAAAGGTCCAGCTGGACCTTCCCCACAAGCTGATCAATGATCTGCTGGCGGGCGGCCATGGAGACCCGCTCTTCCTGCTGCTTGACGAGGCGTTCCCGAATGTTCTCCTTGAGGGCTTCCAGGGTGTCGAACTTCACGGTTTGAGCCAGCTCGTCGTTCAGCTCAGGAAGCTCCTTTTCTTTCAACTCTCTGATCTGGACCTCGAAGTGAACGCGTTTGCCCTTGATTTCGGGCATCGTAGCGTCCTCGGGATAGTCCAGGTCAAAAGATAGGGTCTCCCCGACGCGATGTCCAATGAGATGCCCGTCAAATTCGGGATGAAGGGCCTTTTTCCCCACCTCGACCATGAAGTCGCTGGTCTTTCCCTTTTCAAAGACCGATCCATCGACGGTCGGTACGAAATCCGTCAAAACCGCGTCCCCTTCCTGGATGGGGCGATCCGTATCAACCGTCCGAAGCTGAGCATTCTGCTCGCGGATGCGCTCCAGTTCGGTCTGGATCTGATCGTCGCTGACGGACACAGGGGATTTGGTGATTTCCAATCCCTTGTAGCCTTCAACCTCGAAAGGAGGGGCCACATCCACCACTGCCGTGTAAACAAAGGTGCCGTTGTCTTCAAAGCGGGTTTCATTCACATCCGCTTCTACGAGGGGATGCAGATCCGCTTCTCGCAGCGCATCGTTGAAGGTTTCCTGGATGAATTGGGAAGAGACCTCGTGCTCGACGTTCTTGCCGTAATAGGATTTGAGGATATTGCGAGGCACTTTGCCGGGTCGGAAGCCTTTGATGCGAGCCTGTTTGGCAAGATCCCGATACCTCGTATCCAGTTCCTTCTGGACCTTTGCTGCGGGGATTTCCACATGAACCTGTTTTTGAGTGTTGCTAAGGTCGACAACGGAAACATTCATTTCCACGTTCTTTCGCCTTTCTGTTGAAAAGTCAGGGTAGTGAGAGCACCATCGTATTTGCCTGGTGCGAGAGGGGGGACTCGAACCCCCATCCTGCAGGCAGGGCTGGATCCTAAGTCCAGTGCGTCTACCAGTTTCGCCACTCTCGCCCGATTGAACATCCGTCTATGTGCCGCAAAATTTTCTTAAAATCACTTTTGAACGGGAAAGTCAAGGAAAAGAAAACCCAAAACCGGGGTACGCTCATCCTCCGGGCAGGCCCTACACCCGGCACCTATTCCCAACTCACGACATCGGCATTCTCTCCTTCGCCCCCCTCCTGGCCATCCGCCCCAAGGGAATAAAGGTCGTAATCACCGTGCTCGCCGGGGAATCGGTAAACATATGCGTGCCCCCACGGATCAGGAGGGATGTCCTTGGACATGTACGGTCCGTCCCAGGTGTCGCGGTTGGGATTCTTGCGCAGGGCATCCAGGCCTTCCTCGGAGGATGGGTAGGAGCCGATGTCCAGGCGATAGGCGTCCAGGGCAGTGGAGAGCATGGAGATCTGGGCCTTCGCCGCCTTTTGTTTGGAGCTTCCCACCTTTTGAAACATTTTGGGAGCGACCAGGGCCGCCAGCAGCCCCAGAATGATCATGACAATCAAGAGCTCGATGAGCGTAAAGCCCTTCTGGCGACGGGCGATTTTGTATTCATTTTCTCTGAACCGGACATGATTCTTTTCCATAAGGGTCTCCATAAATCTGACTTGAGGAATCGGTTTCCAGGGCCAAAATTTCCGCAGCGTATCCTTTAAATAAAATCCTCTCCAATAAATAAGCGCCTCTCCAAAATCCTTCAACCGGACCCGCTCCCGGCAATGGAATTGACTGAACCCACTTTCGCCATTCCGGCGAAAGCCGGAATCCAGGAAAATAAAGACTTTCTGGACCCCGGTTTTCACCGGGGTGACGTTGAGTCAACAGCATTGCCCGCTCCCGGGAGGAGGGGGGCTGTTGGGCCGGCTCTACATACCGACTGAAATTTAAAGGGAATTCCGCCTGAAGAAGGTTTTAGCCGAGAGGCCTGCCCGTGTCAATGTGACGCAGGGGAGAAATGCTAAAAAGTCGTTCACCTGAGTGCATGGTCCTTTCCCTGATAGAGACCGTATTTTTCCATGTAAGCGTGCAAAGCCCGGAGGTTTTCACTCTTCTCCAGTGCCCAGGACGGTGCGACCAGCTCTTCTGGATGGGGGTCTCCCGTCAGTCGCTGAATGATGACGTGGGGCGGCAGGAGTGTCAGGAATTCGGCGGCCATCGAAACGTATTCCTCTCGGGAGAGGCATTGGTATTGCCCCTGCTCGTACCAGGATTCGAGAGGCGTGCCGCGCACGACATAGAGCAGATGAATCTTGACGGACTGGATGTCGTGGTTGGCCACGAAACGTGCCGTATTGAGCATCAGTTCCCGATCCTCCCCGGGAAGTCCCAGGATCACATGCGCGCACACGGGGATTCCCCTCTCTCGCGTGCGGCGGAGGGCGCTCTCGAAAGCTGCCACGTCATGACCCCGGTGGATGCGGGAGAGAGTGTCATCATTGGCCGACTGGAGCCCGTATTCGAGCCAGATGAGTCGCTGTTGGGAAAGCTCCTGGAGGTGGTCGAGCACCTCCTCGGAAACACAATCCGGACGTGTGCCGATGGTGAGTCCAACGACATCGGGGTCGGAGAGCGCCTCAGCATAAAGAGACCTGAGGCGGGGCAGGGGGGCATAAGTGTTGGTGAAAGACTGAAAATACCCAAGAAATTTTATGGCCTTGTATCGCCGTTTCAAGTAGGCTTTTGCATTGGCCAGTTGTTCCGTTATACTTTTGGACTGCTGTGCCGCGCCGGTCCCCGAACCGCGCTCATTGCAGTAAATGCAGCCCCCGGTACCCAGGGTCCCGTCACGGTTGGGGCAGGTCAATCCTGCGTCCAGGGTGATTTTTTGGACACGGCAGCCGAAGAGCTCCCGCAGGTAGGAATTGTAGTCTCTGTATGGTTTTGAAGCCATTTGCCGTTCGATCCAGTGCGAAAGAAAGAGTGCAGGAAACCTTTTTCACATGTGCACCCGGGGATTTTTGCACGAAGGGAATGAAGTTTCAAGGCCGGCCGATGCTCTTGCCCCCACCTCCATCACATCTTTTGAGAGGGGATTTTTGAAGATGACCCGCCCTCATGACGTCATTGTCGTCGGCGCAGGCCATGCCGGATGCGAAGCCGCTCTAGCGGCTGCGCGCATGGGATGCCGCACGCTGATCTTTTCCATCACCCTCGACATGGTGGCCCACATGCCGTGCTCCCCGTCGGTGGGAGGGATTGGGAAGGGGCACCTGGTAAAGGAAATCGATGCGTTGGGAGGGGAAATGGCCAAAGTTACGGATCGTACGGCCATTCAATTCCGTATTCTGAATACGAAGAAAGGCCCTGCCGTTCGGGGCACCCGCACGCAGAACGATAAAGTACTCTACCGACGGCTCATGAAGCATGCGCTGGAGCTTCAAGAGAATCTCGAGCTGAAGCAGACTCTCGTGGAATCCCTGGTAGTGGAGGGAGACCGCGTTGTGGGAGTCGTGGATCAACTGGGAGTCTTTTTCCCGTCTCAGACGGTTGTCCTGGCGACGGGCACCTTTCTGCACGGCCTGGTGCACATCGGTCGGACGCGGGTGCCCGCCGGGCGATCGGGTGAATTTCCCGCCACGGCTCTGGCGGACCAGTTGCACCGGATGGGGTTCACGCTGGGGCGGATGAAGACGGGAACCCCCGCGCGCATCCGCCGGCAGAGCATCGACTTCACGCCCTTCCGGGAGCAGGGAGGAGATGATCGTCCCCGGCCGTTCTCCCTGCGCACCGATGAAATCATCCTGCCCCAGGTTTCCTGCTTTATAGGAAGGACCCATGAGCGCACTCACGAGCAGGTGCGCCGCCACATTCACCTTTCACCCCTTTATAACGGAACGATCCAAGGCGTCTCGGCCCGCTACTGTCCCTCCCTGGAAGACAAAATCATGCGTTTTCCAGGCAAGGAATTTCACCAGATCATCCTGGAACCGGAGGGGCTGGAAACCGAAGAGATCTACGCCAGTGGAACGGGGAACTCGCTACCTTACGAAGTGCAGATGGAGCTCATCCGAACCATTCCCGGCCTGGAGGAAGCGGAGGTGATGCGGCCGGCCTATGCCATCGAGTACGATTTCGTCCAGCCGACTCAGCTCCTGCCCACCCTCGAGACGAAACACCTCCGGGGTCTCTACCTTGCCGGCCAGATCAACGGGACTTCGGGCTACGAGGAAGCCGCTGCCCAGGGGCTTTGGGCCGGCATCAATGCGGCTTTGAAGGTGCAGAAGCGGCCTCCTTTTATACTGCACCGCTCCGAGGCATACATGGCTGTCATGGTCGATGATCTGGTCACGCGAGGGACCAACGAGCCCTACCGTATCTTCACTTCCCGAGCGGAATACCGGCTGCTCCTGCGAGAAGACAATGCCGACATGCGCCTGCTGCAGAAAGGGTGTGAGCTGGGCCTGCATCCCGCTTCCGCCCTCAGGGAGCTTCAGGAAAGGCGTGAAGCCCTCCAGTCGGAGCTGGACCGCCTGCGCCGCACGCAGCTGCGTCCGTCACCTGTCCTCAATGCGCTGCTGGCGAAAAAGGGCTCTCCTCCCCTGGAAGAGCCCATCTCCCTCGACAGGCTGCTCAAGCGTCCGGAATTTCACTACGAGGATGTCCAGGAACTGGCACCGGCGCCTGCCCCCCTCTCGGAAAAGACGAAGGAGCAGGTGGAGGTGGAATGTAAATATGAAGGGTATCTCAGGCGGCAGGAATTGGAGATCAAGAAGTTCAACTCCCTGGAGAACATGCTCCTCCCCGAAGGATTTCCCTATGACAGTGTCCCTGGGCTCTCCAATGAGATCAGGCAGAAGCTGGGAGCCTTGAGGCCGCTATCGCTGGGCCAGGCTTCCCGCGTGCCGGGTGTGACTCCCGCAGCCCTGTCCGCACTGATGATCTATCTGAAGCGTTTTCGCTCCCAGGAAGGCGAAGGAAGGGAAGATGCTGGTGTGAAGAACCCTTTGTCGGCAGAAAAAACTTGATTAGATGTCAATGATTCCTATAGAGTGATTTAGCATAGTTTCCGTCAATGTACCATTCAATGTTCAAAGCCTCGACTGAATCATTTCAGGCACGGTCCACAAGGGGGAAATTTGATGGAGGAGATCAACGACAAAGATTTCATAACGACGCTCAGGGAGCATGGTCTGCAGGTGACCTATCAGAGGTTGGCCATTTACCAGGCGCTTTACTTTACGAAGGAGCATCCCAGTGCGGAGTTGATCTACCAGCAGGTTAAAAAGCGCTTTCCCATGATCTCTCTGGGAACCGTTTACAAGACCTTGGAAAAATTTTACGAAGTCGGGCTCATCCAAAAAGTCAGCCCCCTCACCGAGGTGGCTCGATACGATGCCACCGTCAGCTCGCATTATCACATGGTTTGCCTGAAATGCCAGGCCATTGCGGATGTCCATGGGTTCGAGGTTACAGGAAACATCCCGCTTCCTGAAGGAAACCATTTCCAGGTCGTGCGCCAGCAGGTTGTCTTCCAGGGCTACTGCTCGGACTGTCAGGAGAGTGCCTGACCTGCCCCTCCCAATGGATGTCCAAACATTTTTTGTCTCTTTGCCCAGGATTCTTTTGACATTCCTGTTCAGAATCATCCTTTTGCTCATCCCTGCCTTTTTGTTTCTGCTTGAATCGACGAAGGGGATTATGCTAAGGGATGCAACCAGCGGGGAGCATGGAATTTTTGTTTCAATCAAATCGTGTGTTTCATCGCAGGATGGTATTTATCCAAATCACATAAGGATTTAAGGAAGGGAAAAGAAGGAGGAAGAACCGTGAACATTGTCGTGGTGTTGAAGCAAACTCCTGATACTGAATCGGTCATTCGCATTGCTGCTGATGGCAAGTCCGTGGTCACCGACGGGTTCAAGTGGATCATCAATCCGTACGATGAATTTGCAGTGGAAGCGGCCCTGCGCTTGAAACAGCAACATGGGGGAACGGTGACGATTTTGAGCTACGGTCCTCAGCGCGTGGTGGAGTCCATTCGTACGGCTCTGGCCATGGGTGCGGACAATGCGGTGATGATCGCGGATGACGCCATCGAAAGCTATGGACGTTTGAAGCTGGCTAAGGCTGTTGCAGCTGCCATCAAGCAGCTGAACGCCGACATCGTTTTGATGGGCTCTCGGGCGGTGGATTACGATATGGCCCAGCGCGGCCCCATGGTGGCCGAATTCCTGGATTGGCCCCATCTGCCCCTGGCGGTATCCATTGAATGCGACGGGAGCAAGGTCACCATCCAAAGGCCTATCGAAGGTGGGAAAGTGACCATGCAATCGACGTTGCCCGTCCTGGTGACGTTTGGTGGCTCCCATGCCGTCTGGAATCCCAGATATGCTTCTTTGCCCGGCATTATGAAAGCAAAAAAGAAACCTTTGGCCACAAAATCTCTGGCCGATCTCGGGCTGGATGCCGCGGAATTCACTCCCGATAAGGCCAAGGTGCGGAACATTTCCCTGGAAATGCCCGCGGAGCGTGCGGCGGGAAGGATCATCAATGGAGATCTGGACACTGCCGGCAAGGCTGCAGAGTTGGTCAGAGTGTTGCACGAAGAAGCTAAAGTGATCTAAAGGAGAAAGAAGATGTCGAAATGTGTTTGCGTGGTTGCTGAATACCGTGCAGGGGACTTTCGCCGTGTTGCATATGAAGTGGCCAGTGAAGGAAAGCGGATTGCAGATATTCTCGGCACAAACGTCTGCGCGGTTCTCGTGGGATCGAATGTCATGGACAAGGCTCCCACCCTGGGACGGTACGGCGTGGACAAAGTCTATGTAGCCGATGATCCCGCCCTGGAGAATTATTTGCCGGAAACTCATGTGCCTGTGATCGCCGACCTCATCAAAAAGTGTGATCCGGCCCTGGTACTCCTTTCAGCATCCGTGGACGGTAAAGACCTGTCCGCCCGCCTCTCGGCCCGCCTGGAAGAGGGACTCGTGCAGGACTGCACCGAGATCGTCGTCGACGGCGGAAAAATCAAGGTCAAGAAGCCCATCTACGCCGGAAAATGCCTTGCCTGGAGTCAATGGGCGGAAGGCGCTATGCCGCTCATTTCCTGCCGGCCCAACGTCATGAGCTGTATGGCGCCCATGGAGGACAAGAAGGCCGAAGTGGAAAAAGTCGATGTCGCCGTTCCTCAGGCTCGTTCTTCCGTAACGGGTCTCGAACTGGATACCTCCGGCCGCGTCGGGCTGTCCGGTGCTGAAATAATCGTCTCCGGCGGGCGGGGTATGAAGGAAGCCTCTAATTTCTCCATATTGGAAGAGCTTGCCAAGCTGCTGGGCGCTGCAGTGGGCGCCTCACGCGCTGCAGTGGATTCCGGGTGGCGTCCCCATGCCGACCAGGTGGGCCAGACGGGTAAGGTCGTCAACCCCAATCTGTACATCGCCGCGGGCATTTCAGGGGCCATTCAGCATTTGGCGGGCATGGGCTCTTCAAAATTCATCGTGGCTATCAACAAGGATGCGGATGCGCCCATCTTCAGCAAGGCCGACTATGGCATCGTGGAAGACCTGTTCGCCTTCATTCCTGCGTTGACGGAAGAAGTTCGCAAATTGAAGAGCACCTGTTCCTAAATCGATAAAGATCGGTTCGTGTTGCATGGGCGAGAAGCCGGGGCGGAAGCTGTTTCCCCTGGCTTCTCCCATTTTGAAGGGGATAGCGGCAACTGCATCCCGGTGGAGGATGGATGGAGCGGATCTGGTACGGCAGTTATGATGCTCGGGTTCCTCATTCGGTAGATTATCCGGAAAAGTGTCTGCCGCTCTTGCTCGAAGAAATAACCAACAAGTATGCTGATCAGATTGCCCTGGAATTTCTGGGGGCCTCATGGACCTACCGTTCTTTTTGGGAGCATGTTTTGTCTCTGACCAATGCGTTCCACCGAATGGGTGTGGGAAACGGAACGAAGGTGGCCGTCATGCTTCCCAACTGCCCCCAGTCGGTGATCGCCTACTATGCCGCCCTGTGGATGGGGGCGGTGGTGGTCATGACCAATCCCCTCTATGTGGAACGGGAGATGGAGCAGCAGTGGAAGAGCGCGGAAGTGGAAATCCTGGTGGTGCTCGACCACCTCTATCCGAAGGTCGAAAAAGTTCTCCCCCGAACCTCCCTCCGCCAGGTCGTCGTCACCAGCATCCGTGAGTACCTGCCCTGGCATCTCAAGCTCCTCTATCCTCTCAAGGCCTGGAAGAAAAAGCTTTTTACCGCTGTACCGTATGGAGGGAAGGTCTCCAATTTTTCCCGCCTCATCGCCCGGCATCCTCCCACGCCTCCCCCTTGTACCGTCAATCTGAACGATTTGGCTCTTCTTCAATACACCGGGGGAACGACAGGCCTCTCCAAGGGAGTCATGCTCTCCCATCGAAATATTCTCTCCAACGTGGTGCAGCTCAGTTCATGGTTCCCCGATTTGCAATGGGGGGGAGAGCGGTTCCTTGCCGTCCTGCCCTTTTCCCATGTCCTGGGGATGACAACCTGCATGAACCTGCCCCTCTACTGCGGAAGCAGTTGCCATATCCAGCCGCGCTTCGACCTCGATGAACTGCTGGGGACGCTCCAAAAGCAGCGCATTTCCCTTTTCCCTGGAGTCCCCACCATTTTTACGGCCATCTTGAACCACCCCAGGATCAAGTCTTACGACCTGTCCTCCATCCGCTTCTGTATTACAGGTGCCGCGCCCATGCCTCTCGAAGTCATCCGCCGATTCGAAAGCATTACGGGGAGCATGATCATAGAGGGCTACGGCCTCACGGAGGCGAGTCCCGTCACTCACTGCAATCCCATCACGGAAAAGCGCAAGTCCGGTTCCATCGGGATTTGCCTTCCCGATACCGACTGCAAAATCATGGACCTGGAAGAAGGCATCCACCCCATGCCCCTGGGAGAAAGTGGAGAGCTGGTCATTCGAGGTCCACAGGTGATGCAGGGCTACTGGAAAATGCCCGAAGAGACCAACTACGCATTGCGGGAAGGATGGCTTTATACCGGGGACGTGGCCACCATGGATCCGGAGGGGTTTGTCTTCATCGTAGATCGTAAAAAGGACATGATCATTTCCGGTGGGTACAACATTTACCCCAGAGAGATCGATGAGGTGCTCTACGAACATCCCGCTGTTCTGGACGCCGTGGCGGTGGGTATCCCCGACTCGTACCGTGGGGAAACGGTGAAGGCCTATGTTGTCAAGAGGCCGGGGCATGAGGTCACGGAGAGGGAGATCATCGACTTCTGCAAGGCACGACTGGCTATCTACAAAGTGCCAAAATCCGTCGAATTCCGGGAATCCCTCCCCAAAACCATGGTGGGAAAGGTTTTGAGAAAAGAGTTGCGGATGGAGTCTTTGAAAAAGTCCGGCAATTCGGAAAAGAGCTGACGAAGGAATTTGGAACCTCATGCCAACCCTTTCCGGGCGGAGTGAAGCCCCTTCTCGGCCCCCCGGCACGGAAGCCTCTCCGGATCCATCCGCAGAATGGCGGCAGCTGATTTCCCGGGCCGCAGCCGATTTCTTCTTCTTCCAAAATCGGGGGTATCCCCGCAGCGCAGCCCTGGAATGGGTGGGCAACCGGTACCGGCTGGTCCACTTGGACCGCATGCTTCTCCACCGGGGCGTTTCCAGCGCCGAGGCGGCCTTGCGACGTCGAGGCAAGCGATGCCGGGGGGCGGTGTGGCGCGAGCAGCGCCTTGTCGTGGACGGTCACAATGTCCACATCACGGTGGAAAGCGCCCTGTTGGGCCGCCCGCTCCTCCTGGCCAATGATGGAGCCCTCCGGGACCTGGCGGGAGAATCGGCAAAATTTCGTTTTCGAGAAGCCAGTGCCCTGGCGGCTGAGGCCATTTTCCGATTTCTGGAAGCGCTCCGCCCCGTTGAAGTCCTTTTCCTGTTTGACTCCCCCATGAGTCATAGTGGCGCTCTTGCCGGTCTTTATCGCCGGCACATGAAAACCGTCGGCATCGACGGGGACGCCCGCGCGGTCCCCGTGCCCGAGCGAGAAATCCCCTATCGTCAGTGCGTTGTGGCTTCCAGTGACAGTGCGGTCCTGGATGCAAGCTGCCACTGGCTGGACCTGGCACATGGAGTCCTTGAAATGTCGGGAAGACTGGAGCTCGCTGCGGATTTTTCTTCTCTCATATGTGAACGTTCAGCTGTTAGCCTTTAGTCCTTCCCTCGACTTTCCCGGGTCTCTCCATGCCGCTTGTCAAAAGGCATGAGCTGTGTTAGCTAAGGAATCCGCTGAAGCTTGCTTTCATATCAAGAACTTGGTGCGCGTGTAACCTCCGAGGACGCAATAGCTGTTTCTCACGAAAGGAAAAGAGAGCCATGGCAGAAATAGCCCCTTTTCGAGGGCTGCGCTACAATAGCGAAAAGGTGCCGGATTTGGCCCGGGTGGTGATCCCGCCCTATGATGTGATTTCTCCCAGTGAACAGAAGGAATTCTATCGAAGCAGTCCCTACAATATGGTGCGGCTGGAACTGGGCATGGCGACTTCAGAGGATTCTCCCGACAACAATCCCCACACGCGGGCTGCCGCATTCCTCCGAGACTGGCAGCGTGATGAAGTCCTCGTCCGGGATACGGACCCATCCGTCTATTATTACGAATTGGATTATTCCCTCGATCCCCAGCTCCGAAAAACCCGCTACGGTTTCATCTGTGCCTTGAAATTGGAGGATTTCAGCTCAGGTTCTGTCCGACCCCATGAAAAGACCTTCCAGGCAGTCAAGGACGAGCGGCTTCAGCTGATGCTTTCCTGTCATGCCAACCTGAGCCCCGTATTCGCCCTCTATGCCGACCCCGAGCAATCCGTCGACAACAGCCTCAGGGCCGGACGCGACGGCGACCCCGTCGTCGCTTTCACAGATGTCCGGGGGATGGAGCACCGTTTGTGGCGTGTGCGCGATCTGGCGGTTTTGGAGCGCGTGAGAGACCTCATGCGCGGGAAGGCGTTGTTCATCGCCGACGGGCATCATCGCTATGAGACCGCCTTGAATTACCGTAACCTGCAGCGCCGGCGTCATGGGGAGGCAAGCCCCCGTGCCACCTTTGAATACATCATGGTCTATCTGTCCAATCTGAACCAGGAGGGGCTGACGATTCTTCCGACGCATCGGCTGCTGCGCCGGCTGGGCTCCTGGAGCCTTTCAGACTTTCTGGATCAGGCCGGGGCTTATTTCGAGATTTCATCCTTTGCTTCCAACGAGGCTGGGGAAAAGGCATGGCGAAATGATCTCGAAGCAGACGGGCACAACAAGGAGACGACCATCGGGTTCTACCCATCCGGAGGGGAGAGCTTCTACCTTATGCGCGCCAGGAGAGAGGCGGTGTCGGCCTATCTCACGACCTGCGGAATCCCTCGGGAGCTCCAGTGCCTGGATGTGGTGGTCCTGGATCGATTGATCCTGAAAAAGATCCTGGGCCTGTCTGAAACGTTTCTGGCCGATGCCGACAACATTCATTTCAGCCACGATTTTTCGTCCGCCGTTCGGCAAATAAGAAAGGGCGGGTACGACGCGGGGTTTCTCATCAATTCCACGCGCATCGAGCAGGTCCAGGAAGTGGCGAGCAGCGGCTTGATCATGCCTCACAAGTCCACGTACTTTTATCCAAAGGTCGGCAGCGGCATGGTCGTCCACCCTCTTTCACCCCACGAGGAGGCCATCTGGTAGCAGAGAACGCCCCATGGATGTGACCCTGGATACCATGTTCCGTGGACGGCTGGTGGTGCGCCAGGAAAAAGGCGGCTACCGGTTTTCGGTGGATGCCGTCCTGCTGGCGGGACTGACTGGAGTCCAGCCCGAGGATCGTGTGGTCGATCTGGGCACGGGCTGCGGGATCATTCCCCTTATCCTGGCTTACCGAAAGAAGGGGCGGAGCATTGTCGGATTGGAGATTCAGTCCGGCCTGGCCGAACTGGCTGAGTGGAATGTGTCGACCAATGGGTTTTCGGACCGCATTGAGATCCGGAACCTGGATTTCCGGAAAGTCTCGGAGTATTTTCAACCGCAGAGCTTCGACGTGGTGCTGAGCAACCCGCCCTATCGGCGACTGGAAAGCGGAAGAATCAATCCTCATCCTCAGAAGGCCCTGGCGCGCCATGAATTGGCGGCGTCCATCCGTGAGGTCTTCGCCGCCGGCAAATTTCTCCTGAGGGGGGGCGGACGCCTGACGGTCATTTATCCCGCCACGCGCCTGGGGCATCTGCTGGTGACGGCCCAGCAGCATGGATTCAGTCCCAAGGAGCTTACGGCCATTTATTCGGATGCGAGCGGGGGGGCCGCGCGCCTGGTGTGTGTGGAATGTAGAAAAGGGGGAGGCGAGGAGCTTCAGGTGAAGTCTCCCTTCTTCATCTATGCAAGCGAAGGAGAATATTCGGCGGCCATGCAGGCCCTCTACGTCGAAGCTTGATGGTCGTGTGTCATGGCTGCCATCGTCAATGGAGTGAAAACGGAAGCAACCGGTAATTCAAATTCAGGAGAGGAGACGCAATGGATTTAGGATTGAAAGGGAAAGTCGCTTTCATTGCTGGAGGAAGTCAGGGATTGGGGAAGGCCGTGACCATGGAAATGTGCAGGGAGGGGGCGAAGGCCGTCATCTGCGCCCTGGACGATCCCGAACTGCCCCTTGCCGTAGAGGAGATCCGAGCGGCAACCGGTGCGGAGGTCATCGGGATTCCAGCCGACGTGACGGTAGCCGAACAGGCCCGGAATTTCATTCGCAAAGGGATCGAACATTTCGGCACGGTGGACATCCTGGTGAACAACGCGGGCGGGCCTCCCTCCAAGACGTTCCTTGAAATCGATGACGACCTGTGGAATTTTGGTGTGAAGCTCAATCTCATGAGCACCATCATCATGACGCGGGAGGTGGTTCCCATCATGATGGAGAAGCGCTCGGGCCGTATCATCAATATGACATCCATTTCCGTCAAGCAGCCCATCGACGGCTTGATCCTCTCCAACACGGTGCGGTCGGGGGTCGTCGGCATGGCCAAAACGCTTTCCAATGAGCTGGCCACCTATAACATCACGGTCAACAACGTCTGCCCGGGTTACACCATGACGGAAAGAGTCCGTTCCCTTTCAGTCGTCACCGCGGAAAAAGAGGGCACGACACCCGAAGAGGTCGTCAAGCGCTGGGAATCGTCCATTCCCATGAAACGCCTGGGAACCCCCGAGGAATTCGCTGCACTGGTGACTTTTCTGGCTTCTGACAGGGCGGGCTACATCACGGGAGCTTCCATCCAGATCGATGGAGGATGGTACAAAGGGGTCATGTAGATCGAGGGAAAACTATGACAGTCCGAAGGGCTTATATACGTTCCGTGGGCCGCTTTCTTCCCGAACGGCGGCTAACCAACAGTGATCTCGAAAAGATGGTGAACACGAACGATGAGTGGATCGTGAGCCGGACCGGGATCCGTGAGCGGCGGATCCTCGATCCCGGCAGGGGAAATTCCTACATGGCCGTTCGGGCTGCGCGGGAATGCCTGGAGCGGGCAGGGGTTGAGCCTGCGGAGGTGGATGCCATCATTGTAGGCACTGTCACGCCGGACATGATGTTCCCCGCGACGGCCTGCCTGGTACAAAAGGAGCTCGGCGCCTCCAGGGCCTGGGGGTTCGACCTCTCGGCGGGGTGCTCCGGCTTCATCTTTTCCCTTTCCACAGGGGCCCAGATGATCGAATCCGGGCGATACGAGAATGTTCTGGTCATCGGCAGCGATGTCATGAGCAGCATCATCGATTACGAAGACCGGAACACGTGCGTGCTCTTTGGGGACGCAGCCGGAGCCGTGCTGCTCCAGCCCTGCCCTGAAGAGGGCTATGGTATTCTGGACTTCATCCAGCGCATCGATGGGGCAGGGGGAGAATTTCTCCACATGAAAGCGGGGGGCAGCCTCCGTCCGGCCAGCCACGAAACGGTGGACAAGAAGGAGCACTACGTCTACCAGGAGGGAAAGCACGTCTTCAAGTATGCCGTGACCGAAATGGCCAACGTCTCGGTGAAGATTCTGGAAGACAACGGTCTAAAGGGGGAGGATGTGGCGCTCTTCATCCCCCACCAGGCAAATCTCCGAATCATCGAGGCGTGCGCCTCCCGCATGGGTATTGATCGCAGCAAGATCATCATCAATATCGACCGATATGCCAATACAACGGCGGGTACTATTCCCCTGTGCCTTTATGAGGCGCTCGTGGAGCAAAAGCGAATCGGCAAGGGGGATTATCTGGTCACGGCGGCCTTTGGGGCGGGCTTCACCTGGGGAAGCGCACTCATCCGCTGGTGGCAGGAATGATCGATGCTGTGATCTGTTGAAATTTGGACTTTTGTAGGAGCGGCTTCCAGCCGCGACTCTCTTGGGAAGCAGCTGTTTTTGTCGCGGCTGGAAGCCGCTCCTACAAGGTCATCAAAAAGTCATGCTCTCATCCGTGCAGAGTAAAAAAAGAGGGGGCTGGAAGATGTTTCTTCCAGCCCCCTCCTTACTAACAACGGGGTCAATGCACTGCGGCGTTTAGAGCCCCGCGCGCTTCAGAAGCTCTTCCCAGCGCTGGTCGGTCTGGCGCTGAAAGTCTTCCATTTGCTCCGGGCTCATTTTCTTGAAACGGCTCTGGAGCTTCAAATATTCGTCCACCGGGCGCTTGCGCCCGCTGCGCGCCATGCTGAGGCTCTTTCCCGTCAGGCGAAATTCTCCGTGCTCGACTTCATACAGCACGACAATCCCTGCTTCCACCGCCACACGTCCCACTTTGACCGTATCCTTGGTGGCATATCCCCAGCCGGGGGGGCAGGGAACGGCCAGGTGGACGAAGCGGGTTCCTTTGATTTCTTTGGCCTTGAGGAACTTGTTGTAAAGGTCCCCGGGGTAGGAAGAGCAAGTTGTGGCGAGATAAGCCGGATGATGCGCCTCCATGATCTGGATGAAGTCCTTCTTCGGCTGTTCCTTGGGAATGACTGGCGTGGTGGTGGTGACGGCCCCTGTGGGGGTTGCGCTGGAACGTTGCACGCCGGTGTTCATGTAGGCTTCGTTGTCGTAACAGACATAGATGAAATCCGTTTCGCGCTCGGCGGCGCCGCTGAGAGCCTGGATTCCCATGTCGAAGGTGCCCCCGTCACCGGCCATGGCCAGGACGGTGAAATCCTGACCCGTGGCCTTGAGCCCGGCCACCAGGCCCGAAGCGGATGCTGCCGTGCTGGCGAAGGTGTTGTTGACGGCGTTGATGGCGATGGGAGTCTTGGGATACATGCCGTGCAGAATCGTCAGGCAGCACGCCGGATGCGTCATGATGGTGCGGGGCCCTAATGCCTTGAGGATATAACGATAGGCGATGGGCAGGCCGCAGCCGGCGCAGGTGCGGGTTCCGGGGTGGATATATTCACGTTCGGGAAGATCCATGATAGTGGTTGACATGACCTGACTTCTTTCCTTTCTTGCGCTGTTCTCATTAAACTTCATATCCTACCCAGAGCGGGTGCTCCTGCCGGCTTCCACTGGCTGCGTCCTGAATAGTTTTTTGAGCGATTTCAAACAAATCTGCAGGTTTTACGTCTTTGCCTCCGAGCCCGACGATGTAGTTGGACAGCATGGGACGGTGGCCGTTGCTGCTGAAGAGGGCCGCTTTGAGCTCCGTGGCCAGGGCTCCTTCATAGCCGTAGCTGATGGCTTTCTCCACAACGGCGATGCTCTTCGCCGCTTCCACGGCCTGGGCCAGGGGGCCGGCGGGGAACGGCCGGTAAATGCGCACACCGATGACTCCCGCCTTGATCCCTTCCTTGCGGAGAAGATCCACCGCCTCGCAGGCCTCACTGCTGAGAGAGCCCATGGTCAGGAACAGGAAGTCGGCATCTTCGCTCTTGTAGCGATAGAGGCAGTCCTCATAGGAGCGGCCGCATAATTCCGCGTAAGATTTGGCGGCCTCTGCAATGACGGGCCACGAGGATTCGAAGCTTTCCTGGAGGCGATGCCTGAATCCCATGTAGCCGGGGCATTTGACGCCCTCTCCATTGGGAACGGGGTCCGTCATGACCACGGGATTGATATTGACGGGTGCTTCGGCATCAAGCCGGTAGGCCGGTTGATAGGGGGGGAGGAACGCGTCCACTTCTTCCTGGGAAGGAATCTCCACGGGCATCATGGTGTGGGAGAGACGAAAGCCGTCGAAGCAGACCATGACGGGAATCAAAAGCTGTTCCGCGATCTTGTAGGCCAGAATGACCTGATCCAGCACTTCCTGGTTGTTCATGCAGTAGAGCTGCATCCAGCCGGTATCGCGCTGCGCGATGGTGTCCTGCATATCATTGAGAATGGTCCAGGGAGCTCCCAGCCCCCGGTTGGTGACGGGCATCACGATGGGGAGCCGGGCACCCGCCGCCCAGTGAAGCTGCTCGTGCATGTAGGCCAGCCCGTTGGCGGCCGTGGCGGTGAAGACTCTTGCTCCTACGATGGAGGCGGAAATACACACTCCCAGGGCGGAATGTTCACTTTCCACGCGAACAAATTCGGCTTTGAGCTCACCTCGCTCCACATATTCTGAAAGCACTTCGGGGATTTTCGATTGGGGAGTGATGGGGTAGGCTGCAACAACCTGAACACGGCACAACTTGGCCGCAAGTGCTGCCGCTTGGGTTCCCGTTAGAATGAGTGTCTGTCCCACAATGATGACTTCCTTTCTGAGATTTCAATATAATCGGTAAATTATCCATTTCCAGAGTCGGTCTTGTCTGAGCCTTTCCAGTAACCCGTTATTCCCATAACGACGGATATGCAAGAAGTCAAACAAAAAGAACAGCGAGCGTTTGAATCGCTTTTCACTGTCCATTCTCTACGAGGCTGTCGGTGGAAGGAGGCGAGGATTTCCTCTATCCCCATGAGATCGTTTCAAGCGAATGGGGACTTTCTCCGATATATACGCTGCACGTCCAAGCGCAAATCTCTTCCCGACGCAATGGAACGCGTGGTTTTCTGAGAGAGAAAGGTGAAGGGTGGTGACCAAAAAACTGGGGGAACTTCTGGTCCAGGCAGGGCTGATCAATCGGGAGCAGCTCAAAAAAGCACTGGACGACCAGCAGCACAGCGGGGAGCGCATCGGGGCGATCCTGGTCAAATTGGGCGCCATCAGTGAAGACGTGCTGGCGGAGTTCATTGCCAGGCAGTTTCGCGCCCCCGAGGTCAATCTCTCCAGGCTGACCATTCCCCAGGATGTCATTGCGCTGCTTCCCTCCGACATCGCGGCGAAATACCAGGTTGTCCCGTTCGGACTCATGGGCAACACCCTGAACATCGCCATGGCGGATCCAGGGAATCTTTTCGTCATCGATGACCTGAGGTTCCTGACCCGTAGAAACATTGCCGTCCACGTGGCCACCGAGAGTGTCATCAAGAAGATGCTCGGCCGCCACAGCGAGAACGAAGAAAGACTCGACGACGTTCTGGGGCTGCTCAAGGAAGACTCCGATGTATCCGTTGTGGAAGCGGCCAACGACCTGGATCTGAACTTCCTGGAAGGTGCGGCGGAACAGGCGCCTGTCGTCAAACTCGTGAACTATATCCTCCTGGATGCCATCCGCAAACAGGCCAGCGACATCCATATCGAGCCCTACGAAAAGGCCATGCGCGTGCGATTTCGCATCGACGGCGTGCTCTATGAAATGATGCGCCCCCCCGTTCCTTACAAGAATGCCATCATTTCCCGCATCAAGGTCATGAGCCGCCTGGACATAGCCGAGCGGCGCATCCCTCAGGACGGCCGCATCAAGCTCAAGGCGAAAAACCGGGAGATGGATTTTCGAGTATCCGTGATCCCCACGCTGTTCGGCGAAAAAGTTGTGCTCCGCCTTCTCGACAAATCCGGGCTTCAGCTGGATATGACCAAGCTGGGATTCGAGGAGCGACAGTACAGGGAGTTCCAGGAAGCGATCTACCGTCCCTACGGCATGGTGCTGGTGACCGGTCCGACGGGGAGCGGCAAAACGACGACCCTCTACAGCGCCCTTTCGGACTTGAACCAGCTGAGCTGCAACATTTCGACGGCGGAAGATCCCATAGAATACAACCTCTACGGCATCAACCAGGTCCAGATCCATGATGCCATTGGGCTTTCATTTGCGGCTGCCCTCCGATCCTTCCTGCGCCAGGACCCCGATATCATCATGGTGGGGGAGATCAGGGACTTCGAAACCGCCGAGATTTCCATGAAAGCGGCCCTGACGGGTCACCTTGTCCTCAGTACGCTCCACACCAATGACGCTCCCAGCTCCATCAACCGGCTCCTCAACATGGGGGTCGAATCCTTCCTCGTGGCTTCCGCGCTCAATCTCGTGCTCGCCCAGCGCCTGGTGCGCAGAATTTGCACGGAATGCTCCACGGAGGTGGACGTTCCCCAGGAGCTGCTCCTGGAACTGGGGGTGCACGAGGAAGAGCTGGGCACTTTCCAGTGCTACCGGGGCAAGGGATGTGCTGTTTGCAGCAACACCGGCTACCGGGGGCGCATGGCTCTCTATGAGGTCATGACGCTGCACGACTCCATCCGTGAACTGGTGCTTCATGGAGCCGGTGCATCGGAGATCAAGAAGGAAGCGATGCGGCTGGGCATGACGAGCCTCAGACGCAGCGGCATCAATAAACTGATGCAGGGGGTGACTTCCGTGGAGGAGGTCTTCCGCTGTTCGGCAAAGGATTGAAGAGGAGCAGAATATGCCCGTTTATCTCTGGAAAGGAACCGATCGCAAAGGAAAGCCGCAGAAGGGGGACATCGAAGCGGACAACGCTGCCGTGGCCCGTCAACTGCTCCTACGCAGAGGCATCACCGTCAAGAGCTTCAAGGAAAAGCCCAAGGATCTCTCCGATTACGTTCCCGCGCTGCAGCAGAAGGTGAAAGAGCGGGAGCTGGTGATTTTTGTCCGGCAGTTCGCCACCATGATCGATGCCGGCCTTCCCCTGGTGCAATGCCTCGAGATCTTGCATGAGCAGCAGGAAAACACGACTTTCCGAAGGATTCTGCGGGCCATCAAGAAGGATGTGGAGGAAGGCTCCACCCTTTCCGAAGCCCTCAAAAAGCACCCCAAGGTCTTCGACATCCTTTTTGTAAACCTGGTCACCGCCGGCGAAATGGGCGGTATTCTGGACGTGATTTTAAACCGGCTGGCGGCGTACATCGAGAAAATTTCCAATTTGAAGAAGAAGGTCAAAGGCGCCATGACTTATCCCGGCATCGTCGTCACAGTGGCGGTCGTCGTCGTGGCGGTCATCCTCATCTATGTCATTCCCATTTTTGCCGGTCTGTTTCGGGACGCCGGTTCGACGCTCCCGCCTCTGACCCTTTTTGTCATCAGCATCAGCGAGTTTGCCCAAAGCTATTTCCATTGGATCCTCCTGGGCCTGATCCTTCTCGTCATCGCCATCGGGCGCATCCGGAAAACGGAGAAGGGCCGGGATGCCACCGATCGGCTCCTCCTGCGCCTGCCCGTTTTCGGGATCCTTCTCCGTAAAGTGGCCGTGGCCCGATTTTCCAGGACCCTGGGAACCATGCTTTCCAGTGGGGTGCCCATACTGGACGGGCTCGACATCGTAGCGGCCTCTGCCGGAAACACCGTCATCGAGAAAGCCCTGCGGGAAGTGCGGGCCGGCATCGCCGAAGGCCTCCCCATTGCCGATCCTCTGCAGGAGACGAAGGTCTTCCCACCCATGGTGACGCATATGATCGCCGTGGGGGAAGCTACGGGTGCCCTGGATAAAATGTTGAGTAAAATCGCCGATTTCTATGATGACGAAGTGGATGTTGCGGTCGATGCCCTGACATCGCTCCTGGAGCCCCTGCTCATCGTCTTCCTGGGGGTGACCGTTGGAGGTTTGCTGGTGGCCATGTATCTCCCCATCTTTCAGTTGGCGGACGTGGTCTCTCGTGGAGCCTGAGGCGGTTTTGCCGGCAGCACTTCCGGGAGATAACGCTCCCGACGCGCGTACGCTGCGGCGCAGGCTCCAGGGGCTGCTTTTTTTCCGTCTCCTTCTGGCTGTCCTGTTCCTGATTCTGACGCTCATCGCCCAGATCGGCAGGGAAGAGGGGTTCCTGTCCGTCAGGCTTCAGCCCCTCTATTACTTTTCCTGCACCCTTTTTCTCTTCACACTCCTGGCTGCCCTGGGACTGGACCGCGTCCGCTGCCTGCGGCGCTATGCCCAGTGGCAGCTCCTTTTCGACGTGGGGGCCGTAACGGTCCTGATCTATCTTTCCGGCGGGCTGGAGAGCTTTTTTTCCTTCCTTTACATGCCGGTCATCATCAGTTCCGCCTTGCTCCTGGACGGTCGCGGAAGCGTGCTCATCGCCTCGGTTTGCAGTCTTGCCTATGGACTCCTCATGGACCTGCAGTATTTCGGTTGGGTCGCTCCCCTCCAGATCATCGGTGGCACGGTGCAGTTGAAGGACAGCAGCGTCTATTTCCACACCATCTTGATGAATATCGCCGGCTTCTACCTGGTGGCCTACTTGAGCGGTTACCTGGCCAGGGAGCTCCACAAGTCCAGCCTGCAGGTGCGGGAGCAGAAAAAGGATTTCCACGAGCTCGAGATCCTGCACCGCAACATTGTTCACAGTATGGGGAGCGGGCTCCTCACGACGGCCACCGATGGCTCCATCGTCTTTTCCAACCATGCGGCCCGGCGCATCCTGGGCCTTCCGTCCGACCGCCTGGAGGGGCAGTCTTTCTCAAGGATCTTCACTGAACTGGACCCGTCGAGCTGGCTGGTGAAACGTCCCCTGTCCGGGACCTCCCCCGGTGATTTGGACCGCCGCGAGGTGCTGTACAAAAAGCCAACGGGCGAGGAGCTATGCCTGGGATACACGGTTTCCGTCCTGCAGAGAGAGGAAGGGGACGCGTCAGGATGGGTCTTCATCTTCCAGGATTTGACGCAATTGAAAGCGATGGCGGAGCATGTGCAGCGCATGGAACGACTGGCGTTTGCGGGGCGCATCGCCTCGGAAATCGCTCATGAAATCAAAAATCCCCTGGCCGCCATGAGCGGGGCGGTGCAGATGCTTCAATCCGAGGCCGTGGCGGACCCTCTGCAATCGCGGCTCATGAACATCGTCGCACGGGAAATCGACCGCATCGACAGCCTGGTCAGGGACTTCCTGTGGCTTTCCCGGGGGGCCCACCAGCCGGAGAGCCTGGAAAACGTATCCCTGTGCCGTATTGTGGAAGAAATGCTCTCCCTGATGGAATCCCGCGAAAAGATCACCCCTGTGCATCGCATCCAGACTTTCATGGAAGGGAATCCCGTCTGCCTCTTGGATGTGCACCACGTGCGCCAGATCCTTTGGAACCTTATTGTCAATGCACTGGAAGCCATGCCCGAGGGGGGAGAGCTCACCCTGACCGTGAGCAGCGGCGGCCAGGGGAATGGAGAACGGGCGGAAGCCCGCGTGGACATTCGGGACACGGGGTGCGGCATTCCCCCGGAGATCCGCGATCGAGTGTTCGAGCCCTTCTTTACCACCAAGGAGAAAGGGACCGGGCTGGGCCTCGGCATCGTCTACCAGCTGGTGGAAAGGGCCGGGGGGCGCATCGAAATCACCCACCATGAACTTTCAGGGACCACCTTTTCACTTTTTTTCCCCTCAAATGTTTCTTTGCCTCTTGCCAACTGATCCGGAAGAGATTATAAGCACTCATTGAAAGCGAGTGCTAATAGGTTCTTCAAATCCTCACCAGGATCGGTGACCTTAGTGGTTCGAAATGGATCCAAACCCAACAAAAAACTTGAAAGGAGTCAATGCAATGAAGCTTAGACCGCTCAATGATCGTGTTGTTGTCAAACGTCTGGAAGAAGAAACCAAGACTGCGGGAGGCATCATCATTCCCGATACGGCCAAGGAAAAACCCATCCAGGGTGAAGTGCTGGCCGTGGGCAACGGCAAAGTGATGGAAGACGGCTCCCGCCGCGCTTTGGATGTCAAGGCCGGTGACACGGTGCTTTTCGGCAAGTACGCCGGAACCGACATCAAGGTGGAAGGCGAAGAGCTTCTGATCATGCGGGAAGACGATATTCTGGCCATCATTGAAAAATAGTCTCAATTTCTGATCGCCCATCCATCCCGAATGATGGGAGCGCATCTTTTTGAAGGAGGAATATTTCATGGCGAAACAACTGATCTACGATGTAAAAGCGAGAGAAGCACTGCTCAAGGGCGTCAACACGCTTGCCGATGCCGTCAAGGTAACCCTCGGTCCCAAGGGCCGTAACGTTGTCATCGAAAAGGCCTTCGGCGGCCCCAACGTCACCAAGGACGGCGTGACCGTGGCCAAGGAAATCGAACTGGAAGACAAGTTCGAGAACATGGGCGCCCAGATGGTCAAGGAAGTGGCGAGCAAGACCAGTGACGTCGCCGGCGACGGTACCACCACCGCCACGATTCTCGCCCAGTCCATCTACTATGAAGGCTCCAAGCTGGTGGCAGCCGGCGCCAACCCCATGGCCCTCAAGCGCGGCATCGAAAAAACGGTCCAGACCGTCATCGATGAGCTGAGGAAAATCAGCAAGCCCACCAAGGATCAGAAGGAAATCGCCCAGGTCGGCACCATTTCCGCCAACAACGATTCCACCATCGGCAACATCATTGCCGAAGCCATGAACAAGGTGGGAAAAGAAGGCGTTATCACCGTGGAAGAAGCCAAGGCCATGGAAACCACTCTGGAAGTGGTGGAAGGCATGCAGTTCGACCGCGGGTATATCTCTCCTTATTTCGTCACCGATCCCGAGAAGATGGAAGTCTTGCTGAGCGATCCCGTCATCCTCATCAACGAGAAGAAGATCAGCAATATGAAGGACCTTCTCCCCGTTCTGGAGCAGATTGCCAAGATGGGACGCCCCCTGCTCATCATCGCTGAAGACGTGGAAGGCGAAGCGCTGGCCACCCTCGTGGTCAACAAGCTGCGCGGCACGCTCCAGGTCTGCGCCGTGAAGGCTCCCGGTTTCGGTGATCGCCGCAAAGCCATGCTGGACGACATCGCCGTCCTGACGGGCGGCCAGGTCATCAGCGAAGAGAAGGGCATCAAGCTGGAAGCGGTTACCCTGAATGACCTCGGCAGGGCCAAGACCATCCGCATCGACAAGGACAACACCACCATCGTGGACGGCGCCGGCGATCGCAAGGCCCTGGAAGGCCGTGTCCGCCAGATCCGTGCCCAGATCGAAGAAACCACCAGCGACTACGACCGCGAAAAGCTGCAGGAACGCCTGGCGAAGCTCGTGGGCGGTGTTGCCGTGATCAGCGTGGGCGCTGCGACGGAAATGGAAATGAAAGAAAAGAAAGCCCGCGTGGAAGACGCTCTCAACGCGACACGTGCTGCCGTGGAAGAAGGCATCGTTCCCGGTGGTGGAGTGGCTTACCTGCGCTGCCTCGCCGCTTTGGAGAATCTGAAGCTGGAAGGCGATGAAAAGCTGGGACTCAATATCGTGAAGCGCGCCTTGGAAGAGCCTGCCCGCCAGATCGCCATCAACGCCGGCGAAGAAGGCTCCGTCATCGTGCAGAAAGTCAAGACCGGTGAAGGCGCCTTCGGCTACAACGCGGAAAACAATGAATTCTGCGACCTCATCGAAGCCGGTGTCATCGATCCCACGAAGGTGACCCGCACCGCGCTCCTGAACGCTGCCAGTGTTTCGGCCCTCATGCTCACCACCGAGTGCATGATCTCCGATATCCCCAAAGAGCACGAACCCATGCCCATGGGCGGCGGCATGCCTCCCGGAGGCGGAATGTACTAAGATCCGACGGCCTTTGAGCGGCGTACCGTGCCCACGGCGTCGCTCATCCGCCTTGCTTTCGAGCTCTCTCGTCCGGTGTCACCCAACGGCGGGAGAGCTTTTTTGTTTTCTTGGTACACGTCCACAGAATAAGATGTCCATTAGTCCGCTCGTCATGCCGGCAGTTTTTAAGCCGGCATCCAGTTTTTTCTGTGGATTCCGGCTAAAGGACTGCCGGAATGACAAATCGAGTGGTGGACACTCTAACGTATTGAGTTGTACTTAGGGTATTGACTTGTGGAAACGGTATGCTAGTAGAAGTCTGCTTCTGTATTCCACACGGTTGAGATCCTGACGGATTGATGACTTTGTAGGAGCGGCTTCCAGCCGCGACCCGTGACAAAAAACAGCTATGTCCCAATAGAGTCGCGGCTGGAAGCCGCTCCTACAGAAGTCAGGTGTTCAGCCGTTCACGGCAGTATATTTTCGGTTGATCGTGAACTGAACCTGAAGGGGCTTGCCGCCTTTTTTTATGTAAGGGGAATGAACCATGGACTATAAGAATACGCTCAATCTGCCTCAGACCGCCTTTCCCATGAAAGCGAATCTCTCCAAACGCGAACCCGAAATTCTGGCCAAATGGGAGGAAATGCGGCTCTACCACCAGCTGAGAGAGCAGAGCAAGGGACGCCCCACCTACATTCTCCATGACGGTCCCCCTTACGCCAACGGGCACATCCACCTGGGCACGGCCCTCAATAAAATTCTCAAGGACATGATCATCAAGTCCCGCCAGATGAGCGGCTTCGACGCTCCCTACGTTCCCGGGTGGGATTGCCACGGCCTGCCCATCGAGCACAATGTGGACAAGGAGCTGGGGCCGCGCAAAAAGACCATGACGAAGGTCGAAATCCGGCAGCACTGCCGCAGGTACGCCGAGCGCTTCATCGACATCCAGCGGCAGGAATTCAAGCGGCTGGGAGGCCTGGGGGAATGGGAAAACCCTTACCTTACCATGTCCTATGATTACGAAGCGGCCATTGCCCGGGAGCTGGGGCGTTTTTTTGACCGCGGAGGCGTCATTCGGAGCAAGAAGCCCATCTACTGGTGCTCCAGCTGCACGACGGCGCTGGCCGAAGCGGAGGTCGAATACCACGATCACTCCTCGCCTTCCATCTATGTGAAATTCCCTCTTTCGGCCGAAAGCGGTGCGGGATTCCCTGAATTGGCAGGAAAAGCGGTTTCCGTTCTCATTTGGACCACCACCCCCTGGACCCTGCCCGCCAACCTGGCGATTGCCCTCCATCCCGATTTCACGTATGCGGCGGTGGCTGCGCAGGGGGGTGAAATCTGGATCATGGCCGAGGGGCTGGTGGAAGGCTGCATGCAGAGCTTCGGCATCGCGGATTACCGGATCGTGCGCACCTTCCGGGCGTCCGACCTGGAGGGCCTCAAGTGCCGGCATCCCTTCCTGGATCGGGATTCGGTCCTCGTTCTGGGAGCCCATGTCACGTTGGAAGCCGGTACCGGCTGTGTTCACACCGCTCCGGGCCATGGGCGCGAAGATTACGATATGGCCCTGCAGTATGGGCTGGAGGTGCTCTCGCCCGTCGATGACCGAGGCCGCTTCACGGCGGAGGTGCCCCTTTTCGAAGGACAGTTCGTCTTCGATGCCAACGAGGCGGTCATTGCCACATTGAAGGAAGTGGGGAGGCTCGTGCTCCAGAAGGGGATCACCCACAGCTATCCCCACTGCTGGCGCTGCAAGAAGCCCGTTATTTTCCGCGCCACCGAACAGTGGTTCATTTCCATGGAAAAAAACGACCTGCGGCGAAAGGCCCTCGACTGGATCGACCGGGTCGAGTGGATCCCCGGGTGGGGGCGCGACCGCATCCATAACATGATCGCCAACCGCCCCGACTGGTGCATCTCGCGGCAGAGGTCCTGGGGAGTCCCCATCACGGTTTTCACCTGCGAGGAATGTGGGGAGTTGCTGGCTTCCCGGGAAGTCTTCGACCATGTGACGGCGCTCTTCGAAAAGGAAGGGGCTGACTGCTGGTTTGCGCGGCCCACGGAAGAGCTCCTGCCGCCGGGAGCCGCCTGCCCCGGGTGCGGGAAATCCCGCTTCAAGAAGGAGATGGACATCCTGGACGTCTGGTTCGATTCGGGCGCATCCTACGCCGCCGTGCTGGAAGGCCGTCCGTATCTCGATGCACCTGCGGACCTGTACCTGGAGGGGAGCGACCAGCATCGGGGCTGGTTCCATTCCTCCCTCCTGGAGGCGGTGGGTACCCGGGATGTGGCCCCCTACCGGAGTGTCCTCACCCACGGGTTCGTGGTGGACGGCCAGGGCTACAAAATGTCCAAGTCTCTCGGCAACGTCATCGCCCCTGAAGAAATCATTCGCCAGTACGGTGCGGAAATCCTGCGCCTGTGGGTCTCGGGGGAGGACTACCGGGACGACATTCGCATCTCCCAGGACATCCTCAAGCGTTTGAGTGAAGCCTATCGGCGCATCCGGAACACCTGCCGCTTCCTGCTGGGCAACCTCAATGACTTCGACCCGGCCCGGGACGCCGTTCCGTACGGTCAAATGGAGGAGCTGGACCGGTTTGCTCTCGGACAGCTGCAGGACCTGCTCCAGAGGGTCCGCACGGCTTACGAGAGGTTCGAGTTCCACCGCGTCTATCATGCCCTCCACAACTACTGCGTTGTGGATCTGAGCGCTCTGTACCTGGATATTTTGAAAGACCGCCTTTACACCACCGGCACGGCGAGCCCGGCGCGCCGGTCAGCCCAGACGGCCCTCCACGAGATTTTGACATCCCTGCTCAAACTGATGGCGCCCATCCTCTCGTTCACGGCGGATGAAGCCTGGACCTATCTGCCCCACCGGACGAGCGAGACCGTTCACCTGGAAAGCTTTCCCGAGGTAAATCCCGCATTCCAGGATGAGGCCCTGAACGCGCGCTGGCAGACGATCCTGTCTCTGCGAAGCGACGTGACGCGCACCCTGGAAGGCGCTCGCCAGGCCAAGACCATCGGCCATCCCCTGGATGCGTGGGTGAAGCTCGCTCTGCCCGAGGCCTTGCAGGAAGGTTTTGCCGGACAGGAAGAGCTCCTCCGGTCGATTTTCATTGTGTCCCAGGTCAGTTTTGTGACGGCGTCGGAGCTCCCTGCCCCCGTGAAGGGCGTGGAAACGGCTGGATTGCTGATTCAGGTAGAGCCCGCACTGGGCGAAAAATGCGAGCGCTGCTGGGTGCGGGATGAGAGCGTCGGCCGGTTCCTTGACCATCCCGTCATCTGCCACCGCTGCCACCCTGTCGTCGCCGGACAGTAAAAGCGGGACGCTGAGGACGCAGACGGAGCGCTGAGGACGCTGATTTTTTAAAATTCAAGAAAAGTTTTATCAGCGTTTGTCAGCGGAACATCAGCGTCCTCAGCGTACCCATTAAAAGGTCTTTCATTCATGACGTTCCTAACCCTGGTTGTCGCCCTTGTCGTCGCCCTGGACCAGGCGACCAAAGCCCTGGTCCTGGTCTATTTCCCCCTCCACACCGTCAAGGAAATCATCCCGGGATTCTTCAATCTCGTCCACGCCCGCAACACGGGGGCGGCTTTCAGCATCCTGGCGGGCGCTCCTTCCTTCTGGCGCCAAGCCTTCTTCGTGGCCGTCACTATCCTCATCGTGGTCATGATTCTCTTGGCCTATCGCAAGCTCAAGAGCGACGACGTATGGAACCGCTGGGGGTATGCGCTCATCGTGGGAGGGGCTTTGGGAAACCTGGTGGACCGCGTCCGCCTGGGATCGGTGGTGGATTTTCTGGACGTCTATGTCGGGGCGTACCACTGGCCCGCTTTCAATGTCGCCGACAGCGCCATCAGCGTGGGGGCCGTCATGCTGCTCATTTCGCTTATCAGGGGGAAGTGAATCGACTGCAGAATTTAATGTGCGGCTATGCAAGCCCCAAGAAAAGCATGAGAGAACGATTGAGGCGAACCATTGTTTCTCCGTCCAGCGTGCCGATTTGGGTGCGCACTTTATCGCGTCTCAGCGCCATGATCTTATCGACCATGATTTGGGAGGGAACCTGCAGTCCGTTTTGCTCCAATGGTTGAACAGTTATTCGAAAGAGAGGAGCATCCTGTAAGTCGCTCGTCATGAGACACACCACAAGACTTGAGTGTGTCTCATTGAAAAGATCCGATTGCACAATCACCACGGGGCGTGGCTTTCCATAATCACCTGCGGCGACAGCCAAAACGATATCCCCTCGTTTCATTGCCAACCATCCGTATCTGCGGCTGCTTCGATGAAATCAAGTGCCTCGTTTTCTGCGGCACTGCGACTCACCAGCAAGGACTGGCGTCGGGCTTCTTCGGCAAATCCGGGCAGCCTCGAATCCGGAACCCACACCAGCAGGGGACGTAACCCGGCGGCGCGAAGTCGGTTGCTGTGGTTCCGCATTTTTTCTCTGGATCGGACAACTTTTCCCATAACATGCCTCGCACGGTCATCTGATTTGTTATTATGAATAGCATCTTACCCGAAGAAAATCATGGTGATTTTCACCGCCATGGAGTAAAGGGGGTATTTGAAGTGCTCGTTCACAAATGGATCAAACAAGGTTTCCTTGCGAGCATCTACTTGTCTTTCTCTTTCTTGAGCTTCACCAGCGAATTCTGAGGCACGATCCGCTTCAGCTTCTTGTCCCAGGTCTCCTGCTGGATCACCATTCCATCGTTGAAAATTTCCGTGATGACCCCCCGCTTGTCTCCCGCCGGTGTTCCGACACAGACAATGTAGCCCTTTCCCGCAGCATCTTCAATGATGGCCTTGCGACCAAGGTCTCCCCAGGTAATGGCCTTGAGTCCCTTTTCTATTTCTGAAAGACTCATCTTCTGCAGGGGAGTGAGGGGCTTCTGCAGGACAGGGGGGAGAGATGGCTCGTCTTCCTCAGGAAGCGCGGCGGGCGAAGCCTCCACGGGAGCGATGAAGGAGACGAAGGGGTCCACCATATCTCTGGGCTCGTAGGTGAAATACTCCTGCCGGAGGGCTGCCGTGACCTGACCCCGCACGGAGTCGGAGTGCCTGGACCCATCGGGTACAACGATAGGTGGAGGGGGAGGGGGTGTCGGTTCGGTGGAAGCGCTGGATGGAACCGGAGGGGCTGCAGGAGCGACCTGCAACGTCTCTCCCGGATGGCCGACTCGTGCGATGGTCGTCTCGTTGAGCGCCTCTTTGGGTGCGTCTTTGGGTGCCTCGGCTGGACTGGCCGGGACCTGGGCGGTCGACGTCAAACTGAGCACGAGAAGGATCGCCACAAGGTAAAGGGACAGGCGCCGTCGGTTTGCTGAGAGTCGCATGGATAGAAATTCCTCCGTATCCTCGAGAGCTATTGTATGGTTGAAACTGAAGTGCCGCAAATTGTTCTGCAACGGGTTGAGATGGGCGATGTGGGTTGCAAGATTGCAGCCATTTTCGTATGAAAATGAGCCCGTTGCACCGATGGAATCCGGCCCCCGCAGACAGATTGTCGTCGCCCGGTCGGAGTGGCCTTTCAGCTGTTAGTAATGAGCTGTTAGCAAGAACGAATGCCTATACGCACCCCTTACCCGCATTTCTTTGTAGGAGCGGCATCCTGCCGCGACAAGGTGTACGGGTGCCGGTTTCTGTCACGACTGGAAGCCGTTCCTTTAGAAGCCGTTCTTATAGAAAAATGGCGGCGAGCTTGGGATCTTCAGCACAAAGCTCCTTTGCAGGGTTTAAGCTCCTAATACAGGGTGGCGCAACTTCCGGTCTATGGGAGAGTTCGATTCCCCTCTTTGAGAGGGGCAGGGCGCCGGTTGTCCGGGAATGACCGGCCGGTTCTGCGATTCCCCCCATAGAAGGGGGGCAGGGGGGTGTCACCGCCACCCCAAATCCCCCCTCAGTCCCACTTCAAACGAAGACGCCAAGACCTTCCAGACCCGGTGACACATTCTGCCCGCGTCGTGACATTTTTTGTCACAAAAAACATCCCGGATAGTTCTTTCGACCGCCCAAACTTCAAAAAGCCAACAGAACATGATGGATTCTTGACAGCATCCAGGGACACCGAGAAGCCCTCCCGTGCGGAGCCACCGAGCCACTGAACAGATTTGAGCCAATTCGATGGTGCTGGCTCACCCCCCGGAACGTCATTCAGGCGAACGCAGGAATCCAGGAAAATACAAACTTTCAAAAATAATTTGTGAGCGGGGTAGGGTAAATCAAAACATAACGACCAAACTGATGGGGACATCTCCGCCCTTTCGCAACCAATCGACACCCCCATCCATCCTACCGCCAAGCCGGAAGTCTCATCATCTATACTGCGAACGGGTTTAATCCTGGCATTTGTACGAGGGGCTTACAGTCGCGATTCTATTGGGAACCGGGTGGTGCACTCGCAGCTGGAAGCCGCTCCTGCGGGATCAGCAAGAAGTCAGTATCTCATCCGTTTGGAATATACAACGCCGCAGTACCTTCCCGGCACCAAGCATCGTGTCGTTCAGGAACGCCAGTCCGTCCATCCTACAATCCATGACCCGCTTCCAAGAATGCAGAGCCCTGCCGGGAGTCGGATTTTTGACACCCTCTCGCCGGAGTGCTAAGCGGCATAATCGTTGCTTTGAGAATGTATTTCAAAGAATGGAAGGATGATTACGGTCTTGGCGGAGATGAGCGCCCAATGATGCTGACTAAAGTTAAGGACGTAACTCCGGCAAAAGCCGGAACCTAGGCCAACCCAAACGCCTTGGACCCTGGTCTTCACCAGAGTGACGTTCAGTCCACAACATGGGGGTAGCATCTTGCTCAAATCATGCATGAAGGGAGGGCAAGGAAACAGAGAAAAGAGTTCAGACACAATCAAAATGCAGAGTCTCAATATTCTAAAAGGAGGAACAGGACATGTTAGTGAAAATGCGCGAAAGCAAAGGTTTTACCCTGGTGGAATTGATGATCGTCGTGGCCATCATCGGCATCCTGGCGGCGGTAGCCATACCTTACTATCAACGATATGTTACAAAAGCTAGGTTTACAGGTTTGGTGTTGCCTGCATCGCATATGGCCACAACGAATATTTCGAACTATTACGCCTTACAAAATACTATGCCACTGATAGGAGGTCAGGATACATTAAATATCTATACTTTAGATGCTGCTACACGCTTTGTGACTTTTTCTAAATCCAGTAATACTGCATTTCAAGTAACAGTAATGACAACGGCAAAAGATAAGAATGGTAAGCAACCTTTGCTTGCAATAGGAACTGGTAAGAAAGCAAATGTTTTCTATATGGTAGCTAATACACTAGCAAATGATAAGAAAACATTATATTGGCACTATCGTGGTACACTTGCACAAGAATTAGGTTTGTAACTTTTATTTATAGTTATGCTGATGTTTAATGTAGGGCGTCCAAATCGGCTTTCGGCCGTTGCCCGGTTTTTGGACCCGGCGAAACCTCCCAAGTCAAGCTCTGGCGGCCATTTTCCCGGAAAATCCGGGAGACCAAAAAACGGGTAAAGAATCTGGGCGATTCAGATCTTTTTTGGACGCCCTATGTTTAATGGGTTGTTGATAGGGAAGATTCAAAATATTCTATGAATCTTCCCATCATTAAATAATATAAATTTTTCCATTTGACGTGTTATTCTTTCGGATATTTGTTGTGCTAATAAAAATTTATTGATTCCCATATCATACGTTTGTAAGCATTTGTTATATTGATTTTGCTACCGGACACATTTTTCGCTGGACAGCCTCCTGTAAAATCAGTATCTTAGACTAAAACTCTTGAAATTGATGAGAGAAAGGAGTCTGTGATGTCTGATAGCAAAAAATGTTCACCGCTGTTCGCCGAGCATTGACTGTAATCTGCTCAGCCCAAGAGTCCGGTAATGGTGGCAGGATACTCAATCTCACAGCTGCTCTCGTTTGCGGCATCATACGAAATAAGGATTGCCATCTTTCCCACATTGCCGATGAAATGCCGGGCAACGCACTGCCTGCAAGCAACGAAAAACGGCTTCACCGTCTCATGAAAAACAAGAAATTCGATTTGGAAACTTACTTTCTGCCTTTCGCAAAAGCTCTCCTCTCATGCCTGTCCAGGGAGACCCTGGTGTTGGCCATGGATGGGAGCACGGTTGGCCGGGGTTGTATGGCACTTGTGGTTTCCGTAGTCTACAAACAACGAGCATTGCCAATTGCCTGGCTGGTGGTCAAAGGGAAAAAAGGGCACCTTCCCGAAGCGGAACACATCAAAATCCTCCAGCAGGTGCACCCTCTAATTCCAAAAGGCGCCAAAGTCGTTCTCGTGGGCGATGGTGAGTTTGACGGGGCGCATTCCCTGTTTTTTAAGGGCTGAGGGTTGAAGAAGTGGCCGCTGCTTTTCGTACGATCGACGAGCAACGGCTACCAACTGTAAAATAGTGCAGGACAGAACCGAAAATTTAGAATAAATAAACATGGGAACAACCATTCTGCAAAGGAGGTCGGTATGGCAGCTCAGGTTCTTCCCATGTTCGATGCCCGTCTGGAGGAGCAGGAGGATTGGACAGCTCGGTGCGTTGCACTCTTGAGCAAGCAGCTCGAAGAAATTCTCAAAGGACTCTCCATGTACAAGATCTTGGACATCTCTTCGGCCATCTTCAGCCGTAAGGCTGACATTCTTGGTCAAATGCTGCTGGCTCTCATCCAGAAGTGCCACGGT